>JASMLK010000160.1 GCA_030748735.1 Myxococcota bacterium | reverse complement strand
CGACGGCTCTGATTCGCGCGTTCTGCGACGAGTCCAAAGACGACGAGGCGCTTGGCGAATTCGTTGCACCGCTTCAGGCATGCAACGAGCGCTGGGAAGAACTCACCAAGATCGTGAGCGAGCGCGCGATCAAGGACCTCGACGAACTCGGCGCGGCTTCCGTTGACTTCGCGATGTTGTCCGGTTACGTCGTGGTCGGATACCTGTGGACGCGCATGGCGCAGGCCTCCCAGGCGCGGCTCGCCGCCGGGCAGGGCGACAGCACCTTCCACGAAGCCAAGCTCACGACCGCGCGTTTCTACTTTGCCCGCATCCTGCCGCGCGTGGAGGTCCACGCGACGGCGGCACTGGCGGGCGCAGAAAGCGTCATGTCGATCCCGGACGAAGGGTTCGGAGACTAACTGGAGGAAGACCCATGCGACTCGAAGGCAAGACGGCCGTCATCACGGGCGGAGGCTCGGGGATCGGGAAGGGCACCGGCGAGTGCTTCGCCGCCGAAGGTGCGCGCGTTGCGCTGCTGGACATCAACCAGGAAAGCGCCCAGAAGGTCGTGGACGGGCTCGCCGGCGAGGGACACATCGCGGTCGCGTGCGATGTTTCCGACGCGGCTTCCGTGGCCAGCGCTTTCGCCGAGGTCGATGCGGCCTTCGGTCGGGTCGACATCCTGATCAACAACGCCGGCGTCGATCGCACACCGGGCGATGGGTTCGAAGACCTCATGAAGGGCGGGCTGCAGCTCACGTTGATGAGTGACGATGCGTTTCGCCGCATGCTCGCCATCAACGTGGAAGGGGTGTTCTTCTGTGCGCGTGAAGCCGTGAAGATCATGCAGCGCGAAAAGACCGCGGGTTCGATCGTGAATCTCTCGAGCATTGCCGGACTCGTTGGGCTCGGGCCGCCGCACTACGCGGCTTCGAAGGGAGCGGTGCTGGGCTTCACCAAATCGTGCGCACGTTCGCTCGGGCCGCTGGGCATCCGCGTCAACGCGATTTGCCCCGGTGTCATCGAAACCCCGATGGTCGCCGCCGTGCCGGACGCCGCACTCGAGCACCTGAAGAACACGACGCCTCTTGGCCGCACCGGGCAGCCCGAAGACATCGCCAACCTCGCGCTCTACCTCGCGAGCGACGAATCGGGCTTCCTGACGGGAGAGGCGATCAGCCCGAACGGCGGGTTGGTGATCACCTGAGGCGTGGGGAGTGGGGGAGCCGGTCGGGCCTCCAGTGGCCAAGGCCCCGACGATCCAAGCGCCGCAGGGGGCCGTCTCCAGCAGAGACCCTCGATGCCAATCCTCGATTTGACATAATATATCTTATCGGCAGAATTGGTGTAGTACCGATTTAAAAATGTCCGGTTTCCGCAAAGTAGAAATGTCCGCTTTCTCCATTTGGCGGCGGTATCCGACAAGCGGCTGACGCAGCGTGAGGCGGCGACGATGCTGGGTCTAACGACCCGCCAGGTGCGTCGCCTGCAACGCGCCTACACGCAGGACGGCCCACGCGGGCTGGTCTCGAAGCGTCGCGGCCGGCCGAGCAATCGCCGGCTGTCGAGTGAGCTGCGCCGGGAGGCGCTCGAGGTCGTTCGCACTCGCTACGCGGACTTCGGCCCCACCCTGGCGCACGAGAAGTTGACGGAGATCCATGAGCTTCAGCTCTCGGTCGAGACCTTGCGAGGCTGGATGGTGGAAGATGGCCTGTGGGTCCCTCGAGCCCGCCGAGAGCCCCGCGTTCAGCAACCTCGCCTTCATCAAGAAGCAGCAGACCGAGCGCGTTGAGGCTCGAATCGCCAAGCCCTCGACGAAGCAGCGGGACGCCCGATTGCTCCGGGAAGGAACCCCAAGGCGCCAGACCGAGATCGTGACCCCGAGCTGAACTGGGGAGACCGGACATTTCTACTTGGGAGAAAACCGGACATCTTTACTTTGGGCCGACAATCGTCGAACACCCGGCTAATCCCTCCTACGCGCCTGCTGTCGCGTCGAGGAGGACAGCGCCGCGAGGCCAAGGCCGACGAGCAGGGCCGTCCCCGGCTCTGGAACGAGTTCCAGCTGGATGTCCGCGATGATCTGCAGCGGGTCAGACTCCCCGAATTCCGCGCCGTCCAGGAGAGTGAGGGTCACGCCGTTCATCATCACGGTTCCGTCCACGACGACGCCGCTGAGGAGCGAAGGAATCCCGAAGCTGATCGGCACGCCGGACTGTGGCGGGTTGACAGCCGCCGAGTCCGTGGCTCCCCAAGAGCCTGCAACATCCAGCGGGCCCACCAACACCTGGAATGTCGAGCCGATACTCGAAAGCAGGGTCGAGGTGTATCCCGCCCCATCCGTCAGCGACACCGTTTCGATGGTGATGTCGTCATAGCCGCCGTAGGGCGAGCTCAGCGCGAGCGGAACGTTCGGGCCGAGAACGATGTTCAAAGCGTCGAGCGATTGGGCGGTGACATCGATGGTCACGTCGCCGCCGACCAGTGACGTCGTCGTCGAGCCGATCTCTGAGACGCCCACCAGCACCCGAATCGCCGCGTTTCCTGAAGCAACGCCGTATGTGATCGGCGCGGCCTGGCTCGCAGGGGCAATCAGCCACAAGAAAAGCGTCGCGACTGCGAACGGTGTTCCGATCAGCGGCCGGCGATTATCCGCCATCGAGAAATCGAAAAACCTTCGCTTTTCCCAATAGATAGAGAGTCACGCACGATTCCTGGGGACATGCCCACAACCTCCATCCCAGAGTACCGGATCGTACCAATAAGGCTTTATGCCACAGGGCTGCGTCGAAATGCAACAGTTTCTTTGTCTCTTTTTCTCCTGTCTTAATCGGCAGAATTGGTGTGTAGTGGCAATTTAGGAATGTCCGGTTTCTCCAACGCAGATCAGTTCGCGCGTTGCGGCAGACCCGGAGCAAGGCCCCAGGGCTTCAGGCTCTCGACGTCGGCTTGCTCGTCTCCCGCGACGAAGTAGCCGAGCATCTTGAGCTCTTCGAACCAACCGTCGACGTAGACGTCGCGTTCGTCGCGCGGCGTTCGCGGATGGGCGTCCCAGTGGCGGCGGGCTTCGGCGAGCCGTTCGTCGAGCCTGGCGAGCGCCTTTGCGAGCCGCGGATCGTTCGCGTCTTTCACTGGCGACTTCTCGTCGGGGTCCTTCGCGAGATCCCAGTAGCGTTCGGTCAGTCGGACGATGCGGTCGTCGACGATCACGGCGCGTCGGATCACCTTGAACGTTGGCGAGCGCAGACCGTAGGTCTGGGTGTGCTCGCGCTCGCCGTCGCTGCGGAACTTGACGCGGTAGTCCGAGAACAGCGCAGGCCTGCCCTCGAAAGCCCCCTGCTCTATCGCGGGACGCAAGGAGCGGCCGGTCGCGACCTCGGGGGGTTCGATGGCGGCGTAGTCGAGGATGGTGGGCAGCAGGTCGGAGAGCGTCACCGAAGCGGACGAGCGGCGTGCGATGCCTTCGCGTTCGCCTGCGGGCGGGATCACGAGCAGCGGAATGCGCATCACCGTGTCGCGGAACAGTCCCCGATGTCCGGGTTTGCCGTGTTCGAAGAACGCTTCGCCGTGGTCCGCGGTCACGATCACGAGTGTGTTCTCGAGACGGTCGTGTTGCTCGAGGACTTCGAGCAGCTTGCCGATCGCGTCGTCGGAGGCGGCCACCTCTCCGCGATACAGGGCCCGAACGTGCTGGAGGTCTCGGTCCGAAATCTGACGCGCCGGTTGTTTGCTGTAGTCGACCACCTCGGGGTTGTAGATGTAGTTGACCGGGTTGAAGTCACCTTCGTAGTCCGGGTCGAATCGGGTGTCCCAGGGCGGCGGCGGGATGTAGTCGGCGTGGGGCTCCATGATGTGCGCAAACAGGAAGATGGGCTGATCGGGTTTCGTGCGTTCGAGTGCACGCTTGGCGATGGTCAAGACGGTGGGCGCAGAGACCAGCCCCGCATCCCCCAGTTTCTCCATCCGCTCGACGGCGGCCTGGCCGCGCGGGGCGTAGCGGATCTCGTCCTTGTGCGCGTTCTCGGGAAGCATCGCGCTGTGGTAGTAGTCGAAACCCCGATCGAAGCCGTAGTTGCCCCACAGCAGCGGGTTCGAATACACGCCCAGTGTCTGGTAGCCGGCCTGCTTCAGGATCTCGCTGACCAGCGGAATGGCGGGGTCGAGCGTGACGCGATCCATCTCGCTGCCGTGATAGGCCGGCGCCATGCCGCTGAGCATCTGCGCGTGGGAAGGCAAGGTCCAGTTCGAGCCCGCGACCGCCTGCTCGAAAATCGTGCCTCGCTGGGCCGCGCCCGTCAGGTTCGGGGCGGTGTCTGGGTCGTCGAAGGTGAGATAGTCGGCCCGGGTGGTGTCGATCGAGATCAGCATCACGTTGGGCCGCGGCTGCGGCCGAGCCGGCTCGACCTCTCCTTCGTCTCCACCACAGCCCGGCAGCCCTGTCGCGAGGACCGCGCAGAGGCAAAGCCAACGCAGGAGAAGAAGTCGGGTCGTCACGCTGCGAGACGCTTTAGCGCGTCGATGCGACGACCGCGAGCGAGATCCGGGTCGAGATCGGGCTCGGGTGGGACGGCTGCCCCGTTCTTTCTCGATCTTTGCGAAAGGCATATCCCGGTTGGGCGTGATCTGCTCAACGCGCTTCGTAGCCGATCGTCAGGATCTGGACGGATGCCTTGTCGACGGCGATCTCGAGGGCGTCGCTCAGCGGCATGATGTTGAAGCCGAGTCCGCCAACGCCGGCGCCCACCACGACGAAGCGCCACTGCGCAGTGGCTTGCGTGAGCGACAGTGAGTTTGGCTCTGCGGCGACCAGCGCTGCGGACCGTGCACCCGTCACGATCAGCTGCGTGAGCGTTTCTTCGAGTTCGCGCGCCGACACCGGTCCGCCACGCGCACGCGGCGGCTTGATGTCGAGCACGAACTTCTGCGCACGTGCCCGGTCGAACGCTGCGCCCGCCTTCGCGATCACCAACTGTTTGCGGCCATCCCCCCGCGTCGAATACAGCGTCTCGAGTTGCAGGACGGCGGACTTCACCGTGGGGAGTTCCTCGGCGTCGATCTCGCTCTGGGCAACTACGAGCGCCTGCTTCACGCTCTTCACGACCGATTCGATCGCGACGACCTCGGCCGCTGGCTCCGTGCTCCAGGCCGGCGCAGCGAACGCCAGACAAAGCAGGATTGCGATCGAGGTCTTGCCCATGGTCGAAGTCTCCTCGGGAACGATTCGCGTGGCCCGTACGGAAAGATGCCGCGCCGTTCGAAAGTGTTGCGACCTTTCCGTTCCGGTCAGCCCAGTTCGCCGGGGTCAGGGACTGATCGGCGCGGAAGCGCCGCTTGTCGAGACCGACCGGGCCCGATTCTCGCGCCGCACCCCTCGCCCGGTGTCGAGTTCGAACCCGACATGGCTGCAGCCGTGGTTCTTCAGGCGGATGGCGTCGAGGCGGCGCCGCGCCAGTGCGTTCGGGGCCTGGAGTCTCGCTAGCCCCGCGACCACGACGTTCCCCGCGTGGTCACCCACGGCCTCGAGGATGGCGCGCTGGAGTTCGAGTGCGTCGTCCTGGCTGGATGCGAGCGAGCTGCAGACGGCCAGGAAAACACCGTCGACGGCGGTTTCATCGAACTGGGCGGCGGTCCAGCGGGCGATGGCTCGGGCGTCGAAGCGGGCCACGACCGCGCCGGCCACGCGCCGCCAACCGCGCGCTTCGAAGGCGGCTCGGGCGAGTGTGGGTGGCAGCTCGAGGGGGTGACTTCGAACGGCGCCCTGCTCCGTCTGCGTGACGGGGCCGGCGAGCCGGGTGCCACCGGGAGCCGCGAAGGCATGCGAGACGTGCATCACCAGCGATCCCTCGCGTTCTGCAGTGGTCAGCACGATCGTTTCGCCCGGTTCGGGGGTGATCGCCTCGGCGGCCACCCGCAAGGTCACCGGATACGGCCACGGGGTCCCGTCTGGAAGCTGTTCGAGGCGCTGCACGGAGTCGTATTGCTGCGCGTCCATGAACCCGGAAAGCGGTGCCAGCGCTCCGCATGCAAGCTGCGCAGCGAGGTCGAATGCCTCGGGGGCGATCGTGAGCGCCCTCGCGTCACTCGCGGGTGCTGGCGTCGGCGTGCGGCGCAGCGATTCGGGGCCGTGTGGGCGAACGAGCTGCGACGTCGACTGCAGTTCCAGGGCGGGCTGCGAAGCGGGGTTCCCGGCCGCGATCTTCATCACCATGTTCGCGCATTGCACCGGGTTGCGGCCGATCGCGGTTTCGGCGGCCAGCACCAGGCCGTCCGCGCCGTCGCGAAGCGTGGTGTAGACGTCGTTCACCTCGGCCCGGGTGGGCGTCGGGGCTTCGAGCATCGATTCGAGCAGGTTCGTAGCCACGTAGACCGGCGTCGCGAGCGATCGCCCTCTTTCGATCACGGCGCGCTGGATGCGCGGGATCTGGTCGATGGGGACTTCGCGCGAGAGATCCCCGCGGTCGATCAGCAGCGCGTCGGAAGCCTGTGCGATGGCGTCGAGATTCTGCAGCGCGCGCCGGCTTTCGATCTTCGAAATGATGAAGGATTCGGGGCCTGCGAGTCTGCGCATCGTGGCGACATCTTCGGCTTCGGCGGCGAACGAGAGCGCGAAGTGCCGGATGCCGAGCTGGCGGCCAATCTCGATGGCGCGCCGGTCCTTGTCACTGAGCGCCGGCATCGCGACCCCGCGCTGCAGCGAGACCGCCTTGTTGGAGCCCACGACACCACCGCGCAAGATGCGCGCGCGTACGCCGCCACGAGCCCCGGCTTCCATCACCTGGAGCAGCGAGCCGTTGAAGTCGAGGCTTACGAGATCACCCGGTTCGAGTTGGCGGGTAATGCCGCGCGGGACCAGCGCGATCGAAGCGCCCTCTTCTCCGATCCCCTCTGCCCGGAGCTCCACCAGTCGCCCGGCCTCGAGCTGCACCTCGCCGCTCTCGAGGGCGCCGGTGCGAATCTGGGCGCCCTCCGAGTCGAAGCAGATGGGCACCCGGGTGTGGGTGCGCACGAGTTCGACGATGTCCGGGAGTGCCTCGACATCGGTGTGCGAAAGGTTCACGCGAAAGAGCGTGACCCCCGCCTCGTCGAGCCGCGTGATGGTACGACGATCGAGCGACGCAGGCCCGAGGGTGGCGAGGAGTTCGATCGAGTCACGGGTTGCCATGGGTTCGCTCATCCGATCATCGGGGGGTGTTGAAGGTCGAGGGCGCGGATCTTGTCGACGGTTTCGCGCAGCCGGCCGGCGGGAGAGCACACGACCACGACGTCGACCGGGTCGCTCGCGAGTTCGGAGGGCGCGCGGATCGGCAGGCCATCAGTGGTGACGCGCCCGTGCGCGGCGTCTTCCATCACCACGTAACGCGGGGCGATGCGGTCGCGGATCGGCCGCACGCAGGCGTCGTAGCCCCCGTCTACGTCCCACACCGCGACACGCCCCTCGTGTGCTTCTGGAAGTTCGGCCAGCAAGTGCCGGTAGTAGAAGTGGGAATCGACGATCCGCTTGAGTTCGCCCATGGTGTCGGCGGCGCGCCCCATCACGCTTTCGGCGAGGCGGCGGATTTCGCTGTCGATCGCGTCGCTGGCTTCGATCTGGGCGAGTTGGTCGTCGGCCTCGGGGTCGATCGCGGCGATGCGGTCGAACCAGCATGGATCCACCTCGCAGCGCCTGGCCAGCACCTCGAGCCAGTCGCGCTGGATCTCACGATCGAGGCTGAGGCGCTCGTGACGAAACGCGCGCAGCACCCCGGCCATGCGCGAGTTGTCGATGTTGACCGGCCCTTCGAGCCCCTCCCCCGCGCTGCGCCAGAGGTTTTCGGCCGCCAGTGCGCGCACGCCGTGCAGCCGGTGGTAGTCGTGGAGGTAGACGTTTTCCGGGTGCATGTACTGGTACCGGAAGCCGTCGCGGCGAAGCGATACCACCCGCGAGCGCAGCTGCGCGTGGTAGCGATTGGCAATGCGCAGCGTGCGTTCGAACTGCGGTGCGCGTCCGGCGAGCACGTCGCCGAGGTCCACACCCAGCAGCGGTGCGAAACGCTTCGGCAGACGCATGTCGATGCCGAGCACGGGGCTCACCGTGGGCACCAGGTCGAGGGTCGTGCACGCCATCGAGATCTTGCGCGCTTCGAGCCCCGGCAGCGAAAGCCGGCAGTAGATGTGGGTGTTGAGTTCGTCGCACTCGAAGTCGTGCGCGCCGCGCCACTGACGCCCTTCGAGGTCGTAGTTCGGGTGCCCGTGATCGCCGGCCACGACGATCACCGCGTTTTCCCGGTTGATCCCCGCCTCCGCGAGCACTTCGAGAATCGCCGGCACGAGCTGTCCGAAAACGTGGATGCAGATCGCGTGAGGCCCCTCCCCGGCTTCGCGCAGGTGGTTTTCGAGGCGCAGCACTGGCGCCACGTAGTTCAGGTGGGTGTCGTGCGGGTCGGGCAAGGCGCGCAGTTCGTCCGTCCACCCGAGGCCCGGATCGGGAATCACGAACTCGGGCGAGACATCCTTGAACAGGTGGAAGCCTGCGAGTTGGTATCCGTCCTGTTCGAGGCGCTCGAAGATCGTCGGATGCGTGCGCGCCAGCGTCGCGCCCGACTCGGTCTTGGGCGAATGGGCGAGCGCGTGGAGCACGCCGGGCACGCCGCTGAAGCCGCCGCGCAGCGACGACACGGTGGAGGTTCCACTCGTGTACATCTGCTCGAAGGAAATGAAGTCAGCCAGCGTTCGATCGAGCTGGTCGGGGAGATGGAAGTTGCCGGGGCCCTGGGTCTGGGTGGCCCCCCATGCGTGCAGCACGCCTTCGAGGTCGGCGCGGCGAAGCGGCCGGTCGATCGCGTATTCGTAGTAGTGGGAACGGCACTGCATTCCCTGTTCGAGGCTGATCCAGACGAAGTGCGGACGACTCCGCTGCGACGTGTGCGCAGCCGGTGACATGACGGGGCTCTCCGGCATCGAAGTGAGTTGCGGTTGCAGAAAGCCACTCACGGCCCTTGCCTCGCGGAGCGGCAACGATCGCGGTGACGGGTCCAGGACCCGCATGGATGTGCAACTCGCGTGCCCACAGCCCCAGCCGCTCAGCGGCTTCGGTAGGCCCGCGCAGGGGGAAAACCTTCCGCCCGGTCGTTCAAGCTGGAAGGCGAGCGTTCAGCCTGAACGCTCCTCGCCCGTGCTTCTCACATGCGACGCGTCGTGCCCTACTGCGCGCGGCTCGCCTTGAGTTCCAGCAGCATCGACTGCGTGTGCTCGGGGATCTGCAGGTCCGGCGCTTCGGCGCTGATGCGGTCGAAGGTCGCGATCGCCTCGTCGGTCTTGCCCGCTTCGGCCTGGGTGCGCGCGGCGTTCACCAGCGCGAAGTAACGCAGCGGGTAGCGGGTGATCGCCGACGCTTCGACGTGCGCCTGTGAAGCCGCGTCGAGGTCGCCCTTGCTTTCGTGCAGCAAGGCGATGCGTTCGAGCAGGATGCCCCGCATGGCGTGGTTGTCGCCGTACGGTTCGAGGGCTTCTTGCAGACTCGACAGCGCCGCGTCGACGTCGTCGAGTTCGGCCTGCAGGTTGCCGACCTGCACGAGCGCGTAGCTGCCCATCTCACTGCCCGCGTAGTCGTCCGCGAGCGCCTGGAAGCGGGTGACGTACTCCTCGCGCGTTTCGCGCGCGGCTTGCGGGTTCGCGGGCTCCGGCACGTCGAGGCTGCCGCCATAGCGGCCCCCCATGGCGACGCGATACTCGTTCTTGGCTTGGGCGATGGCCGCGGACGCACTCGAGCGACTGCTGTCCATCCCCGAACTCGCGAAACCCCAGACCGCGGCCAGCACGAGGACGACCGCGCCGCCCGCGAGGATCGGCGTCGGGTTCGCGATGATCCACTCGTAGAGTTCGTCACCGCGGTGCTCGATCTCGTCGAGGGCTTCCGCCGCAGACTCCTGCTGGGGCTTGGCTTTCTTTTTCTTTCTGGCGACGGCCACCGCTCGGGCTCCTTCCCTCCGCGTTCTTCGCGTGGGGTGCGTTGCTGTTTCGAAGATCTTGCGAGGGGGGGCGGAAATGCGGCGGCGGAGTGTATCGGAAGGCGGTCAAAGCGCGACTTGCTGCCTGCGACCGGGCCGCCGGACGCCCCGGGCTAGTGCCGGCTCTTGCCGCCCCGCGCGCGCAGTTGGATGCGGACGGGGGTCGCGTTGAAGCCGAAGCGCTCGCGCAGGCGGTTTTCGAGGTAGCGCCGGTAGGCGGTCTGGACCGCCTTCGGCTGGGTACAGACGAGTTGGAAGGTCGGCGGGCGAACGCCCGTCTGGGCCGCGTAGAAGAACTTGATGGGCCGGCGAGCGTGGCCGCTGCGCCGTCCGAAGGCAGGAGGGTTGCTGCGGGTCACTTCCTGCAGCCAGCGGTTCAACTCGGCAGTCGAAATCCGCTGACGCCCCGCGGCTGCGGCCCGGCGAATGGCCGGAAAGAGCTTCCGCAGACGTGCTCCGGTGAGGGCCGACAGCGGAAGCACCGGGCTGTCGCGCATGAAGCGAAGACCGTGCCGGATGGCGTCGAGGGTTTCGGCGCCCTTTTCGCCGTCGACCAGATCCCATTTGTTGGCCACCACCACGGACGCGCAGCCCCGGTCGCGCACGAGCGAGGCCACGTGGGCGTCCTGGTCGCTGATGCCCTCGTGGGCGTCGACCAGCAATAGCGCCACGTCGGCGCGCTCGAGGGCGCGCACGGTCAGCAGTGCGCTCACTTGTTCGACCGTTTCGGCGCGGCGTCCGGGGCGTCGCAGGCCAGCGGTGTCGATCAGCACGTAGCCCTGCCCGTCGTGCTCGATGCGGCTGTCGATCGAATCTCGCGTCGTGCCCGGCACGTCGGAGACGACGACCCGCTCTTCCCCGATCAGGCGGTTGGTCAGTGAACTCTTGCCGACGTTCGGACGCCCGACCAGGGCTACGCGGATGTCGCGCGTTTCGGCCTCGTCGGCGGGCGCGGGGCTTTCCGTCTGCTTCGCGCCCCCGAAATCGTGGTCGAGGGGGACGGCCGAATAGTCCGGGATCTCGCTCATTCCCTCTGCGAGAAGCGGCAGCAGGCGGCTCTCGGGGTCGCCGTCTTCTTCCAGGGGGGCGTTATCGAGACGGCCCACGAGCGCTTCCAGCGCGTCGAAGGCGCCGCCACCGTGCTCGGCTGAAACTGCGTAGATGTCGTCGAAACCGAGGCCGTAGAAGTCCGCCAGACGCGTCTCGTGTTCGGGCAGGTCGATCTTGTTGACCGCCAGGGCCAGCGGCTTGTCGCTCTTGCGCAGGGTGCGGGCGATTTCCTCGTCTTCGGGCAGCAGGCCCGCCTGGCCGTCGACCACGAAGAGGATCGCGTCGGCTTCGTCGACGGCAGTTCTCGCTTGCGCCTGCACCTGCGCTTCGAGCCCGGGGTGGTCGGCGGGTTCGAGGCCGGCGGTGTCGACCAGCAGGAAGCGCTTGCCGAGCAGCGCGACCTCTTCCGCGATGCGATCGCGGGTCACCCCGGGTTCGTCGCGCACGAGTGCACGGCGGTGCCCCGCATAGCGGTTGAACAGCCGGCTCTTGCCGACGTTGGGACGGCCAACGATGGCCACGATGGGAAGCGGTGCAGGGAGTCTCATGGGCGGGCGGGACTGTAGCCTCCGGGAGGCGTGCGCTTGACATTGCAGGCGGCCGCCGCGTAGCCTGAGCTGAACAGTGCGGTGTGGGCCGCGTTGCCGCCCGGGCAGCGTCGGCCGATCGGCACGGCGGGGGCGCTCTCATCGAGCCGCGCAGGAGACCCGAACCGTTGAAGTACTACTCGAAGTCTGAGCCCAATCACACTGCCCCGTCGGCCGCCCCGACCGAGCGAAGCCTCGTGGCCCATTCGCGCATCCGCCGCTTCGCGGCGACCGCGCTGCTGGCGGCGATGTGTCTCGCGGCGCCCGTGCCGGCGCAAGCGTCCAGCGAGACCCTGCGTCGCTCGGTGAGCAACCTGACCCAGGGGCCGCTCGATCTGCTGCTTTCGCCCATGGTCGCGATCGTGGGCGTCGTGACGCGCATGCGCGCGCAGGACGATCCGGTCGCGGTGCGGGTGGTGTTCGGCGTGCCGGGTGCGGTCTGGAATACCGGCGTGAACATCGGCGCTTCGACCATTCGCCTCGTGACCGGTGGGATCGAGTTGGTGCCCGGCATCTTCCTGCTGCCCTTCGAGGCCGACCTCGACACCCTCTTCTCCCCCGTCGACAACGGCGGCGCGCTGTTCGAAATGGAAACGCCCTGCTGCATCGATCTGAAGTTCGGGATCGACTACACGGCGGCCGAATACTGAGGCGCGTCGTTCGGCGTTTTCGGCGCTGAGGGGGCTTGTATTCGCCCCGAGCGCTACTCAGCCCCGCGCCGACCGCTTGGCCACGAAGGCCTCGACGCGCGCCAGCACCGCGTCGTGCTCGCAGGGATCGCACCAGATCGCGTCTTCCACCTTGCGCAGCCAGGTGCGCTGGCGGCGCGCGAAGCGGCGCGTGTCCGACTGCATCGAGAGCAAGGCGTTGGCCAGGGTGTCGCGGCCGTCGGCGACCGGGTTGATGTGGCGGTAGCCGATCGCCTGCATGGGGCGAAGCTCGGGGCCGTAGCCCATCTCGCGTAGCCGCCGAACCTCCTGCAAAAGCCCCGCTGCGATCATGTCTTCGCAGCGCTTGTTGATGCGCTCGTTCACCACTTCGCGACCGGGGTCGAGAGCGAGGTGGAGGGTTTCGTAGGGGTTGTCGAGGAAGCCGTGCTCACCACGCACGACCGACGCCTCGCGACCGCAGCGCTCGACGATCTCGAGGGCGCGGATCGTGCGGCGCAGGTCGTTGGGATGGATCTTGGTGGCGGCGCGGGGGTCGAGCTTTTCGAGCCGGCGGTACAGCCGCAGGGGATCGCCGGCTTCCCTGGCCTTCTCGTGTTCGGTTTCGAGGCGTTCTCGCAACTCGACGTCTGCGCCGCCCGTGTCGATCAGGCCTTCGAGGAAGGCTCGGATGTAGAGCCCGGTTCCACCGACCAACATCGCGAGCTTGCCCGAGGCGTGGATTCGGGCCGCGGCTTCGCGGGCGTCGTTCGCGTAGCGGCCGGCGCTGTAGGGCTCATCTGGATTGACGATGTCGAACAGGTGGTGGGGAACCCGGGCGCGTTCTGCGAGGCTCGGCTTGGCGGTGCCGATGTCCATGAAGCGGAACACCTGCATCGAGTCGGCGTTCACGATTTCGGCGTCGAAGCGGGCCGCGATGTCGAGCGCGAGGGCGCTCTTGCCGGCGGCGGTGGGGCCGGTCAGGACGATGACGGGTTGTTTCGGCTGGTCTTCCATGGGGTCCGCGGGCGCGCGAAGTCGGCGCCTTCGATGGGGCTTTGGGATGGGCCTGGGGATGGCAATCGGGGCGGGGATCGAGAGGGTCGTCGCGCCCCGGACGGAGCGAGAGCGCGCCGAGCCTACATCACCCCCGCCTCGCTACGAGGGCCGGTGGCAAACGCGGGCTAGCGGCGCGAGAAGCGTCGCTCGATTTCGTCGAGCCCGTAGCTGACCGCGACCGGGCGACCGTGCGGGCAGGTGGGCGCCCACGGGATGGTGTCAAGGTCGTTCAGGATCTGCTGCTGCTCTTTCGCGTCGAGGTGGTCCCCGGCCCTTCGTGCACTGTGGCAAGCCAGGGTGGCGAAGGCGTGGTCGACCGCCGCGAGCAGGCGGGTATCGCTATCGCTGGCCTCCGCCGTGTCCGTGCCGGCGTCAGCACCGACGGGGGCGTTCGCGAGTTCGCTCGCCAACTCGCGCACCAGTGGTGTGGGATCGCGCCCGGCGAGCAGCGCCGGGATCGCGCGGACCATCACGCTCCCCTGTCCGAAAGACTCGATCTCGAAACCGAGGCGAAGGGCGGTCTCGGCATTGGCCTCGAGGGCGGCGGCTTCCAGCGGGTCGAGTTCGACCGGGGTTGCGATCAGGAGCCCCTGCCGGTCGACACCGGCCTCGAACCATTGGGCTCGCAGGCGCTCGTACAGTACGCGCTCGTGGGCGGCGTGCTGGTCGATCAACAGCAGCCCTTCCTTGCCCTCGACGAGCAGGTAGCTGGCCAGCAGCTGTCCGATCAGTCGCAGCTGACCGAATTGCAGGGCGGTCGTTCGTGGTGCCGTGGCGGGCGCGTCGAGGCCCGGCAGGGCTGCGGGGGCAGCGTCCTTTGCGGTGGGTGGGCTCGGGGGCTCGGCGAGCACCCAGTCCGATGCGCCGCGGTCGCGCACGGTGTCCGTGGCGCGCCCCGCCCCGCCCGTGTGATCGACCCGGCTCGTCGTCGGCGCCATCCCCGATGCTTCGCGCGAGGACGCTCCCGCCGACGAGGCGACGGCGGTGGCGGGTTCGCCGTTCGCGAGCCAGCCGCGGTTTCCCATGGCGTCTCGCACGGCGCGTCGAATCAACTGGTGAACGGCCTGGCTGTCGGCGAAGCGCACTTCCCACTTGGCGGGGTGCACGTTCACGTCGACGCCCGGGCCGTGGAACGTCAGAAACACGACCGCCGAGGGAAAGCGCCCTTTCGGGATCAGGTCGCGATAGGCCTGGAGCACGGCGTGGCGCATGACCTTGTCGCGAACGGGCCGACCGTTGACGTAGAGGTAGAGGCCGTTGGCGTTGGCGCGCGTTGCTTCCGGGGTGGAGACCCAGGCTTCGAGATGTCCGCGCGGATCTTCGGCTTGCACCGCAACGAGGCGCGAGGCTTCGTCTTCGCCGAGTACGGCCGCGATGCGGTCGAGCGGGTCTTCGACGGCCGGCCAGACCAGCGGCGCCCGGTCGTCGCGCCGCACTTCGAAGTGGATGCCGGGCAGCGCGATCGCCAACCGCCGCAGCCAGTCGATGATGTGGCCCCATTCGGTGCCGTGGCTCTTCAAGAACTTTCTGCGCGCTGGCACGCGGGCGAACAGGTCGGCGACTTCGATGCGCGTGCCGGGAGGACCGCCGGCTGCGCCCTCGCCTATCCGCTCGCCGCTATCGATTTCGATGCGTGTGCCTTCGTCGTCGTCGGCCGGGCGCGTGGTCAGCCGCATGCGCGAAACCGATGCGATCGCGGGGAGCGCCTCGCCGCGGAACCCGAAACTCCCGACCGCTTCGAGGTCGGAGAGCTGCGAGAGCTTGCTGGTGGCGTGGCGCTCGAGCGCGACCCGGGCGTCGCGCGGGGACATGCCGCAGCCGTCGTCGGTGACCGCGATCAGCGCCTTGCCGCCGTCGCGCACGTCGACCCGGACGCGTCGCGCGCCCGCATCGAGGGCGTTCTCGACGAGTTCCTTCACGACCGAGGCGGGCCGCTCGACCACCTCGCCCGCTGCGATCTGGTCGATCAGCGCGTCCGGGAGGCGCCGGACGCGGTCCTCGGGGCCGTTCTCGTCCTTCACGGGGTGCGGGTGCCCCACACCATCCGGGCGCTCAGTATCGCTCTCAGACATGGTCCGCCTCGTGAATGCGCGCTCGATTTCCGGCCATGACCAGCCACCTCGATTTGCGGCGTTCGGTGCGAAACCCGCAAAAATGAAAAAATAGTGTGGTTTCACTCCCACTTTTTCCGTCTTGCGGGTTAACATGCGTCTGCAGGTGCGTCAATGTTGCGGGGGAAGTGGTCGAGTGTTGCGGGGAAGTGGTCGAGTTCGTCGTGCTAAATTCGAGCGGAGAGAGTGCGGGCAAACGGTACGCGACTCGCAAGAGTGATTGACAAATGGGTGAATCCTCAATACTTCTCAAGTTGACGGGGAAACGCGTCAGGGGGTAGCGCATGACCGGCCGGATCACCGGACCGGGGCCAGGGGCCACATGTGCGCCGCCCATCGAGACTACGCCATTCATTGAGACGACAGCCACCGGGGGAAAAGCGATGACAGATCGATTGACCGAGTCGGCCACGAATCCACAAGCCATTACACCGGCAACAGCACCGGCAACAGCACCGGCAACAACACCGGCAACAACGCAGACATCCGCGCCCGGTGTCGCAGCCGAAGCCGGCGGCGGCCGTGCGACGGGTCGGCGGCAGAGCGATCGCGTCATCGCCGCGAGCGAGTCGGGACAGCGTTCGATCGATCAGGCGACGGCGTGTGCGCGTGGTGATGCGGCGGTCGTGATCGCCGGACCCGCCGGTAGCGGTCGCAAGCACTTCGCGCGCGCGATCCACGCCTGGAGTCGTCGCGCCGGGCAACCGGTGAGCGTCTTCCCCGCTGCGAGTACGCCCGAGGGCCTGCAGCAGCGCGAACTGTTCGGGACTGCCGACGGTTCGGCCACCCTCGGTGACAACAGCGCCGGTGCATTGGCCAGCGCTGCTGGCGGCAGCCTGATCGTCGATCGCATCGATCAACTCGACCCGGCGGTGCGCAGCGAACTCATTCAGGCGTTCCAGACGGGTTCCTTCCGTCGCGCGGGTCGGGCCGAGCCGATCGCGACGAACGCGCGTCTGATCGCCACGGTGGCCGACACGGCTGCGCCCGACATTCTCGGTTCGCTCGAGACGGAAGTCGTCACCCTCGAAGGGCTCGACGCTCGTCGCGAAGACATCCTGCCGCTGGCCGCCCACTTCCTCGCCGAAGTCGCGGAAGACAACGAAGTCCGGCCCATCGGCTTCACGACGGATGCCCGGCACTGGCTGGTCGAAGAGGTCTTTGCCGGCAACGTGCGAGAATTGCGCGAGCGCATTCGCCAGAGCGTGCGCCTGAGTCGCGACGGCGTGATTTCGGCCGAATCGCTCATGCTGGCCACCGACGGCGAGGAGGTGCCCTCCTTCAAGAACGCCAAGCGCGCCTTCGAAACCCGCTACGTCGAGGGCTTGTTGCGACGCTGCAGCGGCAACATCAGCCGCGCCGCCCGTCTCGCCAAGAAGGACCGCAAGGACTTCTACGACGTGATCCGGCGCACCGGCGTCGACCCCGGCGAGTTCCGCAACTGACCCGTTGCACGGCGTCCGAGAGGCCTCGATGAGCGTCGTTCGCGTCGCCGCGGTTCAGCTGTGCTCGACCGATGACATCGAAGCCAACCTCGCCCAGGTGCGAAGGCTGGTCGGCCGCGCGGCGGAGCAAGGGGCCGAGTTCATCGCCCTGCCCGAGAACTTCGGCTACCTGCGCCGTGAGGGGCTGAGTTCTCCGTGCGCGCAGGGTGTGGACGGGCCCTTCGTCGGGTGCCTGAAAGAACTCGCGTGCGAGCACGACGTCTGGCTCCTGGGGGGCTCGTTTCCGGAAGCCATCCCGCAGAGCGATCGCGTGTACAACTGCAGCGCACTCGTCTCGTCCGCGGGCGAATGCGTTGCGACCTATCGCAAGATCCATCTGTTCGATGTCGATCTCGGACGCGACGGGGGGAGCTTTCGCGAGTCGGACGCCATCGCGGCGGGTGACGCCGTGGTCGATGTCACCACGCCCTTCGGCCAGGTCGGACTTTCGATCTGTTACGACCTGCGTTTCCCGGAGCTGTATCGCGAACTCGCTACGCGTGGGGTGCACTTCGTGACGGTGCCCGCAGCCTTCGCTCCGGGCACCGGACGCGATCATTGGGAAGTGCTGCTGCGCGCGCGGGCGATCGAAAACCAGGTCTTCGTGATCGCACCAGCCCAGTGCGGTGAGCACAGCGCCGACCGCGCGAGCTATGGCCGGTCGATGATCATCGACCCCTGGGGTCTCGTCCTGGCCAGCGCGGGGGACGAACCGGCGGTCTGCGTCGCAGATTGCGATCTCGATCACCTCGAGCGCGTCCGCAAGTCGATCCCCTGCCTCGACAATCGCCGCCTCTAGTCCGCATTATTCATGAACATCCTACTGCGACGGCACATCTCCGCACTCTGGCAAGAGAAATCGACGTCCCGCTGCTCGACGTGGGGCTAGCCCGAATTTCGGGGCGCGGTGTGCTGGGCGCCACGCTCCTGGGGTGCCTCAAGCCCCCCACGAGGCTTGCCGATATCCGAGGGCAGCGGCCCTTTCCGGCCGGGTTTCGGTTCGAGAACGGGCATCGCGTGGCGAGGGGAAGTGGCAATGACACAGGCAGGGTCGATGGCGCGCCTGGTCGCACTCGATGGTGACGTCGAGGGCCAGATCTTCGAACTCCAGCTCGAAGAGACCATGATCGGGCGAAACCCGAGCATGGACATCGCCATCCCCGACGACGGCATCAGCCGCGAACACGCGATCATCAGCTACGAAGAGCCCGACGCTGAATTCGTGATCGAAGACCTGCAGTCGACCAACGGGACCAAGGTCAACGGCAAGCGGGTGCGGTCCGCAACGCTTTCGGCCGGTGACCAGCTCCGCATCGGGCACACGACCTTCCGCTTCGAACTCGCGGTATCCCCCTCCGGCGGCTGACACGTTAGACTCCGCGAGCCCCCCCGGCAGATCAATTCGACGACGGTGCGCCCAGCGCGCCGCGACCAGGGGGAAGCCATCGTGAGCAGCCGTGACCACTCCGCGTTCTTCATGACGATGCTCGTGGGGATGCCTGTGTCGAAAGCCACGACCACGGCCCACAGCGAAGCCACCGCGCGTCGCAAGCGCATGCGCGTCGCCGCGCTGGGACTGCTGCTCTTCGTTGGCCCGGTGGCTTGCGTGACGCCCGCTCCTCCGCCCGGGATGACGCCCGGAGCCGCCTACCGGGTGGGCGCGCCCGACGAACTGCTCGTGAGCATCCTGCCCGAGCCCGTGATCGAGCGAACGGTGACGGTGCGTCCCGACGGACAGATCTCGATCGACCTGATCGGCGACGTGCAGGCGAGCGGCCTGACCACCGAGGAAATCGCCGAAGAGGTGCGCATCAAGATCACCCGCTACAAGCGCGATGCTTCGGTCACGGTGACCGTGCTGGCCGCTGAAAGCGACACGATCACCCTCTTCGGAGAGGTCCGGAACCCCGGCACCTTCCCCATCCTGCACGACATCCGGATCGCCGAAGCGATCGGGCAGCTCGGCGGGACGACCCACTTTGCCTCCAGGCGCTACGTCCGCGTGATTCGCAGCGACGGCAAGAAGACCGAGGTCATCCGGGTGAACCTCACGAAGATCCAGTCCGGCGACCTCTCGACGAACATCCAGCTCATGTCGGGCGACATCATCGTGGTGCCGCCGACGACACTCGCGAAGATCGGCTACTTCCTGCAGCAGGTCTTCTTCCCGTTCCAGCCGATCATCCAGACCGGCGGGTCGTACGGGGCGATCACGAACCTGCCCGGGCTGGGCGGAGCGCCTTAGTCCGGTCCTGGTCAGCGGGCTCCGCGTGCGCGGAGCACTTCGGGGATCGTGCGCAGGACGATGATCGCGTCGTTCATCAGCGACCATGTGTCGATGTAGAGCAGGTCGAGTTTGATCCACTCGGCGAAGGTCAATTCGTTGCGGCCGCTGACCTGCCAGTAGCAGGTGATGCCGGGACGCATGGAGAGCCGGCGCCGGGTGTCGCCCTGGTAGTGGATCACTTCGTCGGGCGTCGGCGGACGTGGCCCGACCAGGCTCATGTCGCCCTTCAGCACGTTCCAGAACTGCGGGAACTCGTCGATGCTGAGCCTGCGCAGCAGCGCGCCGACGGCCGTGATGCGCGGGTCGGCCTTCATCTTGAAGACCGGGCCATCCATCTCGTTCTGGTCGAGCAGCTCGTGTTTGCGACTCTCGGCGTCGACCGACATCGTGCGCAGCTTCATCATCTCGAAGCGGCGACCGTTGAGACCACAGCGGATCTGGCGGAAGAACACGGGCCCGGGCGAGTCGAGCTTGATCGCGATGGCAGCGAGTCCGGCGAAGGGGGCCGTGAGCAGCAGCCCCACGAGACTCCCGACGATGTCGATGGCGCGTTTGACCATCAACTCGATCTC
Organism: Myxococcota bacterium; assembly: GCA_030748735.1. Taxonomy (GTDB): domain Bacteria; phylum Myxococcota_A; class UBA9160; order UBA9160; family UBA4427; genus DUBZ01. Next base: position 7,192 of record JASMLK010000160.1, on the reverse strand, counting down.
GTTGTGGTGCACCGGGGCGAACGACAGCGTCGTGAGCGCTTCGAAGCTCCCGACCCTGGGCGGAGGCAGCTGGTCGCCGAACAGGTCGGTGAGCAGCGTGATCGGGACGCCGACCAGCGAGCATTCTCGGACCATCGGTGTGAGCGATGGCAGCATAGATCGCGGGCAGGCCACGAAGACCTCGTCGATGTTCTGCTCGCGCAGCAGACTCGGTAGCTCGATGACCTTGTGAACCTTCTGCTCGGGTACTGCGGGTTCGAAGTCCACGCCGCCATCGTCGATGTACCCGATCACGCGAAGACCCCATTCGGGGTGGCGCAGGATGGTGTCGGTCGCGGACCGCGCGCGTGGTCCCGAGCCGATGACGACGACCGTGCGGAAGTTCTTGCCGCTGCGGCGAACCAGACGCAGGACCATCATGACCGGCAGTCGCGTCGCCGCTTGTCCCAGGAACATGCCGGCCGCGAGCGCCAGGGGCATCAGGGGCGGTGCGGAGATCCCGATCGTGAACATGACGGCGGCCAGCCCGGCCGCCGCTACGGCGTCGCCGAGCAGCAGGCGCGTGAGCAGCTGTGCGAGGGTGACTCGGCGTTGGGATTCGTAGACCCGGAAGCGGCCCAGCACGATCTGCCAGGCGAGGCCCGTGAACAGCGCCATCGAGCCGATGGCGATCGGGCCGTAGTTCGAAAGGCCGTTGGAATTCGCGAAGAACGGGTGATACGCGATGGTGCCGAACATCGCGATGCACAGCGCCACGTCGGCGGTCAGCCAGACGCGATGAAGACTTCGTCCCATCTCTCTCAGCATGTTTCCGCTCCGCTCGTTCCGCGGATGTCACGCGCCGCAGCCTCGCGATCCAACGACCGTGCGCGTTCGTCGCCTGTCACGTAAGTGACACCAATGCACCGGACGTTCCGGGAAAAACGTCCACATGGAGGGGATTGGGTGCGCTTGGTTCGTGGGAGCACGGCGGTGGATCCGGGTTGGGCTGGGCGCAATGGATGGATACCACGACGACCGCCGCGGAGCCATCGCCATATGCCGGGAATCGCAGGGATTTGTCACTGTTATTGACGCATGCGTCGGGCTTTCACCGAAAGCGCACGCGCGATCATCGAACCATCAGTGAAAATCATCCGAACGCCACACCAACGCGTCGAAGTGTTCCCTGGATCAGTGGCGGAGGGTTCTTCGATAGACGCGCAACACATCGACGAACGCACGCAGGTAGTCGGCAGGTTTGATCTTCGAACCGGCGACATCCTTCCAGCGACGCAGGGGCACTTCGTAGATCGCCTGTTCGGCCGAGGGCAGCCCACCGTCGCGTCGATTGCGAACGAGGCGCGCGATGAGCTCAACGTCGAACACCCAACCGCTGGTGAGCGGTTCTTCGAAGAGCTTCGCCATGGCGGGTGTGTTGCGAAACAACTTGGCGCCGCACTGGGTGTCGTAGACGGGAAGGTTCAGCAATAGCGATGCGATCGTGGCCGCAATGCGACCCAGGTAGTGGCGCATCGGATTGCGCTCGATCTTGCGCCCGAGCAGTTTGACGCGCGACCCGATCGCGAGGTCGAGCAAGGGATTGTGTTCGAGAATGTCGATGAACTGCGGGAGTTCATCGAGGGGGGCGGCGAGGTCGGCGTCCCAGAAGCCGCAGTAGTCGGCGTCGGTCGCAAAGGCTTCGAGCAGACCGGTGCGCACGGCGGCGGCCTTGCCTTGATTCATGGTGTGCACGATCACCCGGCAGCGATCGCCGCGAGGTTCGGCAAAGGCTTCGAGACGCGTGCGCGTCTGGTCGAGGCTGCCGTCGTCGACGAAGAAGAACGTGAGATCGCGATCGGCTTCGAGGGCGGCGGCGAAAGCGGCTTCGTCGAAGCGATGGGCTTCGTTGTAGCAGGGCACAACGATGATCGTGCGGCTCATCCGAGGTCGGGCTCCCGTGTGTCACCTGCGACGCAGCGCGCGAGCATACCACCCACCTGTATCGATGCTGACGTTCGGGCCCTGCGATGGTGTTTTCGCAGCACTCTGTTCGGCCTGCGCGTTGGTCGTGTTGCGCAGCGCCTGCCGACCGCTGAGCGCCCTTTCCACCTCACTGGATGTTTCGCTGTCGATTGCGCGCTTGGGTTCGCGCCCTGCCACGCCGATCGGAAAAACGACAGCAAGTGAGCTGGTATACTGCACGCCGCGACCGAATGGGCGGCGGTCGCCAGGTTCTCTCCTTTCCGCCGGACCTGTGTCCGCGACCCGGTTGATTCCACGTGACCACTGACGCCGTTTCCCTTGATTCCGACGCCTCCGCGCTCGCCAGTTCCGATGCGACCGCGGGGCCTGCGGAAGCGTCACTGCCGGTCTACGTCGACCTCGACGGCACGCTGATCAGCAGCGACATGCTCTGGGAAACCCTGTGGCTGCTGCTGTGTCGCAACCCCCTGCATGTGTTTTCCCTGCCCCTGTGGCTTCTGCGCGGCAAAGCTGGGTTCAAGCACGAGATCGCTTCCCGGGTGGACTTCGACGCGACCCTGCTTCCCTACCGCGAAGAGGTCCTCGACTACCTCCGCGTGGCGCGTTCGCGCGGCCGTCGCAGCGTGCTCGTGACTGCGAGCCAGCACGCCATCGCCGACCCCATCGCTGCGCATCTCGGCTTGTTCGACGGCGTGTTGGGAAGTGACGAAAAAACCAATCTGTCGGGGGCGCGCAAGCTCGAAGCGATTCGCCAGGACGCGCGCGATGCCGACGGCAATGGCTTCGAGTATCTCGGCAACGATGCCACGGACCTTCCCATCTGGTCGGCGGCTCGCCGCGCGACCCTGGTCGCACCCACGCGTGCGGCGCGCGCGGGCGCTCGGGGACTGGAGGCGCAGGTGGCTGAAATCGAGACGCCTTCACTCGGCTACCGCCCGGCCCTGAAGGCGTTGCGTGCCTACCAGTGGGTGAAGAACGCGCTGGTCTGGCTCCCGATCTTCCTCGCGCACGAGATGCAGGACGCCTCGAAGTTCAGCGCCGTGTCGATCGCCTTCGTCTGCTTCTGTGCGATCGCGTCGTCGACCTACATGTTGAACGACCTGCTCGACATCGAGAGCGATCGGCGCCACGCCCGCAAACGAGAGCGTCCGTTCGCTGCGGGCACTCTCGCGATCCCGAGCGGGATCGCGCTGATGGCTGCGCTCGCGCTCGGAGGCTTCGGGTTGTCCTTCGCCGCCCTGCCCCTCGAGGCGACGGGCATGCTCGCGATCTATGCGGTGCTCACGATTTCCTATTCGCTCCACCTGAAAGAAAAGCTCTTCATCGACGTGCTCGTTCTGGCGGGGCTGTTCACGCATCGCGTGCTTACGGGTGCCGTGGCCGCGGACGTGCGCATCTCCCCCTGGCTGCTCGCCTTCAGCTTGTTCTTCTTCTTGAGCCTCGCCCTGCTCAAACGATACGCAGAATTGCTCGCAACCGAGGACACCGGTGAGGCGTCCAACGAGCGGCGCGCGTACGAGGTCATGGACCTCGGGTTGGTCGAGAACATGGGCCTGGCGGCGGGCTACATGGCCGTACTCGTGCTCTGTTTGTTCGTGAGCAGCGATGACGTGAGCAAGCTCTACCCCAACCCGGACCTGCTCTGGCTCGTCATGCCGCTGTTTCTCTACTGGATTTCGCGGATGTGGTTCCTCGCTCGGCACAGGATCCTGCTCGACGACCCGGTGCTGTTCGCCGCCACGGACGGGGTGAGCTGGATTACTGGCGTCCTCATCGCCGTCGTCGGTACGCTGGCCGCCTGGTAGCCCTTCTCTGGTTGATATGGTCGAAACGCTCACGCCAAAGCCCGCCCCCGCCCTCGTGGACCCGGACCAGCAGTTCGGGCAGCGCGCCTCGCGTCAGCCGATCGCGGGTTGGGGGAACTTCCCGGTCGAGGAATGCGAGGTCTACCGACCCGACGCCCTCAACGATCTGCAGGAAGTCGTCGCCAGGGCTCCCGAGCCCGACCTGATCCCCCGCGGTCTCGGACGCAGCTACGGCGACGCGGCCTTGAATCGCGACCGCGGTGTGATCCTGAGCCATCGCTTCGATCGCATGCTGGCCTTCGACGCCGCAAGCGGTGTGCTCCACTGCGAAGCCGCGGTGAGCCTCGCCGAGGTGATCGAAACCTTCGTGCCCCGCGGTTTCTTCTTTCCCGTCACGCCCGGCACGAAGTTCATTTCGATCGGCGGTGCGATCGCCGCGGACGTGCATGGCAAGAACCACCACTCGAACGGCTCGATGGGCGAGTTCGTGCTGGATCTGCGTCTGCTCACCGCGTCGGGTGAGATCGTTTCGTGTTCCCGCGAGAACAACGCCGAACTCTTCTGGGCGACGATCGGCGGCATGGGACTCACGGGCTTCGTGATCGACGCGCGCATTCGCCTGCTCCCGGTCGACACGGCCTACATGAGCGTGCAGAACGAGCGCGCCGCCAACATCGATGCCTTGCTCGAACTCTTCTTCGAATCCGATGGGCAGTATTCGTACGAGGTGGCGTGGATCGACTGCCTCTCGCGAGGAGCGTCGCTCGGTCGCTCGGTCATGATGCGTGCGAACCACGCGAGCCTGCACGAGTTGCCGCCCGAGAGTCGCGGTGCACCCACCGCGTTCAAGGAAGGGCTCAAGACCACGATCCCCTTCACCTTCCCGAACTTCGCGCTCAACAGCTGGTCGATGAAGCTCTTCAACGAGTTCTTCCACGCGATCCACCCGAACGCCAGCAAGGTGGTGCCCTGCGACAACTACTTCTACATCCTCGACCGCATCCACCACTGGAACCGCGTCTACGGCAAGCGCGGTGTCGTGCAGTACCAGTTCGTGCTGCCCCGGGAAAGCAGCCGGGCCGCCCTGGTCGAGATTCTCGAGCGGCTCTCCGAGGCCAATCGAGGTTCGTTCCTCGCCGTGTTGAAGACGCTGGGGCCGAGCAGCGGCGGCATGCTGTCCTTCCCCACGAAGGGCTACACGCTGGCCCTCGACCTGCCCCATACCGGGCGCGATCTGGTGGACGAACTGCAGGCGATCGATGAGATCGTGTTGCGCGCCGGCGGCCGTGTCTATCTGGCGAAGGACGCGTGCATGCGCCCGGAAGTCTTCGGCGAGATGTATCCCCACCTCGAGCGATTCAAGGCCGTGAAGGCGAACGTCGACCCGGAGCAGCGCTACGCCTCTTCGCAGGCGCGCCGTCTCGGCATCGTGGACGCTTCGTGAGCGGCACCGAAGGTGTACTCCTCGTCGGCGCCACTTCGGGCATGGGACGCGCGTTGGCGCGGCGGCTCGCCGCCGAGGGCCATGCGTTGCTGCTCGCCGGTCGCGATGTCGACGCGTTGTCGGCCATCGCCACCGACATCGAGGTGCGCTTCGAGACCAGGGTGGAGGCGCGCCCGTTCGAAGCGTTGGCCTTCGAATCGCACGCCGGGTTCTTCGAGGACTGCGTCGAGCATTTCGCAGGCAACCTGCATGGGCTCGTGATGTGTCATGGCCAGATGCCCGAGCAAGCGGACGCGGAACGCGACTTCGCCCTCGCTCGCCGCATGATCGAAGTGAACTACCTCTCCCAGGTTTCGCTGTTGAACCTCGCCGCGCTGCATTTCGAAGCGCGCCAGGCGGGTTTCATTGCAGTGCTGACGTCGGTGGCGGGGGATCGCGGTCGCCAGAGCAACTATCTCTACGGCTCGACCAAGGCGGGACTTTCCACCGTGTTGTCGGGGCTGCGCGTGCGGCTCGCCAAGCGCGATGTGGCAGTGGTCGATGTGCGCCCCGGCTTCGTCGACACCCAGCTCACCTGGGGTCGCCCCGGACTCTTCCTGGTGGCGTCGCCCGAAACGGTGGCCGGCGATGTGTTGCGTGGCATCCGTCGGGGGCGCGCGGTGGTGTACACGCCGTTCTTCTGGCGCGGCATCATGATGATCATTCGCGCGATACCGGACTTTGTCTTTCGCCGGCTGTCGCTCTAGCCCGGACTCGGCAATCGATTGTTGGCTTCGACGAAATCGAGATGCTCATGGGTGGGCGCGCTGGTCGCGGGCCTGGTCTTGTTTGCGCGTGTGTCGGCGGCACAGCCGACCCCGGTCGAGGCCAGTCTCAACGATCTCGTGCTGTCGTGGTTGCACGGCAACTACGCAACACCCATCGTCTGCACCCTCGATGGCCAGCCGCGGCGCGGGTTGCGCCGGATCCTGATCGAGCCGGCACCCCCCAACCACCGCAACCGCGAAGCGACGCTGCGCTTCGTGGACCTCGGCGCGGCGGAAGCGACCCGCTGCTTCACGGAGATCGGCGGAGACACGCCCAACATCATGGGCACCCTCGTCGTCCGCCACCCCACGACCCGGGTGCGTCCCACGGCGATGCGGGACTTCAAGATCGAACTCAAGCGCAAGCGCGGCTTCGAACTCGACATCGTGTCCGGGACCCTCGATCTCGAGCCCGTTGGCAAGGGAGCGCAGGGCGAAACGCTCGACATGCGAGGCGGGCACTTGCGCGTCCATATCCTGCGCAAGGGAGAGGACGGGCTCCTGGTTCTCCAGGACCTCCCGAGCCCCCGCAAGGTTCGGCTGGAGGTCGAATCCCGCGACGGTCAGCGGCTTTCCTTTCCCGCCTCGCTCGCTCGCCCGGATGCCGCCAAAGGTCGTCCGCGTCCCCGTCGCTGATCCGCAGCCCCGTCCCTTTGGGGCCGCGGGGGTTCAGCGAGGATCGGGGGCTGCCGATGATTCCCGCATGTCTCGCAGCCAGGCCAAGCCGATCTTCTCGACCTGTGACGAAGATCCCAACCTCACCGTTGCGCTCGATCGTTTCGTGATCGGCCTGGCCGAGCGGGTCGACACCCTGCAGGACGCGGAGCTAGACGGCGACCTTCCCCTGCTCGAGCGACTTGCGACCGAACTGGCCGCACAAGCCAGCGAACTCGGCTACGCGCCCATGCGGGAGATCGCGCAAGCCGTTGCGTCCGCTTGCCACGACGAAAAGGTCGAAGACGCCCAGGCCGCAATGGTCGAACTCACCGACATCGCCGCACGCATCCGCCGAGGACACCGCGGCGCCGCCTGATCGGGCTTCCCTGCATTCGGTCGCGTCTGCGGCCTTCGTTCTGCGTTGCGCTCCCATCGCCGTAGCGACGGCTACGCCTCGGTCGCGCGCCTTGAACGAAGGCCGCAGCCACGCCCTCGGTGCGACGGGGGACTTTCCG
>JASMLK010000159.1 GCA_030748735.1 Myxococcota bacterium | reverse complement strand
CTCGACCACCGGCATGCGGGTCGACGTCGGTCGGCGCGCAGGCTTCGCGGCCGCGGTGGGCCGCGCCGCGCGCTTCACTTCCAACGCAGCACGTTGCCGCGGGGGGCCTGCCGAAACATCGGGTCGATGGATCGGCAACGCCTCGATCGGAATCGGCTCGTACTGCCCCACGTCACCGCTACGCCGAACGGTTTCGACTTCGTTGGCCTCCGGCGCCCCACCGAATTCGGCGACGACCAACAGCAGTCCCCCCACCGCGATTGCGCTGGGCTGCATGATCGATCGCCAAAGGGCTCTTCGCCGTGGCCCAGTGCGTGACGGGGGCCGCTGCATTGGGGGTCTCCTTGGGGGTCGGATTCCGGCAGCAGGTTTAGCCCCGAACATGCATCTATGCATCCAAATCCCGCAGTCACCGTGGAAATCCGCCACCCCTGCGTGCGAGAACTTCCCCGCAGGGCAGGCGGTCACGGTGTTGCGAATGGCGGGGCGGTGGGTGGTAGAGCAGCGAGGAGGAGGTTGCCCTCGCTCTCGGGGTGTTCAGACGAGTTCTTGAATCGCCTGGTGAACGATCTCGAATAGCGCCTCGACATCGTTCGCTTCCAGGCATGAGAACGCGACCCGGAGGTCGTGCTTGCCCGTCGCGATGAGCCCGACCCCGTGCTGGTCCAGCAGATGGACCCGTAGGCGTTCGGCCTCGACTCCCTTTACCTGGATCAGCATGAAGTAGCCGCTGTTGAAGGGGTAGACGCTCCAACTTTCCGAAAAGCGAGGAGAATTGGCGACTTCGTAGACCTGGGTCGCGCGCTCGCAGAGCGTCTTCGACTTCGCGGCGCGCTCGTCGTCGATCTCGGGCGACTCGAGGGCGAGCTGCACCAGGGTCTGCGAGAGATGCGGGACGTTCGAAACGCCCGCGCGGATCAGTCCGCGGGTCTTGGCGTCGAGCACCTCGCAGACCTCTTCGGCGGTGCCGCCATTGCCCGGCCCGAAGGTCACGAAACCGCAGCGCAGCCCCCAGACGAAGAGCTCCTTCGTGGCACCGTCGAGCTTCACCGCGAGGATGCGGGGGTGGAGGTTGGCGAGCTTGCCGAACAGCGATTCGGTCATCGACTCGCCGCCCAGGTGATAGAAGAGCCCGAAGTAGGCGTCGTCGGTGAGCACGACGAGGTTCGTACCGCGTTCGGCCTGCGCGACGAGCGCCGCGACGATCGCGTCCCCTTCCTCGACGGTCGGCATGTAGCCGGTCGGGTTGTTGGGGAAGTTCAAGATCACGATCAGCTTGTCGCGGTCCTCGGCGTTCTTCTCGAGCGCCTCGGCGAAGCCATCGATGTTGAAGCCCTGCCCTGCAAAGAAGGGAAAGGTCTCGACCTTCGCGCCCATGTGGTTTTCGAAGCACAGGCGGTAGTTGCCCCAGAGCTTGTCGGGCAGCAGCAGCACGTCGCCCGGGTCGGCGAAGAGCTCGGCGCACAACGACAGCCCGTGGGTGATCGCCGAAGTCGTGATCGGCTGCCCCCAGCGCTTGCCTTCGAGGCTCGGGTTTTCCGCCGCGATCTTGTCGCGCCAGCGGTCACGAAGACCGGGGCGGCCAGCGGGCGGCGCGTAGGGGTAGACGTCCTTGGGGTCGAGCTCGTCGAGATGCGACTGCAGAGAAGACAGGAACATCGGCGCGCCGCCTTCGGTCGCGATGCCGATCGTGGCATTGAAGCGATGGGCCTTCTGCTTGGCTTCGGCGGACTGCGAAAGGATGCCTTTGGGGAAGTACGCGCGCTGTCCGTAGCTGGACAGCATGGCGAGCACTTCGGGGGCGGCCTTTGCGAGACGTTCGTTGAGTTCGGCAGCCAGGGGGTTGACGGCTTGATCGGTGGTCATGGCGGAGTTCCTCGGTTGGCGCGCGGCGCAGCCTACAACCGCAGTTGCAGCACGTCCATAAGGTCACCGAAGCCGCGAGCACGCCAGAACGCCTGACCCTCGCGGTTGCCTCGCGCGACGTTCACCTCGACGCGATCGACGCCCGAAACGCGGATCCATTCGAGCGCCGCATCGACCAGCGCACTCGCGATGCCGCGCCTGCGTTCGCCTTCACGCACACCGAGGTCGGTGATCTCCGCGCGCTGGGTTTCCTGCATGATCGGGGGTTGCTGATCGATGCGCGCGATCGCCATGCCGGGCAGATCGTCGTCGTCGTCGTAGACGAGGATCAGGGTCTCGGGGTCGCGCTGCATCGCTTCGAGCAGGTCGCGAAGGGCCGCGTCGGCGTCGGGGCGCATGGTGAAGATGGGGTCGAGGGCGCTGTGGTGGTGGGTGATGGCGGTCCAGAGCGCCGCCACGCGGTCGAGATCGCGCAGTTCGGCCGGGCGAATGCAGCGGCTTTCGGCGCGGCGGGTCATCGCTCAGTAGCCCTCTTCTTGCTCGCCCTGCTCGTCGCCAGCGACGGGGCGAGGCATTGCGACGCGCTCCATGCGGAAGCGGCCTCGTTCGACTTCGTCGCGCACGAAGTCTCCTTCGACGGAGTCTTTGGACAGCTTCGTCCCCCGGTATTCGACGAGGCCCGAAAGTGCTTCTGCACGGCCGCCGCTCATCTCGTCCTCGCGGCGAAAAACGGGGAGGTCCATGAGCCCCTCGATCTCCCAGCGTTCGCTGTAGGCGATTACGGAGGTCGATTCGCGGTTGGCGGCGCCGTGCGAGCGGTAGCCGCGTTCGGGGTCGCCGCGCAGGGTCTTCGACCGCGCCCAGCCGCTCACGACCGCGGGTCCCTTCGCGAGTTCGGTTCGCTGTCGCGAAGTCGGGCGCCAGTGACCGCTCGTCCGCACACGGCGTCCGCTCGCAAGCGACTCCATGCGTCCGCGCTCATCTCGCAGGACGACCACGGGGTACTCCGTCCAGGCGAACCGGGAACCCCGCTGTTCGAACACCCAGACCTTGTCTTCCCAGGCTTTGCGATCGGCTGCGGGGTCTTTCGACAGGCCGTTCGCCTCGTCCGTATCGGATTGGCTGTAATGAACGAGCACGTACCAGGCGCCTTCGAGCGGGTAGGCGTCGTCGCCGGCCGTGCCCACGCGAGGCAGCGCGGCGACCAGCATGGCGAGCAAGCCGATCGCGAATCCACATCGTCGGGGACTCGTCCGTCGCACGATTCGAAAAACCTTTCTGCGCTCACCGCCATCACCGCGATCGATGCGCGCCTTGGCGAGGCGTGACGCGCAACTCTGACGCAGCGCCGAAGCGCCAGCAATCCGTACTGAGACCCTTCGAAGAGGGAAAAGATTTCCAACAATCGCACCTGTCATCGCACAGCACCGGGGTTTCGCGCGGCGATGTCGAGATTCCCGCGATTTGGTGTTTCTCGGTGATCGCCAAAGGGTTGCAGCGACTTAGCGCGCCTTCTGCCGGGTGGGCGCCGATCGCGTCCCTTGGCACGCCGCTTGCGCGCTTGTATCACGGGGTTGTGTTCGCTCGTTGCGGCGCGCGGCTGCGCGCGACTGCGCTCTTCGCACGCCCGCACCGCGCAAACCGCTAGAACGTCGAGAGCAGCGAGACGCCCTCGAGAGCCAAGGAAGCAGCCAGGCCTTGAACGAGAGCAGCGAAGCCACTTTCTGGATCGTGCATCGCGAATCCCACGCGAGGGCCGCGATTGCGCGCATCGCCGGCGCCGGGGACAACACCGTGCTCGGTGCGCCGTCGGACGATCTGTTCGCTTCGGCTTCGCCCCCCGACGTCGTGCTCCTCGCACCGAGCGGGGACTTCGAAAGCGAACTTCAGTTCGCCCACCGCTTCGCATCTCGCACGACCGACGCACAGTGGATCATCCTCGCCGATGGACGCGACCTCGCCGAAGCGCGGCGCTTGTTCGACATCCTGCCCGCTCGCTTCATCCGCTACCCCCTCGAGCCCGACGCGCTACGCAGGATCATCGCGGGGGGCCTCGGCGCTCGCGATATCCCGAGCCTTTCCCACCGCCATTCGCGCGACAATCTTTCGGCGCGTTTCAAGCGCTGGTTCATCGACCTCGACATCCCCGACCTGCTGCGCGCCCTCGACCCGCGCCTCGAGCATCTGCCGCTGCTCGTTCGCGGTGAGGTGGGGACCGGTCGCGGTATCGTGGCGCGCTACGTCCACGCGTTCGCGAGCCAGGACGACGGCCCGCTCGCCCACGTCCCGTGTGCGGGGCTCTCGAGCGAACGCGACATCCTCGATTTCTTGGCCAGCAAGGGTGAAGGGAATGGCGCAGCCCGCGGTGCCTGGCGGCGGACCGTCTGGCTCGAAGACGTCGACTGCCTCGCACCCGCAGTTCAACTTCGCGTTCGCGACTGGATCGAGTACGGCCTTCCCGACGGCGCGTTGCGGGCATCGCGCGTTCGCTTCATCGCCACCGCAACCGAACCCCACGAGTCTTTCGGCGCACTCGAAAGCGACACCCCGCGGCTCGTCGGCGCGCTCGCGACCGCGCTTTCGGGTCTCGTCATCGAACTGCCTGCGCTGCGCGCCCGACTCGACTGCATCGACACCTTCGTGGCTGACGCTGCAGTCGGGTGGGCGCGTGCGCGCGGCGAACGTGCACGAAGCTTCAGCGACCGGGCACTGCGCGAACTGCGCAACTACCCGTGGCCGGGCAACATGGCGCAGCTCGAAGCCGCGATGAACCGAACGCTTTCGCACACGAGCGCGAACCCGATCGAACCCCATCACCTGAAGATCCAGCACGAGTCGACGCCCATCTTCGACGACGCACTGCCTGAAGCCGAGATCGTCGAAGAGGCCCAGCCGGCGGCAACACCGGCTGCTGCGCGCGAAGACCTCGCTGCCCGCGGTGAGGTCCACGCCGAAGTCGACAACGCGCCCCCGTTCGCAGCACCCGAGCCCCAACTCGAAACCCGAATCATCGAGGAGCCGGAGCCCGCGCTACCCGCACAGGAGAAGGCGCCCCCCGTCGCCGATCTCACACCCGCGTCGCCCCCGAGCGAGAGCGCCGCGCACGCGCCGGCACACGAACCCACCGCGCCCACCGGTGAAGGCGTCTACCGCCGGCTCGTTGGCGCGGTCGCACACGAAGTCCGCAACCCCCTCACTTCGATTCGCGCGTTTACCGACCTGCTCCCCGAGCACTACAGCGATGAAGAGTTTCGCAATCGCTTCGCCGAACTCGTCGGTGCCGACGTGCGACAGATCGAAAGCGTGGTGGAGCGGCTCGAGCGCCTCGCCAACATCGCTTCGTCGCGACGGGAAGTGGTCGACCTCCCAGGCCTGCTCGATCGCGTGCTCGACCGCTGCACGGCGACCATCCAGGATCGCCACCTCCTGGTATTGAAGGAACTCGAACGCAACAACGGCCTGGTCATCGGAGACGCGGCCGCACTCGAGACCGCGTTCACGGGTGTCTTCGAGACCGCCTTCAACCTGGTCCCCGAACGCGGCGATGTCTACATCGCGTCGCGCTACAACGCGCTGGGCTTCGACGGCCGCGCATCGGTCCGCGTGCTGCTCCGCTACCACAACCCGAACTCGGGCCGCCCCCTTTCCGACATCTTGAGCGAAGCCCCGCCAACGCCCGAAGGCCTGAGCCCCGCCGAAAGCTCCCTCGAATACCTGATCAGCGAAGCCACGATCGCAATGCAGGGCGGCAACATGACGATCGACACGACCACGGCGCAGGAAACCGTGATCGTGATCGACATCCCGGCGGCGGACCCCGCGCGGGGTTGATCCTGGCGTCGCGCACGGCCCGTCGCTTCGCGGGCAGCGCGTGCAACTAACGTGAGGCGGAACGGGCTCCTCGGCGGAGTCATGATCGCCGTCTCGGTAGGATCGAACACCTGAAGTGTCATTGGACAAGTGGCACCTCGACCGAACTCGCTTTGAAGCGAGTTGTCACCCAGTCTTCCGCGCGGGATTAGAGCGCCTGCCGCGCTACGCGATCGGGAAGCACCACGTCGATTGCACTCGGTGGCATTTCTGCCGGCCTCAGCCGGTATAGAACGCCGCGAACTGGTCCATGAAGTCGTCGAGTTGGTCGGCGGGGAGGTTGTTGATGCCCGCTGCGGCTTCGCGGCCGCCACCGGTGGGGAAGCGCATGCACAGTTCCGCCGCGCCGGTCTTGTTGCTGAGCGGTGCACGCACGCTCACCAGGTACGTGCCGTCGGCACGCTCGGTGATGACCGCGTGCGCGCGGCGGGGTGACGCGTTGGTGAGATCGTTGCTGTAGACGCCGCTCACTCGCCTTGCCCAGCTTTCGTCGGGGAACATGAAGATCGCGGCGCTCTCGCTCTCGCGGGTTGGCTTCGTGCCGCGCGCCCGCGCCATGTCGTCGCGGTAACCGGTTGCGAGCTTTTCGAAGTGCGCGGCTCCGTCCTCCATGAAGGCGAACGGACTCGCGTACGGTGAAACCAGCTCGTACAACTTTGCGGGTTCGAAGTGGAGGTCTTCGAGTGCAGCCCCGTAGCCGTTGTAGTTGATGTAGACGCCGAGGTTTTCGAGCTGTTCGATCTTGCTGCCCGAAAGGTCCAGCGGTTGCGCGAGGGCCTGGGCGCTCGCCTTCAAGTTGTCACCGAATGCACCGACGACTGCCCATTCGACGAAGCGACCTTCGAGGTGGCCGTTCATCAGGATGCTGGTGCAGACGTCCGGGCTCGGGTCGATCAAGGTCTTGAGGCCGCTGCCGCTGGGGATGTCGCCTGCGAAGTGATGGTCGACGTAGAAGATCTCGGCCCCGGCTTCGAGAGCGGCCTCGACGCCGTCGCGGTTCTTGTCGAGGGAGACGTCGAGCACGGTGACCTCGTCACCGGCCTCGATGCCGGCCTTGGCCACCAAAGCGATGTCGCGCTTCACGCCGGTGACCAGGCGGGATTCGCCTGGGAAGGCGTTGCGAAACTGGGTAAGGGCGCAGATGCCATCGGCATCGCCGTTGAAGATGTCGATCCTCGCCATGGGTTTCCTCGTCGAGCGCAACAGTGCGGGGCGGCAACTGTACAGGAATCGTCGCCCCGATCTCGGTGATCGGGGCGACGATTGGCTCCGTGGTCCCCGTCCCGACCACCCGTTACTCTCGATGTCCGCGCCAACCCATCCCCCAGCGATCGCGACCCCGCCGTACCGGCCGCGCTTCGCAGCCAGCCATGCCGTCCAGCGCAACGTCCCGGCGGCCACCACAAGGAAGACCACCAAACATGAAGCTCCTGAACTCGGTAGGACCCAACCCCCACCTCGTGCGCATCTTCGCCAAGGAAAAGGGCATCGACCTCGAACTGGAAGCAGTCGATCTGATGGGCGGCGAAAACCGCGCTGATGAGTACAAGGCGAAGAACCCGGCCGGCCAGTTGCCCTGCCTGCAACTCGACGACGGCAGCCATATCGCCGAGACGCTGGTGATCTGCGAGTACCTCGAAGACATCCAGCCCGAACCCACACTGATCGGTTCGACCCCCGAAGAGAAAGCCAACACGCGCATGTGGGCGCGACGCGCCGAGTTCGCCATCACGGCTCCGATGGCCGACGGCTTCCGCTACAGCGAGGGGCTCCCGCTCTTCCAGGACCGCTTTCGCGTGCTCCCCGAAGCCGCCGACGGCCTCAAGGCCAAGGCGCGCGACGGCCTCGAATGGCTCGACCAACAAATCGAAGGTCGCGACTTCATCGCGGGGGACAAGTTCAGCCTCGCCGATGTCCTGCTGATCTCGTTCTTGATCTTTGGCGGCCAGGTGGGCCAACCCATCGACCCGAGCCTGAAGAACGTCGGCGCCTGGTACGAACGCGTGTCGACGCGGCCGAGCGTCACGCAAACCGCTTGATCGGATCACCGCGCACCTCGCGCGAAACCCCTGATCGCAGCACCTCTCACCGCGCGTCCGGCTCTGCCCGGGCGCGCGGTTTCTTTCGGGGTGGTACGTTCCCCGCGATGGCGTTGCTCCTGGTGGTCGACGACGAGATCGGCGTGCGCGAATCGCTTCGCATGCTGCTGAAGAGCGAGTTCGAGGTCGAAACGTGCCCGGACGCCGAAAGCGGCCTCGAGCTGCTGACGCGCCGCACCCCCGACCTCATCATCCTCGACCTCGTGATGCCCGGCCGCGGCGGCATGGACTTCCTGCGCGAGATGCGGGCGCGGGGGAACACGATTCCGATCGTGGTCCTGACAGCGTCGAATACCGTCGATGCTGCGGTGGGCGCCATGAAGGAAGGCGCCGCCGACTTCATCACCAAGCCCTTCGAAACCGACGCGCTGCGGATCAAGATCCGCCAGCTGCTCGAACGCGGCGAACTCGAACGCGAAGTCGAGCGCTTGCGCGACGAGGTCGCAGAGCGCCAACAACTCGGGCGCCTGGTGGGACGCGCTCCGGTCATGCGCGAGATGTTCCGCACCATCGAGCGCGTCGCCGATTCGCGCTCTTCCGTGCTCATCACCGGCGAATCGGGCACGGGCAAGGAACTCGTCGCCCAGGCGATCCACGAGCTGAGCCCGCGCAAGGAAGAAGCCTTCATCGCGATCAATTGCGGCGCCATCCCCCACAGCCTGATGGAGAGCACGCTCTTCGGTCACGAGCGCGGGGCGTTTACGGGCGCGGGTGAACAGAAGGTGGGCGTCTTCGAAGCCGCCCACGGCGGCACGCTCTTTCTCGACGAGATCGGCGAACTCGACCCGAGCGTGCAGGTGAAGCTCTTGCGCGCGCTGCAGGAGCGAAAGGTCGAGCGCCTCGGCAACCCCCATTCGATCGACGTCGACGTGCGCATCGTGGCGGCGACCAATCGCGACCTCGAACAGGAGATCGAAGCGGGGCGCTTCAGGCAGGATCTCTTCTATCGCGTGAACGTGATCTCGATCGAGATCCCCGCGCTGCGAGAACGGCGCGAAGACATCCGCCTGCTCGCCGAGACCTTCCTCGCTCGCTTCGCAACCGACATGAAGAAGAAGCTCCGCTTCGACCCCGAGGCGCTGGCGGCGATCGAACGCTACGCCTGGCCGGGCAACGTGCGCGAGCTCGAAAACGCGGTCGAACGCGGCGCGGCGCTCAGCGACGACGAAGTGATCCGCCTGGGCGTGCTGCCCGACGCGATGGTGAGCGCGGGGCGCAGCGAGCGGATGCGCGAAGAACTGCGCACGGGCAGCACGAGCTTCGACGAAACGGTCGCGCGCTTCGAATGCGAACTGATTCGCGAAGCCCTCGAGCGGCAGGCCTGGAACCAGACCCGAGCGGCCGAGGTGCTCGGAATCACCCGCCGGGTCCTCAAACTCAAGATAGATCGCTACGACATCCATCCTCCTGGGTCCGCGTCGACCCCCTGACGCCGGCCGTTCGAAAACGGACATCGCACTGTCGCGATGTTCCGATTCGAACACCAGGGCTTTCCCGTGCACAATCAACTAGTTGCATGGTTTTTCGCGCGCGCGTGTTCATCCCGGAACGCATCAGGCCCGAGAAGGGGGCCGGCCCTCTTCGCGCGTCGCGCGAATTTTCCAATCGAAAACAACACGTTGCGAGATTCTTCTTTTTTCTCGGGCCGCTGGCACGCCACTTGCTCATGTAGGGGGCATGCACAGCGCAGCACAGGACATCGCAGGAACCCCGGCCACCACCCAGCCCGTAGAAGTACGGCGCGAGGTTCGGCGAGAGCGCCTGCGACTACTCGACTACAGCGAATTTCCGCGCGTGAGCGCCGAGGGTGGCGCCCAGCTCGGGCTGCTCGTGAACGAATCGCAGTCGGGCCTGTGCTTCATCGCCAACGAAGCGCACGAACCAGGCTCACTGCTTCGGGTCTCCGTGCGTGGACTGCATGGACAGGATTGCCGCGACGTCGTGGCCCGCGTGGTGTGGTGCCAGGAAACCGCCACCGGCCGGTGTCAACTCGGACTCGAATGCCTGCGCGATAGCAAGCCGCGCATGGTCCGCGTGCGACACCTCGAAGGACGTCGCTTCCGCGCCTAGGGGCGCACATCAGTTGTTGCGCGGCTCGGCCGCGAACAGGGGGACCGAAACAGCTCGCGACCAGCATCGCGAACGAAGGGTAAGAAAAGGGGGCTGGCAGTTATTCGGGGGGGTACTGCCGGCTCCCGACCTTTAAAAGACGGGAACCGGTGACTTTGAATCCGGGGGGGTGGTCACCGGTTCCCAGGCTCGATACGAGGGCCGGCAGCATTGAATCCGGGGGGGTTGCTGCCGGCCCTTCGTGTATTCGGATCTCGATTTTGATGGCGAACTCTGCCTTGAATGCGGGCTAGACTGCGCCGCGATGTTTGGGATCGGACCCGTCGAACTCGCCGTGGTGCTCGTGCTGGCGCTCCTCATCATGGGGCCCACGAAGCTGCCGCAACTCGCCCGCACGCTCGGTCGCGGAATGGCGGAGTTCCGTCGCGCGTCGAACGAGCTTCGGCGCTCGATCGATGTCGACCTCGCCGAGCACAAGGTCGAGCCCCCGCCCGCCCCTGCCCAGGCTGGCTCCCCCCACAGTGATCCCGCGCCCGGCTCCCAGATGGCCGAAGCAGACGCGCAGAAGGAAGAGGCCCGGAAGAAGAAGGGCCTGTCCGGGGACGAGAACGCAAAGGCCGACGACGAGGCCCACGCCGATGGCTCGAGCGAATCGGTACCCGTCGACCGCAGCGCCCCGAAGCCCCGCGAGCCGGAAGCTCCCGGTGACTGACGTCGAGCTACCCATCACCGACCACCTCGCCGAACTCCGCGGGCGCATCGCCTGGGTGGTGGGCTCGTGGTTCCTGTGCGCGGCTGCTTCGTACGCGTGGGCAGAGGACATCTTCGCGTTCCTGCTCGCCCCCGCACTCGGTGCGCTCGGTGGCGAAGCATCGCTGCAATCGATCGCGCCGACCGAGATCTTCTTCACCTACATCAAGTGCGCACTGTTGGCGGGCTTCATCTTCAGCTTGCCGATGTTCTTCTGGCAGGCGTGGGCCTTCATCGCGCCGGGCCTCTACGAGGGTGAAAAGCGCTTCGTCTTGCCCTTCGTGTTCTGTTCGACCGCACTCTTCGGTGGTGGCGCGATCTTCGGCTACTCGATCGTCTTTCCGATCGTCTTCGAGTTCTTCAACAGCTTCAGCAACGAGTTCGTGATCTCGGCATGGACGATGCGAGAAGTCTTCTCGCTCACCACGCGCCTCTTCCTCGCCTTCGGCATCGCGTTCGAGTTGCCGCTGGTGGTCTTCTTTCTCGCCATGGCGGGGATCGTGACCGCAAGGCAGATGCTCTCGTTTACGCCCTACATGGTGCTCGTGGTCTTCATCCTGGCCGCGATGCTGACGCCACCCGATGTCGTGAGCCAATTCTTCCTCGCGATCCCGATGATGGCCCTCTATCTGCTGGGCGTCGGTGCCGCCTTCCTGGTGGATCGAAAGAAGGCGGCCGAAGAAGAAGCCGAAGAAACGAGCGAACTCACCACCAGCGATTGACCCCCGCATCACCGGAAGGAAACCCCCATGGCCGAACTGATTCGAAGCGAACGCAAGGACGCGATCGCGATCCTCACCCTGAACCGCCCCGACACCCTGAACGCTCTCGACGAAGCGCTGCTCCTCGCCCTCGAAGCCGCAGTCCTCGAAGCGGGTGCCGATGCTTCGGTGCGCACCGTGATCGTGACCGGCGAAGGACGCGCGTTCGCAGCAGGCGCCGACATCGAAGCCATGAGCCACATGGACCCCAACCAGGCCGAGGCCTTCAGCCGGCTCGGGCATCGCGCCTTCGCGACCCTCGAAGACCTCGCGGTCCCCACGATCGCTGCGGTGAACGGCTTCGCGCTCGGCGGTGGCTGCGAACTCGCCATGTCGTGCGACTTCATCTACGCGTCGACGAAGGCGCGCTTCGGTCAACCCGAAGTGAAGCTCGGCTTGATCCCCGGCTTCGGGGGCACGAGTCGTCTCGTGCGCCGCGTCGGTGTCGCGTGGGCGAAGGAGCTCGCGTGCTCGGCGGTGAACCTCAAAGCCGACGAAGCCCAGCGCATCGGCCTTGCCAACCGCGTATTCGAACCCGAAGAACTACTCGAGAAGACGATCGAAACCGCACAGGCGATCGCCGCGGTGAGCCCCAACGCAACGCGCCTCGCCAAGCGCGTCATTCAAGAGGGCCAGGACGCCGACGTCCGCACCGCACACGCACTCGAACAAAACGCCTTCGGCCTTGCCTTCGCGAGCCCGGAACGCACCGAAGGCGTGGCAGCGTTCCTCGAAAAGCGCGACCCGAAGTTCGACTGAGCGCTTCGCGAGCACCCGCCGGCCTCCGCCTCGTCGCCCCAGGACTGGAGCCCCGAAGAAAAGCTGCGTGTCGTGATGGAGTCAAGAGAACGGGTCGACGTCGTCAAGCTGAACCCGGCGAAGGAGAAAGTGACCGCGTAGTTCGAGTTCATGCGACAACTACCTTGAAACTCACCGCTACTTTATCGGCGAAATCGCGAAAACCGGGCTTAAACTACCTACGCGCTGGCGCGGCCTCAACTCAGGAGCAAGGTCGCAGGAGGGTCCGAACCGCCTGCATGGCGATCCTCTCCGCGAGGGCCGGGCACTGCTCCCGGCAGATCCTCTCGATCTCCGACGGCCTTCGTTCCCGGTCGTCCAGCAGA
>JASMLK010000158.1 GCA_030748735.1 Myxococcota bacterium | reverse complement strand
CGCGCTTCGCGTCCGTACTCGACCGCGCTCATCCTCACTTGGGTGAAACCCAAGCTCCGGTGAGCACGGCCTGCGTGCGGCCCCGAATCACGCACTCTGACGCGTTTTCTCACAACCCGGTATGACGGATCGGGGCTAGGTATGATGCCGTAGGCTCGATAAATCCCAACGCCCGCCGATCTATGCGATTCGCAGGTGTGAGCAGGCAATTTCATGACCGATTTCGAAGAACGGCTCGCCTCGAGCCTGGCTCGCAACCTCCCCGACTTCAGCGCCTTCGTGTCGCTGAAACGCTTGAGCGGCGGTGCGAGCCAGGAAACCTATCGGGTCGAAATCGAGGCGAAGGACGGGCCCCGCACACTCGCCGTGCGCCGCGCCGCCATCAGCGTAGGCGGAACCGGTCAGGGCCCCGGCGTCGCGGGTGAAGCGGAGTTGTTTCGCATCGCACGTGCGGCGGGCGTCCCCGAACCCGAGATCTTCCACGTCTTCAGCGAAGACGAAGGGCTCGGCGAAGGCTTCGTGATGGAGTGGCTCGAGGGCGAAACGGTGGGCGGACGAATCCTGCGCGCTCGCGAACTCGACGAAGTGCGCCCGCGCCTCGCCTTCCAATGCGGCGAAGTTCTGGCACGTATCCACGGCATCGATCCCGTCGCAGCGAAACTCGACGAACATCTCGCGACCGTCTCGACCCGCGACTATGTGACCGAAGTATGGGAACGCTATCAGTCGTTCGATACTGCGATGCCCATGATCGACTACACGGCGCGCTGGTTGCTCGATCACCTGCCCGAAGAAGCGCCGCCGAGGTTGGTCCACAACGACTTCCGCAACGGCAACGTCATGGTGTCGCCAGAAGGCATCGTGGCTGTGCTCGACTGGGAACTCGCCCATCTGGGAGACCCGATCCGCGACCTCGGTTGGATCTGCACCAACTCCTGGCGCTTTGGACGAAGCGAACTTCGCGTCGGCGGCTTCGGGCACCTCGAAGACCTGCTCGACGGGTACGAGAGCGTCTCGGGCATTCGTGTCGAACCCGAACACGTTCACTTCTGGGAGGTCTTCGGTTCGTATTGGTGGGCGGCTACCAGTCTCGCGATGGCGACCTTCTGGCGCGCCGGCGCGGACAAGACCGTCGAACGCCCCGCCATCGCACGGCGCAGTTCGGAATGCCAGGTCGATTGCGCGAACCTCATCATCCCGGGGCCGGTTCAGTTGGTCGAAGCAGAAACACCCGCGAGTTCGGTCGACATGCCGCGCGTCGACGAACTTCTCACGAGCGTACGCGACTTCCTTCGCGAAGACGCACGCGGGACCCTCGAAGGGCGCAATGCATTTCTCGCCCTGGTCGCCTCGAACTCACTCGACATCGTGCAGCGAGAGCTTTCCCTGGGCCCCGCGCATCTGCGCGGCGAAGGCGAGAGGCTGCGTGCGATCTTCGAAAGCGATGAAGCACTCGAGGCCCTGCGGCGACGACTCTGCGCGGGGCTTCGTGACGGATCGATCCGCCTCGATCGCGCGGGGCTCGCAGAACACCTGCGCACGACCGCGGCCAATCAGCTCGCGATCGACCAGCCGAAATACTCGGGGCTCGCAATGGCGATCACCGAAGGCTGCCAATGAGTCCGGCTCCTGGCGGCGGCGACTAGCCTCGGAGATCCGAGGCAAGTCCGTTTTCGACTGAAGCCTCTGTGGGGCCTATCCTCTGGCCCATGAAAACTTCGCCCCCTGGTCGACGCATCAGCTTGACTCTTCTCGTCGCTCTTCTGCTCGCCGGTCCTGCACTGGCCGAGCGGACACTGATCCAGACGAACGATGGCATCACGGTCGAAGAGCAACCGGAACCGGGCCGCACCCTGCCCGTTCTCTTTGGCACCACGACGATGTCCGCCACACCCCAGGAGATCGCCGCCTGGATCGGCGCAGTTCACACCTATACCGAGTGGCAACACAACTGCGAAGAAGCGCGCTCGCTGCCACAGCCTGACGGCACGCGCCTTTCCTACAACCGCATCGCGTCCCCGTGGCCGGTTTCCGATCGCGATGTCGTGCTTCGCTCGCAGCGCGCCGACAAACCGGACGGCAGCATCCACATCGAGTTTCGCAACACCGACGCCGCGAACGCACCGCAGTCGACCGGCGCAGTTCGCATGCCGCGACTCCAGGGTTCTTATGAACTCGTTCCCGTCGAAGACGGCACCCGTGTCGTCTATACGCTCGATTCGGATCCCGGTGGGAGTCTTCCCACCTGGCTGGTGCGGCAGGCCAGCAAGGACCTGCCGTTCAAGACGCTGAAGAACCTTCGCGCTCGGGCAGAAGCGGGACCACCGCCGCAACCCTGATCGCCCCCCAGTGCGAGGACGCCATCCGCATGTCCGGAGAAGCCAACCGGCGCTTCTTCGAGGGGACGGTGGTCGAGCAGTACGCGGCGAAGCGGCTTACGCCGTAGCAGCGCCCGGGTCGCGGCCCGCGCAACGCGAGCGGGCTGGAACATTGCGGCACCGGGGGCACGACCTTACCGTCGTGTCTGCGCTCGAGATCGCGCCAGCCGGCCGGTTCCCAACCCCGAGCGACGCGAACAGGGAGTCCCGACGACATGCAGTACGACGGAATCGAGAACAAGGTCGCGATCGTCACCGGTGCAGGTGGTGGCATCGGTGAAGCCTATGCAAAGGGGCTTGCAACCCAGGGCGCGAAGGTCGTGGTCGCCGAGATCGCCAAAGACAACGGCAGCCGCGTCGCACGTGAGATCTGCGATTCGGGCGGGACCGCTCACTTCGTCGAAGCGGATGTCGGCTCACCCGAATCCACCCAGGCGATGGCCGAAGCCACGATCGCCGAATTCGGCGGCATCGACTTCCTGGTGAACAACGCCGCGATCTTCGGCGACATGAAACTCGCCGGCTTGATGACCGTCGACTGGGACTACTACAAGAATTTCATGAACGTCAACATGGACGGTGCCCTGCTCTGCGCGCGGGCGTGTGCGCCTTCGATGATCGAGCGCGGCGGGGGTTCGATCGTCATGCAGTCGTCGACGGCCGCCTGGATGGGCGTCGGCTTCTACGGCCTCGCCAAGCTCGGCATGAATGGGCTGACGGCCGCGTTGGCGGCCGAGCTCGGGCCTCGCGGTGTCCGCATCAACGCGATCGCGCCCGGCCCCACGGACACCGAGGCGCTGGCGAAGACGGCTGGCGGCTATGCGGACACGCTGGTCGCGCAGCTCCCGTTGAGTCGCAAGGGGCAGCCGACCGACATGGTCGAGACGTGCCTCTTCCTGCTTTCGGATGCATCGGCGTGGATCACCGGGCAGGTGATCAACGTCGACGGTGGTCAGATTCGACGGCCCTGAACTCCGAGCGCTTCGGCTCCACTACGAACTCGTCAGTTCGAGGTCTGTAGCGAGGACAGGGCTCCGTAGAACGTCTCCGCCTGTCCGATCAGGTCGTCTCCCGCCGGCGTGTAGAGAACTTCGGTGGTTCCGGCCGCTTCGCTTTCCTTCGCGTGAGCCACCATCGCGTCGGCTTCACCCACCCAGCCATGCCACGGGATGTCGTCGCCGAACGCCGCGAGTCCGATCCGATCGGCGTCGTTGGGATGGGTGCAGTGCCCCGAATGAACCGCCAGGTGTCGCTCGTTTTCGGGCCGTTCGGACGCGATCTGCTCGAGCCACGCGGGGCCACCGGGGAGGCCCGCCAGCAGGTCGGGATTCTGTTCCCACATGAAGTGGTACATACCCGCCTGCCACGCCCCGACCGCGTCGATGACGCGCGGTGCCGCCGGCGACTCACCGGGCGCGAGCACGGTGCCATTCACCGTGTGCACCGCCCAGTCGAACGCCTCGGGTGGCGCCGATGCACCGACCCAGCCGTCGGCGATCTCGTGCGCGATCGCGAGGCCCTTCGGACCGAACGCCGAGAGCAGGAGGGGCACTTCGATGGGGCGCGCCTTCGCGAGTTCGGGGCGGTGGATCATCTGACACGGCTTGCCATCGATTTCGACGACGTCGCCGCGCAACAGCGCGCGAAGTTGTTCGAAGTACTCGCGGGTTCGCTTCCAGGAAAGGGGCCGCTGCCCGAGAACCATCCGGGCCGTGTATCCGGTACCGAACGCGCAGCACAATCGCCCGGGTGCGAGGCGATCGATCGTCGCGATCGCCGACGCCGTCGTCATCACGTGGCGGAGGTTGGGCACCAACACCGCGGTCCCGAGCCCCACTCGCTGCGTTCCCTCGGCGATGCGCGCGAGATGGATCCACACGTCTTCGTAGATCGCAGCGGAATCGTACAACCACACGCGGTCGTAGCCGAGCTGCTCTGCGCGTTGTGCGAGCGCAAGCGCCTGGGGTCCAGGGGGAATGCCGAGAGAGAGCTTCATTTCGCTTGCTCCAGTCTTTTCGATGACAACGAGCCAAGCGTAAGCATCACCAACCGACCCGCCAACCCTGCCCGCGCGAAGGCGAGCAGAGCGCGCGGGAAGGCGCGATGCGAGCCGACATCCGCTCTGCTAGTTCTTCTCGCCCCTTCCGCACCAACGCCCTCACCACCACATCGCGCGCGTCATTCACCGCGACCCGAACCGCGCCCTGGTCGCGCAGCTGAGCCAAGAATGAACATCGACCCCAAGCGCATCCCCGTCCTCGTCGGCATCGGCCAGTCGATCGAACGCGACGCGATCATCAGCCACCTCGATCTGACCGCCCGTGCTGCAGAAGCCGCGTTCGAAGACGCCCCCGGAATTGCGGGGCGCATCCAACGCCTGTCGATGGTGAGCGCTGCCTTCTCGCGCGTCGGCGCAGCACCGGCGAGCGAACTGGCCGCGAGTCTCGGCCTGAAGGACGTAGTGTGCGAGGTCACGACACCGGGCGGCAATAGCCCCCAGTGGTTGATGAACCGCGCCTGCAGGGAAATCGCACAAGGCGAACTCGAAACCACGCTGCTGTGCGGCGCCGAAGCCACCCGCTCGATGCAACTCGAAAACCCCGGTGGCGACTTCATGTTCGCCGGCATGCAGGGCAGGGAAGGCGATTCGGCTCCGCCGGACCCCGTCGTCGGTGCCCCCGTCGAGGACATCATGAGTCGACAGGAGATCGAGGCCAGGCTCTATCGCCCACCCGAGATCTACCCCGTCCTCGAAAGCGCCCTCGCCCACGAAGCCGGCGCAACGCCACAGCAATGGCGCGATCACATCGCCGCCTTCATGGCGCGATCGAGCGAAGTGGCGGCACGCAACCCGCTCGCGTGGTTCCAACAAGCACGCACTGCGGAAGAGATCGCGACTCCCGGATCGAAGAACCGACTGACCGCCGAGCCGTACACCAAGTGCATGAACAGCTTCGCGGCCGTCGACCTGGGTGCTGCGCTGCTCGTGACCAGTTTGGACACCGCCCGGGAGGCGGGGCTCGACGATCAATGCATCTTCCCCTGGGCGGGTGCAACGAACGCGGAAGTCCCACCCATTTCGCGCCCTCACCTGGGCCGCTCCGAAGCGCTGCGCACTGCTGCGGGGGCCGCTTTCTCGGCGACGGGACTCGGGCTCGACGACATGGACACGATCGACATCTACTCGTGCTTTCCCGTCGCGGTCGAGGTGGGCGCCGCCGAGATCGGGCTCGCCCTCGACGACCCGCGCGGCCTCACCATGACCGGCGGCATGTCGTTCTTTGGCGGCCCGGGCAACAACTACACCTCGCACGGCATCGCGTGCTCGGCATTGCAGCTGCGTGAGAAAGGGCGCTTCGCCTACGTGTCCGGAAACGGCGGCATCCTGTCGAAGCACTCGGTCGGGATCTACAGCAGTGAACCCCCGACCGACGGTTTTCAACACCCCGACACCTCCACCGAACAGAAGGCGATCGACGAAGCGGCCATTCTCGCAACATCTCGAGCCGATGGCACGGCACGCGTGGTCGGTGGCACGGTGGTGTACGACCGCAATGGGGTCGTGACATCGGCCCCGGTGATCGCGACCCTCGACGACGGACGGCGCATCGTCGCCAACGCAGACCCCGAGTTGCTCCCCGACCTCGCCGGTCGCAGCCTCGTCGGCGAAACCATCAACGTGAAGGGCGAAGCGCCGCCGACCTACTCGTTCTAGCCCGGATTATTCATGAACATCCGTAGCGAGACGGTGCAGATTCGTGCTCTGGCAAGAGAAATCGGCGTTCCGCCGCGCAGACGTGGTTCACCCCACGTCGAGCAGCGGGACGTCGATTTCTCTTGCCAGAGTGCGG
>JASMLK010000157.1 GCA_030748735.1 Myxococcota bacterium | reverse complement strand
CTGGAGGTCTGCCACGAGTTCGTTCTGGTCGAGGCGCAGGCGGCCTTCCTCGTCGCGCATGTCGCGCCACGGCTCACCGTCGCCGTAAAGGGCGCGCGTGAAGTTGATCCCCACCGTCAGCGGGTCGTCGTAGGCCCCGATGCCCGAATCGACCACCGCAAGGTAGTCGGCGATGTACTTGAGCATCGCGGGAATCGCGACCGAAGCCCCCGTCACCACCGCGGGGTTCATACTCGAGAAGGCGGCCCCGCCCACGCGCTCGGCGAGGCGTGCGTTCAACGCCGCGGTCGTGGCGTCGATGTGCTTTTTCGCGCCACCCAGTGCGCCGTCCCAGTAGATGCGCCGC
This sequence comes from Myxococcota bacterium, assembly GCA_030748735.1. Lineage (GTDB taxonomy): Bacteria > Myxococcota_A > UBA9160 > UBA9160 > UBA4427 > DUBZ01. The sequence continues at coordinate 91,608 of JASMLK010000157.1, read as the reverse complement.
AGCGGCTCGAATTCGGGGCCGATGTAGGAAAGCGAAGCCACCTTGAAGCCGTCGTTCAGGCAACCACCATAGAGCAACGCGTTCACCCACAGGTCGAGATCATCGCCGCCCATCACGCGCCGCGTGTGTTCGATTTCGAGCTCACTCGCCGGTTCGAGGGTGACTTCCTTGTGCTGACCGCTCGCGTAGTCGAGCCCGCAGACGCTGAGCGGCTCGCCGATCACCTTGAGGGCCGAGTTCCAGGTTTCGCCCAGATGGGTGCGGCGCGGCGCCGCGACGCTGTAGAGAAGAAGGTCGATCTTCTCGCCGGCCGCCTTCAGGTCGTCGATCACGCGGTCGCGCGTGGCGTCGGCATAGCCGTCGGCGAAGTAGGTGCGCTGTTCGAGGTAGGCGGTGTGTAGCGCGTGGGTCAGATACCAGCCGGCGGGCGCCATGGCGACCTTTTCCTTGCGGAAGGTCGGCGGCGTCTCGTAGCCGAGGCCGATCACCTTGCTGAAGCCCGCCTCCTTGAGGGCGATCGTGGTCGAACTCCCGTAGCCAAAGGTCGTACTCCCGAGGACGAGCGCGGTCTTTCCTTCGGCAGCCGGCAGGGGTTTCGCGAAAGCCTCGCGCGCACGCGCGATCTGGCGCTCGGCCAGCACGCGGCAGCCTTCGGGATGGGCAGTGAGGACCATGAGACCGCGCGCCCGCGGCGTGGCTAGAGATAGAACCGACATACACCCCTCGATGTGATCTCGGGCTTCAGGTTTTCGCCCGATCGCTTTCCCGGGCTTCGACCAGAGTTCTCCCGGGCGCGAAGACTACCCGATTCGCGGTTGTGCGGAACTTTGCCGGCCTGCTGCACCTCGACGCCGGCCTCAGGGACGAGGCGGAAACACTCACGAGAAGGTGCGAGACGGTCGAAGAAACCGGCAGAAGAATCGCGTACCCACGCGCCCCCCACCTGAAGGCCAGGCGGGGTCATGCGCGGACCTGCGCGCGACGAGTCGAGCGACCTTGCAGCGAGAAGATTCCTCCCACTTCGATCACCTGTACCAGCTGGTAGACCTGTTGGTGTGCGCGGGCGTACTGCTCGCGACGCTCGCGCTGCCGGGAATGCTGGACAGTGGCGCCTCGCCTGGCAATGCAACGAGCTTTTCCCTGGTCGCGTTCGGGATCGGTTCGGCGCTGAGTTGGCCGCTCGGCTTCCAGGTGCTCGACTTCTACGCCTTCCAGCGGCGAAATCGTCTCGACATCATTCAGCACCGCCTGCTCACACTCGGCATGCGCGTCGCCGTCGCGCAGTGCGCCATGGCGTTCGTGTTTTCGCCGCCGGTCACGATCGGGATGCCGGTCGTGTGCACGGTCCTTCAACTCGCCGCGCTGTGTGGGTTGCGCGCGATCGTCTACCGCACCTCGCACTGGATTCGGCGCAATGAGCGTCACGACCGCAACGTCGTGATCGTCGGCTCGGGCCCGCGCGCGGCCTACGTGAAGAACGTGATCGACCAGAACCCCGGCTGGGGACTTCACATCATCGGTTTCGTGGACAACGACACGCCACCCGAAGGCGCGTCCGTTGCGCCCGAGCAGATCTTCAAGATCTCGGACATGAACGACCTGATCAGCGACCAGGTGATCGACGAAGTCATCGTCGCCTGCCCCCGCTCGATGCTGGGCTCGATCATCGAAGCCGTCGACTCCTGTGCGACGGCCGGGGTGCCCATCACCCTGCTCTCCGACCTGTTTGGCGACTACCTCCCTGCACCGCGGACCACACGCTTCGGCAGCATGCCCGCGCTGAGCTTCGCGCCCGTCCACCACAACCGCTTCATGATCAGCATCAAGCGCGCGATCGATATCGCGGGTGCGCTCGTTGGCCTGAGCCTTTCGCTACCGGCGATCGCGGTCGCCGCACTGGCGATCAAACTGACGAGCCCCGGCCCCATCTTCTTCCGCCAGGTGCGCTGCGGCTTCAACGGGCGCCACTTCATGATGTACAAGCTGCGCACGATGGAAGTCAACGCCGAAGCGCGCAAGCTCGAACTCGACGAACACAACGAGATGGACGGCCCCGTCTTCAAGATGACCCACGACCCGCGTGTCACGAAGGTCGGGCACACCCTTCGCCGCTACTCGATCGACGAGCTGCCGCAGTTCTGGAACGTCCTGGTCGGCGACATGAGCCTGGTGGGCCCGCGCCCACCGGTGCCGGTCGAAGTCGCCGAATACCAGACCTTCGAACGCCGCCGGCTTTCGATGCGCCCGGGCATCACCTGCCTGTGGCAGGTGTCGGGCCGCAACAAGGTCGGCTTCGAAGATTGGGTACGCCTCGACCTCGAATACATCGACACCTGGTCCCTGCGCAGCGATCTTTCGATCCTGTTGCGCACGCTGCCCGCGGTGATGAGCGGCGACGGGGCGAGTTAGATCTTCCAACGCTCGCACCACCTACCCGGCAAGCCCTCGGAAGCAAACAGGCAAGCACCGGCACCCGTGTGCAAACGAAAACGCTTCGCCAATTGAGCGCTCAGCTTTTTCGCAACTGCGCCGATGGGATGAAGATCGGACGCATCCGGCGTGGAATCCCCCCGATCCAACCGGCTAAACGGCCCAAACGATCGGACCCTGACCCCCGCCTCGCCGGCGCACGTCCCCGGGTGCAGGGTTGGAACCGCTTCAGTCGATCCAGTTGTTCGAAGTCCTCGTGTTGCTCTGTCTCGCGGCGGCGGGACTCGCGCTGTTCGAACGCCTGAAGCTTCCCGCGATCGCGGGGTTCCTCGTGCTGGGTGCGATTGCGGGGCCCGGCGTGCTCGGCATCGTGCAAGAACCCGAGCGCGTGCGCGCGCTGGCCGAGATCGGTGTGGTGTTCCTGTTGTTCGAGATCGGCCTCGATCTTCCCCTCGATCGCGCGCAGCGGCTATGGCGGGGTGCGTTGATCGGCGGTGGTCTGCAGGTCGTGCTCACCATGGGGGTCGTGTATGCGATCGCGGTTGCGGTCGGCATGGAAAAGGGCCCGGCGTTGGTGCTCGGCGGCATCATCGCGATGTCTTCGACCGCTCTGGTCTTGCGACTGCTCGCCGATCAAGGCCAGGTCAACACGCCTCACGGTCAGCTCGCGACTTCGATCCTGCTGTTTCAAGACTTGAGCATCGTCCCCCTGCTCTTGCTGGTCCCCCTGCTCGCGCAGAACGAAGGGCTTTCGATTGCGAGTTTCGGCTGGACCGTCGTGCGCCTCGCCGCAGCCCTCGCGGTCGTGCTCTACATCGTGCGCTTCGCGGTACCGCGCGCCCTCGATCGCATGGCGCGACTGCGCTCACCGGATCTGTTCAGCATTCTTGCGATCATCATCGTGCTGGGGTCCGCGTTCCTCGCCGAAGAGCTCGGACTGACGCTCGCGGTGGGAGCCTTCCTCGCCGGGGTCGCGGCCAGTTCCTCCCCTTATGCCCACCAGCTCTTTTCGGAAGTCGTCCCCCTGCGTGGCGTCGTGCTGGGCATCTTCTTTACCGCGGTGGGGATGCTCTTCGAGCCGATGGTGATGTTCCACCATGCACCGCTGGTGTTTTCGATCGTGCTCGCGGCAACGCTGGTGAAGGGCACCATCATCACGGGTGTGAACGCGCTCTTCCTGCGTCGCGGTGTTGGGGTCGGGGCGCTCGCCGGGATGGCGCTGGCACAGTGCGGCGAGTTTTCTTTCGTGCTCGCCGAAGTCGCGGCGCGCTCGGGACTGTTGAGCGAAACCCTTCATCAAGCCGTACTCGCCGCTTCGATCGTGAGCCTGATCGCGACGCCCTTCTTGATGCGCCGCGCACCCGAGCTCGCCGAAGCCCTGGAAGCGAAGCTCTCTCCCGGCCGGCGGTCGAACCTGCGCCCCGCCCGCGACGCTGCGAATCACGATCGGGCGCGCGACCAGGAGCGGGTGATCGTGGTGGGCTACGGCCCGGCCGGCCGCACCCTCACGAAGCTCCTGCGCAGCCAGCACCGGCCCTATCTGGTGGTCGACGCGAACGCGACCACGGTGGCCGAAGCCGCCAAGCGCGGTGAACACATCGTTTTCGGCGACGCCGCACGCCCCGCCTTCCTCGAACGTCTGGGTGTTGCGAAAGCGAAGTTCGTCACCGTCGCGATTTCGGACCCGCTCGCGACGCGGCGCATCGTGGCGCGCGTTCGCGCAGCCGCACCGAAGCTTCCGATCCTGGCCCGCGCGCGCTTCGTCCACGAAGTGGAACCCCTCGAAGCCGTCGGCGCCACGCGCGTCGTCACCGAGGAATACGAGGGCAGCATCGAATTCGTCCGCCAGGCGCTTGCGCAGTTCGACTTTCACGCTGGCGCGATTCGCAACTTCGTCGAGGCGATGCGAGCCGATGACTACGGCGTGATCCGCTCCGCCCCGGGTCTCGAGCTCGACCCGTGGCTCGTCGATCTGCTGCGCGAAAGCGAACACGAGTGGATCAGCGTCCCCCACCACTTCGTGGGGGATCAGTCGCTCGCCGAACTCGACGTTCGTGCACGCACCGGGGTGAGCGTGGTTGCGGTCGACCGCAGTGGTTCGGTCGACGCCGTCCCTTCGCCCGGCTTCAGACCGCGCGCCGGGGACCGACTGCTCGTGCTCGGCACCTCGGACGGACTCACCGACCTCGAGGGTCTGCTCGAAGGCGAATCGCGACTGAGCGCCTGATCGCACACGGTCGTTCATCCCACACGCGCAACGCCATTTCATTTTCGAAGCTGGCGTAATTCGCCGCGTGGTCCCCGAGAACCGAACCGGTTTCGCGTTACACTGCGCCCTTCTTCGCCCCTCCTTGCGATCTTATTCCCTCGAGGATCGGTCATGCCCAAGCCCGGTACCCCCCGAGCGCAGCCACCCGTAGACACCTTTGCGCGCCGTCACCTGGGTCCGCGCGCGGGCGATGTCGAAGCCATGTTGGCGCGTGTCGGCTACAGCGATCTCGAAGCGCTTTGCCGCACCGCGGTACCCGAAGCGATCCAGCTGAAGCAGCCACTCGCACTCGAGCACCTTCCCGGTTGGGAACGCGGCGAATTCGAACTGCTCGAAGACCTGCAGCGCATGATGTCGAACAACCGCGTCATGCGTTCGTGCATCGGCATGGGGTACAGCGACACCGTCGTGCCGCCCATCATCCAGCGCAACATCCTGGAGAACCCGGGCTGGTACACGCAGTACACCCCCTACCAGGCCGAGATCTCGCAGGGTCGGCTCGAAGTCCTGATGAACTTCCAGACCGCGATCAGTGACCTCACCGAGCTTCCCCTCTGCAACGCTTCACTGCTCGACGAAGCCAGCGCCGCCGCAGAAGCGATGGGCATGTGCCGATCGATCGGCGGGCCGAAGAAGACCGACTTCTTCGTGAGCGCCGACTGTCATCCCCAGACGATCGGCGTGGTGAAGACCCGCGCGCAGGGGATCGGGCTCACCGTCCACGTCGGTTGTGCCAGTGACATCGACTACAACGCGCTGAACCTCTGCGGCGTACTCGTGCAGTACCCGACGACGGACGGTGTCGTGCAGGACCCCGGTTCGGTCATCGAAGCCGCCCATGCTGCGGGCGCGCTCGTCGTGGTTGCGTGCGACCTGATGTCCCTCGTGTTGCTCGAACCGCCGGGCGCATTCGGGGCCGACATCGCGATCGGGAACACCCAGCGCTTCGGCGTGCCCATGGGCTTCGGGGGCCCGCACGCGGCGTTCCTCGCCACCCAGCAGAAGTACGCGCGGAAGCTGCCCGGCCGCCTGGTGGGCATTTCGCGCGACAGCCACGGCGAAGCCGCTTACCGCCTCGCGTTGCAGACCCGCGAACAACACATTCGCCGCGACAAGGCGACCAGCAACATCTGCACCGCGCAGGTGCTGCTCGCGATCATGGCGGGGATGTACGCCGTCTATCACGGCCCCGACGGCTTGCGACGCATTGCATCGCGTATCCACGCCCACACCTGTGCACTCGCATGGGCGCTGCGCGAACGCGGCCTCGATCTGGGTGACGAACCCTTCTTCGACACGCTACGCGTTCGCGGTGTCACAGGGGCCCAGCAGGTCCTCGAAGCGGCGGCCGCGCGCAGCATCAATCTGCGCGCCTACGAAGACGAGAGCGTCGGCGTTGCACTCGACGAAACCACTTCGAGTGACGATCTGGCCGGCATCGTGGCCGCCTTTGCGGGTGAAGACATCGAGCCCTCCGAAGTCGAGGCCTGGTTCGAACACGCCGAAACGCCGATCTTCGAGCCTTTCGCGCGCAAGAGCGACTTCCTCCAGCACGAAGTCTTCCACCGCTATCGCTCCGAAACCGAAATGCTCCGCTACATCCACCGCCTCGAAGCGAAGGATCTTTCGCTCAACACGTCGATGATCCCGCTGGGCTCCTGCACGATGAAGCTCAACCCGACGAGCGCCATGCGACCCGTCACCTGGGCGGAAGTCGGGCGCATCCACCCCTACGCACCAGGTGACCAGACGCGCGGCTACCAGGAGATGTTCGCGCAGCTCGAAAGCTGGCTTGCGACCATCACGGGGCTTCCCGCCGTTTCGCTGCAACCCAACGCGGGGTCACAGGGCGAACTCGCGGGGCTTCTCGCGATTGCGCGCTACCACGCGTCGCGCGGCGAAGGCCATCGCAACATCTGTCTGATTCCCGTGTCGGCCCATGGCACCAACGCAGCGAGTGCCGCGATCGCGGGCTTCGACTGCGTGGCCGTCGCGTGCGATAGCAACGGCAACATCGACCTCGAAGACCTCGAAGCCAAGTGCGAGCAATACGCCGACACCCTCGGCGCGTTGATGATCACCTACCCCTCGACGCACGGCGTGTTCGAACTTCCCGTTCAAGAGATCTGCGCGACGATCCACCGGCGCGGTGGCCAGGTCTACCTGGACGGCGCGAACATGAACGCACAGGTGGGGCTCACGTCACCCGGTGTGATCGGTGCCGACGTCTGCCACTTGAATCTCCACAAGACGTTCGCGATCCCGCACGGCGGTGGCGGCCCCGGCATGGGTCCCATCACGGCACGCGAACACCTGCGCCCCTTCCTGCCGGGCGACCCGAGGTGCGAAGCAGGTGCGGTGTCGGCGGCGCCCTACGGCAGCCCGAGCATCCTGCCCATCAGTTGGGTGTACATCGCGCTGATGGGTGAGCGTGGCCTGCTGCAGGCGACCCAGACCGCGATCCTGAGCGCCAACTACATGGCGCGGCGCCTCGAAAACCACTACGACGTGCTCTATCGAGGGCCCGAGGGTTGCGTCGCCCACGAGTTCATCATCGACTGCCGCAAGTTCGAGGGTGCAACCGGCGTCGTGGTCGAAGACATCGCGAAGCGCCTGATGGATTATGGCTTCCACGCACCGACCATGAGCTTCCCCGTGGCCGGAACGCTGATGATCGAACCCACGGAAAGCGAGTCACGCGAAGAACTCGACCGCCTGTGCGACGCCTTGATTTCGATTCGCAGTGAGATCGCTGCCATCGAAGCCGGCGAACTCGATCGCGAAGACAACCCGCTCAAGAACGCGCCCCACACGGCACGCGAAGTCTCCGCCGACGGCTGGACACACGGCTATTCGCGAGAACTCGCCGCGTACCCCGCACCCTGGGTGCGCGAGTACAAGTACTGGCCGCCGGTAGGGCGTATCGACAACGCTTGGGGTGACCGCAACCTGGTGTGCATCCACCCGCCGGTCGATCAGGCGGTCTCTTCTTCCTCTTCTTCGTCGCCGCCGACCGGGAAGCCGTAGCCCGCCATATCGTCAGCTGTCGCGACCTTGGGCTCGCCCTTTTCATCGTCGGCAGCGGACGCGGGGCCTGGGCCCATTTCCTTGCGAAGTCGCAGTTCTTCGCGCTTGAGTGCTGCCTTTTCGGCCTTCTTCACTTCGCGCAATCGCTTCAGTACACCCGTCTTGCTCTTCTTGGCCATGATGCAGCTTCCTTGAATTTTCCCAGCGCCGATGCTGCCCGTGTTGGCCCCGTGCAGAGACGGCGCGCTCGGCGAAATCGCTTTGGGTCGCGCGGGATCACTTTCGGAGGGGGACCGGGCGGGAGGTCACACGCGGTACGAATCGGGTGGTTCCCTGCGCGGCGCGGGAGTCTACTTGCAAGCACCCGTTCCCGCAGCCCGCGACAGGGGCTTTGACGGGAATTTCCCGCGCCTGGTTCCCACATTCGTGCCAGCGAGCGCTGAAACGCCCTCATTCGCGAAAAACGCTGGGGAGGAACGGTCAGGCGCGCTCGAGGGACTTCTCGATCAAGCGATAGGCCACGGTGGCGATCGGAATTCGCTGTTTGCGCGCCAATGCCTGGAGCTTCTTGAGTTCCGCGTCGGTGAACATCACGGCAACCCGGTTCTTGCGCACCTTTGGGGGAAAGCCCTTTCCCGCTGCCCTTCGGGCGACCTGCACCGCGGCGGCGTCCGCCCCAGCCGAGCTTCTTCCTACCGGCCTTCTTCCCTGCGCCGCCGCTCTGCTTGGACATGCTGCGCTGGCTTTTCGCCTTCGCCGTGGTGCCCTTCGCCGTGGCCCGTGCCTTTGCCGCCATGGTGGTTCCCCCTGACCGCAAACGCACCAAACGGGTTCAGGCGCGCAGATGTTCTCACGGTCAATGGGTCGTCCAGCCCGGTGGATTTCACGACAGGGACATCCGACGAATTTCTCGCCGAGAAACCCCGAGAAGCGTCCAGCGTGGTGTGCGGTGGGTGTGTGGCCGTGGGGCGAGTCGAAGTTTCGAGGAAAGTGGCGCGCGCACGGTGTCGCCGTACTCAGTCGCGATCCTTCACCCGGCCTCGACTCTTCTTCAACTGGCTGCGCAGCGTCTTGGTCTTTCGCGTGCGCTGTTTCGAAGCGCGAGTCGGTCGCGTGGGGCGGCGATCGGGGTCTTCGTGCAGGGCGGACGCGACGAGTTCGCGAATCCGATCACGCGCATACTCGCGATTGCGGGCGCGGCTGCGCGTGCGGTCGCTATGCACGACGAGGTCGCCCTGGGCGGTGAGCCGCGCGCCCAGGCGCTCGAGCAGACGCGCCTTCTGCCGTGCATTCGGGGCCTCGCTCGACGCGACGTTCCAACGCAGGGTGACGCGCGTATTCGTCTTGTTGACATGCTGACCACCCGGGCCGCGCGCACGACTCGCCGCTTCGCCGAGTTCGCTTTCGGGGATCGAAAACCACGGCTCGATCACGAGGTCCAGGTGTTTGCGCGCCGCCATTGCGGGGACCGTATCGAACCCGCGGCCCAAGCAGCCCGCGATTTCCCGGCGGGAGAAGCCTCGTGGGGCTTCTCATCAAAAACCTGGCCCCCCTACAGCGTCCGCTGCGTTCATCCGATTCGAGCAGCTCGATACGCAACCCGCACGTTTGCGGCAGCTGTGAAGCTGGGGAAGAGGTGATTGCGGTGGGTACCGACGCGAAAGTACTGCTCGTCCACGACGGCGACCTTGCGGACGTGCACCACCTGCTCACCGACATCGGCATCGCCTTCGTGGAACGCGACGGTCCACCCACCGACATCGATCCGCGCACCAGCTGGGATCTCATCATCGCCAACCAGCGGCGGATGGGGCACTTCGAAGAGAACGAAGCCTGCTTGAAGTCGCGGCGCATCGTCGTCGTCGACAACGACTCGCGCACCATGCGGTCGATGATGCACCGGCAGGGCGTAAGCTACATCGTCGCGCGGCCGGTCCATGCCGCTGCGATGCGACTCTTGGTGCTCCACTGCATTTATCGCGGCCCCGAACGCCGCAAACAGGGACGTGTGAGTGTCGGGGCCGAAGTGCAATTGAAGTCGGGTCTGTTTTGCCGCGACGCGGTCCTCGCGGACCTTTCGCTGCACGGCTTTCGCCTGGTCAGCGACCGGGGCATCAAGGCTGGAAGCAAGGTCAAGCTCATCATTCCCCAGGAAATCGCCTGCGGGAAGAGCTTCGCCCTGCCGGGGAGGATCCTGCGCAGTAGCCCCGGCGCGCAGGAGGGTTCTGGCTTCGTCACCGCAGGCGCCTTCCACGACTTGAAGCCCGCCCATGGCAAGCGGCTGCGGAAGGTCTACGAGAACTACCAGGGCGGTCCCGCCAAGCTCGCGAGTTCGAGTGGCGACCTGTTGCGTATGCCCGACGCAGAGGCCGACGAGTACGGCGAACGCCGCACCGAACCGCGGGGCGAATACGAGAAGCACGTGGTGGCGGTCGACGACGAGGCGACCCGGGTACTGCTGTGTCGTGACATCAGCGTGGGCGGAATGCGGGTCCAGCCCAACGAAACCCTGGTGCCGGGGGACGAGGTCAAGATCGCCGTACACGTCCGCTTGCGCGCCGAACCGCTGATCGTGAGCGCCCGCGTGACACGCGACGACGGCGAGGCAGGGCTCGTTCTCGAGTACTTCGATCTTTCGGAAAAGAGCGAAGCCTACCTGCGCAAGATGGTGAACCTGCTTCCCATCATGGGCGTGAAGGCTGAAGACCCGGATGGGGACGGCAGTCAGCCGGACTTGATCGTGTCCGAAATCATCGAGCGTCGCGCAAGCTGAGCGAACCTCCAGTTGTCGCCTTCGTCTCGCACGTTCCCACCAGCGCGCGCAACGTGTGCAGCGCATGCGCAAGTACACGGGCTCCGGCCACTTCACTTTTCGACGCGCACTTCCGATGTATCGGACGCGATTCGTTGCGTCTCCCTTGATTGCCCCGCGTTCGCGCGGGTCCAAAGCGCAGGCCCCATCCCCGTTGATCCGGGCTTGGATCTGGAGCCCACCATGCGAAGTTCGACTCTTCCCGTTCGATTCGATCGTTTTCTTTTCGTCGTTGCGATTTCACTTGCAGCCTTTGCTTTCGGCTGCGCGAGCAACGGCGGTCCCCGCGACACCCTGCCCAGCGAATTCGCCGGCGCCCCCGACTGGGTCGTCGAAGGTTGTCGCAGCTACGTGGGCCAGCCCGACGCCACGAAGCTCTGCGGCGTGGGTTCGTTCAAGGGCAGCAGCAACATCTCGCTCGCCCGCACCGCCGCCATGGCGCGTGGTCGAACAGAAATCGCTCGCAGCCTCGGCGTGAAGGTCCGCTCGATGCTGAAGGACTACCAGGCCACGACCGCAGGCGGTGGCGAACTCGGAACTGCAGCGAACGACGAACAGCATGTGATCGAAGTCAGCAAGCAGATCACCGACATCTCACTGACCGGCACGGAGATCCAGGACACCTGGATTTCCAATTCAGGCACCTACTACACACTGATGGTGCTCGACGTGGACCGCTTCGAAGAATCGGTTTCCGGTATGCAGCGCCTTTCGGAAGGTGTGCGCCGCGCGATTACCGATCGCGCCGAAGCCGCGTTCGCCAACCTCGACAGCGAATAACCGAACTCCGGCGCACCGCGCCGGCCAGACGGACGGGGCCCTTTTTCATTGCGCCACCAATTGACAAATCGGTGGCGCGACTCGAAACGGGGCGTAGGTGACACGATCCCTGCGCTACGGCGCTGTCCGTTTCTCGACGTGCTTGCTGGATTGTAACGCCGGCATGGACCCAAATCGGAACTCGTGAAGTCGGCTCGCGCGCCCTTCGCTCGACCTCGGAGTCCAGCATGTCCACTCGTCTCGACCTCTCCACGCTCAGCCTGATGGACGCCCTCGATCTCGCAACCCTGATCGAGATGGAGGCCTATCAGCGTTACAAGATGTTCGTCAGGCAACTCGGCCACCGCGGCACCAACGATCCCGCCGCGGTCTTCGCTTCGATGGCCGAAAAGCCGGCGGACACCGCGGGCAAGGCGTGCAAGAGCAGCGAGAAAAGGAAAAATGAAAGACCGGCAACTCGCGCGCACTTCAAGCGTTGCCTGGGGGCTCCTTCTGGGTCGGTACAGCGCAGCGCGCAACCGCCCAGGAAGCCTCTTCATCGAGTGAACCCCCGATGAATCTCGAGCCCTGTACCCGACCACTTCAGCGCCGGCCAGAACAGTCCGATGAAAGGACTGCAATCTCACGGCAAGTCCGACGCAACGGCGTGACGGCGATCGGGGCGTGAGTCGGGCGGGCAGTCTGTGGCCGAAGAACGGATCGAAGTCGAAGTGGACAGCGAGGGCCTCGAGGCGTTCATTCGCGTCGCGCGCGGTGAGCCCATGGAACCCGAGGCCGTGAAGCAGGCCCTGGCTGCCGCCGAGGTCAGCTACGGAATCGACGAGCAGGTCCTGGGCGCGATCGAGAGTCGCATCCACGACGAAAACTTCGAAGCCCCCGAGCAGACGATCGCGCGCGGCAAGGCTCCGCGGCACGGCAAGGACGGCGCCATCGAACTCGAGATCACCATCGGCCCGCTCGCCTTCACGAGGCGCGGCGATGGCAGCCTCGACTGGTTCGAGCGCTGCACCCTGACCCGCGTCGCCGAGGGCGACGAACTCGGCTTCGTCCGCCCGCCCACGGATGGCAGACCCGGCACCTCGGTCGATGGCAGCGAACTTCCCGCGACACCGGGCAAGCCCCAAGGGTCCGTGCTCGGCGACGGCGTCGAACTCACCGACAAAGCCCGGCTCATCGCACGTCGGTCCGGCGCGGCCATGTTCAAGAACGGCAATCAACTCGATGTCCTCGAACACGTGGAGCATTCGGGTGACGTCGACATGAAGTCGGGCAATCTGGAAACCGACGGCAGTCTCACCATCACGGGCAACGTCAACACGAACCTCGAAGTGACCGCGAAGGGCGATGTGGAAATCAAGGGGGCGGTCTTCGGCGGCCGGGTAGACGCGGGAGGGAGCCTCAGGGTTGCGCGAGGAATCACGGCGGGCGAGTCGGGCGTCGTCGACGTCGGGGGCGACCTCGTCGTGCACCACGCCCAGATGGCGAGCCTGCGTGCCGGCGGGCAGGTCGTGTTCGCAACCGACAGCGTGGGCAACCAGATCCACGCGCGCTCACTCGAGGTGGGCAAGCGCCTGTTCGGCGGAACGGCCACCGTGGAAACCCTGATCCGCACCCACGAGGCCGGCGCAAAGACCGGTGCCGGGACCAGGCTGCGCGTGGCCGAACCCTTCACCTCCGCTCGCGAAGAAGCCCACCGCAAGGCTGAACTGCACAAGGAGCGCCGCAAGATCTCGCAGGGCAAGCAGGACGGTGGATCCGAACGACATTCGCGCAAGAAGAAGGGAAAGCGTGGACGGGAACGCATGGCGATCGATCGCAAGGAAACGCAGCACAAGCGCGAGCACGCTGCGGCGCGAAGGGCCTTGATGGAGGTCGCCGAGATTCAGGTGCCCGGAATCGTAAACGTCGGCGTGCAGATCCGCTTCGGCAGCCGCCGGATGAACATCGACAAGGCCATGCGCGCAACGCGCTTCACGTTCGACCCCGAAGCGAAGCGCATCATCGTGAGTGACCTCTAGCCCGGATTATTCATGAAGCCCTACTGCGAAGCCCGAAAGCACTCTTCATCGGGGGGCGGAGTCTACCGGACCGTGTCACTCACTCGGTGCGTGCTGCGAGGTTCGCGTCTCAGCGATTGGCGATCGCAGCGAGCCGCTCGCCCGCCACCTCGGCATTCGGGCAGCGTCGGTCGGGATCCTTTTCCATCATCGAGAGGATCAACTCGGCGATGTCGTCGCTGACATCGCTTGCCCGTTCGCGTGGATCGGTCACCGGCGTGTGCTGGTGATGGTACGAAACGTCACCGTCCGAAAATGGGACGCCGCCGGTCACCAGTTCGTAGAGTGTCACGCCAAAGGCGTAGATGTCTGCGCGCTGATCGACGTGTCCGCCCCTGGCCTGTTCGGGGGCCATGTAATAGGGCGTTCCGCCGAGCACGGTGGTGCCGCGCCGTACCTCTTCCATCATCTTGGCGAGACCGAAGTCCATGATCTTCACCACCTTGTCGTGGGTGAAAAAGAGGTTGGCGGTCTTGATGTCGCGGTGCACGATGCCCTGCCGGTGCGCGTAGGCGAGCCCTTCCGAAACCTGCAAGCCAAGCCGGGCGGCGTCGCGCTCGGCGATGCGGCCGCGCTTGCGGCGAATCACGTTCAGCGTGAAGCCCTGTAGCAACTCCATCGTGATGAAGAAGTTGGTGTCGTCCTGGTCCGTGTCGAAGATCGTGACGATGTTGCGGTGGTTGAGGCGTGCGCAGGCCTGCGCCTCACGCAGGAAGAGTTGGATCGCCTTCGGGTGTTCGCGCAGGTTTTCGGGCAGGCGCTTCAGGGCCACTTCGCGGTTCAGCCGAAGATCGCGAGCCTTGTACACGACACCCATGCCACCGCGTCCGAGTTCTTCGAGGATCTCGTAGCGTTGTTCGGAAAGGAAGGCGGTCGGGGCCGCCGTATTGCCGTGACTGCGCGCGCCCGTTGACTGCGAGATGCTCTGCGCCGTGATCTTCTTGCGCACGCCTTCGATCCGCGAAGCGATGTTGGGGTAGGTGGGCTCCTGGCCGCGCAGCCCCTCGAGCACCTCGAGGGCGCGGTTGTACTCGCCTGATGTCTCGAGCAGGCTCGCGAGTCGCGACTGGAGATCGGGTGACGAGTCGCCCGCGTTCATGCGCTGTTCGATCTTCTGAACGGCGAGGTCCGCGTGCCCTTCGTGCTCGAAGGCGTCCGCGAGCAGTTCACATGCGTCGCTGTAGTGGGCCGAGTCGAGGGGGACGAGTTGCAGCAGGCGAATCGCCCGTGCGCGGTCCGAACGCTCGAGGGCGATCTGCGCCGCTTCGAAGTAGTCGCCGTTGCGTTCGAGGGCGCCGAGCCAGTGGCCGATGTCACCCCCCTGTCGATAGGAGTCGGCGGCCGCGCGGTAGTCTTCGATCGCTTCGTAGGCCTGGCCGGCCTGGCTCCATTCGCCGGCCTCGCGGTACATCTGTGCGGAGCGACCGGCGCGTCCCGCTTCGGCGAACAACGCTGCTGCTGTGGAGTAGTCGTCGAGAGATGCACGCAGCTCTGCCGCTTCGAGCGGTTGACCGGCTGCCCTGTAGTAGTCGGCGGCGCGCGCGGCTTGACCGAGGTCGACGTGGAGGCGCGCGAGCAGCACGTTCGCGATGCGGTTGTGCCCGTCGCGCGAAAGTGCCCGCGCCGCCGCATTGTGGTCACCGTGCAGGTATGGCTTCACCGCAGGCGGGCAACCCTTGAAGATCACGCCCTCCGAACCCGCGAGGTCGATCGAGACCGAGGTTGGCGAGAAGGTCGCGACTTCGATTTCCCGCTCGGCGACACGGTCGCCGCTGCCTACGACGATCGTGTGGTTGCCCATGCAAAGCCGCAGCCGCGCCGAACCCGCGCGCGTGTAGCGCAGCGAACTCGGCAGTCCCCGGGCCGCGACCCCCGCATCTTCGGTCGGCTGCTTGTCCCACAGCACGTGCACGTCGACCGGGCATTCGCGCGGCTGCATGTCGAATTCGAGGCGTGCGGCTTCGCCCTTGCGGACTTCGACCGAGTGTTCGTCGAAGGGGCGGAGCAGCACCTCGCCGTTGTCCGGGTCCATCAGCGCACCGTCGACGGCCACATGATAGATCTTCGGCATGAGCCGCTGGAAGCGCGTCTCGCGGCCGACGTTGACGTGCAGTGTCTTGCGCGAGCCCTTTTCGAGGGCGACGCCTCCGGGTGCCTCGACCGTCTTGCTGCGCTTGCTCTGGCCCGGCTGGTCGCTGATGCGCACGCTGAACGAACCGCGCAATTCGAGCGGGTATTCGATCGCGATCACGAGATCGCCGTGGCCACGCAAGCGGCGAAGCAGTGGAATCAGCGCCGCCAGGATGCCGACCGCGATCAACGCAAAGTCGCGCTGTTGGGGGATGACCGCGTGGGCGCCGACGCTGCGAAGCTGGCGGCGAGCCGGCCAGGGAAGGGCTTCGTAGACGCCAATCAAGGCGTGTTCGACCGTCGCGCGGTGTCGTTGTGCTGGCGTGGGCGCCCAGAGCGGACGGCGTGCCCGTTCAGCCTGGTCGAACTCCCCGTCGATCTCGGCGCGTGTGCGTTCGACGAGTTCAGCGATCCGGCTGTTGCCGGGCGACAGTTCGTGAGCGTGTGCGAGCACGAGTTCGGCACCGGCGTAGTCGCGTGTCAGCAGATACAACTCGCCGAGTTCGCGAAGGGGGCCCGCGCGGGTTTCGGTGTCGTCGGCATCCTTGGCGAGATGGTTCTGGAAGGCCGCGAGGAAGCCGGCTTCTGCGCCGTCGAAGTCGCCGGTGCGCAGCCGCGCTCGTGCCAGACGCAGCCAGTTGTCCGCGGTTTCGTCGCCGAGACCAATGCAGACTTCGAAAGCGGCAAGCGCCGCTTCGTGGTTTTCGGCGGCTTCCATCAACACGCCGCGCAGTCGCTGGGCTTCGACGCGAACGACTGGTGGAAGGATCGACTGATGCGAGGTGGCGACGGGGAAAGGGCGATGGGCCGAGATGATTTCGTCGCGCATGAGCGCGTCGTTGAGCACGTTGGCGGTTTCGTCGAACTCGACGTGGAACTCGGCGTCCAACGCTTCAGCGGCCTCGGTCAAGGCGTCCGCTTCGAGCGGTGCGGTGCCGCCATCGTCGCTCGCGGCGAGTTCCTCGACGTCGGTCGCGCTGTGGCCCTGGTTCGCGATCGCCGCTGATTTCGCATTCGCCTTGCTGCTTTCGGTCGTCGCATCGACTGCGACGATTTCCGAGTCGACCAGGGTCTCGACATGATCGGCCGGGGACAACACGGTGGACTCCGCGTGGCTGGTCGACGCGAACGCGACGACCGTCCACGCAGTCACCGAGCAGAGCAGGCGATGGGTGAATGCGAACGACATGGGTGCGTTCGGTTCATCGGTTGTTTGCTGGATGTGATTGAGGACACACCGATGCGCGTTTGTCGGACGATCGCGGAGCAAGGCCGGGTTGCCGGGGCGGGTCGTGGCGCCTCGTTTCGTGGCAGCCAACACCGGTGCGGGGAAGCAGGAGGTCTTGCGCGCAAGACACGCGCAGATGCCGTGGTGCCCGTTGCAGTCGTGCTGTACGGAACGTGTGTTCTACGAGACAGGAGGCGCCATACAGCGGGTTACACGGCGCGCTGGACGACCGCGTACGCGTTGAGGTCTGCCGTCTTTCCGTCTGCGGTGTAACGGTCGAGCCAGCGCAACGGCAGGTCGGCGAAAAGCCCGTGAAGCTCGGCTTCGCTGCAGTGATTACAGTAGCGAAG
Source organism: Myxococcota bacterium (assembly GCA_030748735.1). GTDB lineage: Bacteria > Myxococcota_A > UBA9160 > UBA9160 > UBA4427 > DUBZ01. The sequence goes on along the minus strand of JASMLK010000157.1, from coordinate 74,525 downwards.
CGCCTTGGCGCCGGCGAAGCGCAACAGGTGATCACCTGAGTCGAGTTGTGCGGGGTCGATGGGCTCGCTGGCCCCGGCATTGAAGGTCTCGACGGGGACCCTGCGCGCTCGAAACCGTTCTCGGTCGCCAAACTGCCAGGCCGTGACGGCCAGCACCCCACCGGGTCGAAGTCGCTCCAATAGACGCTCGAACAACGCGCGGCGCAGCTCCGCGCTCGGCACGTGGTGGAGAACGCCGAAGAGCGCGACCAGGTCGAAGCCCGGTTCCCTTCGCGGGAGGTCGTCGCCCGGCGCCAGGACATCGCATGTCTCGAAACGGATCTGCGTCCGGGCTGCGCATCGGCTCCGGGCGCGCTCGAGCAAGGCTTGTGAGAAGTCGACGCCCAGGTATTCGAAGACCTCGCCGCGGCTCTCGCTGAGCATGTCGACGAGGCGGCCGTTGCCACAACCCACATCGAGAACGTGCAGGGGCTGGCCGGGCAGGGGCTCCGCGTGCGCGATCGCGCGGGCCCACCCAGGCCACGCGTCGTTTCGCGTGGCATCGAAATCGCCGGCGACCTCGCTGTAGAAGCGGCGGTTGATTGCGATCAGCTGTTCCCGGGTCTTGGCGTTCATCGGCGGTTCCATACCATACGCGAATGATCGGGAGCGACGGCCGCGCAGTGGGAAAGAAGGGCGGCGATCGCAGCCATCTGGCGTTCGATCCGGTTCCCCATCGAGAGCCCCTGGTCGCGATCATTCGCGAGATCGAAGCGCTCGCCGGGTTGCGTGGCGGCGACGCCACTGGAGCCACTTCAGCCGAAGCCTCCCGGGCAGCCGACGAGCGGGCCTTCGACGCCATCCTGCGCCGCCATCCGCGCGACGGTCGCGGCTTCTTTTCACGCGCCGAGATCATCGCGGGCTACCGCGCCTTCGCGGCCGAAGAGAGCTTCGCGATCGACGAACGCAGCTTCGTGGCGCGGATCCGCCGGCGCCCGGTGCGCAGTCAAAGCGGCGTGACACCGCTGACCGTCCTCACCAAGCCCTTCCCGTGTCCGGGGCGCTGCGTCTACTGCCCGAACGATCTGCGGATGCCCAAGAGCTATCTCGCAGACGAGCCGGGCGCCCAGCGCGCGGCCAACAACCGCTTCGATCCCTATCTCCAGACCTGGAACCGGCTCGCGGCCTTCCACGCCACCGGTCACTCGACCGAGAAGATCGAGTTGATCGTGCTGGGGGGGACGTGGTCGTTCTATCCCGAGGCGTACCAGGTCTGGTTCGTGAAGCGTTGTTTCGACGCCATGAACGACTTCGGCGCGGAGATCGACGGGCGCGAAGACGCCGTGCCCGCGCAGGTCGACTACGACGCATTCGAAGCCTCGGCGCCGGAAGGCATCCGTACCGGCCCGCTCTACAACCAGGTGGTTCAGCAGCAGCTTCGCGAGCAGGGAGCGGGTGCTGAAGGGAGCGCTGCGGCCAATGCGGAGCAAGGTGAGCGCGCGACATGGGAGGAACTCGAGGCGAGCCAGAAGCGAAACGAAGACGCCGTCTGTCGCAACGTCGGGTTTTCGGTCGAAACGCGTCCCGACCATGTCAGCGAAGCCGAAGTACTTCGCATCCGACGGCTGGGTTGTACGAAGGTGCAGCTGGGGATCCAGAGCGTTTCGGACACGGTGCTCGACGCCATCGATCGCGGCCATGACGTCCGCGACACGCGCGTCGCGATGGCACGCCTACGCCGCGCGGGCTTCAAGATCCATGCACACTGGATGCCGAACCTCCTGGCTTCGACTCCCGAGCGCGACTGCGAAGACTTCGACCGCCTCTTCGACGACCCCGACTTCCGCCCCGACGAACTCAAGGTCTACCCATGCAGCCTGATCGAGACGGCGGAGTTGATGCGTCACTACGAAGCGGGGGAGTGGCGGCCGTACGAGCACGACGAGCTGCTCGGTGTGCTCACCCACGCGCTCGAGAGGGCACCCCGTTACTGCCGACTCACCCGGGTGATTCGCGACATCTCGTCTGACGACATCGTCGTCGGGAACAAGCTCACGAACTTCCGTGAACTCGCCGAGCGTGCGCTCGCAGAGCGGGGAGGGCGGTGCGAGGAGATCCGCGTACGCGAAATCCGCCGCGACGACTTCGTGAGCGACGCGGTCGAGTTGCGTGCGACGACCTACGCGAGCGGCAACAGCGAAGACGCTTTCATCGAATTCACCACGCCCGGAGACCAGATCGTCGGGTTCCTGCGGCTCTGCTTCCCCAAGGACGAAGGTTTCTGCGACGAGATCACGGCGTCGGCGCTGATCCGCGAAGTGCACGTCTACGGCGGTGCCCTCGACCTCGGCGCGCGAGGCCGCGGGCACGCGCAGCATCAGGGGTTCGGCACACGACTGATCGAGGAAGCGCGGCGACTCGCGAAGGAACGCGGCTACCGGACGCTATCGGTTATCTCCGCCGTGGGAACACGCGGCTGGTATCGCAAGCTGGGCTTCCGCGACGGGACGTTGTATCAGCACGCCGACTTGTAGCGCGCTCCACCAACGCTTCCCCGCCGATCCGATCGCTCAGACCTTCCGGAACTCGAAGACGTCTCCCCCGGCGATCCCTTCGGGCTTCACATCCACCAGGATCTTCGATCCTTCCGGGAAGTCGCCTTCGAGGATGCGTCGCGCGAGCGGGTCCTGGACCAGGCGCTGGATCACGCGCTTGAGCGGGCGTGCACCGTAGGTCGGGTCGAACCCGCGGTCGGCAATCAGTTCCTGTGCCGCCTCGGTGAGGTCGAGTTCGAGCCTGCGATCGACGAGCAGCGCGCGAACCCGGTCGAGCTGGATCTGCGCGATCGCACCGATCTGCCCCCGCTCGAGCTGGCGGTAGATGATCACGTCGTCGACGCGGTTCAGGAATTCGGGCTTGAAGTGACCGCGCAGCGCGGCGTTCACCCGATTTTCCATCTCGTCCTGCTCGTCGGGACCGAGGCCCACGATGTGCTCGCTGCCGATGTTCGAGGTCATGATCAAGACCACGTTGCGAAAGTCGACCGTGCGACCCTGGCCGTCGGTCAAGCGACCGTCGTCGAGGATCTGCAGCAGTACGTTGAAGACGTCGGGGTGCGCTTTTTCGATCTCGTCGAAGAGCACCACGCCGTAGGGGTGCCGGCGCACGGCTTCGGTGAGATAGCCGCCCTCGTCGTATCCCACGTAGCCGGGAGGCGCCCCGATCAAGCGCGACACCGAGTGCTTCTCCATGAACTCACTCATGTCGATGCGCACCATGGCCTGCTCGTCGTCGAACAAGAACTCGGCCAGGGCGCGGGCGGTTTCGGTCTTGCCGACGCCCGTGGGCCCGAGGAAGATGAACGAGCCGACGGGGCGGTTCGGGTCCTGCAAGCCCGCGCGTGCGCGGCGCACCGCGTTCGACACGGCCGAAAGGGCGTCGTCCTGGCCGATCACCCGCTGGTGCAGCTTGTCTTCCATTTGCAGCAGCTTGCCCTGTTCGCTCTCCATCATCTTCGAGACCGGGATGCCGGTCCAGCGCGAGACGATTTCGGCGACTTCGTCGCTGGTGACTTCTTCGCTCAACAGTGAGCCGTGGCTGTGGAGCGCGGCGAGTTCTTCCTGTTTGGTGGTGAGCTCTTGCTCGAGCTTCACGAGTTCGCCGTATTGGATTTCGCCGGCGCGTTCGAAATTGCCTTCGCGCTGAGCGCGCTCGAGCTGGACGTTCAGCTCGCCGCGGTGTGAGATCAACTCGCGCACCGCCGTGATGATGTCCATCTCGTTCTGCCAGCGCGCCTGCATGGCGTCGCTCTGCTCGCGCAGTTCGGCGATTTCCTGCTCGACGGTTTCGAGGCGCGCAACGCTGGCGTCGTCGCTTTCCTTCTTGAGCGCTTCACGCTCGATCGAAAGCTGCACCTGCTTGCGCTCGAGGCTGTCGAGTTCTTCGGGCTTCGAGTCGATCTGCACGCGCACGCGGCTCGCCGCCTCGTCCATCAGGTCGATCGCTTTGTCGGGAAGGAAACGATCGGAGATGTAGCGATGGCTGAGTGTGGCGGCGGCCACGAGCGCGGCATCGTGAATGCGCACGCCGTGGTGATCCTCGTAGCGCTCCTTCAAGCCGCGCAGGATCGAGATCGTGTCTTCGACGTTGGGTTCGCCGACCATCACCGGCTGGAAGCGGCGTTCGAGGGCGGCGTCCTTTTCGACGTGCTTGCGATATTCGTCGAGCGTGGTGGCGCCGATGCAGTGCAACTCGCCACGCGCAAGCGCGGGCTTCAGCAGGTTGGCGGCATCGCTTGCGCCTTCGGCGGCGCCCGCACCGACGATCGTGTGGAGTTCGTCGATGAAGAGCACGATCGCGCCGTCCGAATCGGCGATCTCTCTCAGCACCGCCTTCAGGCGGTCTTCGAATTCACCGCGATACTTCGCGCCGGCGATCAGCGCGCCGACGTCGAGGGAGATCACGCGCTTGTCTTTCAAGGTTTCGGGGACGTCGCCTTCGGCGATGCGCTGGGCGAGGCCCTCGGCGATCGCCGTCTTGCCGACGCCCGGCTCACCGATCAGTACCGGGTTGTTCTTGCGGCGTCGCGACAGCACCTGGACCACGCGGCGAATCTCTTCGTCGCGGCCGACCACGGGGTCGAGCTTGCCCTTGTTGGCGACTTCGGTGAGATCGCGCCCGAACTTCTCGAGCGCCTGGTACTTGCTTTCGGGATCGGGGTCGGTCACGCGAGCACTCCCTCGTACGCTTTCGAGCGCTTGCAGAAGCGCTGTGTGATTGGCTCCGAGATCGCGAAGGATCGCGCCGGCGGGGTCGCGATCGATCTTCGCCATCGAAAGCAGGACGTGTTCCGTCGAAACGTATTCGTCCTTGAAATTCTCGGCCTCGACGAAGGCCCCTTCGAGGACTTCGCCGCAGCCCGGTGCCAGACCTGGAGTCTGGGTCTGGCCCTTCACGCTCGGGAGCGACGACAGATGCTCTTCGATCTTCGCTTCGAGGCTCGGCAGCGCGATGCCGAGTTTCTGCAGGATCGGCCGCGTGCTGCCGTCGGTCTGCTGGGCGAGTTCGGCGAGCACGTGAATGCTGTCGATCTGGCTGTGGCCAAGGGAAGCGGCCCGCTGCTGCGCGGCGGAGAGGGCTTCTTGCGACTTGATCGTGAGTTTGTCCATCTGCATGGCCGCAACGGTGGACACGACGCCGGGAGCGTCAAGCGCGCCTGGCGCAAATCAAGCAGGGCAGGTGGTTGCGCACCCGTGGGCGCCCGCTGTGTTGCGTCTCACGGCGCCGGGTCAGGGCGCTTGTCGCAGCGGGATGAAGAGCGTGGCCCCGTCGCGGCGCACGAGCAGCACGGCGCGATCGCCGGCATCGGCGAGGGCCTGGTCGAGTGCTGCTGTCGAATCCACGCGCTCGCCCTCGACTTCGAGAACCACGTCTCCGCGGCGCAGCCCGGCATGGCCTGCGGGGCTGTCGACTTCGACGTGGGTGACGATCACGCCGTCAGCGTTCTCGAGCCCCAACTGTTCGGCGAGTGGAGCGTCGAGTTCTTGCACGTCGAGACCGAATCGCTCGCTCGACGACGGCGCCGTCAGCGGGGGCGGGGGCACGAAGCGCTCGTGGGTGCGGCCGCGAGGTTCGGCTTCTTCCATCTGCGCGAGGGTGACGCCGATCGCACGGCGTTCTCCTTTGCGCAGCACCTCGACTTCGACTTCGCGGTTGCTCGACGTGTTGGCGACGATCACAGGCAACTGCCGATGGCTTTCGACCGTGCTGCCGTCGAAGGCCACGATCACGTCCCCGGCTTCGAGGCCCGCCCGCATGGCGGGCGTCTCGGGCAGCACGCGAAACACCAGAGCGCCGCGATCCGCGCCCGACCGTTGCTTTTCTTCTGACGTGAGTTCGTGGATTTCAACGCCGAGCCAACTCCGTGTCACGCGTCCGTCGGCCTTGAGCTGGGGAAGGATCTGCTTTGCGATCTTGATCGGCACCGCAAAGCCGATGGTGTTGGCCGCGGGGTTGATCGCCGTGTTGATCCCGATCACTTCACCCGCGAGGTTGATCAGCGGCCCACCCGAATTGCCAGGGTTGATCGCCGCGTCGGTCTGGATGAAGTCGTCGTAGTTGCCGCGTGCGAGATAGCGATGCTTTGCGCTCACGATGCCCGCGGTCACCGAATGGGCGAGGCTCATCGCGTTGCCGATCGCGACGACCCATTCGCCGGGCCGCACCGAATCGGAATCGCCGAGGGGAATGGCCTGGAGCGGCGTCTCCGACTCGACCTTGATGAGCGCAATGTCGGTCTTGGGATCTGTGCCGACGACGGTCGCGGTCAGCTTGCGCCCGTCGAGGAAGCTCACCGTGATCTTCTCCGCGCCCTCGATTACGTGGGCGTTCGTGACCACGTAACCACTCGGCGAAATCACGAAGCCCGACCCCTCACCCCGGGCGGGCCCGTGCGGGGTGAATTCGAAAGGAAAGTCGTGGTATTCGCGCCAACGTCTCGGAATGCCGGTGGATTCTGTATCGCCGACCGAAACCTGGATGTTTACCACGGCCGGGGAAACCTGCTCCGCCAGGTCCGCGAAGGTGTTCGGGACACCGACCGGTTCGATGAAACGCGGCGTTTCGAGTTTGGTCCAGAAGGGGGGCGCGGTCTGGTTCGCCTCGTCGTCGCCGCGTGTTGCCGCACCTGCTGTCGTTGCCAGGGTGATCGCCAGGATGATCGCTGCGAGGGGCGCATCAGCCGGCGCGATTTTCTTCGCCCGGTGAGTTTTGCGATTCATCTTCCCCCCCTCGCGATGGGGCAGCTACCCCGGCCGATCGTTGATCCTTGCTGGACCGTTTGCCCCGAAGGCCGCGCCGCCAGGCACAGGCTAGCAGTCCGTTGAGCGCTCATACGGCGATAGTCGAGGTGACGATCGGGGCGGCTGGCGTGCGCCCCGACCTCATTGACGCGAGCCGTCGATCATCATCTCGAGTGAGGACCGGGCTCGGTTCGACCTCATTCGGTGTTCGCGAACACGACATCGAACGCGTTGGCGGCAATGGCCTCGATGTCGACGGGCCCGATGCGGTCTTCCAGCGTGCCGTCGAGCCACAGGTTGGCAAGGCCGTGTGCCATCGCCCAGGTGGAAATCAGGAACGCTTCGGGGTCGAGTCCCTCCACCTTGCCTTCGCGCTGGGCGTCGGCCGCTACCTGCCTCATCGCGTCGAAGAATTCCTGGTAGCCGCGGGCGAACTCCTCGTCGCCCGCGCTGTAGAACTCGGGGCGACCCAGGATGTGGAAGTACGCGGGGTGCTCGATCGCGAAATGCACGTAGTGTCGGCCCATGGCCCGGTAGCGCTCGAGGGCAGAATCTCCCTTTTCGCCCGCTTCGAGCATCACCGTTCGAAATCGCGCTAGCGCCTCTGTGGCCATCGCGGTGAGCAGGGCCGCCTTGTCGGGGAAGTGGCGGGCGGGTGCTCCGTGTGAGACCCCGACCTTGCGCGCCAAGGCGCGCAGGCTGAGCGCCGCGAGGCCCTCCTCTTCGACGGCCTCGGCTGCGGCGTCGAGCAATTCCTGGCGCAGGTTTCCGTGGTGATAGGGCAAGTGGATCTCCTGAAAGGACCCGCAGTGTTGACGCTATCTACATAGCATGATAAACAATGTAGTCACTGTCCACTTGGCGCGTGCTCCGCGGCTGTGGCCTCGAAGTGGGAGGAACGCGGTGACGACGTCTGATCGTACGTGCGCGCCACGCGCGACCCTTGGTCGACGCGACTTCCTGAAGGCGAGCGGCGCACTCGGCCTCTCGCTCGGCTTGTTGCAGCTGAGGGCTCTGGTGCCGAAGCCGGGGCTCGCGCAGCCCGGTTCGACCGATGCAGCCGTGAGCTACGGCGCATGGGAAGACATCTATCGCGACGAGTGGAAGTGGGACGCCGTGCATTGGGGTTCCCACACGAATCAGTGCGCACCCGGCGGTTGTTCCTTTCGCGTCTACTCACGTGACGGGATGGTGTGGCGCGAAGAGCAGGCCGCACGATCCGCAGCATCGAACCCGGCCTATCCAGACTTCAATCCTCAGGGTTGCCAGAAGGGCTGCGGCTTCCACCAGGTGTTGGCCAGTCCCGAGCGCGTGCGCTTCCCGCTGAAACGGGTCGGTGAGCGAGGCGGAGGGAAGTGGAAGCGCGTCAGTTGGGACGAGGCACTCGGTGATGTGGCCGATGCCATCCTCGATGCCCACGAGAGTCAGGGGCCCAAGAGCTTCGTCTTCGACGCACCGCACATCCACGCCGGCACCGTCGCACTCGACGGTGCCATGCGGGTGACGCGTCTTCTGGGCGCGATCATGCCGGACATGAACGTCGCGATCGGCGACGACATGAAGGGCCTGCGTCAGACCTTCGGCAAGATGCACATGGGCTACACGGCCGACAACTTCTTCGACGCAGAACTCGTCATCCTCACCAATGCCAACCCCTCCTATACGTGGCCGGCGATCTATCACTTCATCACCGAGGCTCGCTACAACGGCAGCGAGATCGCGCTTCTGGCGCCTGACTACAACCCCACCGCCCTGGCGGCCGACTTCCATCTTCCCCTGCGCACGGGGACCGATGCCGCCTTCTGGTTGTCCGTTTGTCAGGTGATCGTCGAGGAAGGGCTCCACCAGCCAGACTTCGTGCGGGAACAGACCGACCTCGCGATCCTGGTGCGCAAGGACACCGGGCGCTATCTGCGCGCGCCGGACCTCGGGCGCGGCCGGGAAGACCAGCTCTACTTCTTCGACGAAGGCTCTGATCGCGTCGTAGAAGCTCCGCGCGGCACACTCGAATTCGACGGCGTGCAGGCGCTCGCCGGAAGCCACGTCGTCGAACTCGCCGACGGCAGCGAGGTCGAGGTCACGCCCGGCTTCGAGCTGCTTCGCAGCAAGCTCGACCGCGAGCATCGTCCCGAGCAGGCGAGCGAAGTCTGCGGCATCCATCCGGACGTGATTCGCGACTTCGCCCGCAAGGTGGCGACGAAACGCACTTGCAGCTTCATCGGCTTCACTTCAGCCAAGCAGTACCACGGCGACCTGATGGAGCGAAGCTTGTTGCTCGCCATGGGGCTAACGGGGAACTGGGGCAAGCCCGGCACGGGCTTCAATTGCTTCCTGATTCCCGAGACCGGTTTTCAGGCGGTGAGCGCCATGAATTCACCGCTCGAGCGCTGGGGGCTGTGGGGACTGATCGCGCCGGTGATGGCGAAGTCACTGTGGATGAAGATGAAGGATCCGTCGCTCAGCGACGAGATGGTGAGTATCGCCTTCCAGCAGAAGGCCACCCGGGAAATGGGATCGGTCTTCCCCGCCTTCTACATGTACAACCATGCGGGCTATGACGAGCTGTGGGACCGCAGCGAGTGGCAGGACCCGTCCCTCGATCGCAGCTTCGGCCAGTACCTGAAGGACTCCGTCGAGCGGGGCTACTGGGACGAAGCGCTCACCGGGCCGGGGCCGGACGAGCCACCCCAGGTGCTGATGTTGATGGCGCACAACCCGCTGCGACGTGAGCGAAGCGCTCACCAGACCTACGTCGAGAAGCTCTTCCCAAAGCTGAAGATGCTCGTCGCCATCGATCCCCGGCTCTCCTCTTCCGCCATGTACTGCGACATCGTGCTGCCCGCGGCCTGGTACTACGAGAAGACCGACATGACGTTGACCTTCGGCATGAACCCCTACACCTGCCTGATCGAACAGGCGGTGGAGCCGCAGGGAGAGGCCACGCCGGAATGGGAGATCTTTGCGGCATTGCTCAAGAAGATCGAAGAGCGAGCAGGTGCCCGGGGGATGAAGTCCTTCGAGGACAACGCGGGTGATCGCCAGCAGTACGCCGATCTCCACGAACGCTTCACCATGAACGGCCACTTGAGCAACCACGAAGACGTGGTGCGCGAATTTGCGGCGGTGGCCGAGCACACGGGCGTCTTCCCGAAGGGCTTCGACTACGAGCGACTGAAGCAGGAGGGGCAGGTGCGCGTAGCCTCGATCGGGCCGGGCTACGCGGGGCACGCGGCGGCCAACGAGGTGGATCCCAACGCTCCCTTCTATTCGTTGCGCTGGCATGTAGACGACAAGCTCATTTATCCCACCTACGCGCGTCGGGCGCAGTTCTACATCGATCACGAGTGGTTCATGGAGGCTGGAGAGGCGCTTCCGACCCACAAGGAGACCCCACCGATCGGTGGCATTCATCCCTTCCGACTGATCAGCGGACACATTCGCGCGAGCATTCACTGCCTGCAGGCCTCCAACCCCCACTTTTTGCGTCTGCATCGCGGCCAACCCGTGCTCTTCGTAAACGATCGCGTGGCCGCCGAGCGGGGCATCGAGGACGGCGACATGGTTCGCATGTTCAACGACCTCGACGAGGCGGAGATGATGGTGTCGACATCGGCCGCGGTGGGGCACGACCAGGTCGTGATCTACATGTGGGAGCCCTATCAGTACAAGAACTGGAAGTCCCACGACGCCCTGCTGGTGGGGTTGCCGAAGGCGATCCAACTGGCCGGCAACTACGGTCAGCTCGATTACCAGATGACCTCGGGCGGTCCTTCGCCTTCGACGGATCGAGGGCTGCGGGTGGACATCGCGAAAGTCGGTGGGACTGCGGCAGGACAGCATGCGGCGCAGGACCGGAGGCCCGTATGAGCGCCGTCCCGAGCAAGCAGGAACTCAAGAGTTCGAAACGGCAACTGGCGACCGTGATCGATCTCAGCAAGTGCATGGGCTGCCAGACCTGCACCGTGGCGTGCAAGAACCTGTGGACCCAACGCGAAGGCACGGAACACATGCGCTGGGCCAACGTGTCGACTTGCCCGGGCAAGGGCTACCCGAAGGATTGGGAGCAGAAGGGTGGGGGCTTCGACGGGGAAGGTCGGCCACAGCCTGGCCGGCTCACCAACCTGGTCGACTGCGGCGACAACTTCCAGTTCAACCACGGCGAGGTGCTCGGGGCTGGCAACGCGCAGGGCAAGAAGCTCGAACCGCGCTCAGCCAGAGGTGAGGTCCCGACCTGGGGTTACAACTGGGACGAAGATCAGGGCAAGGGTGATTGGCCCAACCCGTACTTCTTCTACATGCCTCGCAAGTGCAACCACTGCAGCAACGCCCCCTGCATCGACGCCTGCTCGCGCAACGCGATCGTGAAGCGCGATGACGGAATCGTCGTGATCGAGCAGGATCGTTGCGAGGGGCATCGCCACTGCGTCGAGGCATGCCCCTACTCGATGATCTACTTCAACCCGAAAAGCCAGAAGAGCGAGAAGTGCATCGACTGTTTTCCTCGCGTTGAAAAGGGGGTTGCGCCGGCGTGCAACCGCCAGTGTGTGGGCCGGACGCGGGCGTACGGCTACCTCGACGACCCGGAGAGCCAGGTGCACAAACTGGTGAAGCAGTGGAAGGTCGCGTTGCCGCTGCATCCGGAATTCGGCACTGAACCCAACGTCTACTACGTGCCTCCGATGTCACCGCTGGCCTATGACACAGAGGGCAGGCTGACCGGGGCCGGGCGTCTTCCGATCGAAGTGCTCGAGGGCTACTTCGGTCCGGCGGTACGCGGCGCGCTCGACACCATCATCGCAGAGCGCAACCGCCGCAAGCGCGGCGAGCCTTCGGAATTGATGGATCTGCTGATCAGCCGCCGCTGGCTCGATCGCTTTGCGGAGTTCACCGCCGAACCGATTTGACCGCGTTCGGGCGGGGACAGGGAGAACGAAATGGCGAAGGCGCAGGCAAAGGCGAAGCGCGTCGCGGCGAGCAACGAGAAACTGCTCGAAGTCGATGGAGCGGCCTGGTCCGGTTCGAGCGCGATCGGGATCGACCTCGTTCCGGCCCCCGTAACCATGGCAGCGAACGTGTCGGGCCAGATGGCACTCAGTCAGAACCATGGCAAGGTGCGCCGTGCGGAGGCGAGGTTGGCTCACAACGGAGAAACCCTCAGCGTGCGGCTTTCGTGGCGCGACTCGGACAAGGACGACCAGATCGCTGACCTCGACCGGTTCGCCGATGGCGCGGCCGTGATGTTCCCGCTTCTCGACGACGCAAACCCGCTCACCATGGGTGACGAGCGCAAGCCGGTGAACGCGTGGCTCTGGAAGGCGGACCGGGAAGAGCCCTTCGACGTGATCGCCAGGGGCTATGCGACCAGCCAGCGGCGGCCAGCCAGTTCCAGTCAGCTCGCGTCGAACGCGCTCCACCGCGACGGGCAGTGGCACGTCGTATTCCAGCGCCCACTCGAGCTCGAAGGCGGCGAATTCGCTCGCTTTGCACCGGGCGGACTCGCCCGGATTGCCTTCGCGATCTGGGAGGGAAGCAACGCCGAGCGCGCGGGTCAGAAAGCGATCTCGGGCGCTTTCCTCGCAGTCGAACTGGAGGCTTGAAGCCCCCTTCGAGACCACTCACAGAAGAGGACCCAGCCATGTCGAATCAACAAGTCGTCGGCGCAAAGACCGACGTCTCTCTGATGCTCCCGATCTTCGGTAGTCACGTTCGAAGGATCGGTTGGGCGCGAACGATCGTCGGTGGGTTCTCGATGTATCTATCGATTCCCTTCATCATCGTGTCGCACCTGACTTCGTCCCTGTTTCTGTATCAGTGGGTCGTGAGGCCTCTGTTCGGGACCCGGCGACTCCAATGGAAGGACTACATCATCATCGACAGGCATCGGATCGAGGGGATCCCTGCCTTCGACAAGTTCAACTGCATGTTCTGCGGCTACGCCAACGGGGTGTGCGTACTGCTGAACAAGGAACTCGACCAGTTCGACGAAGTCGACGGGGACATCGGCACCGGCCGGCAGATCCTGCTCGTGCTGGCGTTCGTGTTGATGATTCCGTGGGGGTTGATCTCCGAGTTGTCCCATCAGATCATCTACAACCTGCTGGTGTCGCGGCCGCTCGGGATGCGTCGGGTGTCCGCGAAAGAGGCGGGCGCCATGCTCGAAACCAACGGTTACGCGTCGCAGTTCGGCCCGATCACCCGCCACTTCGTGCGATCGGCGAAGAGCTCCGCACTGCGTTCGGCGATGGCACTCGAGCAGATCGAATCGTCGTGGTGTCCGCTGACGCACTTCGAACGCCGCGAGGGAATCGTCTACCCCGACCACCACAAGCACTTCTTCGGCCCCGACGAGATCGAGGCGATGCGACAGACGCTGATGACCGAAGGCACGGTTTCCCCGTGCAAACCAAGCTGGTAGCGACGGGGGCGGGCTCCCTACTGCCCCCCGCCATGGAAGATCTCAGAGATGGCCATCGAATAGCGGAGCACCTTTTCGGGTTCGAGGCTGTAGACGGGGGCCACCACGCATAGCGAGTCGGCGATCGAATTCAGCCGCCCGATGCGCTCGCGAATCTTTTCGGGCTCACCCACGGACACGAAGGCGCGCACCATGTCGTCGGGCACGAGGTGGGCTGCGCTCGAGTAGTCGCCGCCCTGGATGGTCTGCTGAAGCTTGCGTGCGACATCGCCAAAGCCGTGGGCTTCGAAGAAGGGTTCGTACTGGGCCACACGGGCGTAGAAGGCGATGGAGGGACGAGCGTCTTCGATCGCCTGGGCTTCGTCCTCGCCCGGCGCCGCCCAGCACCAGAGGTTGAGATCGACTTCGCTGCGCTTGCGCCCGGCCTTTTCGAGTGCTTCCGAGAGTGCGGGCGCCATCTGCTCGAGTGCCCACTCGATCGACCACATGGGGTGGCCCATCACGCCGTCTGCGATTTCTGCTGCCAGACGTACCATCGGCGCGCGCAGTGCGGCGACCCAGATGGGGATCTTCTCTCGAACCGGCGGCTCCGTGAGGGTGAGGTCCTTGTAGTCGGCGCTGTAGTACTCCCCTTCGAAGGGTTCGAGGCCCTTGTGAGCGCCGGCGATGATGTGGCGCACGGCGGCCACGGTCTCGCGCAGATGGGCCAGTGGCTTGTGGCCGGGTGCACCGTAGATGCCCTGCGACCACGCGAGCACGCTGGCGCCGAGGCCCAGGGTGAAGCGCCCACCCGAGATGCGGTCGAGATCGATCGCCGCCATGGCGGTTTCGAAGGGGCTGCGCGTCGACGCAATCGCAATGCCGCTGGCCAGCTGTATGCGCTGGGTGACTGCGGCGGCCGCCGCCAGCGGGACGAATGGAGGGCCATAGACCTGGGCCGCGAAGCAGCCGTGTACACCGGAGGCTTCGGCCCCCTGGGCCATGGCGACCAGGATCGGGGCCGGGAGAGATTGCAGCACCGACCAGTGTCGAGGTTCGTTCGTGCCTTGCGTCATGCTGTTTCCCCTGAGAGTGGATCCGGAGTATCAGTCGTTCGTGATCTCGAATACGCGGTACTCGACCGCGTTGGGTAGAACGCGTCCCTCGGCGACGGCGACGATGCGGTTCAACCAGTCGTAGCGTGGGTCGCCGGTTTCGAAGCGGGGCTGCGTCATGAAGTAGGTGTCGCCGAATTCGGTGGTCTCGCCCTTCGAAAGTGCTTCGTTCACCTTCTCGTTGATCTCGAGTACGCCGTGGTAGTAGATGTAGATGTGGGCTCCGTCGTCCGTCTGCAGCGTGCCTCGCACGTCCAGCCGGCCGGTGCCCGCCTCGTCGACCAGCAACCAGTCGGCGCCGCTCGGCAGGAGCTTGCCGCTGATCCGCGGCCCTTGTGCGGTTCCGCCAACGACGTCGAAGATGCGGCGCTCGCCGAACGGCCCCTTGCCTACGGCGACGGGGGGGCGCAGATCTGCGCGATAGGTCATCAAGGGTTCGAGTTTCATTCCTTCACCTTGCTCATGTGTTCAATGCCGCCGAGGAAGAGTTGGGTTGCAAATTCGGTGGCGGTTTCCACGTCGGCCGCGGTACGTACGTGACGCATCGCGAGCATGGAGGCCATGGCGGTGGCCGCGGTCGCCACGAGATCGAAGTCGAGCTCTGGGACGATCCCTTCGCGCGCTTTGGCGCGTAGGTCGCTTGCGAGATCCGCGGCTGCGGGATCGAGCGCTGCACTGGAGGTCAGCTCTTCGATCTCGCCTGCGTTGCGCGTCAGGAGCGCCGAAAACACCTCGTCTTCGACGAAGATCTCGAAGCATGCGCGGAACGCGTTGCGCAGCAGGTCTTCCAGCGTCTGGGCCGCCTCGCGGGCCTCATGGACGCGCCGGCGAAGCTCGACCTGGAAGTCCTCGATGAGTTCGTGGAGGACGGCTTCCTTGCTGGGGTAGTAGTTGTAGAACGTGCCGGTGGCGAGGTCTGTGCGACGGACGATGTCGCGCACCGTCGTCGCACCGAAGCCCAGCTCGCAGAAAGCCTCGCGGGCCGCCTGTAGGATGGCCGCACGATTGCGCGTTGCGTTCTGTTCGCGCTTGCCGACCTCGCCTTCTATTTCCGCGGCTTCGATGGGCCGAGGCTGCGCTCGCGGCATCCAGGCAGTGCCTCTCAGCGGTTCTCGGTGAAGACGTTCGCTGCGTCGGTCGAGAAGTCGGCGAGCAGAAAACGTTCCTGGGGTTTTTCGGAGGCCGTCTTGGGGATCTCGTCCACCACCTGAAGGTAGGAGGGGACGAAGTTCGATTCGAGGGCGGCTCGACACGCTTCGAATACGACATCGGGGGAGAAGCTGGCGGAGTCGGTCGGCACGATGGCTGCGACGACATCCTTTTCGCCAGGTGCTCCTGACGCCGCTTCGACGCCGTAGATGAACACGTCGGTGACCGACGGGGCCTCGGCAATGGCCTTCTCGACGAAACTGATGTTGACGAAGTCGCCGTTGTGACGGATCCCTCCGCCCTTGCGGTAGTCGAAGTAGAGCCAGCCGTCTTCGTCTGTGTGGCCGATGTCGCCGCTGCGCAGCCACCCGCCCCGCGTCTTCTTTGCCGAAGCGTCGGGGTTCTCGTGGTACTCGACATCGGCGCCGCTTCCGTCCATCGGTCGCGAGCAGATCTCGCCCTGGACATGCGGCGCGCATTCGACGTCGTTGTCGTCGAGGACTCTCATGTCGAGTCCGGGTGGCGGCTTTCCGAAGGAGCCCATCGGGCCCTGCCCGACGGGATTGAAGGCGAGACCGCCCTCTACCGCGCCGTACCACTCGAGGATCTCCACCTGGAAACGCTCCGCGAACGATTCCCAGATGGCTGCCGGCATGCCCGCGCTCATCACCCGGCGTACGGGATTGTCGCCATCGTTCGGCTTCTTGGGCTCCGAGTAGATGGCCGTCGCCATCCCACCGAGCAGTGAGAACGTGGTGCAGCCGTGTTCGCGGCAGACGTCCCAGAGTTTCGACTTGGTGAACTTCCTGCTGAATACAGCGCGAAGACTCATGGCAAGCGAGGGTGCAAGTGTCACCGCCTGGGCGTTTCCGTGCGTCAGCGAGAGACCCGTATAGGGCCGGTCTTCTGGTTGATATCCCGCGATCAATCCCACACTGGCGAAGCCGCCGAAGCGCACGTTCGGAAATACGACACCCTTGGGATCGCCGGTGGTGCCAGATGTGTAGATGATCTGCAGCGGATCGTTGAGGTCTTCGAGGCGGACGTCCACGGTGCTGGCCGGCTTGGCGAGCGCCTCTGCCAGGGAATCCACGCCGCTCGTGCTGGAAAGAGGGATCGAGCGCTCGTCTTCACCACATTCGAGTGCCAGGATCCAGCCGAGATCGTCGTTGTCCTTTTGCGCAGACAGGATCTCGGCGAGCGCGTAGTCGCCACAAACGGCTCCGCGACAACCCGCGTTGCGAAGCATGAACGCCAGCTTGTCACCCTTCGTCCGTGGGTCGATCGGCACTGTGACACAACCCGTAATGGAAGCCGCGATCATCGCCTCCACGAACTCCGGGTGGTTGCGCATCATCAGCGCGAAGCGATCGCCGCGCTGCATGCCGCGTTCGATCAGGGCCGCCGCCAATCGGTTGCCGTTGGTCGCGAGTTCTGCGTACGTGCGCACTTCGTCTGGTGTCGCGCCGCCGTCGAGACTCAGGTGTTCGAACGTAAGGACATCGTGGTCCGGCTTCTGCTCGGCCCGGATCTGGACCAGATCCGCCAGGATCATCTCGTTTCGTTCCCGCATCGCTGCGCTCCCCGCTGTTCGACCGATCAGGTCGTCAGGATGGTCACTACCATGGCTGCAACGTCCGGACCGATGTTGCCGCCACCATTCTGCGCCAACCCGATGCGTGCACCCTCGACCTGACGGTCACCGGATCGACCTTGCAGCTGTTCCGTCAGCTCGACGAGCTGTGCGATCCCCGTGGCGCCAACGGGATGTCCCTTGCGCAGCAAGCCACCCGAAGTGTTGACGGGCAGGCGTCCGCCCAGGCGTGTGACACCTTCCTCGACGAGCTTGCCGCCCCCGCCTGTCGGGCACAGCCCGAGGTACTCGTAGGCCATGATCTCTGCGGGCGCGGAGGCATCGTGCAATTCGACGACGCTCAGGTCTTCCGGGCCGAGCCCGGCTTCTTCGTAGGCTTCTCGCGAGCAGACTTCTCCTGCGCCGTCTTCACCGTAGTCGTGGTCCCAGCCGGAACGCAGCACGCTCGAAGCGACCTTGACCGGGCGCGTGATCCCCAACTCGCGCGCTTTGGCTTCGCTGACGAGCACGACGGCCGCCGCGCCATCGCCGATCGGCGAACACATCGGCCGGGTGAGCGGCTCGGCGATCATCGGTGCCGCGAGCACGTCCTCGACCGAGAGGGCTTCGCGAAACTGGGCCCGGTCGTTCAAGCTGCCGTGGAACGAGTTCTTTGCCGAAACCCCCGCGAACTGCTCGACGGTGGTTCCGTGCTGCTTCATGTGTGCACGGGCGGCCGCGGCGTAGATGTCCATGAACATCGACCGCTTTTCACCCGCACCGGAGGAGCCGCTCTTTGCGCCGCTCTGCTTTGCGCTGTCTTGCAGGCGCTTCATGATCTCCTGCATCGCCTCGACGTCGACCGCACCGCTGAAGGCCGCGAACGACTTCTTCTTGTCGGCGTGGTAGAGCTTCTCGACGCCGAGCGCGAGCACTACGTCGTAGAGCCCGGCGCTCACCATGGCGGCTGCCTGGTGGAACGCCGTCGACGCACTCGCGCAGGCGTTCTCTACGTTCACCACGGGAAGCTTCCCGAGGCCGATCGAACGCAGGATCACCTGACCGCGAATGCATTCCTGCCCGGTCACGAGCCCGGCCGCAGCGTTGCCGACGTAGGCCGCCTGCAGGTCGTTCAGGCTGAGGCCCGAATCTGCGACGGCGAGCTTGACGGCCTCCGCGCCAAGGGCCTTCAGGCCCGTATCCATGTGCTTTCCAAAGGGTGTCATTCCGACGCCCGCCACGACCGCGTTCAGTTTCATGGGTCTTCCTCGTTGGATTTCTTGCCGCTTTCCCGGTGGCCTCCGGCCTGGGCTCGTGCCGCGACGATCTGGCTCAGATCAGGCCGTGACCCTTCACGCCGAGGGCGTTCTTCAAGTAGTCGAGTTCTGCTTCCCGCCATTCGGTCGGTGCCTGGGGCTGGAGCATGTTGTCGTTCTCGAGCTCGTCGACCACTTCCTGCGAGCGCGGGAACGCTTCGCCGTAGCGGTTCATGTGGAAGAGCTTTTCGAAGTCCTGGCGAGGCCTCTGGCCACCGGCTTCGGGGCTCTCGGCGGGGTATCCAACCGTTTGCAGCAGGATCACCCGGCAGGATTCGGGTAGGCCGAGATTCTCCCGAATTTGCTCACTGTGTGGTGTGCCCAGGCAACAGGTGCCGAGTCCCTGTTCGAAGGCCATGAGCGTGGCCTGGGCGATGCCCTGGCCACAGTCGATTTCGTTGAGCCCCGGCTCCTTCAACTGTTCGCGGATCGAATCGAAGAGCGGAATGATCTGCTGCTCGAGGGCCTCTGCCTTGCCTTCGCCGAAACCCAGCGCGCCGGCTTTCAGCAGCTGGCGAAGTCTGTCCGATTGCTCGTCGACGGCCGCGGTCTCGAGGTACCAGACGATCACGACCGGCGCGAGGCGAATCTGGAAGCCGGCGACCGGTGCGAGCAGAGCGTCGCGCGTTTCTTGCGACGCACTGTCCTTGAACACCACCACGGCTCGCAGGCTCTGCACATTGCCCCAATGCGAGGCGATGCGGGCTGCCTCCAACATGCGCTGGATCTTTTCCGGTTCGACCGGCTTGTAGGGCAGCAGGAAGCGGATGGATCGCCTGTTGCCAATGACCTGCCTGAGTTCCATGACTCGCTACTCCTTTGTGTCTTTCGCGGAATGATTGTTCAGAGCTTGCCTGCAGCCACGAGGCCGAGAACGTCATTGCAGCCGTCTTCGATCATCGAGGCGCGTGCATCTCGCAGTAGCTTCTCGACCGGGTACTCGCGGCTCAAGCCGTTCCCGCCGTAGACCTGGACGGCATCGCTTGCGACATCGAACGCTGTCTGCGTGCAGAAGGTCTTCGAAGCGATCGAGTACTCGATCAGCGGTGGCTGGGTCGAGTTGTAGAGGAAGACACGTCGAGCAAGCGCGCGTGCCGCCTCCATCCGACTGAACATGCGGAAGATCTTCGTCTTGACGTTCTGGTGCTCGAAGATCGGAACGCCGCCCTGAACGCGTTCCCTCGAATAGGCGAGGGCGTGTTCGAGTGCGGCGCGGGCCACCCCGACGAAGATGGTTCCCATCGCCGCGTTCGCGGTCGCGAGCACCATTTCGACGATCCCACTGTAGGCGTCGGTGCCCACGACCATGTATTGGGCCGGGATACGGACGTCGTCGAAGAAGATCTCCCCCTGGTTGAGCGCGCGTTGACCGATCTTGTCGAGCGGCTTGCCTCGCGAGACGCCGGGAAGATCGAGCGGTACCAGCGCCACACCGCCGCCTTTGAAGCCCTGGCTCGGATCGATGGTGCAGAACAACGTGGCCACGGTTGCAATCGAACCGTTCGATACCCAGGCCGCTTTCTTGCCGCGAATGACGTATTCGTCGCCCTCGAGTGTTGCCGTGCAGTTGGGGCGAATCGATGCGTCGTCGAAGTGCGGCATGTTCACGCCGAGCGTGTCGCTGCCGTGGTCCGGTTCCGTAACAGCCCAGCAACCGATTTCGGTGTTGCCGGGTGATGCGAAGCGCTCGACGAGTTCGGGGTTCCCCGAGAGATTCGCGAACAGGCTCGGGAAGCCCGCAACGCCGAGACTGACGGCGAGTCCCGAGTCCCCCCAGCCGAGTTCTTCGTTCACCAGGTACCGAATGCGCGCGGCGGCGATGGGGTCGTCTTCGCTCACATCGTCCTCGAGGCCCAGTTCCCGGTACTTCTCGAATACGCCCCAGAGGATGGAGTCGGCCGCGATCACATCGGACGGATCCGCCAGGCGATCGAGTTCCTCCCCGGCCGGGCGCACGACCTCTGCCGCGAACTTGTGGACGAGGTCACGAACGGCCCCCTCCTCGTTGGAAAGACCGACGTCGATGTCTTCGAGGGGCATCCGAACCTCCTGCAAGGGTGTGTGTGGCAGTCCCTGGATTGGTGTGTAAACCGGATGCAATCAAAAGATGACGCTAGCGTCAAATTCATTCGGGCGAGTCGGGGTGTGACTTCTTGTACCACTGCTCCCATTTTCCCAGCGAGTGAGCGCTCGCGGACTGGCGTGCTTCGCCACCATCCCCATGTCGCTCAATGCGTCCAATGCGTCAGGCACGGCGTGCGGCTGCATCTTCGAACGGCCGGGCGCCCACGATGCCCGTCCTCGAGACGACACCATGCCGGGCCGGTACGGGGACAACAGCGGCAGCCTCGGTCTCGTGGCTTCGGGAGGCCTCGCGGTGCCGTTCCTGCAACAGGTTCGCAGCGAACTCGACGACCTTCGCAACGCAGAGGATTTCGGGCAATCGTAGCCGCAGCGGTCGACTGCCCCGGCGTATCGGGCCGCGTGACCCAATGGGCCAGCGGCGAGGCGAGCGCGGCGGAATCGTTGGTCTCGATGGTTCGGCTGCGTTTCGCAGACCGTCGCCGTCGCCGTTCAGCCTACGTCGCCGGTTGGCGATCGAGCACTTCGTTCGCGTAGCGCTCGACGATCTCTCCCCAGGGTCCCGCAGCATGCAATCGCGCCAGGTTTCCGAAGTGTCCGCCGAGCGACCGGTTGACGAAGATGATGTCCTGGGGGAACGAGATGTCGGTGGCTTTCTGCCAGTTCGCCATCCCGAGGGCGACGAGTCTGTCGTAGAACTCCGCGTCTTCGCCGAAGCGATAGGTCGGCCGGTCGCGAAAGATCTCTCCGAAGATCTCGACGTAGGGCGTGGTCAAGTCGAGCGGGAGGGGCGTTCGCACTTCGCCTTCCTTGTACACGCCCATTTCGAGCAATACCTGGGGGACCTCCCGCTGTCGGCCCTCGTGCACCGCGAGGAAGAGTGTTGCGAGTCCTTCGACGAGGGTGTCTGGGACGGACTTCATGCAGCCGAAGTCGTAGACGACGACGCGGCCGTCTTCGAGGAACGCGAAGTTCGCCATGTTCGGGTCGGCATGGAGGAAACGGTGCTCGAAGAAGCCGCGCATTTCGAATTCGAAGAGCCTTACCCCCCAGAGGTCTTTCTGTTCCTGTGCGTAGTGTTTCGAGCAGGCCTCGTCGGGGCTGATGCCCTCCTGGTACTCCATGGTGAGCACCCGATCACTGCTGAGTTCGTCGATGACGCCCGGTATGACGACTTCGGGAACGTCCCGGTGCAGCTCCGCCATGCGGCGCATGTTGTCGGCTTCGTTGCGGTAGTCGAGTTCTTCCAGCAGTCGGTCGTGTAGCTCCAACCAGATCGGTTCGAAGTCCAGCTCGGTGATCATGCTGAAGATCGCGCGAAACAATCTGCGCAGATTGCCGAGATCGGCCTTGATGATCTGGTCGATGGCGGGGTACTGGACCTTCACCGCGACGCGGCGTCCGTCTTCGAGTCGCGCCAGGTGGACCTGTCCGATCGACGCCGCCGCGAAAGCCTCTTCGTCGAAGCTCGGGAAGAGATCGTCGATCTTGGCCCCCAACGAGCCCTCGACTTCGAAGCGCATGACCTCGGCGGGTACCCGCGGCGCTTCGCGCTGCAGTTCGCGCAGGACGCTGGCCACTTCGGCGGGCAGCATGCCTTCGTGAAGGCTCAGCATCTGCCCCACCTTCATCGCGGCCCCCTTCAACTCACCCAGGGTCTCGACGATGCGCATGGCGTTCTTGACGAGGTTTTCCGTGCTGCGAATCTGGTCCGCGGGATCGGACCGCACGAAGTCCAGTGCCCGTGAAGCGGCCACGGACGTTCCTACCCGACTCGCGAGACTGCCGAGTTTGATGAAGCGCCGCAGTGGTGATGAAGTCGGGCCCTGGTCACCCATCGACGAGATTGTCCTGAATGCAATTGCGCATGACCAGAAGCTAGAGCACGAGTTCGAAGCAGGTTCCGCCGGTGTCGCTCGTGAAGTCGAGCCGACCGCCGCGTGTTTCGGCCACGGCTCTCGCGATCGCGAGCCCGAGCCCGGTTCCCCCGGCATCTCGTTCGGTGGTGAAGAAGCGCTGGAAGATGCGGTCGCGGTTTCCGTTGCTGATGCCCGGACCGCGATCCCGGACACGGAAGACCACCCGCTCGCCGCGCGTCTCGACGTCGAGGTCGACTGGTTGGCCGGCGCCGTGGCGCAGGGCATTTTCGATCAGGTTGCGCAGTGCGGATTCGAGGTGATCGGGGTTGATGCGGATGCTCGAAGGCGAATCCTCGATTTCGAGAACGAGCCGCGCGCCGTAGCCGCGTACGAGCGACTCGAGGAACGAGGCGAGGTCGACGTCTTCAGCGGTTTCTGGCGCGCTTTGAATGCGAGCGAGTTCGAGTAGGCGATTGACCAGGCGCTCCATCCTGGCCGCACCGGCTTCGATGTTCACGAGGAAGCGCCCCCGTTCCTCATCCGTCATCGATTCCCACTGCTGAGAGAGGAGTTCGCTTGCACCGCGTATCCCCGTGATCGGGGTCTTGAGTTCGTGGCTCAGGTTCGCCGCGAACTCGGAGATGTACTCGGCCCGATCGGAGAGTTGGCCGATCATCTGATCGAGGGCACGGCTCATGTCGTCGAACTCCTTCGGCGCGAGCCCCGAAAGGGTCATCGGTCGGCGTCCTTCTCCGCGCGCAATGCCGAGCGCGCGGCGCGTGATGTCGCGCAATGGCTGCGTGAGCGTGCGCGAAAGGAAGAGTGAGAGCGCCGCGGTCAAGAGTGCGCAGCCCAGCAGTACGCTGAGCAGACGAAAGCGATCGAACCAGAGAGCCTTGCCGGGGTCGATGACGGTCCGCACCAGACGAACGACCCCGATCACCTCCCCGCCGCTGAAGACGGGCAGGGCGATGTACGCCCGGACCCGTCCGCGCCGGCTGATGCTGTCGTACCGAGGCGTCTGCCCTCCCGCGACCCGGTGACGCAATACGGCCGCGTAGTCACCGCGAAGGGCACGTCCGACTTCGGCGAGATCGTCGATGCACGCGCCGTGCTGCCCTGCACTCGATGCCACCACACAACCGTTGGTGTCGAGCACCCGCACGCTCGAGAGATTCATGCGTACGGCCCGCCTCAAGATCGGTTCGACAGCGCGCCCCGCGCGCCACGCGGGTCCTTCGCGAACCAGGGCGAAGCGTTCGGGCTCGTCGGTTGGAGGAAGCACGCCCTGGCCGAGTTGCAGCATCGGTTCGATCGGAAAGTAGAGGTCGCCCTGGCGCTGTGGCGGAACCCATTCGCGATCCGCTCCGATGTCGCTCGCGGTTTCGACGCGCCACGCCTCGCGCCAGGCTTCTGCGATCAACACGGCCTGCCCGATCAGCTGCGCTTCGGTTCGCTGGATGAGTTGGTCGTCGAAGATGCGCAGCAACACGATCGACGCCAGCGGCACGACGAGCGCGAACGCGCTGATCGTCAGTACGACCCCCCGGATACCTACGCGCGGCCACGATCGCGATGCCAGCCCGGGGGCCGCCGTCACGCGCACGACTCTCCTGCTGCCGGGTCGACGATCAGGCGGTATCCCAACCCGTAGACCGTCTCGATCGGGTCGGGGCCATGCGCCTTGAACTTCTTGCGAATGCGTCGGATGTGACTGTCGACGGTGCGATCGGTGATGTGGTGGCCCTGCCCATACGCGCGCTCGACGATCTCACTTCGCGTGTACACCTTGCCCGCCATGCCGAGCATGGCGTGAAGCAGATCGAATTCCGTCACCGTGAGCACGACCGGTTCACCAAGCCAGGTGCACGTGTGCCGATCGACATCGACCCGCAAGGCGCCCCGGTCGATGGCCTGACGCGCGTAGCACTCGCGCTCGGGCGCCCGGGTGCGGCGCAAGATCCCCTTCACCCGCGCGACCAGCTCGCGCGGGCTGAAGGGCTTGGTGAGGTAGTCATCGGCACCCAGTTCCAATCCGAGGACGCGATCCAGTTCTTCGTCACGACTCGAAAGAAACAGGATCGGGACGTCATCGCGTTGGCGAACCTGCCGGCACACGTCGAGGCCGTCGGTTTCGGGCATCAAGATGTCGAGCACGATCAGGTCCGTACCCGAAGCCGCCCATTGATCGAGCGCGGCACGGCCATCCGCGGCTTCGCTGATGGCGTGCCCGGCCTTTTCGAGGGCGAAGCGCACGACATCGCGAATGTGTGCGTCGTCGTCGACCACCAGGATCCTGGCCACGTGTTCCTCCTGTCGTCTAGCGCGCCGTTGGGGGGCGGCGTAACGAGATGCCCGCAAGGGCTGTGACGACGAGCAGCGCGATCCACGTCGAAGGCTCCGGCGCCGCGTGGCCGTTGAAGCCGCCCGCCTTGACCAGGAGCTGGGGGCTCTGGCCGGGCGGCATCAATCCGTTGCCGCCGTGGCGCAACGCACTCTGGGGATACGCCGTGTCGGGAACGCCCTCGACCTGGGCGACCGCGACGTCGGCATGCCGGCCCTCTCCACCGGGGTTCACCACCGGCTTCGCGACCGCGACGAAGGACGTCCACTGCGTCATCAGTCGGTGGGCGAGGCCCAGGTCGGTGACTTCCGACTGGACCGCATCGCGCTCGTGGGAAGGCAGGCTCGGTTTGATGTACTCGATCATGCGGTCTTCGATCTGGCTGCGCGCCCAGATGATGGGGAGTGCTCGTGCATCCGGGCCTTCGCCTCGAACACCACGACCCGGAAGCTCGACATCGAGGGGCATCGTCACGGGATCGCCAGCGATCCTGCCGCGCACGGTGACGCGATAGCGACCACTCCCCTCGAAGCGTCCGAGCACGCGCACCGTCTGCCCCAGAAAGAGATCCGGGATCTCCTGGGGATAGACGTCTGCCACCGCGGCATCGTTCCAATCGATTTCGATGTCGGTCAACACCGGGGCCGCGAGCCGTTCGACGAGTTCGTCGGCCGCCACCTCGGCATCCTCAGTCGGCCGAACGATGCGCGCTGCGCCGCGGCCGACCCTCGCCATCTCTTCGATCAGGTAGCGATTGACACTGTTTCCGACGCCAAAGGAAAATAGCCGCGCCTCGCCGCGCTTCGTGTCGAGCAGGCGCACGATCTCGACGTCGTTCCCGATGTAGCCGTCGGTCAGGAAGACCACGATGCGCAACGCGCCCGGCTCGACGCGAGGCGAAAGCGCTGCCCGAATGCCACTTGCCATATGGGTGCCCCCCATCCCACTCAGGCCGTGGACGTAACGCAGGCCCGCGCGAATGTTCGCGGGGGTCGCTCTCAGCGGGCGCTCGCTCCACTCGGTCGCGGCATCCGAGAAGCGGATGATTCGAAACGAATCGCTCGGGCGCATGTTCTGCAGGGTGCGGGTCATGAAGCGCTTCGACGCCGCCATCGGAATGCCCGCCATGCTTCCCGAACAATCGAGCACGAAGACCATCTCACGGGCCGTGATCTCGGCATCGCGTGCGCTGGCTGGCGGTTCGATGAGGAGCGACAGGAAGCCGTCCATTCCATCGACGAAGGTCGTGAGCCCCGCCGCGACTTCATGACCCGCCAGTTGGTAGTGGAGTTCGAAGTCCTTGTTGTCGACGGTGCGACCGGCAGCGAGTTCGATCTTTCGCTTCGCCTCTCCCAGTCGGTCGACCTGCACGCGATGGGTCGGACTCTGGATCCACTGGATCGGCATCCCCGCCGCGAGTGCCACGCGAATCGATACGCGTTCCCGGTCCACTTCGTCGGGCGCGGCCACGGGAGGACTCGCCGGCAGATTCCACGCGCCGATCACGAGGGGCGCGGGTTCTCCTTCGCGCAGGGTGGGCGCACCCGGCTGGGACGCGTCCAGCTCGCGCGGCACGAAGCGCGGGCCCACCACCGTGGGGATGTGGAAGCGATAGGCGCCGTCCTGCTTCTCGACCACGTGGGCGTATTCGAGTTCCACCCGGATCGGAAGCCCCGGCATCAGGTTCGCGACTTCCTGGGTGAAGACATTGGGACGATGCTGGTCGAGGAGCGCCGCCTGGTTGCCGCGCTCCTTCGCGTTTTCGAAGACGGCGCGCGCTTGTTTCTTCTCGTGGATCTCCGCCTCGATCATCTGGTCGCCGCTCGACATCCGCATCGCGAACACGGCTGCGTCGGTCGGCAGCGGGAAGATGTATCTCGCGTGCAGGGGGGCGTCGTAGGGGTTCTCGAAGGTCTGGGTGACACGCACGGTTGCGAGATCGCCCTGGAGGTTCGCGTCGAAGTCGCTCTTCAGGCTCGGGAGCGGAACTTCGCGACCGTCGATCGTCGCCACGAGCTCTGGCATGACGGTTTCGTCGGCACGCGCAGTGGTGACCACGAATGCGAACAGAAGGACGGACGAAACCACGTAGGCGATCGCGCGACGTGGCTCCTCGAAGTGACGTTTCATGACGAACTCCTTTCATGCGGCTCGACGGGAAGGTCGAGGCTGGTGAACAGGGCGCGGTCGAATCGCCGGCAAGCCCCCGATGCGTCCGCGCACGCATCCCACGGTGTGATGCGTTCGATCAGGTTCCAGGGGACCTCGGGCTCGGCGAGCCATCGCCAGACGACTTCAGACACGCTGCTCGCCGGCTCACCCAGGTCGCTCGCGAACGAGGCCTGCACCCGCCACGCACGGCCATCGGGTGCGATGCTCTTGTAGACGACCGTGGGGACGGCGCCTGGCACCACGCCGATGCGGGTCACGCGGTGCCCCGAACCGATCAAACACTGATCGGGCCCGTGCAGGTGGCGGAGGGGTGAACGGGTGCGGACAAGCAGCGCCGTGTGCTCCGTGCCATCCCCAGCGCGGTAGCGCCGCTTGTCCGCACCACCCCCCCATTGTTCGAAGAAGGCGCGTTCGTTCGGGGCGAGTGGAACGTCGACGCCGCTGAAGGGACCGAGGGTCGCGGGCAGCCGCGCGTCGCGTTCGATGGGTGCCACATCCACCGGATGCTGGGGCGCCATCGCGATCGCCAACCCGATGGCACTCGTGCCGACGGCGACCGGCCATCGCAAGAGCGGCGATGACGATGGGGGCCTGGCGAAAGACCATCGGATGGCTGGCGTCCGTCGCTTCGCGTTTCGAAACACACTCAGGATCGGCAGGGCGCCGGCGCCGAGCGCGAAGACACCAAGCGTGCTGTGCCAAGGCTCGGCGGCGACGGGAATGCCGTTCGCGGCGCCGACGAAGAGTGCGACGATGCGGGCCGTGTTGGCGAAGAGCGCGCCGCCTGCGATCGCCGCCACGAGCCTGGCGACCTGCGCCACTTTCAGCTGGTGGCAGGTCCACAGGGCCAGGGCGACGCACGTGTAGAGGGAAAGTCCACGCGCGCCGCTACAGGGCAGATCGATCGCGAGGACGACATCGGGATGAAGCAGCAGAACCCCCTCGCGCTCGAGCCCCGCAGAGAAGGGAGCAAGCAGTGCGTGGGAGGTCGTTGCGGCTGCGAGCTGCAGTGGATGGCCGAGCAAGCGCTGGGCGTAGTGCTCGATCGGCAAGGCCATCGCGAACAAAGCCGCAACGAGCCCGGGGTGAAGAGCGAAGGGCCTCGCCGACACGCGCAATAGCGATGCGACCGCCGCGACATCGACCACCAGCGCGAACGCTCCGATCGTATTCACAGCCAGTACCCGACCCGCGAGCCGAATCGCCGCGGCCAGGCCGAGCAGCCCAAACGCAAGGCGCGCAGACCGCGCATCGCGATGCGCACGCCCACTCGCAAGGGACAGCGCGAGCAGCGCGACCACGGTGAGCGCGACCACCGCTCCGTTGCTCTCGTAGGCCGGAGCGCGCCACGTGCCGAAGAGCCAGACCGCGGGATCCCAGGCCAATGCGACGAGCCCCGGCAGGGCCAGGGCGACGGGGATGAGGGCTCGATCGAAGCGGAGGGCCGGGCCTGTGCACGACATGCCCCCACATTCGGTTGGAGACATGCGCTGCGAATGAACCAGCCGGGGCGGACCCGTGACGGAACTGTGCAAGGACCGTGCAAGGTCCCGCTGGATCCGGTGGTACGAGATCTCGCAGCCCTCGTCCCTGCCGGTCTTTCGAACCGGCGGCTATCGCGGTCGCAGTCGGCGCAATGCGGTGTAGGCCTCGTAGCTCGGCAACGAAAAATGCCGGCGCGCGTTGCCGCGGCGCACGTCGAGCAGCACGCGGTTGCGGGCCTGGGTGGCGGCGTAGTCGCGACGCAGGTCGACCATGGCGCGGCGCAGGTCGTCCTTGTTGCGGAGGACGCGACCGTTGATCGC
This sequence comes from Myxococcota bacterium, assembly GCA_030748735.1. Classification (GTDB taxonomy): domain Bacteria; phylum Myxococcota_A; class UBA9160; order UBA9160; family UBA4427; genus DUBZ01. The sequence continues at coordinate 45,937 of JASMLK010000157.1, read as the reverse complement.
GAGGATCGTGTCTCCGGCGGCGATGCCGAACTCGTGCGCGGGATAGTCGTCGCGGAGTTCGCGGATCCCGTAGCCGGGGCCGGTCGCGCGCTGGAGCTTCATGCCGAGGAACTGCGCCGCGAGGTCTCGGACGATGTGATCGGGCAGGTCGATCCCGACCACGCGCAGCTTCTGCGTGTCGCCGTTCCGCCAGATCTCGAGTTCGATCGCCTGGCCCACGAGGGTGGTCTTGAGTGCTTCGAAGAAGGAGCGGTCGCGTTCTACGCGATGTCCGTCGACCGCGATCACCAGGTCGCCGCGTTTCAGGCCGCCGCGCTCGGCGGGGCTATCCGGTTCGACGTGTGTGACCAATGCGCCCGACACGCGGTCGGGTAGTCGCATCACGTCGCGCAGCTCGGGGTCGAGGTTCTTGAATTCGACGCCGATCCAGGGCGGTGGGATCTCGCCGTGCTCGAGCAGTTCGGCGACGACCCGCTTTGCGGTGTCGATCGGAATCGCGAGTCCGATGCCCTGCCCACCGCGATAGATCGCAGTGTTGATCCCGATCAAGCTGCCTTCGGCGTTGAGCAGCGGTCCACCCGAGTTGCCGGGGTTGATCGAAGCGTCGGTCTGCAGGAAGCCGTAGTAGTAGTCGCCCTCGACGCTCAGCGACCGGTCGATCGCCGAAAGCACGCCGGTGGTCACCGTGTTGGAGAACAGGCCAAAGGGGTTGCCGATCGCGATCACGGGCTCGCCGACCATCAGGTCGTCGGAGCGTCCCGGCGCCACCCAGGGCAGGGGGGCGTCGGTTTCGATCTGGAGGACGGCGAGGTCGTTGTTGGGCGCGGCCCCGACCAGAAGTGCCGGGTATTCCTTCCCGTCGGCGAGGCTCACGAAGATGCGCGCCGAATCGGCGATCACGTGGGCGTTGGTGAGTACGTGACGCTCTTCGTCGATGATCACCCCCGACCCGAGCATCTGGACGTCTCGCCCCGAACGTCGCGGGTGTTCGAAGTCGCGAAAGAATGGGTCGCGCCCCGTGCGACGTTCGGGAAAAGAACGGTCTTCGACGACCGTCGTGATGTTCACGACTGCGGGGCCGACGCGTTCGACGACCTCGACGGCTGCAGTTCGTCGCAGGAAGGGGTCGGCGGCCCGGGCAGGTTGCGGGGGCGAGAAGGCGAAAACGCCAGCGACGGCGAGCCCGATCCCAACGGCTGCGGCCCGCGCGCCGCGCCGCGCCCGCCACGCCGTTCTCGCCCGCAAACCGCGCCGCTTCTCGTACCGCCTCGACTGCATGGTGTGGCCTTTCGCCTGGAATGCGCCTGCCGCCGTGGGGATCGTGGATCGCGAACGCGCGCGCCCACGGTAGCGTTCGCCCCCGATGGCCCGCCCCGAATTCCCGCCGACCCGCGACACGCACGCGCTCGTATTGGACGCGTTTCGCACCCGCTTTGTTCGCGAACCCGAATTCGTCGTGCGTGCGCCGGGACGCGTGAACCTGATCGGCGAGCACACCGACTACACGGGCGGTCTGGTTCTCCCGTTTGCGATCGACCGCGCGCTGCATCTGGCCGTCGCTCCGCGCGGCGACGATCGCGTGTACGCCTTTGCCTGCGATCTCGCTGCCGAAGGCGAAGAGGTGGAGTTCGCGGTGGGCGACGCGGCAACGACCGGGTTCGGGGCCTACCTCTCTGGCGCCATCGCGGCGAGCCTCGAGCAGGGCGAACACCCGGGCGGGATGGACCTCGTGATCGCGAGTGACATCCCGGTTGGATCGGGCCTTTCGAGTTCGGCGGCCCTGTGTGTTGCGGTCGCCATCGCGATCGATCGTCTGCTCGGGGCAGACTTCTCCGCCCTGCGCTGTGCGCGCCGAGCGCATCGCGCCGAAAGCCACTTCGTCGGGACGGGCTGCGGGATCCTGGATCCGTTCGCGATCGCCTTGTGCGGAGCGGGCCATGCGCTTCGCATCGACTGCGAAGACGAGAGCACGCGATCCGTTCCGCTGCCGGTGGCGGAGCTGTCCTTCGTGATCTCGCATTCCGGTGTCTCGCGCGAGTTGGCGGGGCCGGCCGCGGGGCAGGGCTATCGCGACCGCGTTGCGCAGTGCGCTCGCGGGCTCGAAGGGATCGTCGCATCGGAGCCTGACGCTGCGCCACGTTCATTGCGCGCGCTGTCGCCCGATGGGTTGGTTCGTTTCGCCGGGCAACTCGACGAAGTCGACTTTCGCCGCGTGCGTCACGTGGTCGGCGAGAACGCGCGGGTCGACCGGGTCTGTCGACTGCTCGAAGCGGAGCCCCCGATCGGTCTGGCCGCAGTCGGCGCGGAGATCAGGGCATCGCATGCGAGTCTGCGCGATGACTACGAAGTGTCGATTCCCCAGCTCGACATGCTCTGCGAAATTGCTGACGCACAGGACGGCGTCTACGGATCGCGGTTGCTGGGGGCGGGGTTCGGCGGTTGCGCGCTCCACCTGGTGAAGCCCGAAGCGGTGGACGCCGTGTGTGATGTGTTGGGCGCGCGCTACCGCGATCGGTTCGGGAAGGACACCGAGGTGTTCGGCGTGAAGGCCGCGGCGGGGGCTGGCATCGAAGCGGTGGAATGAAGAGGGCGCGAGCCGGCGCTGCTCCCCGAATTGCGTGCCTCGCGTCCTACCCTGCGTCGAGTGCGGTACGCAGCGCCGCCGTCGCTTTGCCCGGATCCTTCGACATGAGGATCGCGCCGGTGACCGCGATGCCCGCGGCCCCCGCTTGCACCAGTTCGCCGGCTCCTTCTGCTTCGACACCCCCCTGCGCGATCACGGCCACGCCATGGGAGCACGCTTTGTTCAGCGCCTCGACCCCCAACGGAGCCCGCGTTGCGGCCTTCGACTTCGGCGCGTGAATCGGCGCGAGGTGGACGTAGTCGGCACCGGCTCGTGCCGACAGGGCGACTTCGTCGGGGTGATGCGTCGAAATGCCGATCAGCGCGTCGTTTCCCAACAGGGCTCGCGCCTCTTCGACGGGCAGGGCATCGAAGCCGAGGTGGGCCCCGTCGGCACCGCTCGCGAGCGCGACATCGATCCGCCGATTCACGATCAGCCTGCACGCGGGATGTTCTTCCCGCGCGATCTCCCGCAGCTGCGTGACCAGCTCGAGCAGGGGCTTCGCATCGAGCTCGCGCTCGCGCACCTGGATCCAATCGACGCCGCTTCCAGCCGCAGCGCGAACGGCCTCGTCAACGGGCAGCGTGCAAACGCTGCGGTCGAGGACGAGGCAGAGCAGGGGCCGTGAGGCGAGTTCGCGCGCCGTCAAAAAGTGGCGATCTGATCCAGCGGGCTCGACGCCGTGGCGTAGAGCCGTCGCGGCATGCGCCCCGCTTCATAGGCGAGGCGCCCCGCCTGGGTCCCGAGCTTCATGGCTTGCGCCATCGCGACCGGGTCCTTCGCGTGGGCGATGGCCGTGTTCATCAAGATCGCGGTGGCACCGAGTTCCATCGCGAGGGACGCATCGCTCGCGGTGCCGACCCCGGCGTCGACGATCACGGGCACTTCGACCGTTTCGAGGATGATGCGCAGGTTGGCTGGATTGCGAATGCCGAGCCCGGAACCGATGGGTGCTGCGAGGGGCATTACCGCGGGGCAGCCCATGGCTTCGAGTCGCTGGCACGAAACCGGGTCGTCCGTGATGTAGGGCAGCACGGTGAAGCCGTCGTCCAGCAGGATCTTCGCCGCTTCGAGGGTGCCGGGGATGTCGGGGAAGAGCGTGCGCTCGTCGCCGATCACTTCGAGCTTCACCAGATCGGTGCCGAGCAGTTCGCGGCCGAGTTGTGCGGTCGTGACTGCGTCTTCCACCGTGTAGCAGCCGGCCGTGTTCGGCAGGATCTGGAAGCGATCGGGCTTGATCACGTCGAGCAGGCGGGGGCCCTTCTCGGCGTCGAAGTTCACGCGCCGCAGGGCCACGGTCACCATCTCCGCACCGCTGGCTTCGACGCAGGCGAGGTTTTGTTCGAACGATTCGTACTTGCCCGTGCCGACGATCAGTCGGGACGAAAAGGTGTGCTCACCGAGCTTGTAACTGCCGGACATCTTTCAACCTCCTCCAACGGCTTCGAGGATCTCCACGCGGTCGCCGTCGCTCAGTTCGATGGCGCCGTAACGGTTTCGCGGCACGATGTCGCGATTGATCGCCACAGCGACGCGGCGCTCGCCGAACTCGAGTTGAGCCAACAACCCTTCGAGGGTGCAGGGCGCAGCGAGGTCTCGCGGTTCGCCGTTCAAATGGATGCGTGGGTTCTGTGACACGCGCCGAGCGTAGCGGCTGGCGGAGCTGCGAAGCAGGGTGGCGCGCGAATTTCGCTGCGCGTTCCGTCATACTGTGCCGGCCTGTGGAGGGGCATTGTGTCGGCGCGTCGCACTGGTGCGAAGACGGCATCGCGTCCAGCCGGGGCAAGCATCCCCAATCGGATGAAGGGGCGAGGCGGCCGTTCATGACCAGCGACAGCAGTACCGGCGTGGCGCGGATCGACCTCGCCGCGCTGCGGGAAAACCTGGCCACGGCGACGCGCGTGGCGGACGGGCGCGAAGTCATCGCTGTCGTCAAGGCAGACGCCTATGGCCACGGCGCGGCGACGGTCGCACGGGCCCTGGCCGACGCCCACGTGAAGCGGCTGGCCGTGTTGAGCATCGACGAAGCCGTGTCGTTGCGCGAAGCCGGCATCGTGGCCCCTCAGATTCTCGTGCTCTCGGGACTGCACACCAGGGAGGACGCCCGCGAAGTCGCCGCGCGCGGACTCACCCCCGTACTCCACGACGCGCGCGGCCTCGAACTGGCCAGCGAGGCTGCAAAGAAGCTCGGCGCACCGCTCGCGGTGCAGGTCGAAGTCGACACCGCGATGGCGCGAATGGGCGTCGCGCGCGACGAAGCCGTGGAACTGCTGGCCCACATCGGCGACGCCCGCGAACTGGATCTCGACGGCGTCTTCACCCACTTCAGCCGTGCCGACGAAACCGACCTCGGTCCTTCCCTCGAGCAGCTGCGCGAATTTCGCGACGTGCTGGCCAGAGCGGGCGAACGCGGGGTCGCGCCGCGCTGCATTCACGCGGCGAATTCCGCGGGGCTATTGGCAGGCAAGACGCTCGCGGACGCGTTTCCCGAAGCGACGGCCGTGCGGCCGGGCATCATGCTCTACGGCGTACGCCCCGCCGCGCACTTCGACGCGCCTCTGCGCGCGGTGATGCAGGTCGAAGCGCGCGTCGTGCGGGTGCAGCAGGTCCCCGCCGATACGCCCGTGGGCTATGGGGCGACCTGGAGCACCAGGGAGCCCAGCCGTATCGCGACCCTGGCGATCGGCTACGCCGATGGCGTTGCGTGCGCGAGTGCCGGGCGGGCCCAGGTCTGGCTCGCGGGCCGGCGGCGTCCCGTCGTCGGGCGGGTTTCGATGGACTACGTCGGCGTCGACCTCGGGCCCGAAACCGCCGACGATCCGGTTCGCCCGGGTGACGTCGCCGTGATGTTCGGAAACGCCGGTCGCGATGCCGACGGCATCGCGGTCGAAGAGGTCGCGTCGTGGTCGGACACGATCCCCTACGAACCCCTGGTTCGCGTGGGCGCGCGGATCGCGCGGCAGGTGGTCGGCGGCTGATTGACTTCGCTCGGGCGCACCGGTACAACGGGGCCCACACAGCGAGTCTCGCCCGTTCTCGGTCGTTTTTCGCGCCGATTCAAGAACAAGAAAGGGAAGCCTCGTGAAGGTACTCGTCGTCGGTTCCGGTGGACGCGAACACGCACTCGTCTGGAAGATCGCGCAGAGCAGCGAAGTCACCGAGGTCCTCGCCGCACCGGGGAGTGCAGGAATGGAGGGCTCGGCCCGTTGCTTCCCCGACGTCTCCGTGGGGGACCAGGACGCGATCGCATCGCTTTGCCGGGACGAGGCGGTCGGGCTCGTCGTGGTCGGTCCCGAGGATCCGCTTGCGGCGGGCATCTCCGATCGCCTGCGCGACGAGGGCTTCGCCGTGTTCGGGCCCTCGGCGGCCGCTGCCCAACTCGAGGGCAGCAAGGCCTTCGCCAAGGCCTTCATGGAACGACACGGCATTCCCACCGCGGCCCATCGTCGCTTCGACGTGCTCGACGAGGCCGTGGCCTGGGTGCACGAGCGCGGCGGACGCTGCGTGGTGAAGGCGGACGGCCTCGCGGCCGGCAAGGGCGTCGCCATGTGCGAAACGCCTGCCCAGGCCGAGAGCGCCCTTCGCGAGATGATGCTGGACCGCCGCTTCGGCGACGCGGGCGCGAGTGTGGTGGTCGAAGACTGGCTCGAAGGCGAGGAAGCCTCCTACTACGCCATCACGGACGGCGAGCACATCGTGACCCTCGCCGCGGCGCAGGACCACAAGCGCGCCCTCGACGGTGATCGCGGCGAAAACACCGGAGGCATGGGGGCCTATTCGCCGGCGCCCGTCATCGACGCCGAAGTCGAACGACGCACCGTCGAGCGCGTCGTCGAGCCGGCCATTCGGGGCATGGCCGCAGAGGGGATGCCCTATGTCGGCGTGCTCTTCGTCGGCTTGATGATCGATGCGCAGGGCGATCCCTATGTGGTCGAATTCAACGTGCGCTTCGGTGACCCCGAGACCCAGGCGTTGATGGTCCAGGCCGAAGGCGATCTCTTCCCTCTCTTGCTGGCCGCGGCCAACGGGACGCTGGCGGCTCAGGAAGCATCGGGCGGTGGGCTTTCCTGGCGCGGTGCGGCGGTATGCGTGGTGATGGCGTCGGACGGCTATCCGCGGGACTACCCGAAGGGGCTGGCGATCCATGGCCTCGCGGCGGACGGCGCGCTCGAGCGGAGCGACGACGCGGTGGTGGTCTTCCACGCGGGCACGCGACGGGCGCAAGGTGGTGGTTTCGAAACCAGCGGCGGCCGTGTGCTCGGGGTGACGGCGCGTGGCGCCAACGTGCAGGAAGCGCGCGACGTTGCTTACAAGGCCATCGCCGAGATCTCGTTCGAAGGCGCACAACACCGCCGCGACATCGCTGCGCGCGCACTCGACCGCTGACGTTGGGCGACGCCACACGCGGCAACAGCGAGGCCTCGGCTCGGCTCGCAAGCCTCGAAGATGGGGTCGATCTGCTCGCCCGCGATGAACTCCTGGCCTTTCCCACCGAGACGGTCTGGGGGCTCGGCGCATGCGCGACCTCGACGCGCGCCGTCGGTCGGCTGCAGGAGTTCAAGGGAAGGGCGTCCGATCAGCCGATCTCTGTCCTGGTCGACGGTCCGAGCCGGCTCGAGCAACTCGGTTTCGCGCTGGCGGCCGACGCCCGCCGGGTGCTCGACGCCTTCTGGCCCGGGCCGCTCACGGTCGTGCTGGCCGGCTCCGGGCCTTCTGCGTTCGCCGAGGGGATCGGCGGCGCCCGGGGCGCAGTCGGCTTTCGTTGCAGCGACCATCCATGCTGTCGTGCACTCGTCGAAGCGGCATTCGAACGGGGGTTGGGGCCGATCACGGCGACGAGTTTCAACCGGACGGGCGAGCCGCCGGTGCAGACACGCGCTGAGGCGCTCGGTCTCGCCGGTTCCAGCGCGGAGCCACGCGTGTATTGCCTCGACCCGGGCCCAGACGACGCGCTGGCCGAAGCACCGAGCACCGTGGTCGACCTGAGCGTTCGCCCCCCGCGCGTGCTGCGTTGGGGCGCGATCAGGCAGACGGCACTCCAACCGGTGCTCCCCGATCTCGAATGACTTCGCTGCTAGCGGTGACGCCGAACGGCCGGCTTTGGTAAACCCCCGCGTAAGGAAGCCGCGGCGACGCGCCGGTCTCCCGCTTCCACCCAGCGCGACCATTCCGCACCATGGCCTCCCCCAGGCATGTCGCCCCCAGACCCGGAAGACCCAGAAACCCAACCCACGCGCCGGACCTCCCTGGCGCTCGCCCAGTGCGAACTCGATTCCGTTTCGACGCCCGCCGACCTGTCGCGGGCCGTGTGCGTGCTCCCGCCGGCGCGTGCCGCGTGCAGCCGCAGTCGAACAGCGAGACGCGACGAGGGAGATGAAAGCCGGATGACGATTGCCCGTCCGTTTCGCGCCGTTCGCTACGACACGTCGCGTGTTGCCCTTTCGAACGTGATCGTTCCGCCGTACGACGTGATCGCGGCCGACGAGCGCGAGACCTACTACACGCGCGACGACCACAATGCGATCCGCTTCGAGCTGACCCGCAAAGCCAGCGACGAAGCCGACGCCGACTACAGCGAAATGGGTGAAACCCTCGCCCAGTGGCGCAGCGAGGGTGTGCTGCTGCGCGACGACGAGCCCGGCTACTACGTCATGCGGCAACGCTTCGAAGCGCCCGGGGGTGGCGTGCTCGAGCGCATCGGCTTCTTCGCCGAACTCGGTCTCGAGGACTATTCGACGCGCGTCGTGCGCCCGCACGAGCGCACCCTCGCAGGCCCGAAGGCCGATCGCTTGAAGGTGCTGCGCGCCTCCCGCGCGAATCTCTCTTCGGTCTTCCTGCTCTACGAAGATCGCGAACAGAAGCTGGCGGCGATTCTCGCTCGCGCCCTGGAAACGTCGTTGATCGCCGAGGCGGGCGACGATGCCGGCGTCGAATACGCACTCGCGCGCCTGACCGACCCCGACGATGTCGAAACCGTGCAGTCGTTCATGGGCGACTCGCCCACGGTGATCGCCGACGGACACCACCGCTACGAAACTGCGCTCGCCTATCGCGACGAGTCGCGGGCGAACGCGACTTCCCCCAACCCCAACGCACCCTACGAAGCGACATTGGCCTACTTCGCCAACGCCTACGCGCCGGGGAGCCTGCTGCTTCCGATCCATCGGGTCGTGAGGAAGGAAGCTTGCGCCGCACCGCCCACCGACGAAGCGTGGGCCGCCGCGCTGCCGGGTTGGCAGTACAAGAGCGTCGCGTTCAGCGAAACGGATTCGATCGCGACGCTGCTCGAAACCCATCTCGAACCGCTCGCGGGAACCCCCGCCTTCGCGGCCGACGATGCGCAGGGAACCCTGCGCGTCTTTTCGCGCGAAGCGAAGCCCGACGACGACCTCGTGGTGCGCGTGCTCGAGAACGAAGTCCTGGCCAGCGTCTTCGGCCTCGACACCGAAGCCATTCGCAACGGCGCGGTGAGCTTTCCGAAGAGTGCCGCGCGTGCGGCCGACGAAGTGCGGGTCGGTGATGGTTGCGTCGCGCTCTACATCAACGCGCTTTCACCCGATGACGTCTTCGACACGACGGCCGAGGGCGAGGTGATGCCGCAGAAGTCGACGTTCTTCTACCCGAAGGTTCCGACCGGCATGGTGTTCCGGGACCATCGTCCGTGAGTCGCGACTCGGCACCATCCGGGGGACCGCGCACGGTCGCCGATGCTCTCGGCGATCTGATGTCGTCCCCCGCCCTCGAGCGCGCCGCACCGGGCGCGGCGATCGATGCGCAGTGGGAAGCGCTGGTTGGCGAGGAGATCGCCGCCCACTGTCGACCAGTCGGGATGAAGGGCGGGGTGTTGTTTGCCGACGTCGACTCGAGTGTCTGGTGCCAGCAGTTGCAGCTGCGCTCGCCCGAGATCCTCGCGGCGCTGCGTCGCGGGCTGGGCGATGCCGCACCCACCGATCTTCGGCTGCGTGTCGGCTATGCGCGCGCCCCGCTCGGGACCGACGCCCCGAACCAGGAGCCGCCCGAAGCCGGCGAAGATTCGGCCGTGAGAACCAGTCTGGACCCGCATCGCCCGGGAGATCCCGTGCGAAACGAAAGCGAGGAGTGACGAACGCGTGAGCAAGCCCCCTGCGACCCCCGAAGTTGAAGCCCAGGCCGAAGGTGACGAAGCGTTGCGCTGCGACATCTGCGGCGACGAGGCCCAGAGCGTGCGGCGGATCGCCCTCGACGGCGAATACGACCGGCTGCGAAAGCCCCATCAGGTGATGTACGCCTGCGCGCCGTGTTCGGAGAAGAAGGAACGTCAGCGCCTCGGTCTCGATCGGGGGGCAGGGCGGGGATGAGACGCGCCCGCACCGCAGGTGCTTGACCCACAAGGGCAATTTTCCTAGAGTGCGCGACCGCTTAGCCGGGGTTCGCGCCGATGGCTGGGCCTCTCGAGTCCGCGAGTGACCCGAGTGCTCCTGCCCGATTCCATTCTCGACTCCACCCCGCAAGATCGTCCCCCGCAACCCATCGCATCTTTCGCATAGGCGGCACGTTGCCGCGCGAACAAGCCAAGCCGAGTCTCGAGCCAGACCGGCCATGTAAGGAACCGCGGAAATGGTGAAGCTCCGCCTCGTACGCATGGGCGCCAAGAAGCGCCCCTTCTATCGAATCATCGCGATCGACGAACGCGAAAAGCGCAGTGGTCGACCGCTCGAATTCCTCGGCACCTACGATCCGAAGACGTCGCAAGGCGAACTCAAGATCGAAACGGCCGCCGTGGACGGGTGGCTCGCCAAGGGCGCCCAGATGAGCCCGACGGTGAAGTCCCTCGTTGCGCGCGCCCGCCGCGCCGCCGGAGGCGCGTAGGCGTGGCCGGCGAAGAGAACGCCGCCGGCGAGCTCGTGGAGTTCATCGCCAAGGGCATCGTGAGCGAGCCGGGCGACGTCAAGGTCACCGCGTGTGACGACGGCGCACTGCTCGAACTCGAAACCAACGATTCCGACCGCGGCCGCGTCATCGGTCGCCAGGGCCGCATCGCCAAGTCGATGCGCGCCATCCTGCAGGCCTCGAGCGTCGGCGCCGACTGTCGGCTCGAAATCGTCGACTGAAGCAGCCGCACCGGCCAGCAAGCGAGAAAGCAGGGCAGGGGCCGCCATGTCGTCGGCTAGAGGGCGCAAGGTTCCGGATTCGCCGGGTTCAGCCGAGCGCGCTGACTTCGTCGAACTCGGCTGCATCGTTGGTGCGCACGGACTTCGCGGAGAAGTCCGCGTGCGCTGCTTCGGGGACGACCCCGAAAACCTGCTGGACGCAGAGACGATCTGGTTGGGTGAAGGACGTGAGGACGCGCGCGCGAAGTCGGTCGCGGTGCGCAGCGCCGGGCCCGGCCGCCCGAACGAAGTGCGTCTCGGGCTCGTCGGGATCAGCGATCGAGACGCAGCGCAGGCGCTTCGCGGCACGCTGGTGCTCGCGCGAGCCGAAGCTCTCGCGCCGCTCGCCGCCAACGAATTCTACTGGCACGAACTCGTGGGCTGCGACGTCGTGACCGAGACGGGGGTTTCGGTGGGGAGCGTGGCCGAGATCTGGGAAACCGGCGCTCACGATGTCCTGGTCGTGCGCGACACCGAAGGCCGCCAGAACCTGGTCCCGACGGCGCGCGAGCTGACCCGCGAAATCGACCGCGAAGGGCGGCGCATCGTGGTGGCGGATCTGCCGGGGTTGCTCGACCTCGGCGACGCAGCGGACACCAGCGACCCGGACGGCCTGGCAAACGCGGATGGCTGATCTCGAAATCGATCTGCTGACGATCTTCCCGGGCCTGTTCGACGCCTTTCTCGACGAGTCGTTCGTGGGGATGGCGCGCGAGCGAGGGCTCGCGAGAATCGCGGCCCACGACCTGCGAGAATGGACCGACGACCGCCACCGCACGGTCGACGACGCACCCTACGGCGGCGGACCCGGCATGTTGATGAAGCCCGAGCCGCTGATCGCCGGGATCGAGGCCCTCGCCGGGCCGAAGGGGCCCGAACGCGAGGCTCGCGTGGTGCTTCTCTCGCCCCAGGGCCGGTGCCTCGACCAGGGCTGGCTCGAGGAAGCCGCGCGGCATCAGCGCTGGGTCATCGTCTGCGGGCGCTACGAGGGGGTCGATCAGCGTGCCATCGACCTGGCGATCGACGAGGAAATCTCGCTCGGCGACTACGTGCTCTGTGGGGGGGAGATCCCCGCCATGGTGCTCGTCGAGGGCATGGTGAGGCTGCTGCCCGGCCTGCTCGGAAACGCAGAATCCGTTGCAAAAGAGTCATTTACGCAGGAAATTCTCGAAGGTCCGCAGTACACTCGGCCGCCGATTTTTCGCGACCTCGAAGTTCCGGAAATCCTTCGCTCGGGACATCACGCGGAAATCGCACGTTGGCGTCGTGAACGCGCGCTCGAATGGACGCGCTTGCGACGGCCCGATCTGCTGGAACGAAAGCTGGAACGAACGGACCCGCCCCCGGAGCGAAACGGTCCGGCAGAACCCTCCGAAGACTCCGAATGAACTGAACCCACAGAACCATCCGCGCCGCAGCGTGACCCGTCACGCCAAGACGCGTAGCCAACGTCGACCCGATCGAGCGACCTGCTCGCATCTCCCGGCGACGTGAGGAACCCGAAATGAACCGCCTCGACTTCATCGAAAAAGACACGCTCCGCCGCGACCTGCCGCCTTTCCGCGTCGGCGATCAGGTGCGCGTGCATGTCAAGGTCCGCGAGGGCGACAAAGAGCGCATCCAGGTCTTCGAAGGCCTGTGCCTGCGCCGCCGCGGTGCAAGCCACGGCGAGACCTTCACGGTGCGCAAGGTGAGCAACGGCGTTGGTGTCGAGCGCATCTTCCCGGTGCAGTCGCCGCTGATCACCAAACTCGAGATCCTGAGCCGCGGCTTCGTGCGCCGCTCGCGCCTCTACTACATGCGCGACCTCACGGGCAAGAAGGCGCGCCTGCACTCGAAGGTGCGCGACGTGTCCCACCTCATCTCGCCCGAAGAAGAAGAGCGTCGCGCCACGGGCGAGTCTGGTGCCGGCGGCACGAAGGCCAAGAAGAAGCGCGGCAAGAAGGCCAAGGCCGCACGCGCCGCCGCCAGAACCGCCGAAGCCGCGAAGACAGAGCAGACGGACGGCGGCGACGCCTGAGCCAGCAGCGGCCCGTTGAAGATCCCTGACCGAGCATGGCGACCGAAGGGTTCTTCAACGGGCCGCTAGTCGCTGGCGTCGAATGCGGCTGGCCAGTGTTCGATGCGCCAGCGCGTCGAACCGTGGCTTCCTTCTACGTGACATGTCACGACGTCGAAGCGCACGCGCGCCGCACGGCTGCGGTGTTCCGCCAGCCACGCACTCGCGGCCCGTCGCATGCGCGCCCGCTTACGCGCGTCGATCGCCTCGGCGCCGCTTCCGAAGCGTGTGCTGCGCCGCGTCTTGACCTCGACGAAGACGACGAGGCGACCGCGCCGCACGATCAGGTCCACCTCGACACCGCCGCAGCGAACGTTGCGCTCTTCGATGCGATAACCTCGTCGCGCGAGATAGGCGGCCGCACGGCGTTCGCCTTCGACGCCGAGTTGGCGACGCGGGTCCGGGGCGTTCTTCGCCGGTTCGCGTCTTGTGGGTGTCTCGCGAGCTTTGCGAGTTCGAGGAGCGCCAGCAGCGCCGGGTGTCCGAAGGCCGCGCTTCGGGTCGTCGTTCATTCGGAAGTTCCCCGGGACCGGGGAAGGGCAGCGTAGCCGATGGGAACCCTGCACGTCGTCGCGACACCGATCGGCAACCTCGAAGACGTGACCCCTCGTGCGCTTCGTGTGCTGCGCGAAGCCCGTGTCCTATACGCCGAGGACACGCGTCGCACGCAGATCCTGCTCGACCGCTTCGACATCGCGCGGCGGGCGGTTTCGCTGCACGAGCACAACGAGGCGTCGCGCGTCGACGCCGTGCTCGAAGCGCTCGGGCGCGACGAAACGGTGGCCCTGGTCTCCGACGCGGGCGTGCCCCTGATCTCGGACCCCGGCGCGCGCGTGGTCGCGGCCGCGATCGAGGCGGGCCATGTGGTCGAGCCCGTGCCTGGCGCCTCGGCGGTGCTCTCGGCGTTGATCGTCGCCGGCTTTCCCGCGGCGCCGTTTACCTTCCTGGGCTTTCTCCCGCGCACCGCCGGTGCTCGCGAGGTGATGCTCGAGTCATACCGCGCGCGACCCGAAACGATCGTCATGTTCGAATCACCCGCGCGACTGCACGGCCGGCTACTCGAATTGGCCGCATGCTTTCCAGCGCGACGCGGCTGCGTCGCGCGCGAACTCACCAAGCGGCACGAGGAAGTGGTGCGCGGAAGCTGTGCCGAGCTTGCGGCGCACTTCGCCGACGGCGTGAAGGGGGAATGCACGATCGTGCTCGAAGGCGCGCTCGGTGAAGCCGCCGAACGGGAAGCCGAGCAGCGAGGGGACGCCGGGATCCTCGATGACGAGGCCCTCGACAGCGCGATTCGGGAGGCCCTCACCGAAGGCAAGCGGCCCCGCGAGATCGTGGCTGCACTCTCGGGTCGCACGGCGTTGCCGCGCAAGCGGGTCTACGCCCGGGTGCAGGCGCTCAAGGACGAGGTGTCGACGTGAAGCCTCGCGACATCCCGCGCCTGTTGCGCACCGTGCTTCACTACAAGCCGGTGCAGCTCGCGGCCCAGCTTCGACATGTGATGGTCGACGAAGGGCGCCCCGGTGTGCCGCGCGGCGAGGCGCCGCCTCTCAGCGTCGAAACGTCGCACGCGCCGTTTCTTCCGGCTCCGCCACACGCCCGCTTCGACGGCGAAGCGACCTTCGAATTGATTCGCCGCGCGCACCGCTTCGAGGACGGGATCGATTGGCAGTTCGACGGGCATGGACCGCTCTGGGCGTTCCATCTCCATCAATTCGACTGGGCGCGCGACCCCGCGCTGTCGCCCGAGGCTCGCGGCCGCGCGGTCGAAAACTGGATCACGAACTGTGAGCGGGGCCACGGTTGGGCGCCGCACCCGATTTCGCTGCGCATCCTGTCGTGGGGCAAGTTGCGGCTCACCCCGGGACTGCTGGCCCTGTCTCCCGAGGTCGAAGAACGCATGCGAGCGTCTCTCGCCCAGCAGGCGGAAACCCTGTCGCGGCGCATCGAGGTGCGACTGCAGGCGAACCATCTGCTTTCGAATCTGCTCGGGGTGGTCTTCGCGGGGCTGCTGTTCGAAGGCGCTGGCGCCGATCGTTGGCTTGGCTTCGCATCACGTCTGCGTCGCGAGCTCGAAGTCCAGGTTCTCCCCGACGGTTCGCATGTCGAGCGCAGCCCCATGTACCACGCGCTGCTGCTCGAAAACCTGCTCGACCTGTTGAACCTCGCGCGCGCCGCAGAGGGACGGGCGCCGCGTGCGCTCGTGGCGGCGCTCGAGGATGCGACGGCGCGCATGCTCGGTGCGCACGAGGTGTGGATTCATCCCGACGGCGAAATCGCCCTGTTCAGCGATTCGGCCTTCGACATCGCGCATCCGCCGGCGGAGGTCGCGCGCTACGCGGCGTCCCTCGGCGTCACCCCGCGAGCGCCAGCGGGAGGCCAGCTGGAAGACGCAGGCATCTATCGGTTGCAAGACGGGGCGTTTACGCTGATCGCGACCACGGCCCCGCCGGCCCCGAGCTATCAGCCGGGGCACGCCCATTGTGATGCCCTTTCGTTCGAATTGTCGTATGGCGAAGAGCGGGTGGTGAGTGATACGGGGGTGACGGAGTACGTCCCCGGGCCTCTTCGCGACGCGAGTCGGGCGACGACTTCACACGCGACCTTGCAGTTCGATGGCCACGAGCAGAGTGAGATCTGGAGCGCACACCGCGTCGGCGGTCGCGCCCATTGTGAGGTCGTCGAGGCGGGGGGAGGGGAGCTGCGGGCACGCTGCTCGCCCTGGTCGCGACGTGAGATCGTTCACGAACGACACTTTCGCGTGCAGAACGGAAGTGTCGCAGTCGAGGACTGCGTCAGCGGCGCGGCGGCCCAGGCGCTGATCAGCTTGCCCTTCGGGTCCGACGTCGTGGTGGTGGGCCTCGATGTGTCGGCGGCTCGAGCGCAACTCGAATTGCGCAGTGGCGCACGACTGGAACTCGAATTGCCCGCAGGTGTCGATTGGAGTGTCGCGCGTCGTCCGTGGTTTCCCCGTTTCGGCGAGGCGCTCGAGCGCGACGCCTTGGTGGGAAAAGCCGCCGCCCCGGTGACGGGCCGTGTGGTGTTTCGCGTCGCGACAGACTGAACCGGCGAAGGCCAGGGGGAGACTCGGTGCCGCCCCGTTGGATCGCGCCGCAGTGCACTTGCGCCAAGTTGCGCGCAAGTGAAACGCCGTGAACAGGTTCTGCCGGTTGCGCTGCTTTTCTCTTTACTGGAGAGGCGTTGTACCGATGTGGCTATTGTGATCGGGTTGCCGCTCGCTCACAATCCGCGACCCCATCTGGGTGTCGTGGGTCACTCACCCGGCGCGAATCAGGCGATGCGTCGGCCGCGGTCGCTGGATCGAATCGAGCCGGCGCCTATTGCCCATTGGTAGAAGCAGCAAGCCAGGCGACACGGGAACGGAGAACCAGATGAACATCCTGGGGATCTCAGCGTACTACCACGACAGCGCGGCCTGCCTCGTGCAGGACGGGCGCATCGTGGCTGCGGCCCAGGAGGAGCGGTTCACGCGCAAGAAGCACGACCACCGCTTTCCCAAGCACGCCATCGACTACTGCCTCGAAGAGGCGGGGATCGATCGCGACGACCTGAACCTCGTCGCCTTCTACGACAAGCCCCTGCTCAAGTTCGACCGCATCCTCGAGACCTACATCGCGGTCGCCCCGCGCGGCTTCAAGCTGTTCATGATGGGCCTCCCGCTGTGGTTGAAGGAAAAACTCCACACGCCCCGCGAACTCGATGCCGGGCTCGAAGGCCGCTACAAGGGCCGCTTCGTCTTTACCGAGCATCACCAGTCCCACGCCGCGAGCGCGTTCTTCCCTTCGCCCTTCGATGAAGCGGCCGTGCTCACGATGGACGGCGTCGGCGAGTGGGCCACCGGCTCGATCGCCCACGGCCAGGGCAACGAAATCAAGATGCTGAAGGAGATGCGCTTTCCGCATTCCATCGGCTTGCTCTATTCGGCGATGACCTACTTCACGGGCTTTCGGGTGAACAGCGGTGAGTACAAGCTGATGGGCCTCGCGCCCTACGGCGAGCCGATCTATCGCGACCGCATCCTCGACAATCTGCTCGACTTGAAGGCCGACGGTTCCTTCAAGATGGACATGTCGTACTTCGCCTATTGCCACGACGACGTGATGACGTCGCCGAAAATGGCCGAGCTCTTCGACGGCCCCGCCCGTCAGGCCGAGAGCGATATCACCCAACGCGAGATGGACATCGCGGCATCGATCCAGGTGGTGACCGAAGAGATCGTAATGCGCACCGCGCGCACGGCCCACGAGATCACCGGCTCCAAGAACCTGACCCTGGCTGGGGGTGTTGCACTCAACTGCGTTGCGAACGGCAAGATTCTGCGCGAAGGCCCGTTCGAAAACGTGTGGATCCAGCCCGCGGCGGGCGATGCCGGGGGCGCGCTCGGTGCGGCGATGTTCGTATGGCACCAGCTACTCGGCAACGAGCGCACCACGGGTGACACCGACAGCCAGTTCGGTTCTTTCCTCGGCGGGCGCGAATCCGACGAGGACATCAAGGCGTACTTGCACTCGGTCGGTGCGGTGTATCACCACTTCCCCGAAGAAGACAAGCTCTGTGATCGCATCGCCGAACTGATCGCCGACGAAAACGTCGTCGGGCATGTCGGGGGTCGCATGGAGTTTGGTCCCCGTGCCCTCGGTGCGCGTTCGATCATCGGCGATGCGCGCTCGCCGAAGATGCAGGAAGTGATGAACGTGAAGATCAAGTTCCGCGAATCCTTCCGGCCCTTCGCGCCCGCGGTCATGCAGGAGCACGTCGACGAATACTTCACGATGCGCCCGAACGAAGAG
Organism: Myxococcota bacterium; assembly: GCA_030748735.1. GTDB lineage: Bacteria > Myxococcota_A > UBA9160 > UBA9160 > UBA4427 > DUBZ01. Next base: position 28,315 of record JASMLK010000157.1, on the reverse strand, counting down.
AGCCCCTACATGCTGCTCGTGGCGCCCGTGCGAGACGAAAAGCTCTTGCAGACCGAAGATCACGGGGAGAAGGGCCTCGACAAGCTAAAGCAGCTGCGCAGCGTCGTGCCCGCCATCACCCACGTCGACAATTCGGCGCGCGTGCAGACGATCGACAAGGACCGCAACCCGCGCTTCTACGGGATCATCGAGAAGTTCAAGGAGCGGACGGGCTCGCCGGTGCTGATCAATACGAGCTTCAACGTCCGAGGCGAGCCGATCGTGCGCGACGCCGAAGACGCCTACCGCTGCTTCATGCACACGAACATGGACGTCCTCGTGCTCGAGAACTTCGTGCTGCTCAAGGACGACCAGCCCAACGCACGCGAGATCGACCTCGAGGCCTACCTCACCGAGTTCGCACTCGACTGATTCACGACCCCGTCCGTCGCTCTAGCGAGCGTCTGAAAGAGGCCCCTGATGGCGCAAATGATCGAAATGAACTGGAAGCCGGATGCGAAGACCCTTCGCAACTTCGGCTTGATCGCCGTATTCGGCTTCGGTTTCGTGGCGACGATCGCCCACTTCGAGTGGTTGATCTTCGCGATGGGCCTGGGGGCCGCCAAACCGATCGTGGTGAACGTCTTCATCGGCCTCGCGGCGTACTCGGGGATCTGCGGGCTCGTCTACCCCAAGGCGAATCAGCCCGTCTATGTCGGGCTCGCGATCCTTTCGTACCCGATCGGTTTCGTGCTGTCGTACCTCATCCTGGGGACCCTCTACTTCCTGATCATCACGCCGACAGGGCTGGTGATGCGGCTGCTGGGGCACGATCCTCTAAGCCGCAAGTTCGACCCCGAGGCTGAAACCTATTGGCTCGACAGTCGAGCGCCCCGCCCGAACGAGCACTACTTCCGACAGTTCTGATCACCCGACACGGATCTTTCTGCAGCGCCCGCCATTGACAGTGCGCTGTGGCCCCAGCATTGGATGATCGACCGACCGCGAAAGCGGTCATGGAGAAAGCAATGTCCGACCAGCCGACCAACGACAAGAACGATTTCGCAGCCCAATCCGAAGGCGAACGCACGGGCCTCGTGGGTGAATTCGTCGACTTCTTGAAGGACAACAAGAAGTGGTGGCTCGCACCGATCATCGTGTCGATCCTCGGCCTCGGCGTGCTCGTCATGCTCGGTGGCACCGCCGCAGCGCCCTTCATCTACACGCTCTTCTAGACCGGATGTCCAGCCAGTGAGTTGCCTCAAGGTGCTGGGGCTGGAATTCGATGGCCCTGTCGCCCTGCGCGATGGCTGAGGCGAGGCAGGGTCGAACTCTCTTTGAAGCGAGTTCGGCCTCGCGGCTTCGATCGACCCGCGGGCGCACCGGTCCCGCAACCCATCCAATCCGAGCCGAAACCCGCCAGGTTCATCAACTGGATTCGCATCCAGTCGAAAGAGCGACTCACCCATACCCGTGCCCGGGCCGCCACTGGATCATCTGCTCGGCACCGAATGCCAGCTCGCTTTCGTAGTGATTGTGAGCGCGACAGCAGGCTCACGGGACCCGGTAGTGGAACGCGATTCGCCTCGTTTCTCCGTATCGGCTCCCACCCGGCGATAGGTAGGCGCAGCGTCCTGCGTCGCGTTCCCAGACGGTGCGACGACCCCTTGAATCTGGGAACGCTATGTCGACCCGCTCCGATCGGCCTGAAAGGCCGCCGCGGGCGGCGCGTCGTGGGCTGGGAGGTCATCGTCCCGGCCGCGGCGGCATTTCGACGTCCGCCCCCAGCCCCTCGATGAAGCGGCGGATCGCCGGGCCGACGATGTCGGCGTGACTGCGATGCACGTGGTGCCCCGCGTCGTCGACCCACAGCGATGCCAGCCAGGGCAGGCGCTTCTTCATCAGCTCGAAGGCGATGTGATACTGCTTGTCGCGACTACCCAGCACCTGCATCACGGGCACGCGGATCGCTTCGAGGTTGTTCATCACGAGTTCGTCGTGTTGCAGCGCCAGCTTCATCGCGGGCGCAGGGATGTCGAAGGTGCCCGCCGCCTTGTGGACGTAGGAATTCCATTCTTCGCGGCGTTCGGGGTCGCGATAGCCCGGCCCGGTCGCGATCAAGACCAGACCGCGAAGGTTCGCGAGGTCGCGCACCGCGCGATGTTGCGAGAGGTAGCCACCGAGGGAGTGGCCGATCAGCACGACGTCGCGCCCCACCCTTTCGATCATGCCTTCGAGATCGTCGATCGCGCGTTGCATCGAATAGGCACCGTCGTCGGTCGGCTTCGGCGACGCGCCATGGCCGAGCATGTCCCACGTCCAACACTCGCACCCTTCGAGATGAGGCAGCAGCTCGGTCCAGGTTTCGGCGGAGTCGCCGAGACCATGGCTGAGAATGACGGCGGGGCCTTCGCCGGTTTTCGTGAAAGCAACGGGGTCTTTCGCTTCGTCCTGGTCGATCGACATGGTTACGAGACTATCGACTTCCCCAGATGCACCGCAATCGCGCTATAGCTCGCGACATGAACCTGCACAGACGACGAGCCACTGCACTCGCATGCGTATTCGCCTCGGCTGCTCTCGCTTGCGCGACAAATGGGGCGGGCAGCCCGGCGACGGCGGAAGCCCGTGACCGCGAGATCATGCGCGTCCTCGACCGCTATATGGACGCGCTCAACGACCTCGACATCGAGGGGCATGTCGAGACGTATCACTTCCCGCACTTCCGTTTTGCCGGCGGAAAGCTCGCGGTCTGGGATACGGAAGAAGACGCGATGCCGCTGTTGCGCGCAACGCCGGACCAACAGCGCGCGAAGCTGCGCGAGGTCCTCGAGCCCGATTGGCACCGCAGCGAGTGGACGCGGCGCGACATCGTGCAGGGTGACGACACCAAGGTCCATGTCGTCACGCGATTCGAACGGCTGCGCGAAGACGACAGCGTGATCGAGACGTTCGACTCGCTCTACATCATGACGTTCGAGGACGGACGTTGGGGGATCAAGGGGCGTTCGAGCTTCGCACCGTGATGGTCGCCCGGGCGATCAGCCCGAAAGGTGCTGCCCCAGGAAGGCGACCAACCTCCCCCAGGCGTCCTTCGCGGCGTCATCGCGGTAGGCGTCCGGGTAGGTGTCGTTCATGAAGGCGTGGCCGGCGCCTTCGTAGGTCACGCATTCGTGGGGATGGCTCACGCCTTCGAACTTCTCTTCCAGGGCCGCGATGTCGTCCAGCGTGATGTACGGATCCTCTGCACCGAAGAAGGCCAGCACGGGGCAGTGGAGATCGCCCGCTGCCGCGATGGGGTCACGCGGCTTCTTTGCGGGGTCGAGGCCGCCGTCCGCCTGCATCAGGCCATGGTCGTAGGAGAGCATCCCGTAGAAGGGTGCCACGGCGGCGAAGGCGCTCTCGTCGCCTTCGCATGCGGCGAGCAAGGCGTACATGCCGCCCATGCAGAAGCCCGTGAGGCCAACAGCATGGCCCGCGGTGTCGGGACGGTCGCGCATGAAGGCCGCCGCAGCGTGAAGGTCGGCGACGATGTCCGGGTCCGACAAGCCCTGGATCCACGGCCCGGGGTTTTCGATCTTCACGTTCGACATCCCGCGGTAGAGATCCAGCGCCAGCACTCGAAAGCCCTCGCCCGCAAGACGGGTCGCGATGTCGCGGGTGTGCTCCTTGAGTCCCCATACGTCATGGATCATCACGACAGCGGGGTGGCTGCCCGAATCGGGCGCCGCCAGAAAGCCGAACTCACAGGTCTGTGTCTTCATGCCGGCAACTATACTGGCCCGCGTGACGTCCCCGCCCACATACCGCGACGAACTCGGCTTCGCGCTCGACGTCGCACGCGAAGCGGGCCGACTCATCGCGCGCTTCTATCGCGACGGTGCGAAGACCTGGCAAAAGTCGGAGAACAACCCGGTCACCGAAGCCGACCTCGCCGCGGACGCGTGCATCCGCAAAGCCATCGCGGACGCCCATCCCGAAGACGGCTTGCTCACCGAAGAGTCGGAAGACGACTTGCGAAGACTCGACTGCGCGCGCGTCTGGATCGTCGACCCGATCGACGGCACGCGCGAATTCACCCGGCAGATCCCGGAATTCGCGGTTTCGATCGGGCTCGTGGTCGAAGGGGAGCCGGTCCTCGGCGTGGTCCACAACCCGGCGGTCGACGTCACGGTCGCGGGCGCGCTCGGTGGTGGCGTCACCAGGAACGGCGAACCCGCGCGCGTGTCGCAGTGTGCTTCGCTCGCCGCGGCACGCGTTGTCGCGAGCCGCAGCGAACACCGGGACGGCATGCTCGAAGGCCTCGAGTCGCAGTTCGCAAGCCTCCGCCCCACCGGCTCGATCGCATGGAAACTCGCGCTCGTGGCCTGTGGCGACGCCGACTTCAACCTATCACTCAAGCCGAAGCACGAATGGGATGTCTGTGCCGGCGACTTCCTGGTTCACGAAGCCGGAGGTGCCTACGTCGACTTCGACGGCCGGCGCGCACGCTACAACCGCCGCGACGCCGTGCGCGAAGCATCGATGATCGCGGGCCCCCGCCCTCTCGTCGAAGCCTTCATGGCCCTCGAAGAAGCTCGGCCCGCTAGATCTTGATCCGCTTCCAGCGGCCGGAGCGAAAGCGCAGCACCAGCATCACGCCCTTGACGACGTAGTCGGCGATCAAGGCCGCAAAGATCCACTCGCGACCGAGACGCCCAGATACGCACCCAGGGCCGCCACACTGCCGCGCACCACGATCAGCCCCGTCGCCGTGACCAACATCGGGAAGCGCGTGTCGCCGGCTCCGCGAAGGGCACCGCCGAGCGCCGCTTCGATCGCCATCAGGGGCTGCACTGCGCCGAGGATGTAGATGAACACCACCGTGAGCCGAACCACCTCGGGATCGTCGATCATCAAGCTCGCGGTGAATTCCGCGGTGTAGATGATCACGGCACCGATCACCGTCATCGCCGCAATCGAAAGCCACGTCGCACGCCAACCGCTGTGTGCCGCGCCTTCGGGATCGCGAGTAGGACAAAAAAGCTGGGTTTTCGACGATTCCGCCGATGAGTAACGCTATGTCAACCCGCTCAGATCGGGCTGAAAGGGCCCGGCGCGGGGCGATTTCAAGCTTTTTCATGCGAGCCCGTTGCCGCAGGTTCACAGAAAAGCGTCTCTCATGCGGCCCGAGGGCGCAAGGCGGCGTCTGGGACTCGAGGGGGGCTTTGGGATCGCACGGGTTGGCGTGGCTGGTGTGACCTCGTGCGCTTCGCGCGAGAACACTGGGAAGCTTCAAATCTCCGCTTCGTCGTCGCCACTACCGTCGTTGTGCGGGCGCTGGTCGAAGTCGAAGTCGGGCTGCGGGGATTCGAAGTCAGGCTTGCGTCGAAATCTGTGGAAAACACTTGCGCGCAGGCAGGCGGCACCTTGCCCCGTAGGCATTCGCCAGATGACGTTCATTCGCGCATTCGATCCGGAGGATCGATGCGCCGTCCGCCCATGATCACCGTCATAGGACAGTGTCGGGGCTCACTGATAGGTTGGACGGCCACTTGGAAACGACCAGAGGGATGCTATGAACTCCCCAGTAACAACAAGCCGAAACCGACCTTCAGGCCATAGCGAAGACGCTCAGGCCTTTGTCGTTTCCCACCAGGTTCGCAGTCGAACTCTGCGCGGACTGCAACATGGCCTGCGCCATGTGCCGCGGCGGGCCGCAACGGCGCAGGCGGCGCTGATCGACCGCGTCTTGGGAAGAAGAATTGGATGCTGAAGTTCGTTCGACTGTCGCGCTTGCTCCTGGGTGTAGGCGCATTGTTTCTCTTCTTACTCGCCGAGTCGGCCTCGGCGGTCACGATCGACTGGGTCACGGTGGGGGGCGCGGGCAACGCCTGCGACACGCAGTCCCAGGGCTGTTTCGGTGCCGTGGCGCAGAGCTACCGGATCTCGAGGACCGAGGTCACGAACGCGCAGTACGCCGAGTTCCTGAACGCGAAGGCCGTGTCCAACAACGCGAATGCGCTGTACAGCACGAGGATGGGCTCGGGCTTCGCCGGCGGCATCACGCGCAGCGGTAGCCCGGGGAGCTACACGTACAGCGCGATTGCGGGGCGCGAGAACAAGCCGGTGAACTACGTGTCGTTCTACGACAGCCTGCGCTTTTCGAACTGGCTGAACAATGGCCAGGGCAGCGGCGACACGGAGACCGGCGCGTACACCATCACGTATCTCGGGATCCAGAACAACTCGATCACGCGCAACCCCGGGGCGAATATCTTTCTCCCGAGTGAAGACGAGTGGTACAAGGCGGCGTATTACGACGCCGTGACAACGAGCTACTTCGACTACCCGGCGGGTTCGAACACGCAGACCACCTGCGCGGTGCCCGGCGCGACGGCCAACACCGCGAACTGCGACTGGGTCGTGGGCGATGTCACCGACGTCGCGAGCTACACGGGCTCGGCGAGTCCGAACGGCACCTTCGACCAGGGCGGGAACGTGTGGGAGTGGAACGAAGCCATCATAAGCGGCTCGGAGCGTGGCCTGCGGGGCGAAAGCTGGCTCAGCAACCCGATCAGTCTCGCAGCGTCGTACCGGGACGACCGCTTCCCGTCGGTCGAGGGCAGCAGCATGGGATTTCGCGTCGCGAGTATCCCCGAGCCCGGTACGGGCCTTCTCCTGATGATGGGGATGCTAGGCCTTGCGATCCGCCAGAGGCGTCACGTCTAGCCCCGCGCATAGGAAGAGCAAGCTGGCTTTTCGCGCGTTCCGCCGATGAGTAACGCTATGTCAACTCGCTCCGATCGGGCTGAAAGGGCCCGGCGCGGGGCGATTTCAAGCTTTTTCATGCGAGCCCGTTGCCGCAGGTTCACAGAAAAGCGTCTCTCATGCGGCCCGAGGGCGCAAGGCGGCGTCTGGGACTCGAGGGGGACTTTGGGATCGCACGGGTTGGCGTGGCTGGTGTGACCTCGTGCGCTTCGCGCGAGAACACTGGGAAGCTTCAGATCTCCGCTTCGTCGTCGCCACTACCGTCGCAGTGCGGGCGCAGGAATCCGTGAGCCAGGATTCCGCACTCGAGATAGGCGCGAAGCTCTCGTTCGACGAACGTCGCAATGGGTGCCCCCTGTTGCCTGGCGTTCGCGAGGAAGGTTTCGAGTTGTTCGCGGACGATTTCGTGAAGGAGGGTCTTCTCGGGTCGATGGCGTTCGTATTGGATTGCGGGTGTCTCGCCGGGACCGCGGGCACTCGACCAACAGCAAGTTCGGGGCCGGTTTCGACTGATGTCGGGAGGAGGGAGTGCCCCAGGACAGCGGGCTCAGTCCGTCCCGAGCAGTTCGAGCAGGGCCGCTTCGTCGAGGATGGAGACTTCGAGTTTCTGGGCCTTGGTGAGCTTGCTGCCTGCGGCTTCGCCCGCCACCAGGTAGTCGGTCTTCTTCGAGACCGAGCCCGTCACCTTGCCGCCGGCTTCCAGGATGCGTTCCTTGAAGTGGTCGCGGGGCTGCGAAAGCGTGCCGGTGAGGACGAAGGTCTTGCCGACGAGGGGGCCGTCCGCAGCCTTGGTCGCCCGCTTCTTTGGTGCCTTCCAACGAAGTCCCAGCTCGAGGAGACGCTCGACTTCGGCGCGGTTTCGCGGGTCGGCGAAGAACGAGGCCACGCTCTGGGCGATCGTGGGGCCGATGCCTTCCACCGCGGCGATGTCGCGGGCCTGCGCCTCGATGAGCGTGTCGAGGTCGCTGAACCCGTCCGCGAGGAGTTGGGCGATGGTCGCGCCCACGTGACGAATGCCGAGGGCGATCAGGAAACGTGCGAAGGTGGTTTCGCGCGCCTTGTCGAGGCTTTCGAGCAGGTTGTCGGCCGACTTCTCACCCATGCGTTCGAGGCCGATCAGGGTGTCGCGGTCGAGGTCGAATAGATCGGACAGGCGCTCTACGTGACCCGCGTCGACGAGTTGTTCGATCAGTTTTTCCCCGAGGCCATCGATGTCGAGGGCGCCGCGGCTCGCTAGATGCCAGAGGTTGTTCTTGAGCTGGGCCGGGCAGTCGATGTTGGGGCAGCGGGTGACGGACTCACCTTCGAGGCGCAGCGTTTCATCGCCGCAGACAGGGCATTGCTCGGGTAACCGGTACAGACGGGGTGCGTCCTTGCCCGTCTTGCGGCGTCCCAGCAGCACGCGAACGACCTGCGGGATCACGTCGCCCGCGCGTTGCACGACGACTTCGTCGCCGATCCGCAGGTCCTTGCGGTCGACCTCGTCTTGATTGTGGAGTGAGGTGTTCGAAACCGTGACGCCACCAACCCGCACCGGGTCGAGCTTCGCGACCGGGGTCAGCGCACCGGTTCGACCGACCTGGGCCTCGATGTCGAGCAGGGTCGTGGTGGCCTGCTCGGGTGGGAACTTGAAAGCGATCGCCCAGCGCGGGGACCGCGACAGGGTGCCGAGTTCTTCCTGGAGCGAGAGGTCGTCGACCTTGAACACGGTGCCGTCGATTTCGACGGGGAGCTTGGCGCGGCGTTCGAGGAGGTCTTCGTGGTACGCGACGGCCGCATCGACGTCGTCGCAGCGCCCGCATTCGGGGGAAACGATGAACCCCCAGCTTTCGAGGCAGCCGAGGATTTCGCTCTGGGTCTCGAGCCCGTCGGGGCGACCGTCTGCGAGCGCGTAGGCGCGAAACTCGAGGGAACGGAGACGATCGACGTCGATGTCGTGAAGCTGCCGTAGCCCGCCGGCCGCGGCGTTCCTCGGGTTCGCGAAGGGCTCGAGTTCGCGCTCGACGCGTCGCTCGTTCAGTCGCTTGAAGGCGGCGATCGGGAGGACGACTTCACCGCGAATCGAAAGCAGTTCGGGGGTGGGTTCCCCGTCGTCGACCAACTGGAGGGGGACCGAGAGCACGTGCTTCAGGTTGGCCGTCACGTCTTCGCCGACGCTCCCGTCACCGCGTGTGAGTCCGCGTTCGAAGCGACCCTTGCGATAGATCAGTTCGACGCCCGCACCGTCGAGCTTCGGTTCGGCGGCGAAGGGGATCGCGCCCTCGTGTTCGAGCATTCGCGCGATGCGATCCGCGAAGGCGCGCATTTCGGCTTCGTCCATCGCGTTGTCGAGGGAGAGCATCGGAGACAGATGCGGATGGGTCTCGAAACCCTCGGCAGGAGGCGAGCCCACGCGATGGGTGGGCGAATCCGCACGCACCCAGTCGGGGTGTTCGGCTTCGAGTGCCTGCAATTCGCGGAACAGGGCGTCGTACTCGGCGTCGCTGATCTCGGGACGGTCCTCGACGTAGTAACGTCGATTGTGTCGGTCGAGTGCCTCGCCGAGTTGCGCCATGCGCCGGCGGATCGCTTCGCCTTTGGCTCCGCTCACGCCGGCCCCCACCCCGGTCTGGCCCCGCTGCAGATGGCTCTGCACATCGTTGTGCGCTTCTCCGAACGCTTGCTGCACGTGAGCTGCGTACCGCGCCAGGGTCCGCAGCCATCCCGTTAAAGAACGCGTGGCGCCGAGGCGATGAGATCACAGGCACCCCTCTCGCACCCGAAGCGCAGAAACATACCACGGCGTGCCGACGCAATTCGTTCGAAGGAGGATCGATGTCCGGCACGGCAGCCCAGGTACGCGACACGCGTGGAGACGCCGAGCCGTGCGTCAACTCGTCTGCCATGGTGCTGTGTCGCGACGGGAAGATCGTGTGGGCGAGCGACGCGGCCGCGGAACGTTTGACCGGCGAAGGGGCACCCACCTTCATGGGAGCCTGTCTCGAATCGACGCTTCGCAAGTGGGGCCAGTCGATCGACCAGGGCCCCGGCGGTGAGATCCTTGCCTGGCGGCGTCCCGGCGAAGAGGACGCCTTGCCGCGCTTCGTTCGGGTGGAGCGCCTTGCGCTCCCGGATGCGCTATTCGAAGCCGCCTCCGGTCACGAGCTGTGTGTGCTCACCGACCTTCCGGGTGGACCTCGCCAGGCCGAGACCAACCTCGACGACGTCGATCGCCTCGAACGTGCAAACAAGGAAATCAAACAGGATCGTGACGAGTTGATCGCGACCCTCAGTCATGAACTACGCACCCCGCTCACCGTCATCTCCGGGTACAGCAAGCTCTTGTTGTCGGAGCAGGCGGGCGAACTGAACGACGACCAACGGCGCTACCTCGAATCGACCCGCGCGAGTTGCGAGCGGCTGAACGACTTCGTCGTCGATCTGCTCGACGCTTCGCACGACCACGGAGGGGCGATCTGTCTGCGACTGGAGCGCCTGCCGATCGAAGGCCTGATCCGCCAGGTGATCGAGTTCTTCGCGCCGGCCTTCGAAGAAAACGATATCGGCGTCGAAATCGACGTCGCCTCCGGTCTTGCGGACGCGCATTTCGACGCTGCACGGATCGAACAGGTACTTACCAATTTGATTGGAAACGCGATCAAGTACACCACGCCGGAGAGCGCAATCCGTATCGCCGCGAGTGGATTGGAGCGTTCGGGGACCCCCGGTATCGAAGTGTCCGTCTCCGACCAGGGGCCCGGCATTGCCCAGGACGATCGGGTGCGGATCTTCGAACCTTATGTGAGAGGCCGTCGCAGCAAATCGGCGAAGGGGGTGGGGCTGGGCCTCGCGATCTGTCGCCGGATCCTCGAAGCCCATCGCGGCACCATCGGCGTCGAGGCGGTGCCGGGCGGCGGGAGCCGCTTTCATTTTTGGATCCCCGCTCGCGGTCGCGCGGCGCGGGGAGAGAGCTGAAGAACCATGGCGAGCCGCGGAACCAAACGCACGAGTCGAACACCGGTCGAACCTCCGGCGCGCCGCCGCATTCTTGTGGTCGACGACGCAGAAGGCATCCGGACCTACCTCGCGCATCTGCTCGAGGCGAAGGGTTACGACGTCGACACGGCGGAAGACGGGCGTAGCGCGCTTGCGCTGCTCGAGGGCGGGGCCGCACCCGACGCCGTGCTGCTCGACATCATGATGCCCGGCATCGACGGCATCGAGACCCTGCGACGGATTCGCGGCTTCAACCTCGATCTGTCTGTCGTCATGCTTTCCGTGGTCGGTCGCGCGTCGTCGATCGTGGAATGCATGCAGCTCGGAGCCGTCGACTACCTCAACAAGCCCTTCGAAGAAGAAGCCCTCGACGCGGCCCTCGGGGCGATCTTCGATCGCGCGGACCACGAAGCCGGCATGCTGGTCAACACCGAGGTCAACGACGTGGCCGACCCGGCGAACGTCGTGTGGACGAGCGGTGCGATGGGCAAGGTGCGTGAAGTCCTCGACCAGATCGCGGGCACCGACGTCACCGTCCTGATCCAGGGCGAAAGCGGCTGCGGCAAGGAAATCGTCGCGCGCGCGGTGCATCAGCATTCCACCCGTTGTGAGCAGAACTTCGTCAAGGTGAACTGTGCAGCGCTTCCGGAAGACCTGCTCGAAAGCGAATTGTTCGGCTACGAAAAGGGCGCCTTCACGGGGGCCAATTCGCGCAAGCCGGGACGCTTCGAGATCGCGAACCACGGGACCATCTTCCTCGACGAGATCGCCGAGATGAGCCCGGGCCTCCAGGCCAAGATGTTGCAGGTGCTGCAGGACCGTGAATTCACCCGGTTGGGCGGCAACAAGGAAATCCAGGTCGATGTTCGCGTCGTCTGCGCGACCCACCGTCCCCTGGTGCAGATGGTGCAGGACGGGGACTTCCGCGAAGACCTCTACTTTCGACTCAACGTGGTCAACATACAGATTCCGCCGCTGCGCGAGCGCCGCGACGAAATCGAGGGCCTGTGTGAGTCCTTCCTCGCGCGCTACAGCGCACGCTATCGGCGGCCCCTGCGCACGCTGTCTCCCAACATGCTCGCCGCCTTCCAGCGCTACGACTTCCCGGGCAACATCCGCGAACTCGAGAACATGATCAAGCGCATCGTGGTGCTCGAGAGTGAAGACTCCATTCTCGCCGAGATCGAGCGGCGCGAAGCCGGAAGCCCGGTCGGGCGCTCGGCCCTGCAGGAGTTGCTCGAAGAAATCGAAGAGACCGCCGGTGATGTTCCCCTGCGCGAGGTCGGCAAACGGATGGCGCAGCAGGCCGAACGCGAAACCATCGAGCGGGTCCTCGCGCGCACGAGCTGGAACCGCAAGCAGGCGGCCAGGCTCTTGAACGTGAGCTACAAGACCCTGCTCCAGAAGATTCGCGACTGCGGACTCGAGGCGGAGTAGCCAGCCAGCTCCGTCGCGAGGCTTGCGAGGCCGTCAGAAGATGTCGGAGATCGTCGAACTCCGCGGAACGCTGCGTGATTACGCCTGGGGCGACCCCGGTTTCATCTCGCGCTGGCTGGGTCTCGAGCCAGCGGAAGGGGACGGTGCGCTTCGCCCCGAGGCCGAATGGTGGATGGGGGCGCATGCGGCGTCGCCGTCGCTCGTGCGACTCGAGCGAGGCTGGACGCCGTTGCCCGAGTGGATCGCCGAAGATCCAGCCGGTCGTCTCGGGCGCGCGAGCGTCGAAGACTTCGGCCGCGAGCTTCCCTTCTTGTTCAAGCTACTCGCGGCGGGACAGCCGCTTTCGTTGCAGGCGCATCCCAGTACCGAGCAGGCGCGCGCAGGGTTCGAGCGCGAAGAGCGCGAGGGGCCCGGCCGAGACGACCCGCGTCGCAACTACCGCGACCCCCATCCGAAGCCGGAATTGCTGTGTGCCCTGACGCCATTCGATGCCCTCGCGGGGTTCCGCGCTCCCGCGGACATCGTCGCCCGCTTCGACGCGCTGGGGATCGACCGGCTAGACGAGATCGCGCGGCCGCTTCAGGAGCAGGGTGAGCTGGGGCTTCGCGACTTCTTTGCAGCGCTCTGGCAGAGCGATCCCACGACCTGGCTCGGCGAACTCGTCGACCGCTGCCGCGCCCAGCACGCTGCGCCCGAAGCGGGTTGGGTCGTGCAACTCGCCGCGGCGTTCCCCGGCGACGCGGGCGCGATCGCGCCGCTCGTGCTGAACCGGGTCCATCTCGAACCGGGCGAAGCCTTCTATCTGCCCCCGCGAGAACTGCACTGCTACCTGCGCGGGGCCGGGATCGAACTCATGGGCAATTCCGACAACGTCTTGCGCGGCGGGCTCACGCCGAAGCATGTCGACGTGGGCGAATTGCTCGGCGTCCTCGACTTCCATGCCCGCGCGCCGGTGCCCATGCGGCCGGTCGAGCGAAGCCCTGGCGAGTGGGTCTACCGGTCCCCGGCGGCGGTGTTCGAATTGTCGCGGCTCGAGGTCGCGGACGAATTCCGCAGCTCGAACCGCTCGGGTTTCCAGATCCTGCTCTGCGAGCGGGGAGGGGGGACCGTCGAGGGGGGCGAAGACGGGCAGCGGTTCGAAATCGCCCGCGGTCAGGCCTGTGCGGTCTCCGCCCGGGTCGAGACCCTGCGGGTCTGTGGCGACCTGACGCTCCACCGCGCCGCTCTACCGGAGCGCTGAGCCCGTCTGGCGGAGGCGTCGAGGTCCCGGCGGGGGACGACGGGAGGCGGCATCCAAGCTGCGCCCAGCCGGTGGAAAACACGCAAGTCTCGCGCAGTCGCTACCGATATGTCTACGGTTTTCCATCCATTGCAAAGCGTTGGGGAGAGCACCCGTTCTTGCCTCAGATCGTCATCAGCGTGTGAGGATCGAGTGCAGAAATGGGAACAGCATTGCCCTCGTAGTGTCGATGAAAGGAAGCCAAGTTCCCAAGAGAGATTTCTATTCCCAATTGAGGAAAACTATTCCACACTGCGAGAAAGAGTTCACCCACCTTTGGGATTGAGGCGGAACAAAACGCGGTTTTCGCCGAACCGCTGTTGTTGGCACGTCCCTCGCGGAACGCGAACCGGCCCGGGCTACCCACACGGCGGAATCGTTGCGTCGCGTGGGAACCGACCCGACGCACTCGTGTTGCGGCAGTGAAGGAAAGAAGTGGTTATGGCCGAGCGGTTCAGAGTTCTGGTGATCGACGACGATCCGGGGATCCGCGACTACCTCGAGACGCTGGCAATGCGGCTGGGCTACGACGTTACCGCCGTGGGCGACGGCGAGGAGGCGCTTGCGACCCTCGACCAATCCCGCCCCGACATCATCACCCTCGACGCCGTGCTGCCGGGGATGGACGGACTCGAGACCCTTCGCGTCTTGAAGCAACGCATCCCCGAAGTGCCCGTCGTCATGCTCTCGGGCCACGGCCAGGCGCGCATGATCGTCGAGGCGATGAAGCTCGGCGCCTCGGATTTCCTGCGCAAACCCTTCGAAGTCGAAGAACTCGAGCTGGCCTTCCAGAAGGCGCTCGAGAAGCACGCCCTGAAGGAAGAGGTCGAGCAGCTGCGCGGCCGCGTCCGCAACGAATCGGAAGACGTCCTCGGGCTGTTCGGCGACAACCCCAAGATGCTCGAAGTGCGCAACATGATCGAACAGGTTGCGGACACGGACATCACGGTCTTGATTCGCGGCGAATCGGGCACGGGCAAGGAACTCGTGGCGCGCGGCCTCTACAGCCTGTCGGGCCGGCGCACCTATCCCTTCGTCAAGGTCAACTGTGCGGCGTTGCCCAGCGAGCTGCTCGAAAGTGAGCTCTTCGGTTTCGAAAAGGGCGCCTTCACGGGCGCGCTGCGGCGCAAGCTCGGCAAGTTCGAGTATGCGAACCACGGCACGATCTTCCTCGATGAGATCAGCGAGATGCACCCCGGTCTGCAGGCCAAGCTCCTGCAGGTTCTCCAGGACGGCGAGTTTTCGCGCCTCGGCGGCGAGAACGACGTGCGCGTCGACACGCGCATCCTGGCCGCCACCAACCGCAACCTCGAAGACGCGGTGAAAGAGGGGAGCTTCCGCGAGGACCTCTACTACAGGCTCAACGTGGTGACGGTGAATCTCCCGCCGCTGCGCGACCGCATCGATGCCCTGCCGCTGCTCGTCGACCACTTCGTCACGAAGTACAACGAGCAATACAAGAAGAACATGGGCGAGCTCACCGACGAGACCCTCGAGGTCATGAGTGAGTACCACTGGCCGGGCAACGTCCGCGAACTCGAAAACATGGTGAAGCGCATGGTGGTGCTCGGCAACGAGCAGACCGTGCTGCAGGAAATCGCCATGCGGGGCAAGCCCGCCGAGGAGAGCCCCGAGGTCGGCGAGGTCGGCCTGGATCTCGATGCCCTCGGTGTCGACTTTTCGGGCGGCGTGGACCTGAAGGCGATTTCGAAGCGCGCAGCCCAGATCGCTGAAAAGCGCGTGATCGACAAGGTGCTCCAGCAGACCCGTTGGAACCGCAAGGAGGCCGCCGAGCGGCTGCAGATCAGTTACAAGGCGCTTCTCTACAAGATGAAAGAGAACGGCCTGAGTGAGGGGCGATAAGTGAAGATGGTTTCGGTCCGACGCACTACCACGCGTTGTCTCGTGCTCGTTGCGCTGGCGTTTTCGGCAGGGCTCCTGGCCTGCGCGAGCAATGCGCCGCCGCCGCCGCCCGAAATGGTGGCGGGTGAGCGAAAGCCGTACGTCATTGGCGTGACGGACGTGCTCGCGATCACGGTGTGGAAGAACCAGGAACTCAGCGTCGCGGCGCCGGTGCGCCCAGACGGAAAGATCTCGGTTCCGCTGCTCGACGACGTCCAGGCGGAAGGGCTCACGCCCCAGGAACTCAAGGAAGTGTTGACCGAGGCGCTTTCCGAATTCATCGCTGCACCCGACGTCACCGTCCTCGTGCGTGAGATGAACAGCCGGACCGTCTACCTGCTGGGCGAAGGCGTGGCCGCCAACGGTGCGTTGCCCCTGCGCAGGGAAATGAGGGTCCTGGAAGCAATCGCCACGATGGGTGGTTTCACCGTCTGGGCCAAGAAGAACCGTGTCCGCATCCTGCGCAAGTCGCGGACGGGCATGGTGGAGTACGTGTTCAACTACGGCGCCTATCTCGCGGGAAAGGCGCCCGACTCCAACATCGTGTTGCAGGCTGGGGACACCATCGTCGTCGAAAACTGACGGCGATCCCGAGTCAACGGGTAAGCCCGGGGCCAGAAGGTCTGGTCCTCGGATCCTGGGAAAGAACAGGGAAGACGGATGCGAAAGTTCCTGCTGTACATGGCGCTGCTTTCCGTTTGCCTTCCGGCATTCGCCGCGGACAATGAGTTCAAATTCGGTGTGAGGACCAACACCCGCTACAACGACAACGTCGACAACGTATCCAGCAACAAGCAGGATGCGATCGTCTTCGAGATCGGGCCGCGGTTCAAGCTCGACACCCGAGCCCCGCTCTACGAAGCCGGTGTGAACTACGCACCGAGCTTCAAGATCTATAGCCAGGGTGACCAGGTCGACGAGTTCAGTCATCGGTTGAATGCCCGGGGTGACTACCGCCCAACGGATCGTCTCACGTTGGGGCTGCGGGAGTCGCTGGCCGCAGAGCGGGATTCCGATCGCGATTTCAGCGACGACCCGACGATCGATCTCGACGGTGGCGGGCACAAGCAGACGCTGCGCAACCGGTTGTCTGGCGATGTCCGGTACGGCTTGACCCAGCGCTTGTCGCTGAGTTCGAACGCCGGATACCGCATCGTCGAGCGCGAAGACAAAGACCTTGCGGACGTCGAATCGATTTCCGGGAGCGCGCAGTCGAACTACGTCTTGAGCATGCGAGATTCCATCGCGATCGGAGCCAGCGTCCGCAGGCAGACGGTCGAGGGATCGCCCGGGAGCGGTCGACGCAAGACGCGGACCGACTCCTACGGCTTCTTCTTGTTTGGAAGCCATCGTTTCACGCCGACCTATGGTGTTTCGGTGAGTGGCGGTCCGACATGGTTGCGCTCGTCACGAACCAATGATGGCCGGTCGGGAGATGAGACCAACCTGGAGTATTTCGCCAGCGCAGAGGTCAACGCGGACTACGATCGCGGCTCGGCTTCGCTTGCCTACACGAGGGCGAGTTCCGACGTGGCGTTCTCGGCGACCACCTACCTGATCGACCGGGTCACTGGGACCGTCGACTGGCAGCTTTCTCCCCGGCTCGTCTTTGGCGCGACCGCGGAGTGGAACCAACGCGAAGCGGTACTCAAATTCGAAGACCAGCGCTTCGTGAATTCCGTGGATCAATGGTTGGCTGCGGCCAACCTGTCGTATCGCATGACCCCCGAAGTCTTCGGGGGCTTCACGGTCGACTACCTGCGGCAGGACTCGGGCGCCAGCGGGACGGTCGACCGCGTTCGTGCGGTGATCCGCTTCGACTACAACGCACAGGCACTTCGCTTCTAGTGCGCCTGCCGGGAGAGAACAGGACCCTTCCATGACGAACGAAAGTGGAATTCAGATCGATCTGCTGGGTGGCTTGAAGCGCCGCGGCTACATGGCGAGCGTCATCGCCGGGGCCGTCGCCCTCGTCGTCTATTGGATTGCGATGGCATTGCCCAACGAGTACACGGCAAGCGCCATTCTTCTCGTCGAACCCCAGACGGTCAACGAACGACTGGTCGAGGCCGGGGCCGCGCGCGTCGACCTCAACGAACGCCTGAACTTGATGACGGCGGAGATCCTGAGTCGTACGCGTCTATCCCGCATCATCGAAGAGCTGCAGCTGTATCGCGAAAAATCCAAGACGATGACCCGCCAGGAAATCGTCGACCAGATGCGCGAGCAGGTCTCGGTTCGGCCGGTCCTTCCGGAACTGACGCGCGGGCTGCGTCAGACGCGGACGCCCGAAATCAATACGTTCGAGATCTTCTTCTCCTCGCCGTCGGCCAAGACCGCCGCGGATGTGGCGCAGAAGATCGCGAACGACTTCATCCAGGAACACATCGACAATCGCGTCCGCACGACACAGACGAGTCTCGAGTTCATCGCCAACGAAGAGACCCGACTCTCCGAGCGCATCGTGGAAGTCGATGCGGCGCTCGCGGAGATCAAGGAGAAAAACGAGGCCAGCCTGCCCGAGAACCTCGGCAACAACCAGCGCACCCTCGAACGCGACATGTCGGAGCTGCGCTACGCGCAGCGTCAGCTCGATGTCGCGCGAAGTGACCAGGCCTTCTGGGAGCATCAACTTCGCGCGGCTCAGGCGATGGACGAAGGCGCCGTCACCGACGCGCTGTCCCCGGCCCGCCGCGTGCAGGCGCTCGAAATCCAGCGCAAGGAACTGGTCTCGAAGGGCTTCACCGAACGTCACCCCGACATGGTGGCGCTCAACGGGGAGATCGCGGCCAACCGCCGGGCCCGCGAGGCCGAGGAGGCGCTCGCGGCCGGGCAGGAGACGGAAGAAGAAGAGGAATACACGACCTTCGCCGAACAGAGTGCCGCGGCCGAACGCCAGCGCGCCGAACTTCACGTGCAGGCCCTCGAACAGGAAGTCGCACGGATCGAACTCAGCCTCGACGAGTTGCGCGCCAACATCGCCGCGACGCCCCGGGTGGCCGAACAGCTCCAGTCCTTTCGTCGCCAGCACGAACAGCTTTCGCAGAGCCTGTTGAGCTTCTCGAATCTCCGCCTCGAGGCGGCGGTTCAGGCCGACCTCGAACGCCGCCAGCTCGGCGAGCGTTTTCGAATCCTCGAATCGGCGATTCCGCCTCGCGAGATTTCGTCTCCCAATCGCGTGCTGATCCTGGTTCTCGGACTCATGTTCGGGCTCGCGGTTGGCGTCGTCGTGGGCATCGTCGCCGAGGGCACCGACCCGTCGTTTCACCAGGAGCGCGACCTGCAGTCGTCGGTCGGCATTCCCGTCCTCGCGGTCATCCCCGCGATTCAGTTCGAAGACGACCTCGAAAAGCGAAGGCAGATGCATACCGTGCGCGCCCTCGCACTCACGGGCATGACCGTCTTTTGCCTGGTGGGCGGGCTCGCAACGTACATGTTCGTCAATGGCGCCCCGGGCTGGATCAGCGGGCTGATCGGCGACGACGACGAAGAAGGCGCGGGCGCGCCGGGTACCACCTGGCACCACGTTCCAATCGAGGAGCACCTGGGGTAGGGCGGCGCGCGTTGGCGCACGGCTCCTCCTGCGGACTCCAAGGAATCACGGATCGCACAACCCACCATGTACTGCGAACACTACGGATTCGTACGGCGACCTTTCGAGATGACGCCGGACCCCTCGTTTCTCTACCTCGGAGAAGCGCATCGCGAGGGTCTGGCGACGCTCGTCTATGGGGTGCAGTCCAGCAAGGGGTTCGTGTTGCTCACGGGCGAGGTGGGGACCGGCAAGACGACGCTGCTGCACGCGCTGCTCGGGCAGCTCGAATCGACGACCGCTTCGGCCTTCATCTTCAACCCGCGTCTTTCGCCCCTCGACTTCTTCGAGCTGGTCTTCCAGGAGTACGGCATCGAGAAGAAGTGCGAGTCGAAAGCCGAGTACCTGATGCGGTTCAACGAATTCCTGATCGAACGCCTCGCGAACAACGAGCAGACGCTCCTCATCATCGACGAAGCGCAGAATCTGTCGCCCGAGATGCTCGAAGAGATTCGCTTGCTCTCGAACCTCGAAACACCGACGTCGAAGCTCATCCAGATCATGTTGGTCGGCCAGCCCGAGCTGAACGAAATGCTCTCGCGCCCCGACCTGCGCCAGCTACGCCAGCGCATCGCATTGCGTCACCACCTGCGCCCGTTCGATGCGCGCGAGATGGCGGACTACGTAAAGGAGCGTCTCGCGAAGGCGGGCTATACGGGCAAGCCGGTCTTCAACCGGAGCGCGATCAAGGCCCTCTATGCGATTTCGCAGGGCACCCCGCGAATCATCAACAACGTGTGCGACGCGGCGCTCCTGCAGGGTTACGCGCAAGACCGGATGCAGCTCGACGGCAAGGTGATCCGAGACGTTGCCGCTACTCTCGCGCTGGCCGAAACGGCGCAGGACGGAACCGGAGCACCCGACACCGGTGCGCGTAAGAAGGGACTCCTGGGTCTGTTTCGCTAAGAGACGGTCGTAACGAAGCAGGCGAATGAATGGGTAACTACGAAGCACTCCAGAAAGCCGAACGCGAGCGACGCCACAAGGTGGCGGGCGAAAAGGCCGAGCCGGTCGAAGCCCTGTCGTGGGACCACTCGCCGCAGACGGCGCCGTCTGCCGAAAAGCAGGGGCTGCTCGAACGCCTGGTTCCCAAGCGGGGAATAAAGAAGAAGGCCGTCCCCGTCCCCGACGTCGGAGAGGTGAACAAGAGGCGCATCGCGATCCTTCGTCCCGAGTCGTACGTCTCGGAACAGTTCCGCATGCTGCGCGGCCGCATCGATTCGTTGGCGACGCAGCGCCCGATTCGCACGGTGGCGATGACGAGTGCGAATCCCGGCGAAGGCAAGAGTACGGCGGCGGTCAATCTCGCGGTCGTCGAGTCGCTGCGTGTGGAACATCGCGTGCTGTTGGTCGACTGCGACATGCGTCGCCCGACCGTCCACCGGTCGCTTGCGGTCACCCCGGACCTCGGGATCGCCGAAGTCCTGCTCGGCCGGGCGTCCCTGTCCGATGCCGTGATCCGTGTGGACGGTACGAATCTCGACGCGCTGGTCGTGCGGTCGCAACCCGACAACCCGTCCGAATTGCTTGCGAGTGACCGGATGAAGTCGATGCTCGACGAGATGGTGCAGTCCTACGACCGCATCATCCTCGACACGCCGGCCACCCTGGGTCTGCCCGACTCGAAGACGGTGTCCGAGCTTTCCGACGGTGTCGTGGTCGTGGTGCGTGCGGACGTGACGCCGCGTGAAGAGGTCGGTGCCGTGCTCGACATCCTCGATCGTCGCCGCATCCTCGGCATGATCCTCAATGGCGCGGACATCAGCCGCGAGAGCTACGGCTACTACTGATTCCCTTCCTTGACCCCCAGGCAGCTGGGGCTCCCCTGGATTGTACGTGAGGCTCACTTGTCCATTTCGCTGATCGTCATCCCACTTGGTGTCGCGATGCTCGTCTCGGCGCTCTGCACGCCGATCGTGATGAGGCTCGCGCGTGCCTGCGGTGTGGTGGACAAGCCGAACGAGCGCAAGATCAGTACGCGCGACCAGATGCCCCTGCTCGGAGGTCTGGCGGTTGCGGCGGGCGTCTTCGGCGGCCTGTATGTGGCGACGACCTTCCTCGATCCTGATCTGCTTCCGCCAAACCGTCTGCGCGGCTTCCTCGCAGCCAGTGCCCTGATCCTGGCGACCGGGGCGATCGACGATCGCTTCGGAATGGGAGCCGTGACGAAGCTGGTGGGGCAGATCGCGGCGGCCACGATCGTTTATCACGCCGGCTTCGCGATCGAGTCGTTCCGCTTTCCCATGTCGGGCGACTCGTTCGAACTCGTCTGGTGGATGTCGTATTCGGTCACCGTGCTCTGGGTCGTGGCCGTGACGAACGCCGTGAACCTGATCGATGGTCTCGACGGACTGGCCACCGGGATCTCGGTGATCATGGCCATCACGATGGCCTACGTGTGTCTCACCGCCGAGCAGGCTTCGGGTGTCGTGTTCGGGGCGGTCATCATCGGCGGTGCACTTGGCTTCCTGCCCTACAACTTTCCGCCGGCGCGGATCTTTCTCGGAGACACCGGCGCGCTGTTTCTCGGTTTTGGGATCTCGCTGCTGGCGGTCGAGGGCTACATGGGCGGCTACCGCCGTGCTTCGGTGTTGCCCTTCGTCGTGCCGTTGATGGCGCTCGCCGTGCCTCTGCTCGACACGGTGCTTTCGATTCTGCGTCGACTGCGCAGCGGTGCGGGGATCTTCTCCGCCGACTCGATGCACATGCACCATCGGTTGCTGCGAACCGAGGGTTCTCACACGCGAGCGGTCATCTTTCTCTACTCGTTGACCGCGTCCTTCTGTTCGATCGCGGTGTACTTCGCGATCCTCGACGATCTCAAGAGCGCGGTCGCCCTGCTTGTGATCGTGTTGTTCTTGACGATTCGTCTCTTGCGCAACCTCGGGGTGTTTTCCGAGTGGACGCCCGGTGAGGACGGCACCGGTCAATCTGTAGAGCCGCCCGAAGTCGAAGCCGCTCCGCGGTCCGCTGGGGAAACAGGGGAAGTGCAATCATGAACGTTGCCGTGATCGGTACGGGATATGTCGGTCTCGTGACCGGCGCATGCTTTTCGGAATTCGGTGTGCAGGTGGTGTGCGTGGACAAGGATGCGGACAAGATCGCCGCACTTCGCCGCGGCCAGATGCCCATCTACGAGCCCGGGCTCGAAGACCTCGTGACTCGCAACGTGCGCGAAGGTCGACTTTCGTTTTCTTCAGACACGCCCGAAAGCGTGCAGAACGCGCTCGTCGTCTTCATTGCGGTCGGGACGCCCGCAGCGGACGACGGCAGCACGAATCTTCGCTTCATCGAAGCGGTGGCACGCGAAATCGGTCAGTGCATCAACGGCTACAAGGTCATCGTCACCAAGTCGACGGTTCCCGTGGGCACCGCGAAGAAGGTGCGCAAGTGGGTGCAGGAGGAGGTCGACGCGCGGGGGAGCGAGGCGCACTTCAGCGTGGCCTCCAATCCCGAGTTTCTGCGCGAAGGCGCCGCGATCGGCGATTTCATGCGTCCTGACCGGGTGGTGATCGGCACCGACGAAGGCGACGGCCAGGCGCTGGCCATCATGCATGACCTCTACCGGCCGTTGTTCCTGAACGAGACCCCCTTCGTCAATGCAAACGTGGCGACTGCGGAGCTGTCGAAGTACGCGGCGAACGCCTTCCTCGCGACCAAGATCTCCTTCATCAACGAGATGTCGATCCTCTGCGAGCGCGTCGGCGGCGACGTCCAGGGCGTGGCCCGCGCGATGGGCCTCGACAAGCGCATCGGTTCGAAGTTCCTGCACGCAGGGCCGGGCTACGGTGGTTCCTGCTTTCCGAAAGACACGCTTTCGGCCGCCCACTTCGCGCGAGAACTCGGTGTCGACTTCGAAATCGTCGAAGCCACCATTCGCGCCAATCAGCGTCAGCGGGAACACGTCACGCAGAAGATTCGAGCCGCCCTCGGCGGGTTGGTGCAGGGCAAGACGGTTGCCCTCCTCGGGCTTTCGTTCAAACCCGAAACCGACGACGTACGCGATTCGCCGGCGATGGAAATCGCACAGAGCCTCGTCGCCGACGGCGCGACGATTCGTGCCTACGATCCGCAGGCGATGGTCGAAGCGGGCGAAGTGATCCCCGATCTCGTGATGTGCAAGGACGCATACGAAGCCTGTGAAGGTGGGGATGCCCTGGTGATCGCCACCGAGTGGAACCAGTTCCGCATGCTCGACCTTCCGCGCGTGAAGGAATTGCTCTGCGAGCCGTTGATGATCGACCTGCGCAACATCTATCGCGCGGAAGCCCTCGCGGCCGAAGGCTTCGAATACGTGAGCGTCGGCAGATGAACCGCAAACGCCTGCACGCCGTCGTTCTCGCCGGCGGCGTGGGCGAGCGTTTCTGGCCCGCGTCGCGCGCCCACCATCCCAAGCCCCTGCTCGAGGTGGTGGGAGGGCAGAGCCTGCTCGACGCGACCCTCGAACGCGCTCGCGCCTTCGCGCCCGACGACAACCTGTGGATCGTCTGCGGTCACGAGCATGCCGACGTGATGCGGCGCGCTTCGGGGCTCCGGGCGGGGCGGGTGCTGGTCGAACCGCGTCGTCGCAACACCGCGATGGCGGCGGCCTGGATCGCGCAGCGCATCGTGGCGGAAGATCCCGACGCCGTGCTCGTCATCCTGCCGGCCGACCATCACGTGCCGAGCAAGCGCGCGTTCGCGGGAGCGATCCGCAAGGCAGCGGCCGCGGCTTCCCGTGAACACGTCCTGGTGACCCTCGGCGTGAAGCCGACGCGGCCCGACACCGGTTACGGCTACATCGAAGTCGGCCCGCGCGTTGGCCGCAAGCATCCCGGGCTGCATCGCGTTGCCCGCTTCGTCGAAAAGCCCGTCCTGAAGGTGGCGAAGCGCTATCTCTCGGGTGGGCGTCACCTGTGGAACGCGGGGGTGTTCATCTGGGAAGCCGCGACCTTTCTCGAAGAGGTCGAACGCTTCGCCCCGGACCTCCACCACGCGCTCGCGCCCCTGCGCCGCAAGCCCAGGGGGCGCAATCGCGAGGAGGTCGCAAGTGCCTATCGTCGTGCGCCTTCGCTGCCGGTCGACATCGCGATCCTGGAGCGCAGCGATCGCGTCTGGACCGTGCCCGTGGACTTCGCCTGGAGCGATGTCGGCACCTGGGACTCCCTCGCCGACGAACTCGGTGTCGGCACCCCCGCCGGTCGCGACGAGGCCACCCGGGCCGGCAATCGCGTGATTGCCGGTGAGTTGCTGGCGATCGACGCACCTTCGAACCTCGTGTGGGGTTCTGACCGCCCGATCGCACTTTTGGGTGTAGAGGATCTCGCAATCGTCGATACAGGAGATGTGATCCTCGTCACAAAGCGTTCGCGCGCGAGTGACGTGAAGCAGTTCGTGGCCGCGTTGAAGGATCGAGGTCGGGATGATCTGACCTGATTCCAGGCGCGGCGCCACGAGGGAGGCCCCATGTCGCAAGTCTCGGAAACGAGCATTTCCCGCCGAGAAGCCTGTGAATCCATCCGTGCGATCCCGATCTTTCGCGAAGCGAGTGATCACGATCTCGAAACCCTCGCGAGTCACTTGATCGAACGGAAGTTCCCCAAGGACGCCATCATCGTCGATGAGGGCCTCGCCGGGGACTACATGTACGTGATCCGCTCGGGGCGCGTGAAGGTCACCAAGGCCTCCAACGACGGGCGCGAGAAGATCATGAACCTGTTCGGTGCGGGTGACTTTTTCGGCGAGATGAGCCTGCTCGACAACCAGCCGCGCTCGGCCAGCGTCAGTACCCTCGAGCCCACGCTGCTGCTGGCGCTGTCGCGCCGCGACTTCATGGAGCTGCTCAAGAACAGCTTCACCCTGGCACTCTGTGTCATCCAGGAACTCACCCGACGCCTGCGCGACACGGGCGAGCAGGCGAGTTCGATCTCCTTCCAGAAGGTGCAGGAACGAACGCGCGGCCTGTTCGAACGCATTGCGCTCGACGAGGGGAGCGGCGATCACTCGCGGATCACGCCGACGCTCACCCACCAACAGATCGCCGACATGATCGGAACGTCTCGCGAAACCGTGACCCGGGCCGTGAAGCGCCTCAAAGAAGATGGTTGGCTTCAGCAGCGGGGAAAACGCTACGTGATCCCGCCGGAAGATCATTTCATCTCCTGATCGGGCGAGGCGTTCGAGGACGCTCAAGCGCGGGCCCTTTCTCGACCGATATGCGTCTGCGTGAAGGGACGAAGTAACGATTTCGTGCTCGGGCGCCTGATCGCCGCGTTCTCCTGGCGTTGGCCGAGGGGGCGACCGTGACTGCCGCGACGAGCATGGTGCCGGGCGTGGACAGCGGTGTCGTCGCGCAGAGCGCCGCCATGCGCGAAGTCGTCGCGACTGCGAAGCGGGTTGCCGCGATCCGGTCGACGGTGCTGATCACCGGCGAAACCGGGACCGGCAAAGAGGTTGTCGCTGGGCTCATCCACGACCACTCACCGCGCGGGCACGGTTCCTTCGTCAAGATGAATTGCGCCGCAGTGCCGGAAACGCTGCTCGAGTCCGAGTTGTTCGGGCACGAGATCGGGGCTTTCACGGGTGCCGACCGCGAGCACATCGGTCACTTCGAGGCAGCGAGCGGGGGCACCTTGTTGCTCGACGAGATCGTCGAGATCTCTCCGGCCACCCAGGCAAAGCTCCTCCGCGTCCTGCAGGAGCAGGAGTTCTACCGCCTCGGCGGGACGCGTTCGATCGCGACGCAGGCGCGCATCGTCGCGGCGACCAATCGCGACCTCGGCAGCGCTCTGCGGAGCGGAGCTCTGCGCGAGGACCTCTTCTACCGCCTCAACGTCATCGCGATCCACCTGCCACCACTGCGCGACCGTCGTGAGGACATCGAGCCCCTGGTCCGGAGCTTTGCGCGGCGTTTCGCCTGCGAATTCGGCCGTCCGACACCGGTCGTTTCGCGCGAGGGGCTTTCGACCCTGCAGGCCCATCCCTGGCCGGGGAACGTCCGCGAGCTCGAGAACACCATCGAGCGAGCGGTTCTGCTCTGTGAAGGCGACATTCTGCACGCACACGACCTGCAACGCTCGAGTGCCCCCGGCAGCGCCGACCCCGAGAACTGGCGAATCGAGTTGCCGCCCGGCGGGCTTTCCCTGCAGACGGTCGAGCGCGCCCTCGTGGTCGCGGCCCTCGAACGTGCGGATTTCGTTCAGAAGGACGCAGCTGCGTTGATCGGGGTGAGCAAGCGCAAGCTCAACTACATGATCGAGCGCATGGGGCTCGTGCATCCGGGCTGGCGCAAGAACCGTGACACCCGACCCCCCGCGGCGGGCACAAACCCCGAGACCGACACGTGAATTCGAACTCGAGGGTGTGCCCGCAACTGGCGACCATCGCCTTTCGGCAGGCTAGACTCCAGCGCTTCGTCGAGACTGGCGTCGCGATCACGACACGGTTTCGATGAGTTTCGATCGCGCGCTCTACATGCATCCAATGCGGATCGCGCAGAAGACATCACCAGGAAGGCTGCAATCCACGACCGCCACCACGGCGGCTACGAAGGAACAAGTCATGCGTCACGGATCGTTTCAACTGCTCTCGCCCCGCGCAATCGCCCGCGCACTGATCATCGCGGCCTTGCCGCTGATGCTGACCGCGTGTGAAAGCGACGAGGAGAAGCTCGCCGCCTTCTATGCCCAGGGCGAAGACTACGCGGAGCAGGAAAAATTCCAGGAGGCGGTGATCGAGTACAAGAACGTGCTCAAGATCAACCCCAACCACGCGGACACCCACTACGAACTCGCCAAGGCCTACATGAACCTCGGTCGTGCCCGTGACGCGTACTGGGAAATGAGCGAGACCGTGCGCCTCGACCCGTCCAACACCGAAGCGGGCCTCAGCTTCGGCGCGCTTTCGCTCGTCGCGAACGATGGCGAGCAGGCGCTCGCGATGGGTGATCTCGCCATCAAGAACGAGCCGGAGAACCCCCAGGGCTACATCCTCAGGGGCAAGGCGCTGCAATTGCTGAAGCGCGAGGGAGAAGCCGAGGAGTTCTATCTGAAGGCGGTCGAAATCGACGGAGGCCTCGACAACCTGGCAACCATTGCGTCCTACTACGCGAGCCTGCCCGACGGACGCCAGAAGGCGGAACCCTGGTTCTGGAAGGCGATCGAGCAGTTCCCCAGGAATTTCCGGGCGCACTCGCTGCTTGCGCGGTTCCTGATGCAGGACCCGGCGCGAGAAGCGGAAGCCGAGGACATGTTCAAGGCCGCCCTGGCGACCAGCCCCGCTGAAGGCGACAAGCGCGAAGAGGGCTACGCGAACCTCGCACGCTTCTATCTCGATCGAAATCGTACCGAGGACGGCGAGGCGATCCTGCGCGAGGGTGTCGAGGCGATGCCTGCGTCGACGCTGTTGCGCTTCATGCTCGCGACCTACTACCGCGTCGAAGGCAACTACGAAGAGTCGGAGAAGATCTTGCGCGCCGTGACCGAGATCGATCCACAGGACCCCGCACCCTTCCTCGTGCTGTCTTCGTTCATGGGCGGACAGGACAACCTCGAGGAAGCCCTCGCGGCCGCAGATTCCGCACTGGCCATCGCGCCCGACAACGTCGAAGCGCGCCTGCGGCGGGCCGAGATCCTCGTCGACGTCGGGTTCCGCGCCGCGAGCGCCGAGTCGGCGAGCGGCGGTGGGACGCTTGCCGAGCTTTCGGACAACAGTCCGGAAATCACCGAAGGTCTCCAGATCGTCGAAGCGATCCTCGCGGAGACCCCGTTCCATCCACAGGCCGAGTTCGTGCGTGGCAAGGCGTACCTCGCAAAGGCCGACTCCCAGAAAGGCATCGAAGCATTCGGTGCGGCTGTCGAAGGTCGCCCCGACTGGGCGCAGGCCCATTTTGCGCTGGGCTCGGCCCGGGTCTCGATCGGTGAGGCCAGCAGGGCGCGCGTGTCGGTTGCCCGCGCACTCGAACTCGACCCCGGCATGCACCAGGCGCGCCGCGTGCTCGCCACCATCCACCAGACGCTCGGGGAGCACGAGTATTCGATCGAGCAGGCGAATCGCTACCTGCAGATCAATCCGGACGACAGCGAGATGCGCGTTCTCATCGCACAGAGTCTGATCAAGCTCGGTCGTCGAGAAGCGGCCCTGAAAGAGCTCAACAAGGTGCCCGCAGACCAGCGTGACGCCGGCGTCGAATTCGCTCTCGGCCGGGTGTTGGCGAACCTCGGCCAACCCGCCGAAGCGCGCGGGCACCTGCTGCGCGTGCTCGACACGAGCCCGCACAACCACAAGGTGTTGCGTACCCTGTTCCGGCTCGATCGCGGCAACGAATCGACGTATCCCCAGACGCGCGATCTCATCGTGGCGGCTTCCACGGAACAGCCCAACGAAGCGAACCTGATCCAGTTGCTCGGCATGGTGCAGTTCAC
>JASMLK010000156.1 GCA_030748735.1 Myxococcota bacterium | reverse complement strand
TGCGTTGCGCTCCCAACGCCGTAGCTACGGCTACGCCTCGGTCGCGCGCCTTGAACGAAGGCCGCAGCCACGCCCTCGGTGCGACGGGGGACTTTCCGGCCGGACCTCTAGCAAACGAAGCGGACGACTCCTTTGCCGCGCGCCGGGCGAAGGTTCGCGGGGTTCGCCTTCCCCATTGCTTTCGCTTGGCGTCACGTCGACCTTCAGGCGAAGCGGGCCCGCAGGTCCTGGATCAAGGCGGCCTTCACGGCGTCGGGAAAGTCGTTCGCGGCCGTGATGTCGGGCGGGCCCGGCCACGATCCATCGACGAAGGTCAGTCCTTCGTAGCTGCGGTCGGTCTCGTAACGCGGCAGCACGTGAAAATGCACGTCGGGGTCGACCATCATCAACATCAGGTAGTTGATCTTGTCGAATTGGAAGGCTTCGCCGAGCACGCGTTCGATCTGCGACGTTGCCACCTGGAGTTCGCTGCTTGCTTCGGGGCTGATGTCTCCGAACTGTGCCACCGGGTCACTGCACACGAGGACCAGGCTTCCGAGGGTCGGTTGTGCGGGACGCACCAGCACGTGCCAGTGGTCGAAACTCTTCACGCACGAATCGGGATACCCGAACTTCTCGGCCGTTACATTCACCGCTGCACCCCTCCTCCGCGTTGCGCCGCGCAAGCTAGCTCTTGCGTGCCAGGCTCGCAGCGTCGCCGACATAACGAGCCGGAGTGAGTTCGCGCAGGCGCGCCTTGGCGTCTTCGGGAATCTCGAGTTGCTCGATGAACGCCGCCAGGGTCTCGGCGTCGATCGTTTCGCCGCGCGTCAATTCCTTCAGCCGTTCGTACGGGTTCGGGACACCGTAGCGTCGCATCACGGTCTGGATCGGTTCGGCGAGAACCGCCCAGTTCTGGTCGAGGTCGTTTGCCAGGGCCGCTTCGTCGACGTCGAGCTTGCCGATGCCCTTGCGCGTGGCCTGGTAGGCGATCAGCGAATGCGCGACCCCGGTGCCGAGGTTGCGCAGCACCGTCGAGTCGGAGAGGTCGCGCTGCCAGCGCGAGATCGGGAGCTTTTCGGCGAGGTGTTGCATCACCGCGTTCGCAACACCGAGATTGCCCTCGGAGTTTTCGAAATCGATCGGGTTCACTTTGTGGGGCATGGTCGAAGAGCCGACTTCGCCTTCGACCTTCCGCTGCTTGAAGTAGCCGATCGAGATGTAGCTCCAGATGTCGCGATCGAAGTCGATCAGGATCGTGTTGAAGCGTGAGATCGCCGCGTGCAGTTCGCCGATGTAGTCGTGGGGTTCGATCTGCGCCGTGCACGGGTTGAAGGTGAGGCCGAGCCCTTCGACGAAGCTGCGGCAATGGCTCGCCCAATCGATGTCGGGGTAGGCGGAGAGGTGGGCGTTGTAGTTGCCTACGGCACCGTTGCACTTGCCGAGCAGCTCGACAGTCGCCGCCTGATCGCGTTGGCGCGTGAGGCGTGCCGCGAAGTTCGCCATTTCCTTGCCCAGGGTGGTGGGGGACGCCGGTTGACCGTGGGTGCGGGAGAGCATTGGAAGTTCGGCGTGTGCGTGGGCGAGGTCGCGGATGTCGGCGATCACCGCGTCCATCTCCGGGAGCACTGCATCGCGTCGCGCTTCGGCGAGCATCAACCCATGGGCGAGGTTGTTCACGTCTTCGGACGTGAAGGCGAAGTGGATGAATTCGCTCACGGCCTGGAATTCTGCGTCGCCCTCGATGCGCTCCTTCAGGAAGTACTCGACCGCCTTCACGTCGTGGTTGGTCGTGCGCTCGATTTCCTTCACGCGTGCTGCGTCGTCGGGGCCGAAGTCCGATACGATCGCATCGAGCCGCGCCAACGAAGCCGCCGAGAACGCCGGCACTTCCTGCACCTGCGGATGGTCGGCGAGCGACTTCAACCATGCGACTTCGACCTCGACGCGCAGTCGGATCAAGCCGTATTCGCTGAAGATGGCGCGCAAGCTCGAGACCTTCGAGCCATAGCGACCGTCGACCGGGGATACCG
This sequence comes from Myxococcota bacterium, assembly GCA_030748735.1. Classification (GTDB taxonomy): domain Bacteria; phylum Myxococcota_A; class UBA9160; order UBA9160; family UBA4427; genus DUBZ01. The sequence continues at coordinate 46,554 of JASMLK010000156.1, read as the reverse complement.
CGGTAAGGGGACTCAGCGGAAGTTCATCCATGGTGGACCTTGTCTTGAAGTGGGTGGGTCAGGGAACGAGAGGCCGTGGGTGAATCGCACGACCGGCGATCGAGCGATGAGCCATCAGCCAACAAAGAGCCATCAGCCAACAAAGAGCCGCGCGTTTCGGAACAGCCGCATCCAGGGGGCGTCTTCGCCCCAATCGTCCGGGTGCCAAGAATACTGCACCGTGCGAAACACGCGTTCGGGGTGGGGCATCATGATCGTGACACGGCCGTCCGGGGTCGTGATCGCCGTCATGCCGTCGGGCGAACCGTTCGGGTTGTCGGGGTAGCGGGTCGCGATTTCGCCCGTACCGGTCACGTAGCGCCCGGCGACGAGCCCCGCAGCTTCGAGGCGGGCGCGGTCGCCGCCGGCAAACTCGGCCCGCCCTTCGCCGTGCGCGACGGCGATCGGCAGTCGCGCTCCCTCCATGTCCTGCAGCAGGACGGAGGGGCTGGCTTCGATCGCCACCTGGGAGAGCCGTGCTTCGAACTGCTCGGAGCGATTGCGCACGAAGCGCGGCCAGGCCTCGGCACCGGGGATCAACTCGCGCAGGTTCGAGAGCGCCTGGCAGCCATTGCAGACGCCGAGTGCGAAGGTTTCGTCGCGGGCGAAGAACGCGCTGAATTCGTCCCGCGTGCGCGGGTTGAAGAGGATCGCTTTGGCCCAGCCTTCACCGGCGCCCAACACGTCGCCGTACGAGAAACCACCGCACGCAACCAGGCCGCGGAAGTCGCCCAGCCCGATGGCGCCGGACTGCAGGTCGCTCATGTGGACGTCCACGCATTCGAAGCCCGCGCGATCGAAGGCGGCGGCCATTTCGATCTGTCCATTCACCCCTTGTTCGCGCAGGATCGCCATGCGGGGGCGAACGCCGGTGGCGATCAGCGGGGCGACGCGGGCCTCGGCGAGGTCGAAGGGGACGTGAGGTGCGAGCCCGGGGTTCGCGGGGTCGAGGCGGCTTTCGTGTTCTTCGTCGGCGGCGTCGCGATCGTCGCGCAGGCGCTGCATCTGGTGCGTGGTCTGCGACCATGCTGCGCGCAGGGTTTCGCGCGTCGAAGAGAAGAGGGCGGTGTCGCCGCGGCGCACTTCGATGGGCGCGTCGTCGCGCGGCGCGCCGAGATCGTGGGTGAGCGACGCGAGCTCGTAGCTCTCGAGCACGCGCATCACGGCGTCGCGGTCGCTCTCGCGAATCTGGATGACGGCGCCGAGTTCTTCGTTGAAGAGCGCGGCGAGCACTGCGTCGCGTTCATCGCTTTCGAGCAGCGAAGTGAGGTCGATGTCGAGCCCGCACCCGCTCGCGAAGGCCATCTCGCAGAGCGTCGCGAACAGGCCGCCGTCCGAGCGGTCGTGGTACGCGAGGAGTTGGCCGGCGTCGTTCAGCGATTGGATGGCCTGGAAGAAGGCGCGCAACCGGGCGGGGTCGTCGACGTCGGGTGCGGCGTTGCCGAGTTGTCCGTAGACCTGCGCGAGTGCCGAGGCACCGAGTCGGTTGCGTCCCGCCGACAAGTCGATCGACAAGAGCCGCGTCGCATCGCCATCCGTCTGGAGTTGCGGCGTGAGTGATCGCCGCACGTCGGTGACGCTCGCGAAAGCACTGACGATCAAACTCAGCGGGGCCGTCACGCTGGTCTTGTTTCCGTCGCGGTCCCACACGGTCTTCATCGACATCGAATCCTTGCCGACGGGGATCGCGATCCCGAGCGCCGGGCAGATTTCCATGCCGACCGTGTGCACCGCGTCGTAGAGGTTCGCGTCTTCGCCGGGATGCCCGGCGGCCGCCATCCAATTGGCCGAGAGCTTGATGCGTCCGATCTCGCCGATGGCCGCCGAAGCGATGTTGGTCACGGCCTCGCCGATCGCCATGCGGGCCGACGCAGCCGCGTCGAGCAACGCAACCGGCGTACGCTCACCGATCGCCATGGCTTCGCCGCAAGTGCTGTCAAAGGCGCTCGCCGTCACCGCGGCATCGGCCACCGGCACCTGCCAGGGCCCCACCATCGGGTCGCGGCAGATGAGCCCCGTCACCGTGCGATCGCCGATCGTGACGAGGAAGGTCTTGTCGCCGACGGTGGGTAGGCGAAGCACGCGCTGCGCCGCTTCTGCTAGATCGATGTCCGATAGATCGAGCGCATCGTGCGCGACTTCGGCATGCGCCACGTCGCGATGCATGCGTGGCGGTTTACCGAGCAGGACCGAAAGGGGGATGTCGATCGGCTTGTTGTCGAAGTGCGCGTCACTCACCACCAGCTGTTCTTCTTCGGTGGCTTCCCCGAGCACCGCGAACGGACAGCGTTCGCGCCGACAAAGGGCTTCGAAGTCGGCGAGCCTGTCCCTCGAAACGGCGAGCACGTAGCGTTCCTGGCTTTCGTTGCACCAGACTTCCAGCGGGCTCATGCCGGGTTCGTCGTTCGGGACCTTGCGCAATTCGAACTGCGCGCCGCTGCCGCCGTCGTGGACGAGTTCGGGCAGCGCGTTCGAAAGGCCGCCGGCCCCCACGTCGTGGATCGAGAGAATGGGGTTGTCGTCGCCCTGCGCCCAGCAGCGGTCGATCACTTCCTGGCAGCGGCGTTCCATTTCGGGGTTTTCGCGCTGCACCGAGGCGAAGTCGAGGTCTTCGTGACTCGAACCCGACGCCATCGACGAAGCGGCACCACCGCCGAGTCCGATCAACATCGCGGGGCCACCGAGCACGATGATGGGTGTGCCCGCAGGGATCGGCCGCTTCTCGACGTGATCGACGCGGATGTTGCCCAACCCGCCCGCGAGCATGATGGGCTTGTGATAGCCGCGCACCTCTGCACCGTCGGGGCCCGGCACCTGCGCTTCGTAGGTGCGGAAGTAGCCGCAGATGTTCGGTCGCCCGAATTCGTTGTTGAACGCCGCGCCGCCGATCGGACCTTCGAGCATGATGTCGAGGGCCGATGCAATGCGGTCGGGTTTGCCGTGATCGACTTCCCACGGTTCTTCTGCGCCCGGGATCTTGAGGTTCGAAACCGAGTAGCCGGTGAGGCCGGCCTTCGGCTTCGAGCCGCGCCCCGTCGCACCCTCGTCGCGGATCTCACCACCCGAACCCGTGGCGGCACCGGGGTAGGGTGAGATGGCGGTCGGATGGTTGTGCGTTTCGACCTTCATCAAGATCAGGACGGGTTCTTCGTTCGCGCGATAGACGCCGTCCGAGGGGTCGGGAAAGAAGCGACCGGCGATCGAGCCATCGATCACGGAAGAGTTGTCCGAGTACGCGCTGAGCACGCCATCGGGAGAGATCGCGTGGGTGTTGCGGATCATCTGGAAGAGGGAATGGTCCTGGGCAACGCCGTCGACCGTGTAGTCCGCGTTGAAGATCTTGTGACGACAGTGCTCTGAATTCGCCTGGGCGAACATCATGAGTTCGACGTCGTTGGGGTCGCGGCCGAGGGTGAGGAAGTTTTCGACCAGGTAGTCGATTTCGTCGCTCGCGAGTGCCAGGCCGAGTTCGCGGTCGGCTTTTTCGAGGGCTTCCCGTCCGCCTTCGCGAACCGGGACCGTGCGCAGCGGTGCCGGCTCGGCGTGGCGGAACAACACTTCGGCGTCGTCGTAGCGGCTGAGCACAGCCTGGGTCATACGGTCGTGCAGCAGCGGGGCAATTGCTTTTTCGACGTCGGCGAGGTCGCCGGTCGCCGCGTAGGCGATGCCGCGTTCGAGTCGGTCCACCGCGTCGAGTCCGCAGATCTTCGCGATCTCGGTCGCCTTCGACGACCAGGGCGAGATCGTTCCGATGCGGGGCGTCACCAGGATGAGTTGGCCGTCGCCTTCGCCATCTGCGTCTGGGGCCGCCGCGTCGGTTCGCGGACCGTATTCGAGCAGCCGGTAGAGTGTCGCTGTCGCGTGTTCGTCGAGGGGCTCTTTCAGGTCTACGAAGTGCACGAAGTGCGCGGTCAGGCGCTGCAGCGCGGGGACGTGGCTGCGAATCCGCGCTTCGAGCGCGCGGCGGCGGGCCTCGGAAAGAGCGGGGGCACCGCGCAAATGGAGCATCGGGACTCCTCTGCGTCATGGGGGCCGCGAACGGGGAATCGCGGCAGGCAGGACTGTGGGGTGAGCGGGCAGTCTAGCTTGACGAATCCGATTTCGCGCCAGGGAACCGGGACCGGAGACGCGCCGCGGGCGCAGCGGAGCGATGCGCGGCCCCGACTTCGAAGGCGGCTAGACTCGGCGCGGTTCAAGCGAGGGAGATGCCATTCATGGGAGAGGTCGTGAGCGCGCTGGCGCCGTTCTACCTGTGGTTCAGGGCGCTCCACGTGGTCGCCATCATCTCCTGGATGGCGGCGTTGCTCTACCTGCCGCGCCTGTTCATCTACCACTGCGACGCCGAGGCCGGCTCGAAGCAGAGCGAGACCTTCAAGGTGATGGAGCGGCGGCTCGCGAAGGCCATCATGACGCCGGCGATGCTCGTGAGCTTCGCCGCGGGGCTGGCGATGTTGGGCCTGAATCCCGCTTTGCTGCAGACGGGCGGCTTCATGTGGACGAAGCTCGTGCTCGTACTGATGTTGCTCGCCATGCACATCGCGATGCTGGGCTGGCTCGCCGATTTTGCGGCCGATCGCAACACCAGGCCCCAGCGCTTCTACCGCTTCATGAACGAAGTGCCGACGCTGCTGATGATCGGGATCGTGATCATGGTGATCGTGCGTCCGTTCTGAGCCGGGCCTTCGACGGGCTAGCTCGGGAACACCTGCTTGGTCTCGAATACCTCGATCTCGGCGAAGATGCCGCGGGTGAAATAGGGGTCGCCCTCGGCGATTTCGCGCGCGGCCGCGAGGTCCGGTGCTTCGAGCACGATCACGCTGCCGCAGGGGTTGCCTTCGGCGTCGATCAGCGGGCCGGCGAACTCGATGCGCCCGGCCTCGTTGAGACCGGAAAGATGGGCCAGGTGCTTTTCGCGGTGTTCCTTGCGCAGTTCGAGTCCCCGGTCGCTGTCGCGGCCGCGGTAGATGAAGAGGGGCATCGGTGGGCTCCTTTGGGCGTGGTTCGAGAAGGGGCGTGGTTCCAGACGGCGGCGGAGGCTATCGCAGCCGCGCGTGTGTGCGGCCGAGCCGATTCGCGAGAGCGCTTTCGCTTTTTTTTCGCTATCGATGGCGGGCCCCCCTGAGGTCACCCCATGTCTGTCGCGATCGAGGGCGCTGCGCCCGGTTTCGAAACCCTGAACCCGAAGCAGCGCGAAGCGGCCTGCTACGCCGGCCCAGCCGAGTCGCCGGACGAGGGCGGTGCGGCCAGCGCCGACGCAGTCGGTGCTCTGCTCATCATCGCCGGAGCGGGTTCGGGCAAGACGAACACGCTGGCGCATCGGGTCGCTCACCTCTTGATGTCGGGTCTCGACCCGCAGCGGATCCTGCTGCTCACCTTCACGCGCCGGGCGGCGACCGAGATGACGCGCCGTGCGCGTCGCATCTGCGAAGCCCAGGCCAAGGTCGTGGCGCGCGCGGGCGGCGGTGCGAACGGGCGCACCGGCAACCTGCAGTGGTCCGGGACCTTCCACGCCGTGGCGAACCGGCTGCTGCGCATGCACGCCCATTCGCTTTCCCTCGACCCGGCCTTCACCCTGCTCGACCGTTCCGACTCGGCTGACCTGCTCAACCTGCAGCGCAGCGACCTCGGCTTGGCGAAGAAGTCGCAGCGCTTCCCGAAGAAGAACACCTGTCTTTCGATCTACTCCCATGCGGTGAACGCCCAGTGTTCGATCGAAGCTGCGATCGAACGCGCCTTTCCCTGGTGCGAAGACCACGCCGATGACTTGCGGCGCTTGTTCTCCGCCTACGTCGAAGCGAAGCAACAGCACAACGTGCTCGACTACGACGACCTGCTTCTCTACTGGTCGTACCTGATGGAAGAACCCGCGCTGGCCGAGAGCGTGGCGGCGCGCTTCGACCACGTGTTGGTGGACGAATACCAGGACACCAACGCCCTGCAGGCGCAGATCCTCTTGCGCCTGCGCCCGGACGGTTCGGGGATCACCGTCGTGGGCGACGACGCGCAGTCGATCTACAGCTTTCGCGCCGCCGACGTGCGCAACATCCTCGACTTTCCGCGTTGCTTCGAGCCGCCGGCGGCGGTGCTCACCCTCGAACAGAACTACCGCTCGACCCAGCCGATCCTCGACGCCTGCAACGCGGTGATCGAAGGCGCGAAGGAGCGCTTCACGAAGAATCTCTTCTCCGCGAGGCGCTCGGAAGAGAAGCCGTGGCTCGTCACCGTCGAAGACGAGAGCGCCCAGGTGGAATACGTGGTCGAACACATCCTGGCCCACCGCGAGGCGGGGATCGCGCTGCAGCGCCAGGCCGTGTTGATGCGCACCGCCCACCACAGCGACGCCCTCGAAGTGGAGCTCGGGCGTCGCAACATCCCCTTCGTGAAGTTCGGCGGCCTCAAATTCCTCGAATCGACGCATGTGAAGGATGTGATGTGCGCCTTGCGCTGGGCCGAGAACCCGAGCGACGCGTTGGCGGCCTTCCGCCTGGTGCAGTTGCTACCGGGCATCGGGCCCGGACATGCGGGCCGGGTCTTCGAGGCGCATCGCCAGGCGGGTTTCGACTTCGCTGCACTGGGTGCCGTGCGCGTGCCGGCTGCGGCGCGCAGCGACTGGCCGGAGCTGTGTCGCCTGATGGTCGACCTGCACGACGCGGGGACCGACTGGTCTGCGCAACTCGGCATGGTGCGGCGCTGGTACGCGCCCCATCTCGAACGTAGCTACGACGCGGCGCACGTACGCGCAGGCGACCTCGAACAACTCGAGCAGATCTCGGCTTCGTTTCCTTCTCGCGAACGATTCTTGAGTGAACTCACCCTCGACCCGCCGTCGGCGACGGGGGACCTCGCCGGTCCACCGCATCTCGACGAGGATTATCTCATCCTCTCGACGATCCATTCCGCAAAGGGACAGGAATGGGATGCCGTCTTCGTGTTGAACGCGGCCGACGGCTGCATCCCTTCCGACATGGCGACGGGAACACCCGAACAGATCGAAGAGGAACGGCGCCTCATGTACGTGGCGATGACGCGCGCGCGTGACCATCTGCATGTGATCCACCCCCTGCGCTTCTACAAGCGACAGCAGCCTCGCCACGGAGATACCCACATGTTTGCGCCGCGTAGTCGCTTCGTGCCCGATGAGATCGTCGATCGCTTCGAACGGGTGGCCTGGGGCCCGGCCGTGCCGTCCGACTCGCCTCGCACTGGTGCCCGCGATCGCGTGACGAAGACCATCGACGTCGGTGCGCGCGCCCGCGCGCGTTTTGCATGAGCCTGGACGCTGGCGAAGCAGCGCTCCCGCGCGACGAAGCCGAGCGTCGTGCGCTCGCGCGGGTACACCTGCTTCGGCAGGTCTCGGGTTGGGGCGCGGTCGTGTGGTTTCCGCTCGTTCTGGTCCTGGTTTCGCTGGGGCATGGGAGTGCGGCCTTCGGAGTAACCTTGGCCGGTGCCGTGTTTTCCGGTTTGTTGCGTCTAGCTGTCGCACTGGCGACCTGTCCCCGCTGCGGAGGGCGCTACGTCGAGAACTCCCAGGGGTTCCAGGAAATCTGGCAACGCGACCGCTGCGTGCGCTGTGGGTTGCGCCGCTACGCGCACTGAAAGCGAGTGCTCGAAAGTCACGCGACGGAGGTGGGTTGCACCGAACTGCTGCGTACGACTTGCGGGTCGGCCTGTGCCGGGATCGGGGCAATCCCAGACGCCCTGCGAATTCGCTTGAACCCCACGCGTCGTCGCCGTTATTCTCGATCCGTCAGCAAGGTGTTGGCCGCCCCCGGTCGGTTCTTCTCCCAGTAGGGCCGAGCGGGGGCATCAGCTTTCCAGCATCTCGCTTGCGAGTTGACGCACCAGGTTGCCGTCGACCTCGCCCTTGTGGTCTTTCATGACCGCACCCATCACCTTGCCGAGTTCCTTCTTCGACGACGCACCACTGCTCGCAATGGCGGCTTCGACGATCTTGCGTGTCGCGGCTTCATCGGCGAGTTGAGGCAGGAATTCGCGGATCACGGCCAGTTCGCCGCGCTCGGCGTCGGCCTGTTCGGTGCGCCCCGCCTTGTCGAACGCTTCGATGCTCTCCCCGCGTTGCTTTTCCAGGCGGCGCAGGATGGTGATCGAGGTTTCGTCCGGCAGATCGTCCGAGTTGTCCTTCTTCATCTCGTTGAGCAGCGCGCTCCGCATGCCGCGCAGTGCCGCAAGACGGTTCTTGTCTTTCGCCTTCATGGCGTCCTTCATCTGCCTGCTCACTTCTTCGACGATCGACATGGGATTCTCCTGTTTCGCGAGGCGTGTGGTCGAGGGCAGATAGGGCCCCGGCTTGCACATCCCGCGATGGGTTCCGAAGGGGGCTGCGGGGCGGGCAAGCATAAATGGGAAGCAATCGCAGAGCACGCCTACGAGGAGGGAACCGCAGACGCCCGCAGTGCATCTGTAGCGGTATTGGAACCGGGGGAGGTGGCACCGGAAAGGGGTGGGCTCGCGGGGGTCGAGTCCACCTCGTGCGGTGGATCGAACCCGGGTCTGCAATCGACGCGCGCCCGCGACCCGATCCCGACCGAAGGGGAGAGATTTTCGATGGCCGACCGAAAGATCCGCCCAGCCCGCTCCGAGCGTCCCCGAGCGCTCGCGGGTAGCGAACCGCACCTCGAACTCGTCGTCTCCAGAGATGGCGCCACCGAACTCCCGCTCCCGCCCTCGGGTGACCCGCTGATGGTGTCGAGTGCGACTCGCCATGAGGTCGCCCGCGTCGTGGCGGCTCGGGTGGCGGCGTTGATCGAGGCCGTCGAAGCGGGGCGCATCTTCGACGCTGTGACTACCTTCTACGCGAGCGATGTCGCGCTCGGCCGCGGCGCGCTGGCTCCGATGTTCGGCTTCGAGATACCGGCAGCGCGGGGCTTCTTGCGGCGCCACGTCGACGCCGAGTGGTGCGGCTTCGAAGTGCGCGGTGTCGGGGTGAACGGCGACACGTCCTTCATCGAATGCACGCTCGAATTCTGCGCGCGAAGTGAAGAACGATTGCACGTCGACCAGGTGGCCGTTGCCCAATGGGAGAACGGAAAGATCGTGCGCGAATGTCTGCTGCCTTCGAGTCGCGGCCCGCTGTAGCCGGGACGGCTACCACTCCCCGACGTTGGGCATGGACTGCCACGGTTCGGTCGGGGGGAGCGCCCCGCCTTCCTGCAGCAATTCGATCGAGATCCCATCGGGCGAACGAACGAATGCCATGTGACCGTCGCGCGGGGGGCGGTTGATCGTGACACCGGCATCCATCAGGCGCTGGCAGGTCGCATAGATGTCTTCCACTTGATACGCGAGGTGCCCGAAGTTGCGGCCCCCAGAATAGGTTTCGGAATCCCAGTTGTAGGTGAGCTCCACCTGGGCCGCTTCGTCTCCCGGTGCGGATAGAAAGACCAGGGTGAAGCGTCCAGCCTCCACGTCGACCCGGTTGTTCTGCGCGAGGCCAAGATGATCGACGTAGAAGCGAAGGGATTCGTCGAGGTTGGTGACGCGGACCATCGTGTGCAGGTACTTCATCGCAGCGCTCCCTGATGCCTGGTGAATGGCGCTGCAAGATAGCGGCAGCCCTTTGCCTCGCTCGTGGCGTTTGGAACGCTCCGACTCAGGCGGAAGCGGTAGGCGACCCGGGCGGCGGCGACGTGACGATCGGCGCCTGTGCGGGTAACGCTTCTGCCGGGCGCAGCAGTAGCAACGCCAACGTCTTGTTGCGCGCCGCGTAGCGCGTCGAACTCACGACGAGGTCGAGGGGGGCGCCCCGCGAGTCCTCGAGGGTTGTGCTGAACACGTGGGATTCGACGCCTTCACCGACGGCGTCGAGTTCGCGCCACAACTCGCTCTTCTGCGCTTCGGGGACGAAGGACATCGCATCGACGCCGAGTAGTTCGTCGCGATTGAGCCCGAGCAGCGCGCCGGCGGCCGGGTTGGCGTCTTCGATGATGCCGGTGTCGGTGTCGATGGCGAGGAAGCCTTCGGCGAGCCGATCGATCGCCGCCACGACGGCGCGCCGTTTCGCCCGCGGCGTGCCGCGGCTCTTGCGGCTGGTCGAAGTGGAACGCAGGTGGCTGCGAAACTGCTGCGCGAGCGGTGCGAGTTGCTCGCGAACCGTCGCCGGCTCGGGGGTGGCGTCACTCGCGGTTTCGATCCAGGCGAGCAGCAGCGCCTCGGTGCGGCGCTGGTTGACCCGCAGGCCGTCGAGGGCGGGCGGGTCTACGGCGTCGCGCATCAGCGCGGTGGACACGTAGGTGCGGAAGCGGCGCAGGGCCTCGGCTTCGGGCGAAGACACACCCGGAGCCGCCGGACCGAGTCGCTCGTTCATCGCGGCTTCGATCGTATTGCGCTGCGAAATCAGCCACGCGGCGAGGTCACGATTGCTCTTCACGCCCGCGATTCTAGCAGGCTGCGGAAGAACCCTGACCGAGCCAGCCGTAGTCATTCGGTTCGAGGTCAAGGCGCGGAATCGTGGGCGTAGCCGTAGCTACGGCCGCGATTCCGCAACGCAGAGATCGGACCGAAGGGGTCTTCCGCCGCCTGCTGGCGCGAATGGGGAGGTGATTTCGTATGAAAACGACGCTGGGGAGCGCACAGGCTCCGCGCGTCTGCCCGATTCAATTCGCGGCCCCGAGGCGACGATGTCCTGATCATGGACGAGCACCGACTCGACAGGGCAGGGCAGCTCGACCCGGGCGCGGCGAGCTGCCGATCATCCTGCTGACCGGGCGGGCCGGGATCCAGTGCGAAGACGATTGCGTGATCGGCGCCGTCAAGCGGCCGGCCGGGGTGCACGACCTCTACCGCATCCTGCAGCGACAGTTCGAGGAGCGCCCGCGCAGCACGCCGCGCATCGACACGGAGTTGCGCGCCACCTGTCACCGCCGCGGCAAGAGCTGGCAGGCCGAGGTGCTTTCCCTTTCGGACAACGGGTGTCTTCTGCGGTCCGGCGAAGCGATCCCGCTCGGAACCGTGCTCTCGATGTCGATCGAGCTGCCCGGAGAGAGCGCAGTCGAGGTCGAGGCCGAAACTGCCTACCAACTGGTGCCCGACCTCGGACTGGTGTTCAGCGGCACGCCGCCCGCCATACGCGAGCGTCTCGGTGCGTACGTGCTCGGCCGCCTCGCCGCGTAGGCCCGAGGTGCCCCGTGCCTCAGGGCGTGATGGCGTCCCAAGGGTTCTTCGACGGCCTGCTACTGTCCCGCCCGCTCGCGTGCATGCCGCGCGCGAAACAGGGTGGATCCCATCGTGAGTCAGGCCGAATCCGAAACGCTTTCGCTCGATGCGCTGGGCGCATTGGACCTCTTCGCGCCCACTCCCGAACATGCGCTGCTGGCCGAGACGTTGCGCGAGTTCGTCGCGCGTGAAGTCGAACCCCAGGCTGCAGAGTACGACCGCGCCGAGCGCTTCAATCACACCCTCTTCAAGCAGGCCGGCGAACTCGGGCTGCTCGGCGTGACACTACCCGAAGAATATGGGGGGTCGGGGCTCGACGCCGTGGCGGCCGTGCAGGTGCTCGAAGCGTTGTCGACTTCCGACCCGGGCTTCGGCCTCGCGGTCCTCGCCCACTCGATCCTGTTCGCACAGAACTGCTACGTGAACGGCAACGACGAGCAGCGCGCCCGGATCCTGCCCAGGGTGGCCAGCGGTGAGTGGATCGGCGGCATGTGCATGACCGAGCCCTCGGTCGGCACGGACGTGCTCGGCATGAAGACGATCGCCGTGCGCGACGGCGACGACTACGTGATAAACGGCGTGAAGACCTTCATCACCAACGGCGGCATCGACGAGAACACCCTCGGCGACATCTTCATCGTCTACGCGCAGATGGGGGAGCGCAAGATCAGCTCGTTCCTCGTCGAGAAGGGCAGCGAGGGGTTTCGGCTCGGGCAGAAGTGGGTCGACAAGCTCGGCATGCGCGCTTCGTTCACTGCGGAGTTGGTGTTCGAAAACGTGCGCGTCCCCGCTGCGAATCGCCTTGGAGAAGAAGGCGAGGGTACGCTCCACATGATGCGCAACCTCGAAATCGAACGGCTCACCCTCGCGGCCCAGGCGACCGGCATTGCCCAACGCGCGCTCCAGGTGATGACCGACTACGCGAACCAACGCGAAGCCTTCGGGCGTCCCCTGCGCGACTTCGGCCAGATCCAGCGCTACATCGCCGAGACCTTCGCCGAATGGCGCGCGGCGCGAAGCTTCGTCTACGACACCGCGCGCAGGATCCGTCTCGACGCCGCGGGCCAGCGCGTCGATGCCGACGCCACCAAGCTCTTCGCCGCACAGGTGGGCAAGCGGGCCGCCGATGTGGCGATGCAGGTGCTCGGTGGCAATGGCTACATGGGTGAGTACGTGGTCGAACGCTTGTGGCGCGACGCCAAGTTGCTCGAGATCGGCGGCGGCACCCTCGAGGCCCACCACAAGAACCTCACCAAGGACCTCTGCCGCGACCCGTCGCTCTTGCTCTGAGCACGCGCGAGTCCGAAACACAACCGACCCTCCTCGAAGTTTCCGATATGTCTACTGAAACGTCCGGTTCAACAACAGGGACCGATGCCGGTCCCGAGCGAACGCTGCGCGAAGAAGTCGAACGTCGCCGTACCTTCGCGATCATTTCACACCCCGACGCGGGCAAGACGACTCTGACGGAGAAGCTCCTGCTCTTCGGCGGCGCGCTGCGCGAAGCGGGTGCCGTGCGCGGACGCCGCGCCGAAAAGCACGCCACCAGCGATTGGCTCGAACTCGAAAAGCAGCGCGGGATCTCCGTCAGTAGTTCGGTGATGCACTTCGATCACGGCGGCTCTCGGGTGAACATCCTCGATACACCCGGCCACAAGGACTTCAGCGAGGACACCTACCGGACGCTCACCGCCGCCGATAGCGCGGTAATGCTGATCGACGCTGCGAAGGGGGTCGAAAAGCAGACCCGCAAGCTCTTCGAGGTGTGCCGCATGCGCGGCATCCCGATCTTTACCTTCGTCAACAAGATGGACCGCTTCGGTCGCGACCCCCTCGAGCTCATGGGTGAGATCGAAGAGGTCCTCGGCATCGATGCGGTGCCTGTGAACTGGCCAGTGGGCGAGGGGAAGGACTTTCGCGGCGTCTACGACCGGCTGGCCGAAAAGCTGATCCTGTTTTCGGGCGGCAACCACGGACGCGACCTGCTCGACGAGGACATCGTCGAAGGCGGGCTCGGGAGTCCCGCCTTCGAAGCGGCCATCGGCACGCAGGCCGAGGCGCTCACCGATTCCCTCGAACTGCTCGACGGTGCGGGTGCCGAATTTTCCCTCGATCGCGTTCGCCAGGGGGAGCTCACCCCCATGTTCTTCGGCAGCGCGCTCACCAACTTCGGTGTGTCGCCGTTCCTCGAGCGCTTTCTCGAAATGGCGCCGTGTCCCCCGGCGCGCGAATCCGATCACGGCCCGATCGATCCGGCGAGCGAAGAGTTCTCGGGTTTCGTCTTCAAGATCCAGGCGAACATGGACAAGGATCACCGCGATCGCGTGGCGTTCGTGCGCGTGTGTTCGGGGCGCTTCGCCAAGGGCAACACCACGCGCCACGTCCGCACCAACAAGCCCATCCGCATGGCGAATTCGACCTTGCTCATGGGACGCGATCGCGCCGAGATGATGGAGGCGTTTCCGGGTGACGTCGTGGGCCTGTTCGATCCGGGTGTGTTCGGGATCGGCGACACGCTCTGCGATAGCGGTAGCTTCAACTTTCCCGGCATTCCGAGCTTTTCGCCGGAGTGTTTCGTACGGGTCGAGGTTTCGGCCGTGGCGAAGCGCAAGTCGCTCGAAAAGGGAATCGACCAGCTCGTGCAGGAAGGGGCTGTGCAGTTGTTCCGCGAGCCGGGTGGGGGGTCGGCGACGCTCATTCTCGGTGCGGTCGGCCAGCTGCAGTTCGATGTCTTCCGCCACCGGCTGAAGAACGAGTACAGCGTGGATCCCGGGCTCACCCAACTCGACTATCGCCTTGCGCGCTGGCCCCAGGGTGAGTTCGACGAAGACATCTTTCGCTTTTCCGAACGTGTGCGGATCTTCGAGGACCGCGACCGACATCCCGTGTTGCTCGCCAAGAGCGAGTGGGACCTCAAGCGGATCGAAGAAAAGCACCCCGAGTTGAAGCTCGCCGAAACCGCCGACCCGACCCGCCTGTCAGCGTCGCGTTGATTCAGGCGCGGGTTCAGGGCTGATCGAAGAGCCGGCTCAGGCCGCGGCGGCGGCGATCGCGGCTGCGACCTCGTCGAGGCCGAAGGGCTTCTCGAGGAACCGGAACACCTTGGCGCGGTCGGCTTCCTTGCGGATCTCCGACGGACGAGGGGAAACCCGTCATCAGCAGGATCTGCATGTCCGGTCGCCAGTCGCGCAGGGTTTTGGCCACCTGCAGGCCGTGAACGTGATCCTTCAGCATCCAGTCGGCGAGGATCACGCTGGGGGAAAACTCGCGGCCGATGGTCAGGGCTTCTTCGCCCGTCGACGCGGTGCGAACGTCGTAGCCCTCGCGCACGAGAAAGCGTTCGAGGTGGTCGCGGTAGCTGGGTTCGTCGTCGACGATCAATACGCGAATTCGGGCATCTGTCTCACGAGGCTGCTCGGCGTTTTCGGTGACGTCTTGCGTGGTCCCCCTGCTGCCCGTTCGGCGCCCACTCCTGCTGCCCGGGCTCGTTGGCCCGATGCCGCAGCCAGGCATCCAAAAGCATGCAGAGATTAGCGGAAAACCCCGATCGACGAGAGAAAGCGGGCAGGGCCGGAATGGTCCAGCCCGATTGTGAATCGTCGAGTTCGTTTCTCACAGGTAAGGCCCGCGAAGTTGCAGGAAAACGCGTAGCCGGGACGAGCATTGCACGACGCCCGCGCGCTTTCGATCCCCACCTACGATCGCGGTACGGGTGTCGAAGAGTTCGCCTTCATGCCGTGCTACGTCCGCAAGACGGTCAAGGACCTGCGGCCCCAGACCTCCTTCCCGTGAAGCGGGTACGGGGTCGATGGCTCGCCGATTTCGGCGGATGCCTGGCTCTATCGACGCACCGAAACCGATGGGGCGGTCGATCCGACGTTGCCGACGCTGGCGATCCCGAAGAGCGAGTCGCAGTGGCGCTCGATCATCATGGGCTCGTTGCGTGACGGTGGGCCTTCGTACTTCGCCCTCGACGTCACCGACCCGTCCTCGGGTGACTTCCCGGGCTACATGTGGGACTTCCCGTGCGAACCGGACCACTGTGGCAGCGCGGTGAACCCCGATACCGGACCTGAAGCGGCCTACATGGGGTCCACCTGGTCGGAACCCGCCATCATCCGGATACGGTAGTTCGGCGGGGGACTGCGCCAACCGCATCGTCGTGGTCACGAGTGATGGATCGGTCTCGAACGAATGCCAGGGCTCGTCGAGTTCGTCGGGTATCCGCCTGCGCAGCTGGCGGCAGCGCCAAGGCAGAGCGTATTCGAGTCCCTCGACAGGGATCTCGGGGAGATCAGAGATGAACCTTCGGAAATCGGTGCTCGGCCTGGCGTTCGCGGTGACGACTTCGAGCACCATGCAGGACGAGAACGGCCGGATCCTGTCGATTTCGCATCTGAATTCCATCAACGGAAATGTGTCATTCACCATGCGCGAGTCCGGCGCGATGGGAACTGATCAACCTCGTTGTCGTCGATGACGAGGGCCTCGACGAAGACGAAGAAGAGTGATGCCGGCAGCCGGTGCGCAACGCACCGGCTGCCTCGCACCGCAAAGGCCTTCGTACCCCGCACCGCACTTCGCAGCGAAAGCCTTCGCATCACTCCGATGTGTCTCGCGAGTGCCCCATGAAAACGGTCGCTTACCGCTGAAGACGCACATGGCAAGGAACTTGCTCTCTATCTCTGCACCGGGACGGAACCCGCCCGGGTCATTTGCAGAGAGGAGAGTTTCCGATGTCGTTTCGAAACGCCGTCGCTACGAGTTTCGCCAGCGCGCTTCTGGTCCTTGCCTTCTCGGTCGCACCCGCGCTTGCGGCAGACGACCTCAGCGGCCAGGCCGTCGTGCGCGGCAAGGACACCCGCCGCAACACCGTCAAGCTCGGTGACAGGACCTTCCGGCTCGACAGTGAGAGCGTGATCCGCGACGCCTCGGGCGCGCGCGTCGCCTTGCACGCTCTCTCGGTACCCGACTTCGGTCGCGGTGGAGCCGACCTGATGCTCGGCGCCCTCGTGGGGCGCTACGTCGCCGTCCAGCGTAGTAGTGGCTTCGTGCTGCGCAGCCTCGACCTGGTGGCTACGACCCACTGAGCTGCGCCGCGTGCTTGCACGCGTCCACCTCCGAGCCCCCTCGCACGACCGTACAAGTGATGGGAGAAAGCATGCGAAGTACTCGACTCGGCACTCGCTCCTCTTTGCTGCCTGCCTTGATGGGCATGGTCGCGATCGCGGTTCTCATGCCCGCAAGCGCGACGGCCCAGGGCGACGCAGATCTCTTCACCGCCAACGTGGCTCCGAACGTCGTCTTGATGGTCGACAACTCGGGCTCGATGAATCACGTGGTCTGGCACGAAGCCTTCGACCCCGCAGTCGATCCGACCTGCGCGGTCTACAACAACGACGCGACCTACTACTACTCGTCGACGCTTTCGTTCAGCCAGTGCGGAAACTCGCGCACGCTCTACCCCGACCCGGGGATCGGCGGCTGGACGCGCATCAGCGGGCGCTACCTCAACTGGATCTTCAGCGACGAGTCCGACGGCTACCAGGCCGACCTCGGGTCCCTGAACAACGGGACGCGCTCGGCCTGCCTGGTGGACCAGGGGCTCTCGCCTACGTACAGCAAGTACCGCCGGTCGCGCGTATCGGCCGCGAAGGAGATCCTGCAGGAAGTGATTTGCGCGGTGAACCAGGCGGGTTCGGTGCGCTTCGGTCTCGCAAGCTTCTACAACAACAGCGACCCCGAAGGCGGCTACATCAAGGTGCCCGTCGACGACTGGAGCACCAGCCAGGAGGCGCGGATCGCTACCTTTATCGACGATCTCGCGGCCGACTCGTGGACGCCGCTGGCCGAAACCCTCTTCAACGTCTATCGCTACTACCAGAGCCGTTCGAACCCCGCGTTCGGCAAGGACGGGGTGACGGAGTTTCCGGCGTACGACATCGAAGAAGACGGTGACGTCACCACGAACCTCGCGACGACTCCGCCGTCTCCCGCCCAGTTCACCTGTCAGAAGAACTTCGTCATCATCATCACCGATGGTGAGCCCACCAAGGACGACTTCGACGGCATGGATTTCACCGCCTTCGAAGACGACCTGATCGGCGACTACAACCCCGACAACACCCTGCCCGAGGCTGGCGACGAAACGCCGACCGGTTGCGCGTACTGCAACGAGACGAGCTTCTACCTCGACGACATCGCGAAGTTCATGCAAGAGAACGACTTCCATCGCGACCTCGCCGGCGACCAGTTGATCGACGTCTACACGGTGGGCTTCACGACCGGTTCTGCGGCGAACGCGATTCTCGAGAAGACCGCCAACGTCGGCAATGGACTCTTCTTTTCGAGCAACAACGCCGAGGAGCTTTCGCAAGCGATCGTCGCCTCGGTGACGGACATCATCGAAAAGACCCAGTCCTTCACCTCGGCCACGGTGCCTGCGAGCCGCACGGCGGACGGCGACAACTTCTACACGAGCTTCTTTCTCCCGCAGGCGAATACCGGCTTCTGGGAAGGGCACCTGAAGAACTTCGGCTTCACCGGCGACGGCGACATCGTGAACAAGGACGGCTACTGCGCGACCGGCGATTCGGCCAGCGACATGCCGCCCTGCGATTCGAACGGTGCGCTGCGCTTCTTCGACGAGGCGTACTGGGATGCCGCGGACGAGATCCCGGACCCCAGCAGCCGCAACCTCTACATGGAAACTGCGGATCGATCGATCTTCTCCCAGCCGATCGCACTCACGATTCCGACGGGTGACGAAGAAGAGTGGGCCGACATGTTCGGCCTGGTCGAGGGCGTCGACGATCTCGACGAACCCTACGCGTCGCTCCCGAGTACCGGCAAGGAAGACATGGTCGAAGCGCTCGTCGATGTCGCCCGCGGCTGTGCCTGGGGGAGTGTGCCCTGTACGGCGCGCGTCGACGAGTCGGGCGACAGGATCATGCTCGGCGACATCTTCCACTCGAATCCCGTGGTGGTCGGTTCCCCCAACGCCGCGGTGAACGACCTCTCGTACAGGCTCTTTGCCGAGCAGAAGCGTGAGCGCACGCGCGTGATCTACGCGGGCGCGAACGACGGCTTCCTGCACGCGTTCCACGCAGGGACCTGGCAGGAATACGAACTCGACGCCGGTGGCGCGCCCACGACGGTTCCGCTCGCGGTTCCGACGCATGACCGCGGTACGGGCGAAGAACTCTTCGGCTTCATGCCGTGGGCCGTGGTCGATACGATCAAGGAACTGCCCAAGTCGAACACTTTTCCGCGCACGATGGAAACCGTGGACGGCTCGCCGATCGCGGCCGACGTCTGGTTCTATCGAACCGTGAACAGCGGCCAGCTCGGCGCCGTGGATCCCGATCTCACGCCCGACGACACCGAGTCGCTGCGCTGGCGGACGATGCTGATGGGCGGTCTGCGGGGTGGGGGGCAGTCGTACTACGCCCTCGACGTCAGCGATCCGCCGGACTCGGCCGCGACGGCGACGTCGATCTATCCCCGCTATCTCTGGGGCTTCCCGTGCGATCCGGACGAATGCGACAACGCGGTCAACGGCAGCACCGAAGACGAAGCGGACTACATGGGCTTCACCTGGTCCGAGCCGGTGATCACGCGGGTGCGGGTCAAGGTGAACGACGGTCCGAACCCGCACGGCTACGACCGCTGGGTGGCGATCTTTGGTGCCGGCTACCACCCGCACGGCGATCCGAATGGTTCGGACTACCGCGAGCCCGGCGACGCGGGCTTCGAGCCGAAGGGACGCGCGATCTACATGGTCGACGTGACGACCGGTGAAGTCCTCGCGAAGAAGCACTTCGACGAGAGCGCACCTGATCTCGCCTACACCCATTCGCCGACCGTGGGCCTCAAGGAAATGCGATACGCCTTCGCGTCGGCGCCGGCGGTCTTCGACCTCGACTTCGACGGCTACGCGGACGTCGTCTACATCGGCGACCTCGGCGGCAACCTGTGGAAGTGGGTCGTGAGTGCACAGGGCGACGATCCGATCAACAACAGCGGGTCGGACGACGACATCGCACAGCCCAACTGGCCCTTCCGCCTGTTCATGCGCGCGGGCACGAGCCTCGAGCCGACGCTCGCGCCGGAACAGCTCGGCAGCAGCTACGACAACACCGTGCACTACCAGAGCTTATTCTTCCCGCCGACGGGTGTGTTGCGCAAGGGAGACATCTACCTGGCCTACGGTGCCGGTGAGCGTGCCAACCCGCAGGGCCCGGCGTCGCTCTTCAACGACGGGGACACCGCGAACAACAACCACTACTACGTGGTGAAGGATCTCGATCCTTTCGAAACGGCGACGACTCCGCCCGGACCGATCGCCGATGCGGTGGTCGAAGCCGACCTAGCAGATCTGGCCGACGGCAACACCTTCACGTGCGAGCAGATCGACGCGAAGCTCGGCTACTTCCTGACCGCGCGCGATGCCGAGAAGTTCATCACCAACAGTGTGATCTTCTTCGGTGAGGTGTTTACCGCGAGCTTCCTGCCGGCTGACCCGGCATCGAGCGACCCCTGCCAGTCCAAGGGTGCGGCCTACCTCTATCGCTTCGACCTCGAGTGTGCGGTCGGCGCCTTCCAAACGAATCCGGGCGGCGACGACGACAAGCGTCGCAAGGAGATCGGCGGTGGCATTCCGACGCGCCCGCGTATCTCGGTGGGCGACCTCGACGGCGGGGGCGGCGGCGGCTGCGCGAACAAGGTGGTCGTGATCACCAGTGACGGTGAGATCGACTCCGACTGTCCGGGCAGCATCTCGAGCAGCGGCGTGCGATTGCGCTCCTGGCGCCATCGCTGATCAGCCCCGGGACGACCCGGCTGCCATGACCGCAATGGCCGCGAAGGGAGACCTTCGCGGCCGTCTGCGTCTGCGGGCTTCGCGGGTAACGGCCGCGTGATCGCGGAGCAGGGGTGGCGATCGTCGCGAAAGGCGCGATCGTCAGGTGACTGGCGCGCCGCTGGGCGCCGCGCAACGGGGTGAGCAGCAGCGTGAAGAGCAGGGTGAGAGAGCGGCGCAACCGCATGAATCGATGGCAAGCGCGCCGCGTCCTCGCGGCCTTCCTGCTCGGCGCCGTGTTTCTCGCCTGTAGCGATGCAACCGAGGGCGGTGCGCCTTCTGGCCAGGCGACTTCACCCGCCGACGCCCGGGCCTCACTCGAAGATGCCGCCGCCCCACCCGGACGCGTGCTGGTGATCGGTGTCGATGGTGCGTCCCTTCGCCTCGTGAAGCAGTTGATGGGGGAGCGGAGGCTGCCCAACCTCGCCGCCATCCTGCGGGCGGGTGGTTCGGGAGTTTCGCGCCCAATGCCACCCCTGCTTTCACCCCGCATCTGGACCAGCGTCGCAACCGGCAAGTTGCCCTCGAATCACGGCGTCGAGGGTTGGGTGCGCATTACCGACGATGGTACGCCCTACCTCTATTCGAGTCGTGACCGTCGCGCACGCGCGCTGTGGAACATCGCCAGTGCGGCGGGGATGCGCGTCGGCGTCGTGAACTGGCTGATGACCCATCCGCCCGAGGTCGTGAACGGTGTGATCGTGAGCGACCACGCCGCCGAGGGGATGCAGGACGAAAAGCTCGAGATGGCGAATCGCTTCGCGCAGAACATGAAGGGCGCAAAGGGCGAGGCGAAGCTCGCTGAAGGGGAAGAGGTTTCCTTCGTGTCGCCGCCCGAGTTTCGCGACCAACTCGAGCGCGCACGCAACGGGGGGCCGCTCAGCGACACCCCCAATCCCTTCGTCGATCGTGAGCTGTGGCCCGACGGCGGGTTGAGCGACTTCTTTCGCCGGGTCGTGGCCAACGATGAATTCGCCACACGAGTGGCCCTGGAGATCGAAGCCGAGCTCCGCCCTGAACTCATGATGGTTTACCTGCCCGGGATCGATCGGCTTTCGCACTTTCTATGGGTGGGTGTCGAGCCGCCTGAAGCGATTCCCGAACATCTTCGCTGGCCGCAGCACATCATGGACAAGCACGGCCATGCGCTGAAGAGCTACTACGAGTTCGTCGACGCCTTGATCGGGCGTCTGGTCGCCGGGCGAGGTCCGAACGACCTGGTGATGGTGATGTCCGACCACGGCTTCGAGACCAATGTCTCGGGTGAGCAGGCGCGCGGCGCGCACGATTCGCTGGCGGCGCGCGACGGCATCCTGATCTTGAGAGGAAAGGGGGTCCCGGTCGGTCGGCGCAACCTCGTCTTTCGCATGACCGACATGGCGCCCACTCTGCTGTCCTGGCTCGGTCTTCCGCCGGCCCTCGACATGGACGGCAAGCCCACGCGCTGGATGAGCGTGGACGTCCCCGATGCGGTCGCGTCCTACGACGACATTCCGATCGAACATCTCGGAACCAGCAGTCCCGATGTCGATTCGCGCATCATCGAGAACTTGAAGGAACTCGGGTACGTGGAATAGCGCCGCGGTGCTGTTCGCTCAGCCCGACGAAGCTTCGAGGCGTTCGATCACGGCTCGCACCACCAGCGGCCACGCGATCGTGGCGTCGGCAAAGACCTCGGCGAAGCGTCCGCCCTCGGCTTCGGGAACGAACTTGCCCCACGACACGCCTTCGGTGTAGCTGCAGCCGGAGAGTCCGCCCCAGTGTTCGGGTTCGGGACAGATGCGAACGGCGTAGCGGTAGCGGCGTGCGGGTTCGTCGCGATCGAGACGTGCGCGCTGGATCTCGAGGTAGGGACCGACCTGCTGTGCCCAGTTGCGCGGTACGCCTCCGCCGATGGTGAAGATGCCGATCTCCTCGGCTGCGCGGATGCGATCGGCGAAGTCGTCGAGGTCGAGGAAGGGGTCGAAGCGCAGGGCGGGGCGCCCCTCCTGCCTGCGTGCATGGTTGTAGATCGCGAGGTCGAGCCCGAGTTCCGAATCGGTGAAGGCAGGGACGTAGACGGGGATCTCGCGCGCCACCGCACTCGCAAGGATCGCGCGACCGCGCACGTGGTCCTGCAAGTAGCGCCCGAGTCGTTCGAGCAGGGTGTGACTCGAGAGGATGGTCTCGTCGTCGACGTCGCCGAGGGCTTCGCGCAGGATCTTCTCGGCGTCGTCGAGGTTTTGTTCGAGTTCGATCGTGTCGTAGACACGGTTGTAACCGCGGGTGAACAGGTCGCTGTCGTCCATCGACGCGCGGTGCTTGAAGTGCTGCATCCCGGCACCCTCGACCAGGCCGTGGGTCATCAGCGCACCCGTCGTCACGATGGCATCGACCCAGCCGCGATCGATCATCTCGCAGAGAATGAGCCCCTGCTTTGCGATCGTCATCGCGCCCGAAATCGTCACGACGCGAAAGCAGCGCTCGTCGCGCACCATGGCTTCGAGCACATCGGCTGCTTCGCCGAGGCGGCGGCCTCCGAAGGCCGTGTTCGACATGGCGCGCACCAGGGCGTCGACCGAGTCGCTGGTCACGAGATCGAGGGCTTCGAGGGGTTCGAGGTCATCGTCGTGGCCGGTTCGGTAGTTGGCTTCGTCGCGAAAGTCGACCATGGGAGCGGGTCTCCTGCTGTCCCGCAGCCCCTGTTCGATGGCGTCGGCGCGAAGGCGCCTCGTTGCGGCGGGGGAGGGTGCGAAAGGCGCGCAGTGTAGCGAGTACGCGCGCGCGGTTGTCGTTCGCTTTGCGATGAGGGATGGTCCCGGCCGATCATGAGCGGTTCCTTCGACATCCTGAATGCGGCCCCGAGCCAGAGCGACACGGCAAGTGACGAGGGGACCGCTGCGCTGCGCGAACGTGCGGCCGGTGCGCTCGAAGCCGCCTATGGCTTCGTCGAACGCGAGGGGCACGAGTTCTCGCGGTTGCGCGCGCGCATCCTGGTGCAGGTCGAAGGGGTCGAGCGTGGGGTCGAAGCCATCGACGAACAGGTGGGCGCGGAAGGTCGGCCAGGGCGCATGGGCCAGGTGCTTCCGCCGATGTTGGAGGCACTCTTCACTGACGAGGCGGAAAATGACGCAACCCGTTTCACCGGCACTCTCGAAGTGTTGAGCGTGCTGGCGGATTGGGGTCGTCTCTACGAGCCGGCGGGGGATCGCATCGTCGCTGCGTTGCTCGCGGCGCAAGAAGAAGATGGAAGCTTTGGCCCGGCGAACGTGGCAGGCGAAGAGCCGATCGGGCGCGTGGTCGCCACCGCGCTCACCGCAGGCTTCCTCGGACGCATGCGTTCCGCACGTCCCGAAATGCTGCGCGGTGCGGGGGCGTTCCTTGCGCAGCACTGGTCCGTCGACACGATTCGGGGCCACGGCTGGCCGGCCGTCGCGGGCTTTGCGCACTACTTCACCAACGTCTACGACGACGAACGCGAAGCGGCGCTGCCGTGGTGCGGTCGCGAACTCGAGCGCGGTTGGCTCGCACACGAATACACGCCGGCCGACGTCATGCGCGTACTCTTCTACTGCGAGGCGTCCGCGATCCCCGGCGTGTCCTTCGACGCCAACGCGTTGCTCACGCAGCTATTCGACGGACAGCTCGACGACGGCAGCGTGGGTGAGCCGGCGAGTCAGCCAGCTGCACGCGTTGCCGGCACCCTCGACGCGATGCACTACATCCTGCGCGTCTGCAACAGCCCCGGTCAGTAGGCGACGTCGAGCTTGCGGTGGTCCCAGCTGACGAAGCGTTGGGGCTCGATCACGATGGCGGTCTTCTTCGCCGCCATGGACGCCGTGGCCTGATCGAGCGCTTCGACGGGCACCTCGGGTTGATTGCGCACGAGGACGGCCATGTGCAGGCGATGGACTTCGTCGAGGTCGCGTACGAGGTGGGCACGACCGTAGATCGTTACCCCGCGGAGTTCCGGGTACTGGTCGCCGTCTTCGAAGAGCAGCGTGATGCGATCGTCGCGTTCGAGGTTCACCACCTTCTGGGACCTGGTGAAGGTTTCGAGCACGATGCGGCCGTCCTCGATCGCGAACCACAGCGGCATCACATGGGGCGCCCCGTCCTTGTTGATCGTGGCGACCTGGATGGTCTTCTGCGATTCGATGAATTTCCAGATCTCTTCTTCGCTCATGCGAACGAGGTCGCGACGTTTCGGCATGGGGTCCTCGGTGGTTGGTTTCGCTCGGCATCGTGGAAGCGCGCCCGATCGCGTCGATCGCCAACGGTAGGGGTTCCCGGGAACGAGGGCGCATCGCGTTTGCGCGTGGGCTGCGTTTTCCCTGCGCGACCAGGCCACGGGTGCGACATCTGCCGCAAGACACGAATCTTTTCGCCACCCCCCAGGTGGTATGCTCGCCGCCCGTCGCTACCCCGCAACGCCTGCATCTACGCCAGACCGAGGGCCCCGAAATGGAATTCAACCTCGCCGACCTGTTCGAGAACGCTGTCGACCACTTCGCCGACCGTGAGTACATCGTGGCGGACGGCAAGCGCCACACCTATGCCGAGATGGAGGCGCGTGCGAATCGACTCGCCCACCACCTCGCAGCCGAGGGCGTCGGCCCCGGCGACCACGTCGGAATCTACGCCTACAACTCGGTCGAGTGGGTCGAAACCCTGTGGGCGGTGTTCAAGATCCGCGCGGTCTGGATCAACATCAACTTCCGCTACGTCGAGGAAGAACTCTCGTACATCTTCGAGAACGCCGATCTTCGAGCGCTCGTGGTGGCACGCGAATTCCTGCCGCGCGTCGCGGCCGTACGCGATGCGCTGCCCGACCTCCAACACGTCGTCGAGATCGACGACGGAACGCCCGCCCACGACGCGAGCCTGTTGGATCGTATCGACTACGAAGCGGCGATGGCCGGAGCGTCCGAAGCGCGCGACTTTGCCCCGCGTTCCGCCGACGATCGTTACATCCTCTACACCGGCGGCACGACGGGTATGCCCAAGGGCGTGGTGTGGCGCCACGAAGACGTCTTCTTCGCCCTCGGTGGTGGAATCGACGCCCAGACGGGCGAAGCCGCAAAGCGCCCCGAAGACATGGTGGCGCGGGGACAGGCCGAAGCCGCGCCTCGCGTATCGCTGCCCATCGCACCGTTGATGCACGGCGCGTCGCAATGGGCAGTGATGTCCGGGAGTTTCGTCGGTGGCAAGGTCGTCCTCGTGCCGAAGTTCGAACCCGACGAAGCCTGGCGTCTCGTCGTCGCCGAAAAGGTGAACGTTCTGATGATCACGGGAGATGCCATGGGGCGCCCCATGGTCGAAGCGCTGCGCGATGGCGAAGCGTCGAAAGAGAAGCTGGACCTCTCGAGTCTCTTCCTGGTCGTGAGTACCGCCGCGATCTTCTCCCCCACGGTGAAGGACGACTTCTTCGACTTCTTTCCAAACCTGCTCATCATCGACAGCATCGGCGCTTCGGAAAGCGGGGCGAACGGAATGGCGCTCATCACCAGGGGAAACACTGCGATGCTCGGCGGTGGGCCGACGGTGAAGGCGGGCCACGGCACCACGGTGCTCGACGGGAACCTCGAGCCGCTGGAACCGGGGTCGGGTGTTCGCGGCAAGGTGGCGCGCAGTGGCTACATCCCGCTCGAGTACTACAAGGACCCGGTGAAGAGCGCCGAGACCTTCGTCACGACCGAAGACGGAACCCGCTACTCGATCCCGGGCGACTGGGCGCAACTCGAAGCCGACGGAACGATCACGTTGCTCGGGCGCGGATCGGTTTCGATCAACTCGGGTGGAGAGAAGATCTATCCCGAAGAAGTCGAGGCGGCGGTGAAAGATCACCCCGACGCCTACGACGCCGTCGTGGTCGGCGTTCCCGACGAGCGCTTCGGCAGCCGTGTTGCGGCGGTGGTCGAGCCGCGCGAGGGGGCGACGCCGACGCTCGAGTCGATCCAGGAGCACTGCCGCACCAAGATCGCCGGCTACAAGATCCCGCGGCAGATCCACCTGGTCGGCCGCATCGAACGCTCGCCCAGTGGCAAGCCCGACTATCCATGGGCCAGGCGCGTAGCGCTGGGCGAACAGGAGGCATGAAGTAGATCGTGTCGCTCTACAACCTCGCAAGCATCCACGAGGCGATCGCCGAAGCCGTACCGGACCGCGAGTGCATCGTGTTTCGCGACCGTCGTCTCAGCTGGAGCGACGTCACCGATCGCACTCGACGCCTTGCAGCAGTGTTCGCGAACGCCGGGCTCGGTTGTTACCGCGAGCGGAGCGAACTTGAAAACTGGGAATCGGGCCAGGATCATGTCGGGCTCTATCTCTACAACGGCAACGAGTATCTCGAGGGCATGATCGCCGCGTACAAGGCGCGCTTCGCGCCCCACGCGCGTTCGAACAGAACAAAGGAATCGCCATGTCGGCACTGATCGTCGAAAAGAAGGACCACGTAGGCGTCATCACCTTCAACCGTCCCGAGCAGATGAACACGATTTCGGGAGGCATGCTCGCGGGGCTTTCCGAAGCGCTCGTCGAGTTGGATCGCGACGACGACATCCGCGCGATCGTGGTCACCGGTTCTGGCCGTGCCTTTTGTGCGGGGCTCGACTTGAAGGACCAGGCTGCCGGCAAGGGATTCGACGGCGAATCGTCCCAGTTCGGGGAGGGTGGGGTCGGTCCCCTCGCGAGCACGATCGACCTTCGCGACGCACCGCCCAGCGTGCTCCACAACGTCGAAAAGCCGGTGATCTGCGCCCTCAACGGTGGGGCCGCGGGTTATGGCATGGACCTCGCGCTCGGCTGCGACATTCGCATCGCCTCGGACAAGGCCAAGATGTCCGCCGCCTTTACGCGCCGCGGGGTGATCCCCGAAAGCGGGGGCACGTGGCTGCTCCCGCGCATCGTGGGTTGGTCGCGTGCGGCCGAGATCATGTTCACCGGCCGCACCCTTTCGGCCGAGCAGTGTCTCGAATTCGGCATCGTCAACGAGGTCGTTCCCGCCGACCAGTTGATGGACAAGGCCATGGAGCTCGCACGCGAGATCGCCGGTAACGCACCGCTCGCCGTTCAGGCAACGAAGCGCATGATGCGCATGGCGCAGGTGGAATCGTTCGAAGCGAACATCCACCACGTGTTCCTGCAGCTGCTACCGCTGTTCAAGTCGAAGGACTTCGTCGAGGGTTTTACGGCCTTCCTCGAAAAGCGCACGCCGGAATTCCACGGTCGCTGAGAGGCTCGGCGCTTCGCCGGAATCAGGCCCCGTATGCCGTGACGAAGCCGCGGATGCGCTCTGCATTCGCGCCGAGGTCGCTCTTCCCGACACGCGACTTCGACCGCAGGTCGATCACACTGCCGCTCCCGTCCGGGCGAATGCGGACCACGATGTCGTCGACGAACTTGAACACGATCGAGGTCTCGCGTGCGTTGATCGTGCCGGCTTGCGGGTCGCGGTGGACGATTTCCCAGCCGAGCTGCTCCGCGGTGGAGATTGCGTGCGCGTAGGCGTCTTGCGGAGCACGCGAGTCCTGAACCGGGCGCAGGTCCGCGTAGAGACTCCGGACGATCTCGACGAAGTCCGGCGGGTAGCTCATGTCACGTCCCGAGAAATCGGTCACCTCGCTCGGCTCTGCGAAGACCGGCGGGTCGTCGAGGTCCGTCGTGATGTCGTTGATCGGGTGCCCCCCCGGACCGTCCCCCATCCCGGCGACCGTGATGGTCAGCATGAGGGCGCCCGCTGCCATGCCGAGCCAGCCGGCGCTTCGCCCCGGGCCCTCCGGATCCTTGCGGGTCACGATCACGGTGGCAATGCCGAACCCAAGGGCGAGCAGGCCGCAGAGCAGGGCGATCTGAAAGAACATGAATGCGCCCAGAGGCGGAATGAACCCGACGTGGACCAACAGCAGTCCGAAGATCGCGCAGGCCGGGGCAAAGGTTCCGAGGCGCGATGCCAACTGCGCAACCTTGGGCATGGTGGGCGGGGGTGTTTCGGACGTTTCGGACATCGGGGGTCCTCCGGTTTGGTCGAAGACCGGGCGGCTCGGCGCGAAAGCCGCGAGACCATAACACGCGCGGGTTTCCGCGCGGGTGCGTTCTCGCGACTGCGGATCGCGTCGAAGCGCGTGTGATGCGGTTGCGCGATGCGGTCGACGCGTCGCTATGCCGCGAATGCAGCGATGCCCCATTCCATCACATCGCTATTCCTACTGGCCGTGCTCCTCTCGCCGCTCGCTTGCCGAGAGGGCGAATCGCAGGCCCCGCCAGTCGTAGACCGCGAACCCGAGCGCGTGCGAAGTGATTCACCCGCGGCCGGGAGCCCCCCCGAAGCCGACCCCGACCGAACCGCTTCGCACGAGGTGAAGAAATCGATCCTCGTCTCGAGTTGGCC
Source organism: Myxococcota bacterium (assembly GCA_030748735.1). Taxonomy (GTDB): domain Bacteria; phylum Myxococcota_A; class UBA9160; order UBA9160; family UBA4427; genus DUBZ01. The sequence goes on along the minus strand of JASMLK010000156.1, from coordinate 18,115 downwards.
CGCCGAGGGAACGAGTCGTCTCCCGCTCGGCGAGTGGTTGCAGCTCGAGTTCGCGTCGCCGATCACGCAGAATCTCGCGATGACCCGGCTCCTGACGGGCAGGTGACCCATTCGTTGCTCGTCCATCCACTGCTGCCACTGCGACGCGGAGGGCGCTACGCACTGATCGCGACGCGCAATCTGAGGGCCTCGCCGGAAAGGCCCTTCGAACCTTCTGCGTTCATGCGGCGGGTTCTCGCTCCGCGCAACGCGGAGGATTCGGCTGCCGTGCGGCGAGTGCGTCGCCGCGTGCGCTCGGCGCTCTGGGTCACCGAGCACCTCGCCTCACCCCCGATTCGACGTGCAGCGCGATCGTGTAGTCGGGGCGTGGGAAGCGTTCGAATAGGCCGTCGTCCATCATCGCGAGGGCGCCGCGCCCGAGCTCTTCGGCCGGTTGGGCGATCGCGACGATGGTTCCGGTCCACAGGGATCGCGTCTGTGCGAGCAGCCGGGCCGTGCCGACGAGTCCCGTCATGTGCACGTCGTGGCCGCACGCATGCATCACACCGGTTCGGGTGCCGTCCTCGCGTGTGACTTCGACCTTGCTCGCGTAGGGGACACCGGTTTCTTCGCGCACCGGCAGGCCGTCCATGTCACCGCGAATCAGCACGGTCTGGCCGGGGCCGTTCTCGAGCACGCCCACGACACCGTGCCCACCCACAGCCGTGGTCACGCGGTAGCCGGCAGCGCGGAGTTCTTTCGCCATGCGTGCAGCCGACTTCTCTTCTTCGAGAGAAAGCTCGGGGTTCGCGTGCAGGTGTTCGTAGAGGTCGACGAGCCCGTCGAGGTGCTTCTCCAGCCAGGCGTCGACGGCGCGGTCGCGCTTGTTGGATTCGAGCTGCAAGCCTCTCACAGCGAACGCGAGGGTGCGAGCATGTCCGCACGATCTATCATCGCCCGATTCGAACGCGCGGCTGCTGCGAGCCAGGAGAAGAACCATGCTCACCAAGGGAACCCATCACGTTTCGCTCAGCGTCGAGGACCTCGATGCCGCGAGGCGCTTCTACGGCGACCTTCTCGGCCTGCCCGAAATCGAACGACCCGACTTCGGTTTTCCCGGTACGTGGTACCAGGCCGGCCCCGTGCAGCTACATCTGATCGAAACGCCCGAGAGCATGCGCGGCGGCCCCGAAGCATCGACCGGTGGCAAGGGGAACCCGATCGCGAATCACATTGCCTTCGAAATCGAAGACTACGCGGCGACCAGGGTTCGGCTCGAAGCCGCGGGGTTCGAAGTCACGGGGCTCGGCGAGAACGTCGGACAGATGTTCGTCGGTGATCCCGGCGGAAACACCGTCGAGTTCATCGCACCGGGTGGGCAACTCGGGCGGATCGACTCGGACCGGTCGCAGGTCGACGTCCCGGCATGAAACTCCTGATCGTGCGACACGGCGAAGCCGGCCCCGCCGTAAGCGATGCGGCGCGAACGCTCACCGATGCCGGTCGCGCGGACGTCGCGCGGGTGGCCGATGCGCTGGTGGCCCGCGATGTGCAGGTGAACCAGATCCGCCACAGCGGGCGTGTGCGCGCCCGCGAAACCGCCGAGATCCTGGCTGCGCGTCTCGAACCCGCAGCAGGGGTGATCGAAACGCCGGGGCTCCATCCCGAAGACCCCGTCGACCCGATGGCGATGTCGCTGTTCGGCGAGCGCGAATCGCTCATGTTCGTCGGCCATCTCCCTTTCGTGGCCCACCTGGTCGGTCGGCTGACGGAAGGGGATGCCCGACGCACACCCGTGAACTTCCCCACCTCGACCGTCGCCTGTCTCGAGGGTGAAGACGATCGCTGGGAACTCGCCTGGATCGAACGACCGGGCTAGCGCTTCGTGATGCGGCGGATCGCTTCTTCGACGTTCTCTCGCGAATTGAACGCGGAGATGCGGAAGTAGCCTTCGCCCGCCGGACCGAAGCCCGAACCCGGGGTGCCGACCACCTGTGCGTTTTCGAGCAGATCGTCGAAGCAGTCCCACGAGCTCTGTCCGTCCTTGGTGCGCATCCAGATGTAGGGGGCGTGCTCTCCGCCGAAGACGGTGAACCCCGCGGACCCGAGGCCCTCGCGGATGAGGCGTGCGTTGTCCATGTAGTGACGCACCTGCTCCTGCGTCTGGGCCTGGCCCTCCGGGCTGAAGGTCGCGGCCGCCGCGCGCTGGATCACGTAGGGCACCGAGTTGAACTTCGTGGCGTGTCGGCGGCCCCAGAGCTTGTTCAGTGAAACGCGCTCGCCGCCGCCGGTCGTGCCCATGACGGTTTCGGGGATCACCATGTAGGCGCAGCGAACACCGGTGAAGCCGGCGCGCTTCGAAAAGCTGCGCATCTCGATCGCGCAGTCCTTCGCGCCTTCGATTTCGAAGATCGATCGCGGGAGCGCCGGGTCCTGGATGAAGGCGTCGTAGGCGGCGTCGAAGAGCAGCACCGCGTCGCAGTCCTTCGCCCAGGCGACCCAGGCTGCGAGGTTTTCGCGCGTTGCGACCGCGCCGGTCGGGTTGTTGGGCGAACACAGGTAGGCGAGGTCGATGGCTTCGGAGGGCGGCCCCGGCATGAAGCCATTCTCTTCGGTTGCAGCGAGATAGGTGATCCCGCCGTAGTAGCCGCCTTCGTCGACCTCACCGGTGCGCCCGGCCATGACGTTGGTGTCGACGTAGACGGGGTAGCTCGGATCGGTAACCGAAAGCGTGCAACCCGCCCCGAAGATCTCCTGGATGTTGCCGCTGTCCTGTTTACTGCCGTCGGAAACGAAGATCTCGCTAGCCGCGAGTTCGATGCCGCGCGAGCGGTAGTCGTGTTCGCGAATCGCGTCGACGAGGAAGTCGTAGCCGTTTTCGGGCCCGTAGCCGCGGAAACCCTTGTCGGTGCCCATCTCTTCGACCGCGTCGTGCATGGCCGAGACGACTGCAGGGGCGAGTGGCAGGGTCACGTCGCCGATCCCGAGGCGAATGATGTCGGCGCCGGGGTTCGCTTCGGCGTAGGCGGCGACGCGCCGGCCGATTTCGGGAAAGAGGTAGCCAGCCGCGAGCTTCTGGAAGTTTTCGTTGATACGGGCCATGTCCTGCTGTTTCTCCTGTTCTGCGTGTCGGTCGTACTCGTTGTGCGTGCGGTGCGGTTTGTGCTGGTTAGCCGGCCGCCGGGGCAAGGGCCTCGAGGGCGCGCAGGTCGGGGCTCATCTCGCCGTCGGGGCGGAAGGCCTGGATGCAGACGTGGTTCGCGCCCGCACGATGATGGGCGTCGATACGGTCGCGCAGGGCTCGTTCGTCGCCCCACGCCACGATCGCGTCGACCAGCCGGTCGCTTCCGCCGTCGGCGAAGTCCCTGTCCTCGAAGCCGAACTGCTTCAAGTTGTTCTGGTAGTTCGGAAGACCGAGATAGACGGCCAGGTGCTTGCGCGCGACCGCGCGGGCGTTGCTGGCGTCGCTGTCGAGGATCACCATCTGTTCGGGGCACAGCCATGCGTCGGGCCCCATGACCTTGCGTGCGCGCTTGGTGTGTTCGGGCGGAACGAGGTACGGATGCGCCCCCGCAGTCTTCGTCGCTGCGAGTTCGAGCATCTTGTCGCGCAGGGCCGCGATCACGATCGGGGCCTGGCTGGCCGGCTTGGCGCCCATGTAGAGCGCGCCTTCGAGCGCTTCGAGGTAGTTGCGCATGGTGGTCAGGGGCTTTTTGTATTGGTGGCCACGGACCTTGCTCACCAGGTGTTGGTGGGAGACGCCCAGCCCGAGCACGAAGCGCCCGGGTGCGAGTTCTTCGATCGTCTGGTGGATGCCCTTCATCGTCATCGGGTCGCGGGCATAGATGTTGGCGATGCCGGTCGCGAAGACGAGCCGCTCGCAGCGCCCGGCCAGGAAGCCGATGAACGCGAACGGGTCGCGCCCCACGGCTTCGGGGGTCCACAGTGCGGTGTAGCCCCAGTCTTCGAGTTGGCGGGCGAACTTTGCTGCGGCTTCGGCGTCGAGTGCGTCGAGGGCGGCCCAAACGCCGAGACGTCCGAGATCGGTACTCATGGGGAGTCCTTCGCTGAATCGCGCCGCCGCGAGCGGGTCGGATTCGGGGTGGGGTCTGAAAGGGCCGAATATCCTAGCCTGCAATTCACGCTGAGCCCCTCCATCCGGGGGGAGGTCGTCGGGTAATCACAGGGGGACGCGTGTGTTGGGGAGGGCGGAGATCGTCGGCGTGTTGCTCGTCGTGGGTGCGTTGGCGGGTTGGTTCGGGAGCGACGCCGTCGAGGCCAACAACGACTTCTGCAACGCCTGTCACCTACCCAATGGCGACATCTTGCACGGTGCGATTCGCGAGGGTTTCGATGCCGCACCGCCGCGTACTCTCGCGGGGTTCCACAATGCGGAGGGCTTCCGAGGCCGGGGCGATGCACCAGCGGACAGCGCGCCCGATCGCGTCTCCACGACCCGGGAGCGGGCCTTTCGCTGCATCGATTGCCATGGCGGTGTGGGATTCGTGGGGCGTGCCAGGGTGAAGGCCCTCGCGGCGAAGGATGCGTTGGTGTGGCTCGGCGGTGATTTCGAAGAACCCGACCACATGAAGTACCCACTCGGCGAGGCGGATTGCCGGCAGTGCCACCCGGCATTTCGCCCGGCGGTCGACGAACAGGACGCCGCATTGCGGTTCCATGCCCTGGCGGTGCACAATGCCGACCTCGGAGTGGACTGCGTCGAGTGTCACACGGTCCATGACGGCGGCGATGACGCGCAGATGTTCTTCATGGACCCACTGCTCGTTCGAGCACAGTGCGGTCGCTGCCATTCGCAATTCCAGGAGGGAACGAACTGATGAAGGCAACCCGGTTGCTCGCTGTGCTTTCGGTCCTGGGCATCGTCGCACCCACGTGGGTCGCGGCCTATCCCGGGGGCACCCCCGACTTCCAGACCGACGCGATTCCGTACTGCGCTCCCTGCCATTCATCGACGGACGAAAGTGCCCTGGCCGGTTCGGGAGAACGTGCGGGCAAGGAAGTTGCCGATCGCAAGCACATCGCCACGATCCTCGCGGGCGAAGGGGCATACGGAAAGCTCAGCGAAGAAGAGCGACAGACCCTGGCCAGCCACATCAAGGCGGTAGACGCCAACGCAAAGGTCACGGTCGAATTTCCGCCGCAGGTTGCCAAGGGTGAAACCTTCCAGGTGACGGTCAAGGTGACGGGCGGTGCCGGGCCGGTCGTCGGGATCGCTCTCGTGGACCGCGCCCATCGTTGGTACGCCCGCTCCGCGTCCCAGGTTGGATGGGAAATCGCCGGCACACCGACCATCATCGGCCCCAGCGGTTCGCCGCAGACCGACTGGATCGAAAAGCGACCCGAGCGCTTCGGTCGCAACCTGAGCTTCGTCAACATCACTGGCGTCGAATCCGACGCTCCGAGCCGGGCCTGGTCCAAGAGCAAGGTGATCTTCACCTTGAAGGCCCCCGACAAGGCGGGAGAACTCCCGTTGGTGGCCGCGTACTTCTACGGCACCGAGAAGGCGAGCCCGCTCGGGTACGAAATCCATCCCATCTACGGAAAGTTGATCCGCGGCACGTACACGGGCAAGAGCGGTCGAGTGAAGTTCTCGTCGGCCCACGTGATTTCCGTGCGCTAGCACGGTCGCGGTTGCGCGGCCGACCGAGAGCTTCCCCTACATGAATACGAGCACGACGCTTTCCGAATTCGCGTCGAAGGAACTGCTGCGCGATTGCGGTGTTTCCTTCGCCCGGGAACGACAGGTCGAGGACGCTGAAGCCGCGGCCAAAGCCGCAGGCGAGATCGGCTTTCCCGTCGTCTTGAAGCTGTGTGGCGATGCGATCGCACACAAGACCGAGCGCGATCTCGTACACCTCGCCCTCGGCGACGAAGCGGCCGTGCGCGAAGCCGCGAGCGAACTGCTCGGCAAGGCGACGCCGGAAGACGGCGAGGTGAGTCTGCTGGTCGCCGAGATGGTGAAGGGGAATCGCGAGCTGATCCTCGGGCTCGTGCGCGACGAACAATTCGGTCCCTGTGTCTTGCTCGGCCTGGGTGGCATCCTGGCCGAGGTTCAGGGGGACGTAACGTTTGCGGCAACGCCGGTGAGCGAAGTCGAGGCGCGCCGCATGATCTCGGCCCTCGAAGGTCGTGCGCTGATCCAGCAGCCCTTTCGCGGCGAGCCGGCTGTCGACGAGGACGCGTTGGTCGAGATGATCGTTGGGCTCGGGCGCCTCGGCTGCGAGCGCAGCGACATCGCCAGCGTCGACCTCAACCCGGTGATCATCGCGGGCTCACGCCCCGTTGCGGTGGACGCCCTCGTCGAACTCGGCGCGGCTACCAGCACGGACGCCGGGGCGAGCGAGGGCGCTCAGCTCGACGACGCAGCACTCCTCGCGCGCTACGAACCGCTGTTCCGTCCCAAGGGCGTGATCGTGGCCGGCGTGTCGAGCCACCCCGGCAAGTTCGGTTTCGCGACGCTTCACAACCTGCGGCGTTTCGGTTTCGAGGGCGACATCTTTCCCGTGAAGCCCGACCAGGCGGAGGTGCTTGGCGCGCCGACGCTTCCCGATGTCTCGCAGGTACCCGACGGCGCAGCCGACCTCGTGTTCGTCTGCACGCCGAACAAGGCCAACGTGGAACTGCTGCGCGCGTGCGCGAAGAAGGGCGTGCGCGCCGCGTTCGTGACCAGCGCGGGTTATGGGGAAGCGGGGCCCGAGGGCGTTGCGTTGCAGGAAGAACTGGTGCGCACCGCCGATGAACTCGGGATCTTGATGATCGGCCCGAACGGGCAGGGGGTGATCTCGACGTCGGTCTCGATGTGCGCGCAGATCGTCCCGCCGTATCCGCCCGCCGGCGGGATCGCGGTGGCGAGCCAGAGTGGCAACCTCGTTTCGTCGTTTCTCAACTATGCGTGTGGAACCGGGGTCGGTGTGAGCAAGGCGGTGTCGCTGGGCAATTCGGCGCAGACCTCCTTGTGCGATCTGCTCGACTACTTCGCGGCCGACGACGACACGAAGGTCGTGCTCGCCTACCTCGAAGGTGTCGCCGACGGGGAGCACTTCAAGCGTTCGGTCCGCAACCTCACGTCGCGCAAGCCCCTCGTGTTGGTCAAGGGCGGCGTTGCCGAAACGGGGAAGCGGGCGGCTGCCAGCCACACCGGCGCGTTGGCGAGTGACGCGCGCGTCTTCGACGGAATCTGCCGCCAGTACGGTGTGCTGCGCCCGGGAACGGTCGAAGAAGCGTTCGAATGGGCGGCGACCCTCGCCACCCAGCCCGTACCGCGTGGCAAGAACACGGTCGTGTTCAGCACCGTGGGAGGGTGGGGCGTCCTCGCGGCCGACGCATGCGCTGACGTCGGCCTCGACCTGATCCCGCTGCCAACCGAGTTGCGGGAAGCGATCGACCAGATGGTCCCCGCCCGTTGGAGTCGCAACAATCCGATCGATCTCGCGGGAGGCGAAGGGCGTGACACCATTGCCGAGGTGCTGTCGATGGTGGCGGGGCATCCCGACGTCGACGCCATGATCCACCTGGGCCTCGGGATCCAGGGCGCCCAGGGTGGCGTCTACGCTTCGGGTCCCTTCTATCCGGACCACGGCCTCGAGCGCATCGCAACGTTCCATGCGAAGCAGGAGGGGCGCTATGCGGAGGCGGCCCGGGTGGCGAGTGACGAACACGACGTGCCCGTGCTCTCGGCCACCGAACTCGTGCACACCCATCCCGAGAATCCGGGGCCGACCGGGGTCACCGTCCAGGGGCGATACTGTCACGCCAGTGCCCACCGCGCGGTGCGCGCCTTGAAGGCACTCGTCGACTACGCCGAGTTCCGACGTGGTTCGAACGGTTGAGCGACGCGTTCTTCTCGCAGGGGCTCAGAAGCGGTACTGCACGCCCGTGCTGACCGTCAGAAAGTCGAGGTACTCGAGGTTCGTGGCCGAGTACAGGTAGTCGACGCCGAAGTTGAGCACCCAGTTGCGGTTCAGGTAGAAATCGACACCACCCCCGCCGCGAACGGCGAGCTGCCCGGTGCGCTTGGTTCCACCCTTGTTGTCGGCCGTGTTCTTCGACTCGGTGGAAACCGAAAGAACACCGACACCCGCCAACAGGTAGGGCTGGATGCGACCCGTGAGGAGATAGCCCTTGGCGTTGACCGTGCTGGCCACGGGTGCGATTTGGATGTCCCGCAGCTTGCTCTTGTCCGCGGAGTCGAGGCTTCCCTCGTAGGGGGCGATCCATTCGACTTCGACTTCGACCGCGAGCCGCTCGTGACAGCGCCGGCCTACCGCCACACGAATGCCGCCCGAATGGCGGCTGTCGAGTTCGAAGTCGACGGGGCCCGGGAAGACTTCCTGCAGCCTGTCGGCTTCCTCGCCTTCGTCGATGAACTCGAGCACGTAGGCGCCGGCGAGCTGTCCATACCAGCCCGTGCGTTCGAAGTCGTCGTCGCGTTGTTCGACCTCTTCTTCGATCCGCCAACGATCCTGGGTGCCGAGTTCGAGGGTCCAACAAATCATGCCCGCCACGGCGCCGGCGCCGAACGTTGCGCCGGCTGCCTGAGGGCCGTCGAAGGCCGTGCCGGCGCGCGCAGGCGTCGCGTGAACGACGAGCAGGGAAAACAGGGCAACGATCGCGATCGGACCGACACGGCGAACAGCAACGCAACGCTTCACGCTCACACTTCTCCTCGATGGTCTCGATCGCCCAGTCGCCGTGCGGGTTCGCGACGCAGATGCCCGACTGTGTCATTCACGGACTGCCCATGCAAGTTGGTTGCGTCGGCGATCGCGAGGGAAGAGCCGTTCCCCGGCGACGGGTTCGCGTTCATGCAGGTCGGCCCGATGCCGTTCGTGGGGCGGTGGCTTCCCCCTCCGGGGTCGGTGTCCGCCGAGTGTTCGCTCATGATCCCGGCGGTCGAGGTCTGCACCGTCGAGGGGTCGAAGATTCTTGTGCGCGGGAAAGCCCGGGCTCGATGATGTTTCGACCTCGTGCGCTGGTTGAAAGCCCCCGTGTTCTACGGGATAATTTTCGCCGCGCCGAGTATATGCCTCGGTCATTCTTCCTGGCAATCGACAACCAGCGATCCGGCTCGACTGCCCCACATCGACCCGACCGAGGACATCCCCCGCGCATGCGCCTGCGACTGTTGGACAAGGCGAGCCGCCGAGGCTCGTATCTGATGTTTGCGCTGGTCATGGTTCTGCTCGCAGGCCTCTCTTGCCGCTCCTTCGACGACCGTACCGGTTCTTCGGGGATCGCCGAGGGACCCGAGGTCGACGTGACCGGCACCTGGGAAGGGTCGTGGTCGATGACGGTCGGCGTCCCCGATTCGGGCACCGTCACCTTCGAACTCGAGCAGGACGAGGACGGCAACGTCCGCGGAGAATCCGTGTGGCTCGGCTCCCCCTGTTGGACGAATCCGATTCCGAACTTCGTCACGCCCTACGATCCATACGACCCCGACGACGCCGTGCCGACGCGTTTCGATGGGGTCGTCGTCGGGGCCTCCATGCCGACCGTGACGGTCATGGAGATCCTGAGGGATCCACCGCCCACACCGGGCGCGCTGCGACGCGCGGCCTACAAGGCGGTCGGCAGCATCGAAGTCGAGGGCGACAGCATGGTCGGGACGTTCTCGCTCATTGCGCCAGCTGGAGCGACGACGACCAACAACACCCGCTGCGACGACAACCTGCCGCGAAGAAGTGACCAGGGCGTCTTCGACCTCCGCCGAAGTTGAAGCCCCGGCCGGGTTGCCGTGACCGCGCGCCAGGGAACCACCGCTCGCGCGGTAGCGCGGTAGCGCGGCGGCCCGCCGCAGAGCAGCGGCCGCGGCCTACGGCAGGCAAACGCTCGGCAGCGGATGCCGGTAGAGCTTGCTGGCGTTTTCGTGCGTGATCTTGCGGATCTCTTCGTCGCTGAGTCCGCCCAGCGTGTCGAGCATCACCTGTTGTGTGTCGGGCCAGGTGCCGTCGCCGTGCGGGTAGTCGGATTCGAAGAGGATGTTCTCCACGCCGATCGTGTCCCTGGTCACCACGGTGGACGGATCGTCGATCATGCAGAACCAGAAGTTGCGGCGCAGCACGTCGCTTGGACTGTTCTGCTTGTCTCCCCAGCCGGCGCCGTAGCCGGATCGCGACATGATGTTGTTGACGCGATCGATCAGGCTCGCCACCCAGCCGATCCCCCCCTCGGACATCGCGATCTTGAGGTTGGGGTACTTCACCGGCCAACCACTCCAGAGCCATTCGGCACAAGCTGAAACCGCCATCGGGCCAAAGAGCGTGGCGCCGAGCTCGAGCATCGGTGCCCCCGGCGGCATCTTCGGAAAGCCCGACGAGCCGATGTGGAGGTTGATGACGGTCTCGGTTTCGGCACAAGCGCGGATGATGGGCTCCCAGTAGTCGTCGAAGACCGAGGGATAGCCGAGTTCGTGGGGCTGCTCGGGCATCGTCACAGCCGTGAACCCGCGCTTCGCGTTGCGGCGGATTTCTTCGGCCCCCTTTTCCGGATCCGAAAGCAGCGTGATGCCCAGCGGCACGATGCGGTCGGGGTAGGGCGAGTGCCACTCTTCGAACAGCCAGTCGTTCCAGGCGCGCACGCAGGCGAGGCCCAGTTCCTGGTCCTTCGCTTCCGAAAAGAGCGTGCCGCCGAAACCCGTGACACCGGAGGGGAAGTTCACCGACGCGTGGATTCCGCCGATGTCCATGTCCTTGATGCGAGCGTCGATGTCATAGCAACCGGGTCGCACCTCGGAGTAGCGACTCGGTTCGACGCGGTGATCTTCGCGCGGTCGCCCGGCCACGCACATGAAGCCGACCTGGAAGTAGGGTTGTTCTTCGAACATCCAGACTTCGTGACCTTCTTCGGTCTCGACGACCTGCGGCGCCTGCTCTGCGAACTTGGAGGGCAAGCGACCTTCGAAGGTGTGCTTCGGTTCCATCAGGTGATCGTCGACCGAGAAGAGCGTGTAGTGGACCTTGCGCGGCTCTGGATCGGGGAGCAGGGGACGGGTGACGGGACGCTTGACTCCGAGTTTGACGACCTTGACCATGATTCAATCCTCCACGTGTCGGCCTGATGCCGACCCAAAGGATAGAGCTTCGTCTTCACCGTGGGGCTCGCGTTGGGTCGGCCTGGCGCGCGTTGGCCGTGCGTGCGGCGCGGCGGCCGAAGAAGATGCCGTCCCCGAGTGACAGACCGCTGCTGTAGCCCCCGACAGAGAGGCCGGAAGTCGCACGTCCAGCGGCGAAGAGCCCCGGGATCGGCGCACCCGTCGGGTCGAGGACCCGGCTCTCGGTGTCGGTCCGCAGGCCGCCCAGGGTGAACGCCGCGTAGAGCGCGTGTTCGGTCGTGCAATCGAACGCGCCGAAGGGCGGCGTGGTGAGGGGCTCGAGATAGTCGCGCCCCTTGTGGAAGACGGGGTCTTCGCCCTTCTCTGCGTGGCGATTGTAGAGCGACATGGTGGCGTCGAGGGCACCGGGTGCGAGGCCGAGCTCGGCTTCGAGCTCCGCGAAGCTCTCGCCGACCGCGGCGATCTCTTCCATGTAGGTGGGTTTCTCGAAGACCTCGTCGTCGACGATCAACCAGGCCCGGCCGTCGTTGTGGAGCAGCGCGGCGCCGCCGAGGCGGCCGTAGTAGGTGTCTTCGTTTACGAAGCGTTGGCCCTGGGCATTGACGAGTACGCCGCGCTTGAGACCCCAGGGTTGGGTGATCGGCATCGAAATCGAAACGGCGCTCATGTTCATGGTGGCGGCCCCGGCGGCGACACCGAGATTGATACCGCTGCCATCATCGCCGTCGGCGGCGACCCGCATGGCGCAGCGCTTCGCGAGGGGGGCGTGGTGCTCGAGCATCTCGTCGTTCAACACGAAGCCGCCCGTCGTGACCACGACGCCCTTGCGCGCGCGAACGTTGCGCGCTTCACCGAACACCTCGATCACCGCACCGACGACGTGGCCGTCCGCTTCTTGATAGAGCGCCGTGCAGCGCGCGTTCATCCACGTCTCGGCAGGGCAGGCTTCGACCTCGGCGCACAGCACCTTCATCAACAAGGGACCACCCTGGTGCTCGACCTGCGGCACGTGGCCGCGCGGAGCGGGCTTTGCGATTTCGCAGAACGGGTGGACCTGCTCGGCGCCCGACCACACGAGTCCGTCGTCGGTCGGCGGCTCGCCACTGGTCCCGTGGTAGTAGGTCTGCTTGAAGGGGACGCCGTGGCCGACCAGCCAGTCGTATTGCTCGACGGAACCGTCGCAGTACAGGCGCACCTTGGCTTCGTCAGGATTGTCTCCGCACGACGCCATCAGGTACTCGAACATCTCGTCTGCCGAGTCTTCGAACCCGCAACTGCGTTGCAGCGGGGTGCCGCCGCCCATGTAGATGACGCCACCGCTCATGGCCGACGTGCCGCCGCCGCCTCCGCCGCGTTCGACGACGAGGGTTTCGGCGCCAAGCGACGTGGCTTCGAGGGCCGCCGCGGCCCCGGCGACGCCGAGGCCGACGACCAGGATGTCGACTTCCTCGTGCCATTCGGAAACGTCGCGCGGGTCGAGTCTGAGGCTGCTCATGGGGGTCCTCGCTTGTCGCGATCAAGTGCTCTGTGGCCTTCGTCGCGGCTGGGAACGTTCGCCTTCAACGGGGGCTTCATTCTAGTGTCTTCCCGTGCAGTCCATTCGCTTCGAAGTGAAACCCGAGCAACCGTATTCGCTCGCGCGCACGGCCGCGCGCCTCGTGCGCTTCACGACGCTGGTCGACCGCCTCGACGCGAGCGGCGCCTACAGCCGCTGCCTGCACCTCGCGGGTTCCCCTGCCGTGATCGAGGTGGAGCAGCTCGCGCCCCCTTCGCGGCCTCGGCTCGCCGTTCGGCTCAGGGGGCCTGCGGTGCGTGGCGCAGCTGCACGCGAGGACGCCACGCGATTCGTCTTGCGATCACTCGGTGCGGGATGCCGACTGCAGCCGTTCTATCGGAAGCTCGCGCGCGATCCCTTCCTCGAGCGGGCGATCTCCGAACATCGCGGGATGGCGCTGTGCGGGGGAGCGACGTTGTGGGAGGCCATGGTGACGTCGATCCTCGCGCAGCAGGTCAACCTGCAGTTCGCCTACTCGATCTACGACGCACTGACCCTGCGCTATGGCGATCGAATCGAGGTGGCGGGGGAATCGCGCGTCGCGTTTCCGACGCCCGAGCGGCTCGCGCGGGTTCGCGAAACGACGCTGCGGGGCTTCAAGTTGAGCGCCGCCAAAGCCGGCGCGATCCGTCGCGTTGCGTCGGCGTTTGCGAAGGGTGAACTCGACGAAGGCGAACTCGATGGCCTCGACGACGAAGCCGTGATCGCGCGGCTGGTGGCCTACAAGGGCATCGGCCGTTGGACGGCCGAGACATCACTGATCCGCGGGCTGGGACGTCTCGATGTCTTCCCGGCCGGTGACCTCGGTGTCGTGAAGCGGCTCGCGATCGACATGCTCGGTCGCGACGGCGTTGCCAGGGAGCAGGAAATGCGCGACTTCGCCGAACGCTGGCGGCCGCACAGAAGCCTCGCGCTGATCTACGCCTACGCGGCGCTCTACGGCGCAGCCCCCGCCGCAGCATCGCCCGCGCGGCGCGAGAAGAAGACGCGCGCTACGCGTTCCCGCGATTGAGGATCAGCGCGCTCGTCGGGACCGCCGTGCCCGCCGTCACGAGCACGTTCTCGGCGTCGGGCACCTGGTTCACCGAAGTGCCGCGCACCTGACGCACGCCTTCTGCGATGCCGTTCATGCCGTGGATGTACGCCTCGCCGAGCTGACCCCCGTTGGGATTGATGGGGAGTCGCCCGCCGAGTTCGATGTTGCCGTCCTTCACGAAGTCCTTGCCCTCCCCGGGCTTGCAGAAGCCGAACTCTTCGAGCTGGGGCAGCACGAGCGGCGTGAAGTGGTCGTAGATCACCGCGGTCTGGATGTCGTCCGCGCACAGCCCCGTGTCGCGCCAGAGCTGCTGCGCCACGATGCCCATCTCGGGAATGCCCGTGATCTCGTCGCGGTAGTAGCTCTTCATCATCTGCTGGTCTTCGCCGCTACCCATGGCCGCCGAAGCGATGACGGCCGGTGGCTGCGCCAGGTCCTTCGCGCGCTCGAGGGTGGTGACGACGAAGGCCTGTCCCCCGTCCGACTCCTGGCAGCAGTCGAGCAGGTGCAGCGGCTTCACGATCCAGCGGCTTTCCTGGTGCTCCTTCAGGGTGATCGGGCGCTCGTAGAAGAAGGCCTCGGGGTTGGTCGCGGCGTGCTTGCGATCGGCGACGGCCACGCGACCGAAGTCTTCGCTCGTGGCGCCGTACTCGTGCATGTAACGGCGCGCGAACATCGCGACCCACGAAGCGGGGGTCAGCAGGCCGAAGGGCGAACTCCAACCGAAGTCGACGTCGGCCGAATTCGCGGTGGCGGGGCGGTCCTGCACGCCGATGCCGAAGCGCGTCTCCGAGCGTTCGTTGAACGCGCGAAACACCAGGCAGTAGTTGCAGGCGCCACTGTGCACCGCCATCGCGGCCTGATGGATCGTTCCGCAGGCTGCGCCGCCGCTGTGATGGATGCGGCTGAAGTGCGTGAGTTGCTTGATGCCGAGGTTTCGCGCGACTTCGATCTCGGGATTGTCTTCGACGGTGAAGTTCACCATGCCGTCGATCTGGTTCGGTTCGAGTCCGGCGTCGCGAATCGCTGCTTCTGCGCATTCGATCGCGAGCCGCAGGGTCGAGCGTTCCGAGTTCTTCGAGAACTCCGTGGCCCCGATCCCGGCGATCGCGGTCTTGCCGGCGAATTCCATGGTCATCGTTTGCTTCCCAAGAGCCTGAGGGGTTGTCTCAGGCCGCGTTGCTCGGAAGTTCGAGGTCGATGCTTCCGGTGAGGTGGTGGCCCATGCGATTCGTGCCGCGGATCTTCAGAGTGACCGGGCCTCGTCCATTCGTGACCGCCCCCTTGTCGGCGACTTCGCCGTACATCGTCATCGTGTCGTAGGGGTAGTTGGGGACGCCGAGGCGGATGCGCAGGTTCTTGAGCACCGCTTCGGGCCCCGCCCAGTCGGTTGCGTAGCGCGAACTCAGACCGCTCGACGTCAGGATGTTCATGAAGATGTCGGGGCTGCCGCGCTTGATCGCGAGGTCGCGATCGTGGTGGACGTCCTGATAGTCGCGCGAAGCGATCGCCGTCGAAACGATCAGCGTCGGTGTGATGGGGATGGGGCAGGGCGCCATTCGGTCGCCTACCGCGACGTCTTCGAAGTGCAGCGTGTCTTCGCGACGGGCGGGGCGCGCGGGCCGAAAGACCGGGAGTTCGACGCCGTTGCATTCCTGGATTGCGAGCTCGACGTCCATGCCGATCTCGACGAATTCGTCTTCTATGTCGATCACGTTGGAAAGCAGCCGTGTGCCCTCTTCGAGTTCGATCAATCCGACGATCAGCGGGTAGTCGAACGACGGGATCTTGGGATGCACGGGTTCGACGTGGCTGTAGACCTTGCCCCGGCCACTGGCGACGATCCAGCCGAGGTCGTAGGTGCCGCACTTCGGGCAGCGCACCATCGGCGGGTGGTGAAGGGCTCCGCAGTCGCACTTCTGGATGCGGAGTTCACCCTGCGCGATGCCGTCCCAGAAGAACCCGGTGTCGCGCGAGATGCCGGGCTTGGGGCGGATCGGGCGCGGCTTCGCCGGGGCGGCGCTTTCGGCGCTGGCCGCCATGCGACCGGTGCCCGGCCTGAATTTGAGGATCCGGAAGGTCATCGCCCCGACGACTTCGCCCGCGTCGTTGGTGTACTCGGTCACCGTAGTCACGAAGTGTCCCGTGCCGAGCGCGGTGGCCTTCTCTTCCGAAACCTCGGTCAGCTTCGTCGAATGATGGAGCGTTTCGCCGAGCTTGAGGTAGCGGACGTAGTCGTGCTCGGAGTTGGTTGCGACGACCGAGGTGTAGCCCGCGGCGTCGAGCTTCGCGTAGGTGTCGACCCCGCGACCCTGAAGCGACGCGGGCGGATGCAGGCCCGCCATCGTCCAGGCGTTCAGCATGGCGGGCGGGGCCACGACCTCGCCGTGGATCGACTTCGCGGCGAAGTCGGGGTCGATGTAGCAGGGGTTGAAGTCCGTCATGGCGTCGGACCAGTGCCGGATCATCGCCTGGTTGACGGCGTCGCGTGCAGGCAGGGGCGCGCCGGTCGTCTGGCCGATGGCGCTGCGCAGCTCTTCGAGCAGTGCGGCCTTGCGCTGTGCGTCTTGCTGCGAGTCGGCGCTGCAGTCGGGGGCGGCTTTGGCTTCACTCATGGAGTCGTGTCCTCGTGGGCGCGCAGATTAATGCCTCGCCCGCAGCCGGGCCAGCACGCGACTGCTCGCGTATCGCGCCATGCCCGGCAACTTCACTGCGACTTGCACGCGCGCTGTTGGAGCAGGTCTGGCGAGCACCCTACGCGTTGGCGAGATAGGTGTAGCCCCGCAGCCCTTCTTCGTAGTGCTTGCGAAGGCGCGCCGACTCACCCAGGGTGATCTCACCGCGACGCAGCGCGGCCTCGGTCGCGCGGCGTACGCGTTCGACCAGCATCGACGGCTCGTACTGCACGTAGCGCAGCACTTCGGCGACTTCGTCCCCGTCCACCACGTGTTCGATCGAGTAGCCGCCGTCTTCGTCGAGTCGCACGTGCACGGCGTCGGTGTCGCCGAAGAGATTGTGGAGATCGCCGAGGATTTCCTGGTAGGCGCCGACCAGGAACACCCCGACGAAGTAGGGCTCTGCGTTCAACTCGTGGAGATCGATCGTGCGCTCTTCGCCGTGCGGCGAAATGAAGCGGTCGATCTTGCCGTCGCTGTCGCAGGTGAGGTCGGCGAGTACGCCGCGCCGGGTCGGCGCTTCATCGAGGCGATGGATTGGCGCGATGGGAAAGAGTTGTTTCACTGCCCAGTGGTCGGGGGCGGACTGGAAGACCGAAAAATTCCCGAAGTAGGTGTCGGCGAGATCGGTTTCGAGGCCGGCCAGATCGTCGGGGACCTGCGGTAGCGCGCGCGCCGCGACGAGGATGCGTTCGCAACAGTGGAGGAAGTGGCGGTCGGCCTCCGCGCGCTGGCGCAGACCCAGGTAGCCGAGCCCGAACAAGCTGCTGACTTCATCGCGGATCTGCAGCGCGTCGTGATAGGCCTCCTGCACGTTGCCGTCGTCGAGGGTTGCGATCACACGCTCGAAGTCGCGGGTAATGCGGGCGTCGTCGAGGCCGGTTCGTGCGGGGGCGGTTTCCGAGCGCAGCTTGTTCGCGCCGAGGACGTCGAAGACCAAGACCGAGTGATGGGCGACGAGCGCGCGTCCGCTCTCGGTCACGATGTCGGGATGCGGTTCACGCGTGGCCTCGCAGGCTTCGTGGATCGCGCTGACGACGTCGTTCGCGTATTCCTGCAGCGAGTAGTTCATCGACGAATTCGAATCGCTCTGGGTGCCGTCGTAGTCCACGCCGAGCCCGCCACCCACGTCGACCATCTGCAGGTTGTCGGCGCCCATCTGTCGCAGGCCGATGTAGAGACGGCTGATCTCGCGCAGGGCGTCCTTGTGCGCGCGAATCGCCGTGATCTGTGAGCCGATGTGGAAGTGGATCAACTCGACGCAATCGAGCATGCCTTCGCTGTGCAGCCGGTCGGCTACGTCGACGATCTCGCTTGGCGACAGGCCGAACTTCGAGCGCGCGCCCGTCGATTCCATCCACTTGCCCGCACCGGGTGCGGCCGGGCGACCGCGGATTCCGATGTGGGGTCGGATGCCGAGTTGCTGGCATTGCTTGATCAACAGTTCGACTTCGTGGATCCGGTCGATCACGATCACCGGCTTGCGCCCGAGCTTCTGCGCGAGGAGCGCCGTTTCGATGTAGGCCTTGTCCTTGTAGCCGTTGCAGATGATGAGCGCGTCCTTCGTGTCGAGCAGGGCGAGGGCGATCAGCAGTTCGGGCTTGCTACCCGCTTCGAGCCCGATCCCGTAGTTGGCCCCGTGTTGGATGAGTTCCTCGACGACGTGGCGCTGCTGATTGACCTTGATGGGATAGACGCCGCGGTAGCGACCGCGAAAACCGAACTCTTCGATCGCACCCGAAAACGCCCCCGACAGCTCGTGGATGCGCTGGGCCAGGATGTCCGAGAAGCGGATC
>JASMLK010000155.1 GCA_030748735.1 Myxococcota bacterium | reverse complement strand
GCGCGTCAGGTCGAAGTTCCCGATCGCAACGTCGAGGGTCGGCTGCTCGCGAACAGCGATGATCGGGAGCACCGATTCCCCTTCGACGCCCGCGCGGCCGAAGCGTTCGTAGCAGAAGAGCGAAGTCGTGAGCCCCGCGATCAGCACGACGAAGCCCGCGAGTCGCTGCCCTCCCAACAAGCCGTATGCATTCTGCAACTGCACGAAGAGCAGGATGAACGCCGCTGCGGGCAGAACCTGGGTGATCGCGCTCGCGAGCACGAGGTTTCCCCAACGAATTTCCGCGTAGGCACCGAGACCCTCGGCGACGGGAAGTGCCGCGGCAAGGGATTGGCTCGCCTGAACGACGTCGTAGACGAGCATCGCAGCTGTGAAAACGGCCAGCGAAGCGCCCGCCATGAACGCGAAGCGCGCGCAGAGTTGCGCTTCCGGCGCGACGGGGGATTGGTAGTGGATCGTCATCTCACCGCGATCGGCCTCGCGGACGTGGGCGATGAAGAAACCGAGCAGGGTGGCCGCCGAAAGAAACATGGCTGCAATGAACGTGGCCGCCTGCCTGGGGCGAAGGGCGAACTGGAGTTCGTCCGGTAGTTCGAAGGTACTGCTGGAGTCGGTCATGGGTTCTCGGGCGCCAGTCGATGCATCGTCAGCAGTCTCTTCGTCCGACGGATCCGGGCTGGTCCCGAAGGTCCATTCGAAAGAGCGAGAGATGAAGGAGCCTCCGCCCTCGTCTCGACTCGACTCGATTCGAATCTCCCCAGAGCGATTCGGGTCCGGTGCCTCGCCCGCTTCGGGAATGCCGACAATGTCGGCGCCCGTCAGCACGCCGGGAAGCAGGATGAGAACGAACGCGAACATCACGAGCCCGGCCGCGGCGCCATAGAGCACCCAGGCATTGCGGCGTGTTTCGTACCAGAACAGGCAGCGAAGCGCGTTCATCGCATGAAGCCCCGATAGCATTCGACCACGGTCGTGCCGCGTTCGACGAGCGCGCGTGTCGTTTCGTCGAGCATGATCTCGCCTTCGCGCAGGATCACCACGCGGTCGAACAGGGGCTCGGCGTCCTTCACTTCGTGCGTGCTGAGGACGACCGTGGCCTCGGCGCGAAACTCCGAGAGCACGGCGTCGATGATCTCCTCGCGTGCCATGAAGTCGATCCCCGCGAGGGGCTCGTCGAGCAGGTAGAGCGGTGTCTTTCGAGCGAGGGTGGCGGCCAGTTGAAGCTTGGTCTGATTGCCGCGCGAAAGAGCGTGGAAGGCGCGGTCTGGAACGTCGAGTCGCGCGATCAGTTGCTCGAAGCGCTCGGCGGAAAAGTCCGGAAACAACCCCGCCATGAGCCGGGTGACTTCCCGCTTCGCCATCGTGTCGGGAAAGACCGCCGAGGTGGAGAGGAAGGCGAAGCGATCCTTGCGGCGCCCGGGTGGTGCCTGGTCGAGTGCGACTTCACCTGTCGTTGGACGGAGCAGGCCCGCCGCGAGCCGCAACAGGGTCGTCTTGCCAGACCCGTTCGGCCCGAGCAGTCCTACGACTTCGCCGGGGCCGATCTCGAGGTTCGAAGGCTGCAGCCCCGCCGTGCGCCCGTACTGCTTGGCGACGCCGCGCAGCGAAAGCTGCATCAGGATGCGCGGGCTGCGGCCCGCGCTGCGGCGAGGTCTCGAGGTAGCGAGCGACTGGCGGCGCCGAAGAACAGCACCGCGCTCCCGCCGACGAGCCCGACCGAGAGCAACGACCAGCGAATCGACTCGTCACCGTACTGCGCTGCCAACGCGTCGTTGAGATAACCCATGAGGAAGGGGCCGAGGCCGAGGCCGATCAGGTTCACGATGAACAGGTTGATCGCGGACGCGGTCGCCCGCATGGCCGGCGGTACCAGGGTCTGGGTCATCGCGTACATTGGCCCCAGATACATGTTGGCGATGAAGTAGAAGGGTGCGAAGCAGGCCAGAGACAGGGCCGCACTCGGTGCGAGCAGGAAGCCAATGAGGAAGGGCAGGCCGAGTGCCGCTTGAAGCGCGGGCAACTTCATGTACCAGCGCTCGTCGCGTTGACCGAAGTGGTCCGAGAGTCGCCCGCCCGCGTAGGTCCCCGCGCATCCCGCGATGCCGATTGCCAGAGCGAGGTACAGGCCGACATCGAGGCGACTCATTCCGTGCACGCGCATGAGAAACGGTGCGCCCCAGACCAGCAGGCCATAGCCCGCGAGAGACTGGACCGCGGTACCGGCGATGATCAGCATGAGCGAGCGAATGCGCAAGATCCCGAGCAGCGCCTCACCGAGCGGGGGCTGCTCGGCAACTTCGACGACCTGCTGGCCCGCCTGGTCCGATGCGCCCCGGGGCAACTCGCGCACCGTGAAGAAGACGAGGCCCGCGAGCGGAATCCCGATCAGTCCGAGGGTGAGATAGACCGCCC
Organism: Myxococcota bacterium; assembly: GCA_030748735.1. Classification (GTDB taxonomy): domain Bacteria; phylum Myxococcota_A; class UBA9160; order UBA9160; family UBA4427; genus DUBZ01. The sequence goes on along the minus strand of JASMLK010000155.1, from coordinate 47,951 downwards.
GCCAGCCGAAGTTCTCGGCGATCTGCGCGCCGAAGTACATCGCTCCCGCCATGCCGATGAACACACCCATGCCGTAGATCGAAAGGGCGGTGGCTCGGCGTTCGAGCGGGAAGTAGTCGCTGATCAACGAATGGGACGGCGGCGTGCCTGCGGCTTCACCGATTCCCACGCCGACGCGCGCGGCGAAGAGCTGCAGGAAGGTCGTGACGCTCCCCGTGATCGCCGTGAAGCTCGTCCAGACGAGCAGGCCGATCGTCACCACGTTGCGTCGAGACGCGCGGTCCGCGTATCGCGCGATCGGGATCCCGGCGAAGGTGTACATGAGCGAGAAGGCGAAGCCCGCGAGAAAGCCCATGTAGGTGTCCGAAAGCTCGATCTCTTCTTTGATGTCGTCGAGCACGATCGACAACACCTGTCGGTCCATGAAGTTGAAGACGTAGACGAGGAAGAGCACCCCGAGCACGTAGTTCGAATAGCCCCGCGAGATTTCGGGTGCTGCTTCGGTGGGCGAGGGCGAAGCCGGCTCGCTCACTTCTTCGCCGCTCGCGCGGCGCGTGCCTCTTCGAGTTTCTCGTGACTCCACACGATGCCATCGCCCGTGAGTGCTTCGATGGTCGCGGCGTCGTAGCCCAGTTCGGCGAGAATCGGGTCGGTGTGTTCGCCGAGCGCCGGAGGCGGAAGCCGAACGCCACCCGGTGTGCCGAAGAACTTGATCGGGATGTTGGTGACGTCGACCGTGCCTTCGAGGGTGTGCTCGATGTTCTGGATCATGTCGTTGTGGCGGATCTGCGGGTCGGCCACGACGTCGGGCATCTCGTTGATCGGGGCGGTCAGGAGGTCGCCCGCCACGAGGCGTTCGACGAGTTCTTCGCGCCCAAAGTCCATGCAGCGCTCCTCGAGCACGCGGTCGAGTTCGTCTTCGTTCTGCTTGCGCGCGTCGATCGTGGCGAAGCGCGCGTCCGACACCCAATCGCGGTCGAGGGCGCGGCAGAGATTTTCGAAGAACTTCTGCGAGAAGCAGGTGATGACCACCTTGCCATCCTTGCAGCGATAGATGCCCGACGGTGCGAAGTAGAGACTGCGGTTGCCGGTGCGCGGGGTGTCGAAGTTGGCGTTCTGGTAGGCGCCGATCGGGTTCGCCATGGCGTGGGTGAGGGCGTCGAGCAACGAGACCTCGATGCGTTGACCCTGGCCCGTCTTGCCGCGCGCGATGATCGCGGCGAGCGCCCCGCTGCACACGAGTTCGGAAGTCATCACGTCGATCAGCGGCACGGTGAGGCGCACGGGTTCGCCGTCGGGCTCACCGTTTTGCGAAAGCAGTCCCGCGTAGCCCTGGGCCAGAAAGTCGATGCCCGGGCGTCCCGCGTACGGACCGTCGTAGCCGAAGGCCGTGACGCTGATCCAGATCAGGTCTTCGCGATGCGCGCGCATGGCCTCGTAGCCGAGGCCGAGCTTTTCGAGCGCGTCTCCGCGGATGTTCGTGATGAAGATGTCGGTCGTTTCGACGAGTTTGCCGAGCACCGTCTGGGCCTGCGCGCCCTTCGTCATGTCGATCACGATGTCGCGCTTGTTGCGGTTCAGGCTCATGAACGCGGTGCGTTGGCTGCCGCGGCGCGGGCCGAGGTGGCGCGAGTCGTCGCCGAAGGTGCTTTCCACCTTGATGACGTCGGCGCCCATGTCGCCGAGCAGGGTCGCGCCATAGGGGCCGGCCAACATGGTGGCGACATCGAGCACGCGAATGCCCGTGAGCGGGCCGTCGGCGAGGGCTGCTTTCGGGTCGCTGCCGTCGCTCAAGGAATGACTTCCCTGGCCTTGAGCGCCTCGATCTCTTCCCATTCCATGCCGAGCATTTCCATCAGCACGATCTCGGTGTCCTGGCCGAGCTCGGGGCCGAGGGTTTCGACGCTGCCCGGTGTCTTGCTGAGCGTCACGGGAAGACCGCGGATCTCGACTTCTTCGTCCGTTTCGCTGCACCAGGTCTTGAGGAAGTAGTCGTTCTCCCAGGCCTGCGGATCGGCGGCGAGTTCCTTGAAGGTTTCGATCGGGCTCGCGGGGATGCCCGCGTTTGCGAGAGCGTCGCACCAGGCTTCAGCGCGCTTGTCCGCGAAGTGAGCGTCGAGCGCGGCGATGAGTTCGGTGTTGTTGGACTCGCGAGCCGCGGCATCGGCGAAGCGCGAGTCCGCGGCGATCGAGCCTGCACCGAGTGCGTCACACAGCGCGCTGAACCCGTCGTCGGTATTCGTCTGACACAGGTACATCCACTTGTCCTGCGTCTTGTATCGGTTCCAAAGCGGGTTGGGGGCTTCGCTTCGCGAGATCTGCTTCGCGTAGAAGTCCTTGCCCGACGCGAGGTAGGGCTGCAGGGTGGGGGCGCCCATGAAGAGCTGTGCGCCGTAGAGCGATGCATCGACCGCCTGTCCACGTCCCGTCTTTTCGCGCTGATACAGCGCCATCAAGATGCCAAAGGCACTCATGATGCCGCCGTATGCGTCGCCACTCCCCATGCCGAGGTAGATCGGCGGCTGCCCGGGTTCGCCCTGGCGCGTCATGATCCCCGTGAGCGCCTGCACGTTGATGTCGAAGGAGGGCTTCTCGAGCGTTCCCTTCTGCCCGTGCCCGGTGTTGGTCACATGGATGATGCGCGGGTTGACGGCCGAGAGCTTTTCGTAGCTGAGGTTCCACTTCACCAGGTTGTCCATGCCCTGGTTCCAGAGGAAGACGTCCGCCTGGGCGACGAGCTTGTAGAAGAGCTGCTGCCCCTCTTCGCTGCGCAGATCGATCGCGAGGCTCTTCTTGTTGCGGTTGATCACCAGGAAGTACTGGTTCCAATCGCCGATCTCGAGCGCCTTGATGCTGCGCACGCCGCGGGCGGGATCGCCGGTCACGGGGCGCTCGATGTGGATCACCTCGGCGCCGAAGTCGGCGAGATACTGCGAACTCACCGGCCCCTGGAACCAGACCGTGCAGTCGAGCACGCGGAGGCCTTCGAGTGCTTTGCTCATGATCGATTCCTCTGGTCTGCGTCGAGACCAAGGAAGTCTTCGAGGACTTCCTCGGTGTGCTGCCCCCGACAGGGCGCCATGCTGCGCAGGCGCGCGGGGTTGTCGCTCATCATGATCGGGAAGCCGAGGCTCTGGAACTCGCCGTGGCTCGGATGATCGAGGTCGAGCACATAGCGGTTCACGCGAGCCTGGTCGCAGTGCGCCGGATAGTCGTAGGTCTCGATCAGGTCCGCGCTCATCTTCTTTTCAGCGAACTCCTTCTCCCAGTGGGAGCCGGGCTGCTTCACGAAGAGTTCGTCGAGCAGCTGCATCATCTCGAGGCGATTGTCGCCGCAGCGCTTTTCGTGGGTGTCGAAGCGCGGATCGTCGATGTCGAGCCCCATCACCTCGGAGAAGATGGGCCACCAACGATCGGTGTCGGGCATCGCGAGGGTGACCCAGCGACCGTCCGAACACGGATAGGAAGGCCCGCTCATCGGGTTGCCCATGTCGAGACGCGATACCGGTTCGAGGATGCGGTCGGCGCGAACGGCGAGGTAGGCCTGCAAGTCGAGGCTTGCCGAATACATGTTCCCAGCGAAGAGCGAGGTGTCGACCACCTGTCCTTCTCCCGATTTTGCGCGATGGACGAGCGCCATCAGGGCGCCGAAGGCCAGCATCACCGCGGTGTGCATCTGCCCGGTGCCACTGTAGACGGGTGGCTGACCGGGTTCGCCGAGGGTCGACATCAAGCCAACACGCGAGGCGGCCAGTTCGTCGATTGCAGGGAGATCGCGGTCGGGACCATTGGGGCCGAAACCCGAACCCCGGGCCACAATGATGTCCGCGCGCAGACCGCAGAGGGATTCGTAGTCGAGCCCTTTGGCGTCCTGCTCAGCGAAGGGCAGGTCGGTCATCAGCACATCGCTCCTGGCGATGAGCTGCTTCAGGACCGAGAGCCCTTCGTCGGTCTCGAGATCGAGCGCGATGCTCTGTTTGTTGCGATGGGCCAGCTCCGCGTGAGCGTCGATGACCTCTTGCGGTCGCATGCCGTCGCGATTCTTGATCGGGGCCGGCACCCCCGTGTTCTCGACGCGAATCACGCGCGCGCCGAAGTCCGCCAGTAGTGCCGCCGCGACCCCACCGAAGAATTCGGTCGAAAGATCGATGACGACCAGATCCCCGAGCGCCGTGCTCATCTCAGTCGACCTCCTCCGCTGTTACCACTTCCCGACTTCGTCGAGGGTCTTGTCCTCGAAGGCGACCGTGTCGGGGAGCGGGCGTCCCAACCATTCTGAATAGAAGGTGTCGAGGTCCGGCAGGAATTCGAAGTCCGGCGGGCAACCGCGCGGCACCGCTTCGACTTCGAGTTGCGTGCCACAGCCGCCGCAGATGTATTCGCGCAGCTGCAGCCACGCCGGGTCGGGCATTTCGCGCCCGACGTACACTTCGCCCATCTTCTGTTCGTCGTCGCGCACGTAGATCAGCGCCGACAACTTCCAATTGACGCGGTAGTCGCCGAAGCTCTGGCCGCACTTGCACTTCACGACCCGCTCGCCGTTGTCACTGACGATGAAGAGCTGGGGCGTGAGGGGCAGCAGGATCGGGTCGTCGAAGTCGACGCGGGCCTGCATGATCTCGACGTATTTGTCGAAGCGGTCCTCGTCCTTGCTGCTCTTCAGCATGTCCTGGGTCGCGGGCCAGGGCAGCACACCGTCGATCAGCTTTTCGATGTCGGCTTTGTCGAAGCTTGCCATCGTTCTTTCTCCTCGGTTCGCGCGGGCTCGTGCCGCGCGGGGTTCGCGAGCTTGGAGTCGGTCGCCTTTATTGGGCGTCCGGCGTGAAGGTGAAGTCTTCCGGGAGCTTCCAGAACTTCCGGATGTTGTTGCCGTACTCGGGAGACAGGCGCATCGAGGTTTCCCACATCGTGCGAACCGCGTTGTCCATGTTCTCCTGGGCTTCGACCTTCTTGCGTTCCTCGGCCCACCATTGCTTGAAGGGAACCGCGCGTGACTTGCGGTCCTCGCGGATCTCCTGGCGCTTCTTGGCGGTCGCCTCGACATCGGGCACCAGGTGGCCGTTCGGCTTGCTGGTCACGACGCCGTGGATGTCGTTCGCCACGCGCTGGGTGGTCCAACCTTCGTTGAGGTCGTTCGCCACCGACTCCGGATCGCGCTCGATCGGATCGCCCATCGCCTGGGCGCCCGAGATCGGGTGCACGATCACGTCGTAGTCGACCAGCTGCTCCGGCGTCACGAAGGGCGCCACGGCGTTGTCCTCGACGAGCTCAGCCATGATCTTCGAGGTCACGGCCGGGTTGTCCGGGCCACCGCGCTCATGGATCAAGGGCTTCTGCTCGTCGATCAGCTGCTTGAGGTTGGTCTTGTGACCGTATCCCGGGCGATCCGGCACCACCGGGTATGCACCGTACATGCCGTGGTTGCCCACGGTCTTGCTGCGCATGCCCGCGTCGCCGCAGGAGTACTCGAGGCCCGGCGTGTTGTAGACCATCCAGACGGCCGTGTGACCGAGGCCGCCACGGAACTTGCCGAAGCCGCCACTGTCGGGCGCCACGTTTCGGCCGAGGAAGAGGATCGGGTAGTAGAGCTCGCTGACCTCCGCGTTGCCGAAATCGCCTTCGGGGGTGTAGATGCACCAGGCACTGTTCTGACCGTCCGAGTAGCCGCGTGCAGGCGAACCCTGACTGGCCTGTTCGAGGGTCAGCCCGGTCAAGTACATGCCCGTCTGGTTGATGCCCGCGAACTCGGCCGTCATGATCGAGCCCGAACCCGCGGCCATCTCTTCGACGAAACCGCGCATCTGGAACACGCGCCCGAACACCTCGTAGAGGTTCGAGAGCCAGGTCACCGCCGGCGCCCAGGCCACGCCCGACGCAGCCTGAAAGTCGACCGGGTAGGGATTCGCCCAGGAGCCGTCCGGCGGCATCTCGATGTTCCATGCCGACGTGGGACCGCTGTTGAACATGTCGAAGCCGACGATGTGCGAGTAGCCCATCATCAGACCACTCTTGAGCGCCGTCGGGCTGATGTTCTCACCGAAGGGCACCGTCCCCGACGCCCCGGCGAGCGACAGGTCGACGCTCGCGTCCGCGTTGATCGTGAGATCCATCGGCAGATTGAACATGCAGTCGATGTTCTGCTTGCTGAGCAGAACCCGCTTGCCCTTCATCGCGAGATCCTTGAACTGGCTCTTGCGAATGCGGCCGGGCACCGTCTGGTTCTTCACGCGGGCCACGGCGTAGCGGCGACTGTCTTCGACGTACTCGTTCATGGCGCCGAGCACGAAGTCGAGGCTGTACTTCTCGATCACCTCCTCGAGTCGCTCGCGGATCGTGATGCAGCCCGCCAGGCGCCCGCGCGCGTCGCCCATCACGAAGTCGGGCGTGCGCGTGCGCGAGCGGATGCGCATCTCGTACCAGGGATAGAAGGCGTCGTGTTCACCGACTCGCTCCATCGAGATCGGAATGCCGTCCGAGTAGCAGTCGGGGTTCAAGAAGCCGATCGAACCCGGCGTCACCGAGCCCGAATCCGACACGTGGCTCACGCACGAAGCCCAGGCGATGAGCTTGTCCTTGTAGAAGAGCGGCATGCACATGTCGAAGTCGGGCGAGTGGATCCCGCCGTAGTGCGGGTCGTTGTTCTCGAAGATGTCGCCCTGCTTGAAGCCGGGGTAGTCCTCGTAACCCAACTCGATGAAGTGCTTGATCATGTCGGACAAGAGACCCGCGTGGGCCGAGATGCCGCGACTGATACAGACCGCTTCACCGGTCGCCGTATGGAGCGCCCACAGGGCGTCACCACCCTCGGCGGCGATCGGCGACGACGAAACCTTGCAGCCCGTCGCCCACGCGGTGTTGCACAGGTTGGAAAGAATGTGCCAAACGGCCTCGTAGGTACCGGGGTCGTCTTCCTTGCGCGTGAGCGTATTCAGGCCGAAGAGGCTGCCCGTGGTCTTGAAGGCCTCGTCGTTGGCGTGCATTCGGTCGCGTAGCGGCGTATTCGACGTAGTTGTGGACATTGGCTTAGGAATCCTTCCTCGTAATCCAGTAGATGTCGTGTTCGTCGATCTTCACGTGCCACTCGGGCGGAACGAAGAGCGTCGTGTTGCTGGCTTCGATGACCGCGAGACCTTCGATCTCGTTGCCCGGCACCAGCTTCTCCATTTCCCAGATGTCCGCGTCCTGCCACTTGCCGCGGATGAACACCGGGCGCGTGCCCTTCTTGCACTCGGCGGCGGGGGCCTTGTCTGCCAGGGGATAGGCACGGAGCACCGGCTTCACCGTGTCGACCTTGGCGACCACGCACACCTCGTTGATGTGGTACGCGCCAACGTCGGGCCGGCCGGCCAGGGTGAACATCTTGGTGAAGAGGTCTTCGAAGTCCTTCACCATCGCTTCCCAGTTGCCCATCGAGCTGAGGTCGGCGACGGGAGCGACGACTTCCACGTCGTCGAGCTGGCCGTAGTACTTCATGTACACGACCCGGCCGATCGAGATCTGGTCCTCTTCGATCCCCTCACCCTTGAGCTCTTCGATGAGTTCCTGCTCGAGGGCTTGCCAGGTCTGGGTGACCGGGGCCAGGTAGGCGAGCTTCGTCTCGTCGTCGAGATCGGGCGTGATGACCGCGCCGACACTCTTGTGGCGCCGATGCGAGTAGTCCATGCAGGCGCCGCCCCAGGCGGAGAAGCCGCCGGCGTGGGGCACTGTCGCGATGCCCTTCCAGGGCAGGTCGCTCGCGTAGCCGAGCAGATGCAGCGGACCGCCGCCGCCGTAGCCCAGCAGGATGTACTCGCGGATGTCGTGACCGACCATCAGCGCGTTCGCGAGGTGCTCGGTCATCATCACGTTGAGCAGGTCGAGACAGGTCTCGGCCGCTTCGTAGACGTCGAGGCCCAGCGGGTCGGCGACCTTCTCCTTGAACAGGCGGTAGCTCACGTCCTTGTTGATCTGGACCTTGCCGCCGAGGTAGTTGGTCTCCGAAAGGATGCCGAGCAGCAGGTTCACGTCGTTGATGGTGGGGGTTTCGTTGCCCGCCTCCATGAACGTGGGGCCGGGGGTGCCACCGGCGCTGTCCGGCCCCAGCTTGATGCGGTTCGTCGCGGGGTCGACGCGGATGTAGGTACCCGTGCCGGCGCCGATCGACGTAATGCCGAGCATCGGGACGTTCACGTACATGTCCTGGAAGCCGGGCTCGCGATCGATCGGGAGTACGCCCGCAGTGATCGTGCCGGCGTCGAAGGAAGTACCACCGACGTCGGAGCAGACGATGTTCTCTTCGCCGATCACGCTGGCGAGATACTTGGCGCCCATCAGGCCACCGACCGGGCCACTCATCGCGGCTTCGAACAAGCGCGGGTAGCGGATGTTCGTGATGCCGCCGTAGCCGAGCACCGTCTTCAGGCTGTGCGGGTAGCCGACCTTCTGGAGCTCTTCCTCGATGCGGTAGAGCTGCTTGCGCGCCGGGTCACTCGCGTAGGCCTGGATCACCGTGGCGTTCGCGCGCGAAATCTCGCGCGTGGTCGGCGCCACCTTGTTCGAGACCTCGAGCACGACCTCGCGGCCGACTTCCTTCATCACTTCGCGGCAGATCTCTTCGGCCCGATTCTCGTGCATCGGGTTCACGAAGCTCTGCAGGAAGATGATCGCGATCGCCTGGACTTCTTCGTCCACGATCAGGCTGCGCGCGCCTTGGCGAACTTCGTGTTCGTACATCGGGACGACCGGAGTACCGAACATGTCGATACGTTCGGTGACACCACGCGACAGCTGCGACGGCACCAGCGGGATACGGTGCTTGCGGTACTGCATGTGCGTGATCTCGGACCACTGATCACCGATGAAGGTCTGCTTGCCGCGACCCTGGGAGATGATGTCTTCGAAGCCCTTCGTGGTCAGGATGCCGGTCTTGTAACCGTTCATGTTGATCACGGTGTTGAGCATCGAGGTGCCGGTGTAGATGGCGGTCTCGACGTCGGCGCCGAAGTTCGCGCCTTCCTCCTGGGAGATCCCCATGTATTCGAGGGCTTCCCAGAACGACTCCATGTAGCCGATGCTCTCGTCCTGGGGCGAGGTGGGGGCTTTGCCGATGACGCTCTTGCCTTCTTCATCGACGATGATGACGTCGGTCATGGTGCCGCCGGCATCACACGCTACGAGATAGCGGGACATCGAGAACTACTCCTTGCTGGGCCTGGTCGGCCGGTTGGTCACAAGATCGGGTCGCAAAATGATTGGGTGGTGTGCCCGGCAGTCGTAGGCCAGTGCCCGGACGAACGGGGTAGGCGTTACGACGGTCCGTAGGAGTCACCGATCCGCGTGCGATCGGCGAGGACCTTCGACGGGCGGTCTTGATGGGGGTTTCTTCCGTCTTTCGTCTTCACTCTCTCCGAGACCGGGTGTGGCCTCGTATGGATCTTGCTGGGGGACCGAAGTGACGTGGACGACAAACGGCGAAAGCTCGCCGCTGCATGCCACCTTGTTGACTCGGGAATCCAAAAACCTCGCGAGGACTGTATCGGATTCGTGGTGCGTCGCACCATGCATGAGCACGATCAACGAGCGACGGGAAGCACTTGCCTTTGGCTTCGAACGCGCGGTGCATGTCGCTGCGGTTGGGTTGCGGCGATCCGCGATCGAATCGCATGACCGGTGCTGCTGTACGCGTCTTGCGGCTGGGTATCCCCACCCGACGGCGACAGGTTGCCGGTCCTTTTCGTCACGGAATGGTCGGTACGTGGGGTCGAGTGGCGAAGCGGATTCGAATTTCGAGTCCGCCCGAGGTTTCTGTGAGTCGGAAGTGCTAGAACACACCCCGGTCGGCCGATCGCCGTCGATCCGCGCCCGATGGTTCCCGCCCGGCGCGCTCCATTCGCGAATCATTCCAGACCTGGTGTCTTCGGTTCCCTGCGTCGACCAGACGCGTGCATGAGGGTGGACCGGGACGCCGCACGTTCCCGGAAAGTCGCGTCCGAAGCCCGACTGCACAGCCGACAACACAGCAGAACATGCCGAATCCGGCCCCGCCGGGTTCGATCGATCAACCCGAAAGGAAACCAGCCATGCGAATCGTGATCTGCGTAAAGGAAGTGCTCGATCCCGACGCGGTGAACAACTACGCGATTGCCGGGCGTCTCGAAATCGGTGACGACGGCATGAGCTTGACCCAGACCGCGATCCCGAGGCTGATGAACGGCTTCGACGAACAGGCCCTCGAAGCCGCGCTGCGGATCAAGGACACGGGTGTCGACTGCAGCCTGACGGTCGTCTCGATCGGCGAAGACCCGTCCAAGATCCTGAAGCACTGTGCGGCGCTCGGCGCCGATTCGGTCGTCGCGATCAAGACCGACGCGGGTGCCCTCGACGGCCACGGCGTGGCGACCCTGCTGCTTGCGCAGATCGAAGCGGGCGGCGGTGCCGACCTCATCCTCTGCGGTCGACAAGCTTCGGACGACGACCAGGGCGTGGTCCCCGCGCTGATCGCCGAACGCCTCGGCATGCCGCTCGTCACCTTTGCACGCGCCGTCGAGGCGAGTGGCTCGAGCCTCAAGGTGACCCGCGTGGTGCCGGACGGCGACGAAGTCGTCGAAGTCGTGTGCCCCGCCGTTGTGACGGTGAGCAACGAACTCGGTGAGCCGCGTTATCCCACCGCCGCCGCCAAGATCAAGGCGCGCAAGGTGAAGCCGCAGGTGACCTCGCCGGCGGACCTCGGTGTTGCGGACGGTGACCTCGCCCCGCGCATCCAGATGATTCGCCAGTTCGTGCCCACCGTGCAGGGCAACTGCGAGTTCATCGACGGTGGCAGCCCGGCTGAGCAGGCCGACAAGCTGATCGCGCGGCTTCGCGAAGAGAGCCTTCTCTCATAGCCCCATAGGCCGCCGAGCGGTCGCACTCCTGAGGAGAATGGAAGACATGTCGAACGCAATCGTGGTGTGTACCTGGGGTGAAGAGCGGGGCGGGTTGCCCGGCGGTGCCGAAGAGGTCTTGAGTCTGGCGGGTTCGCTGGCCAGGAGCGTCGGATCCGATCTCGTGTGGCTCACCCTCGGCGCCCAGGCCGCGGGCGTGGCCGAAACCGCTGGACGCTACGGTGTCGCGGCCCTGCACCAGATCGACGACGCGAAGCTCGCAGACATTCCCGCGGACGTCGCCGTCGAAGCGCTCGCGCAGTACTGCGAGCAGCAGTCGCCGCGCATCGTGCTCTTCAATCAGATGGCCGCGACCCGAACCATCGCCCCGCGACTCGCGGCGCGCCTCGACTCGGCAGTCGTGATGGGTGTGACGGAAGTGGCGGCCGATGGCGACACGTTCGACATCACGGCTTCGGCCTACGGCGGGGATACCCGTGTGGTCTACCGGGTCGCCGGGGCCGGTACGCCCGTGGCGGCCGTCTGGGCGACCGCGATCACGGCCGAATGCCCCGAAGCCGGTGCGAGCCTCGCGGTCGAATCGGTGGCGGTCGATCTGTCGAGCGTGAGCGAGCGCGTCGACATCGTCGAGCCCGCGAAGGCCGAAGGTCCCAAGCTCGAAGACGCCGAGATCATCGTTTCCGGTGGACGCGGTCTGGGCGCGGTCGAGAACTACAAGCTGATTCGCGATCTCGCCGAAGCGCTCGACGGCATGGCGGGTGCGTCGCGTCCCCTGGTCGACGAAGGCTGGGTCGACTCGAACCACCAGGTCGGCCTCACGGGCAAGATCACCAAGCCGAACCTCTACGTGGCCGTCGGAATCTCGGGTGCCAGCCAGCACATGGCCGGTTGCGGCGCCGCCAACGCGATCGCGGCGATCAACAAGGATTCGGAAGCCGCCATCTTTCAATACGCGCGCTTCGGCATCGTGGGCGATGCTCTCGAGTTGTTGCCCGAACTGATTCGCGCTGCGCGATCCTAGAGCCCTGGCCTAGAACCCGAACGGAGGGCAGCAGACGATGTCCGAAGCTTCTTCCAGAGAAACCGTCGAATCGGCCGAAGGCCTCTTCGCCGAGACACCGAACGGCCCGCGCCTTTGCGGTTCGCGCTGTGCCACGTGCCAGACGCCTTACTTCCCGCGCAGCAGCGGTTGTCACAATCCGGACTGCGACGCTTCGAAGATGGAAGACCTCTATCTCGGTCCGAAGGGGCGCGTCTGGAGCTTGTCGGTGCAGACCTATCCGCCGCCGCCGCCGGTCGTGACGGTCGACCCCTTCGAGCCGTTCGCCGCTGCGATGGTGGACCTCGAAGAAGGCTTGCGGGTGCTCGGTCGCATCGTGGCCGACGACCCGGGCCAGCTGAACGTGGGTGACGAAGTCGAACTCGTGATCGCACCGCTCGGCCACGACCCCGAAGGTCGCGAAGTCGTTTCCTGGCAGTTCAAGCCGGTCTGATTCTTCGCCCACGCGCGATGCTCTCCCGGAGCATCGAAGCCACCGCATCAACGACGCACGATCAAGACACTCAACGGAGACGAACCCATGCGTGAAGTCGCCATCCTCGGACAGGGCCTGCATCCCTGGGGCAAGTTCGAAGCCCAGTCGGTGACCGAGTTGTGCCGCCATGCCGTCGAAGCCGCGCTCGGAGACGCCGGTGTGAAGTGGCGACAGATCGAAGCCGTCGCGGCAGCGAGTTCACGCTTCTCGGGCGGCAAGGGTTGGGGCCTCAACGGCAACGACATCGTCGAGGACATGGGGTCGACCGGCATTCCCGTCTACAACATGTCGGCCGGTTGTGCTGCGGGCGCCAACGCGTTCAACGTGGGGCACATGCTCGTGGCAAGCGGCCAGCACGACATCGTGCTCGTGATGGGCGGCGAAAAGATGCCCAAGGGCTTCATCCAGACGTCGGGTCTCGAAGATCCCACCGACCCGGAATACCTGCGCCAGCGATGCGTCGGTCTTCCGGGGCCGGGCTTCTGGGCCATGCTCTGCCGCCAGCGCATGGCGCAGCACGGGACGACGGAAGAAGACCTCGCCGCGATCGCGGTGAAGGCGCACAAGCTCGGCGCCATGAACGAGTACGCGCGCTTTCGCAAGGAATTCACCATGGACGATGTCTTGAATTCGTCCATGGTCAACTACCCGCTTCGGCTGTACGAAATCTGCCCGGTGAGCGATGGGGCTGCAGCCGTGGTGTTGTGCTCGAAGGAGATCGCCGAAAAGGCCGCTAGCAAGCCGGTCTGGGTGGCTTCGAGTGCGGTGGCGACGGCGGACTTCAACGACGGCCTCCCGCGTCATCTCGCCTGCACGATCGGTCCCGAAAATGCGCATCACAGCGAAGCAAAGATCGCGGTGCGCAAGGCCATGCAGGCCGCCGGCGTCGAGCACGGCGACATCGACTTGATCGAGTTGCAGGACAACACGGTCTACTACGAACTCGCCTTCCCCGAAGAGTGGGGCTTCATCGAGCCGGGCACCGCCGAACAGTGGGTGGCCAAGGGCGACACCATGCCGACGGGCAAGCTGCCGATCAATCCGAGCGGGGGCTTCCAGAGCTTCGGTGAAGCGACGACCGCCCAGGCGCTGTGGCAGATCGTCGAAGTGGCGAGCCAGCTGCGGGGCGAAGCGGGCGGACGCCAGGTTCCGAACGCGAAGATCGGCCTCGCACAGAGCCTCGGCCTCGGTGGCAACGCGACAGCGACGGTGCTTCGGGTCTGAGCCGGGGCGCGCGGTGAGCGAACTGCGCTTCATCGCGGATGCCAACGAAATCGGGCCTGCATCCCCGGCGACCATCGCCAGGATGCAGGCCCTCTTGGTACGCACTCACCGGCCCCCGTCAGCCATCTGAGCGCGCATCGCCACGCGGCGCCTTGCGACTAGGCGTGGTGATCTCGCTGACGTCGATCGCGTCGGTCATGGCGATGACCCTGTTCGCGGTGGCCGTGGTGATTGCGTCGCCCGCCGTCGTCATGGGTGTAGGCGTCGCCATGGCGACCGTGTCTGCGGCCGTGTCCGCGATAGCGGTGGTCGTGGCCGTGGCCATGGCCGCGGTGGTGCGGATGATGCTTCCAGTGCCCACGTGGCCCGTGGTGGGCACGCCAATGAGGACGCGCATGCGGTCGCCACGGACGATGAACATGGCGGTAGTGGCGGCGGACGTGATGCCCACAGCGCGGCCCATGGCGATGCGGCTTCGCGACGTGGCGTTCGATGACGTGCACGCGTTCGACGCGCGCGACGGGCGGTGGATGACCGCCGAAGAAGACGAGCTGGCCCAACGTCGCAAAGTGCTGCGCGGTGATGCGACCGAGTTCGGCTTCGAAGGCGTCTTCGAATTCGCCGCCGGCCTGGGCGGTCCCTGCGGTCAGGGCAACAGCGACGAGGCCGGTCGCGATGACCAGACGTCCGCTCGGTCGCCAACGGGTACGGGCGGTTCGGTGTGCGGGCTGGGTCGTGCTTCGATCTCGTTTCTGCGTCGGCATCGATGCCTCCTGTTGCGTCCCCGGGTGCCTACGGTGGGCTTCAGGGCTGCTTTGCGGATTCATCGATTCAGACGCGACTGGAAGCGGTCGCATTCACTCTCGTGGCGCGCAGCTGGGTATTACGAGGCGCTGCGCCGGGGTCTCAAGAGCGTCGCGTGCCGGGTCGGTAGGGCCTGAAACCCGCACGAGCTTCTCGCATGGATCAGCGCCGCAGCCCCCGATTCGTGACCAGGTTCGACGCACTCGTTTCGGCCACCGCGCAGCAAGGCGCAGGTGTGCTGGCCGAAATCTCCTACGCGGGCGCGCGTCTTACCGGGGCTTCGATTCAGCCGCCGGTGAGCCCGTTCGAGGTGGAAGGGCATGTGGTCCGGCACATCGACGAAAACGGCTTCGCAATCACCTGCGAGCTATTCGATCCAGAGATTCGCGCGTTGGTCGACGACGTCGCGGCGCTCGTAGGCTGAGGGCTCTTGTTGGCTGAGGGCTCTCGTCGGCTGACCGCGCGAGCGATTACTTCGGCAGGTATTCCTGGAACATCTGCCCGAGTTCGTCGTCGGTGCGCGCGGGCACCTTGTAGTAGGTGCGAATGACGACCGAGCCATCTTCTTCGAAGCGATAGGTTTCGATGCTCAGCCCCACGGTCGTTTCACCGTCGTGGGTGATGTGGTTCTCGAGCAGCCAGGCGACTTCGTTTCCGTTGAAGAAGAGGGCGCCGTCGGCAATCTTGAAACGCACGGCCTTGTTGAAGAGGTCCCACGAATCGCTCCAGCACTGCTCGCCGCCCAGCTTTTCGGGGGTTCCAACGGGGTCGAGCATGCGGACGTCGCCCGGCGCGACCTTGCGCCAGTTTTCGAGCCAGGCCTCTTTGTCACCGGCGTTCCAGAGCGCGATGTAGTTGTCGACCCATTGTCGGAGTTCGGTCTGCGTGGGGATGGCCATGGCGTGGTCTCCTTTCAGTCCTTGGTTTTCTCGAGTCGTACGAGTTCGAGTTCGAATACCAGGGTCGAATTCGGAACGATGATACCGCCAGCTGCGGCTTGATCGCCGTAGGCAAGGTCGGGGGGGATGGTGATCTGACGCAGACCACCGAGCCGCATGCCGAGAACCCCTCGATGCCAACCTTCGATCACGCCATCGGATCCTGGATTCGGCTGGAAGAAGAGGGGCAGACCGCGTTGACGGGAACTGTCGAAGTAGGCACCGCGATTGTCTTGCTTCGACGGGTCGTAGAGCCAGCCGGTGTAGTGGACACGAACCAGGTCTCCGATCTCGACGGGGTCACCTTCCCCGACCTTCAGGTCTTCGGTGAGCAGCGAGTCGACGCCGGGGGGCGCGGTGAAACGATCGCACCCGAGGGCGGCCAGAACGAAGACGAGAACAGCAACGAGCGAAGTGGTCCGAGCAATACGAAGCCAACGGGGTAGTTCGAGGTGCAGCATGATGGGCATGGCCTCCGGGATTTCGAAGCGCATGAACTTCCGAGTTGGTGCGGCACCTTAGCATTGCCGCTCGAGAGGGGGCGCGAGCTGGCGCGAACGCGATGACTCTTGTCAGGCCGTCGGTTCTCGCCGCTTGCGCAATGCGGCGACGTTTGCAGCGTGCTGCTCGCGCGAAATCTGATAGCCCGCCAGGCAGGCGATTGCCGAGAAGTAGAGCACGACGATCATGGGGAAGTAGCCGAGGCCGAGGTTGCGGATGATCAGCGGGTCGATCTCACCCGGTTGGGCCCCGGTCGGAAAGTCGATCACCGCGAGCAAGGCCGTTGCGAGGACGATCCCCAACCCGGACAGAGACTTCGAGATGAAGCTCCGCGCCGCGAAGAAGATCCCCTCGGAGCGACGCCCGGTCTCGAGTTCACTTTCTTCGACCACGTCGGCCATCATGGCCGACACGAGGGTGGTCGAGGTGATGATGAAGGCAACCTCGATGATGTTGTAGGCGATCATCGCCATGAGGAGTTCGCCGGTTCCGTTCTCGGGGAAGACGCCTGCAAAGCGTGCGAGGTACGGGGTGGGGGCAAAGCTGGCCGCGCACAGCGATAGCCCGATGGCGGCGCGCTTCTTACCGAAGCGCATCGCGGCGCGTGGCGCCGCAACGAATGCGATCGTGGCGGACAGCAGGCCCGACGGCACGATGAGCCCGATCTGGTGAGCCTGGAATCCCCAGAAGAACGTGTAGAGGTAGACGTTCATCGCCGCCGACAGCCCGCCCGCCATCGCGGCGAAGATCCCGAAGCCGAAGATCGCGAGGAAGGAGCGGTTGTTGAGGGTCTCGCGGGTTTCCTCGAGTGACCTGGTGAGCGATGCCCGGCGCCTCGGAGGTGGTGACATCAAGTCGGGAATGTGACGATGGGTTCCGGCCGCCGATACCAGGATCGCAATGGCCATCAGCGTGGCCCCCACGACCCCATACGCCTGATACCCCTCCGGAAGGAGCTGTCCCTCGACATCGCCGACCTTCTCGAACAGCACCAGATAGGCGAAGACCGCGATTCCGATCCCACCCGCCCAGCCGAAGAAGTGCCGGGCGCTCGCGAGGCGGGTTCGCTCGTCGTAGTGCGAGGTGAGTTCGGGCGCGAGTGCCGTGCTCGGTACTTCGTAGAAGGTGATGAAGGTCCGTACGAGCACCGCATTCACGAGCAGATAGACGAACAGGTCGTCCTGTTCGAGCGCGGGTGGATTCCACAGTGCGTAGAACGACAGCGCGACGGGAATCGCGGCTGCGTACATGAAAGGGTGGCGGCGTCCCAGGCGAGAGTGCAGACGATCCGACACGTTGCCCACGATCGGGTCGGAGAAGGCGTCGAGCAGCAGCGCAATGAAGATCGCCTGGCTAGCCCAGGTCGCCGGCAGGCCGAGGACCTGGTTGTAGTAGATGAGCAGGAAGTAGCCGAAGCCGTTGTCCTTGATCCCGTAGGCGACGGAACCGAAGCCGTAGTAGAAACGGGTGCGCTTTTCGAGCGTACCTGTCTCGTGTTCGGCTGGGGCTTCTTCCGGCTGTTGCATC
Source organism: Myxococcota bacterium (assembly GCA_030748735.1). Lineage (GTDB taxonomy): Bacteria > Myxococcota_A > UBA9160 > UBA9160 > UBA4427 > DUBZ01. The sequence goes on along the minus strand of JASMLK010000155.1, from coordinate 30,560 downwards.
AAGGCAAGCCCGCCCGCGCATGGGGCGCCGGGTAGACCTCGATGCGCCCATCGCGGTTCTTCTGACAGAGTTCGGGCTTGGAGTCACTGGCCGTGCACACGAAGAGCGAACGTCCGTCGTCTCCGCCGAGCATGCACGCGTAGGCCTGCGTTTCGACCCCGATGCGATGGGTGACCTCACCACCTTCGATGATCCGCAGCACTTCGCCGCTCACGGGAGACGCCACCCACACACCGCCGGCTTCGTCGAGGCAGATACCGTCGGGCACAGCACCCTGCATCTGCGCCCACTGCCTGCGATTGCCGAGGCTTCCGTCGGGTGCGATGTCGAAGCCGAAGTTGCCCATATACGCGCGCCCCGGCTCTTCGATTTCGATCGTCATGCGAACCTCTCGCGGATGGGGCAATCGACACTAGTGCAATCCGCCCCCGATCCTCACCGGGTTTCGTTGCTCGCGTTGGCGCCGAGTCGACCTCACAGCCCCGGCGTAACGATGCGCCGCTATTATCGCCGCGCGCGAAACCTCGCGCGTATCGAAGGCTTCATCCACCCGGCTGGACTCCAGCCCCAACGTGGCAAGACAAAGGAAGAGGTAGAAAAGAAATGGGACTTCTCGATGGCAAGGTCGCGATCGTGACCGGCGCAGGCGGCGGACTCGGCCGTTCACATGCACTCCTGCTCGCGAAGGAAGGCGCCGCAGTCGTGGTGAACGACCTCGGCGGCTCGGTCGACGGTTCGGGTGACGGTTCGACCGTGGCAGAGCAGGTCGTGAAAGAGATCGAAGACGCCGGCGGCAAGGCCGTCGCCGACTTCGGCAACGTGACCAGCGGCGACGACGCCGAAGCGATGGTGCAGGCCGCGGTGTCGAACTTCGGCAAGCTCGACATCCTGATCAACAACGCGGGCATCCTGCGAGACAAGTCGTTCAAGAAGATGACCGAAGACCTCTGGGACCCCGTCATCGCAGTGCACCTGAAGGGTACCTACCACCCGACCCGCGCGGCCTATCTCCAGATGTCCGAGCAGGGCAACGGTGGCCGGATCATCATGACCAGCTCGACTTCCGGGTTGATCGGCAACTTCGGCCAGACGAACTACGGCGCCGCCAAGGCGGGTATCGCGGGCTTCATGCGTTGCCTCGCGATCGAAGCCGCCAAGGCCAAGATCTCCGTCAACGTTCTGGCCCCCAACGCCTACTCGCGCATGACCGCATCGCTCTTCCCGGAAGGTTCGGAAGTGAACTACGCCGCCGAGAAGGTGTCCCCCGCGATCGCATGGCTCTGCAGCGACGAGTCGGAAGGCATCACGGGCCGCCAGTTCGTGATCAGCGGCAACCGCGTGTCGCTGCTCTACCCCGCCCAGTTCAAGATCGCCGAACGCGACAACGGCGAAGAGCCCTGGGACGCGTCGGAGATCGGCCAGCAGATCCGCAAGTCGATGGACGAGTGGCCGAAGGCTGCGAACGTTCCCGAACTGGTCTTCTGATCAGAAAGGCCCTACGCGAACACGCGTTGCGCGTTTGCGCGTGAGGTGGCGCCGAAGGCGGGACGTGCTCCCGTCTTCGGCGTTGTCGCTTCGGCGTTGTCGTTTCGGGCACCCCGCGATTCACAAGCCCAGGCGTTCGAGCGCAGTGAGCACGCGACCGCGAATCTCGGAACGAATCTCGTGCACGTCGTCGACCGGGGCGGCAAGGCGCTCGGCCCAGATCACGCTCGCGTCTCGCGTGCCGGTGAGCTGGAGGTTGATCAGCGGCGTCATCGGGGCGTCGTGGGCTCGTCGTTGCGAATCGCACGCCCGGACGATTCATGAAGCCCGTAGCGAGAAGGCCGTGAAATGGCAGTGCTTTCGGGCTTCGCAGTCGGGCTTCATGAATAATGCGGGCTAGTTGACGAGGAATTCCGGCGGAAGCGTCAGCAGGATCGATTCGCGGAAGAACTCGTCCGACGCCTGGTTCAAGATCGAAAAGCGATTGAACTCGTCGCGCAGGATCTCGGCGCGTTCTAGTCGGGTGTAGTCGATCGGGCGCTCCTGCGAGAAGACCTTTTCGAGCGTGGGTGCGATGCCTGGGGGAACCGGGTCGTTCGGCCAGACGAGGGGCGCCGTTTCTTCCCGCTGAAATGCAGCGAGGTAGATGCTGATCGAGGGCTTCCCGTCTTCGAGTCCGTCGTGATACATCCGCAGGTGCGGAAATACGGTGTGAAGGGTCTTGAAGACGTGGTCGAGGTCCTCGAGGTGTTCCGTCGCGCCGAAGGTGTTGAAGATCGTGATGCCGTCGGGGGTCAGGCAGCGACGAACGTCGCTGAAGAACTCGAGGCTCACGAGGTGTTCGGGGAGCCCGTCGCCATTGGACATGTCGAGTAGAACCACGTCATAGGGTTTGGGGCATTCGCGCACGAAGGTGCGTGCGTCGGCGACCACTACGTTGACCCGCTCGTCGTCGAAGCCGAAGTGGTCCACCGCGGCTTCGACCGAACTCGGGTTGACCTCCACGACATCGACCTCGACCCCCACGGCTTCGAGGCGCATGGGGATGATCCCTGCGCCGAGCCCGAGCATGAGTGCCCGCTCGGCCTTCGGCCGCAGGCCTCGCGCGAGGAATTCGAGTGCCCAGGTGAAGGGCGTCAGGGATGCGCCCTGCGCGTCGACGATGTTCATCGTGATGCCATCGTTGTAGTAGAGCGTTCCGTAGCGCTCCACGGTCTCGGCCTCGGGCGAGTTCGGGTCGGGGGCGATCTTCAAGATCTTCGTGTTGCCGAAGTACGAGGTGTACTCGCGCTCGAGGGTCCATTGGCCGCCCCCGAAGTCGATCGGAACGTCCTTCTTCAGGTACGTGGAAGCGAAGGCAAGCAGGGCGAATGCCGCCACGATCCCGAACGCCGCCGCGGCGAATAGCCGCGTGCGCTCAGGCGCAGGGAGCCCAGCATTGCGCCATGCACCAAACCCCGAAACCACGGAGAGTGTGGACGCCAGCAGCAACATCGAAGAGAAGTTGGTGAGGCTCGGGATCAGCACGAACGCCGTGAGTGAAACGCCGACGACCGAGCCAACGGTGCTGACGAAGAAGACGAGGCCCGACCCGCTGTCACTGCCGGACGTGCCGCTCGCTGCGCGTTCCATCTTGATTGCGATCAGCAGGGGATTCATCGTGGACACGGCGACCAGCGGAAAGAAGATCAGCAGCACACAAGCGGCATACGCCCCAAACACCAGGCTCGCGCTTCCAAGCAGGTGGAACACCTTCGGGTAGAGCAGGCAGGACGCCACCACCATCGAGCCCGCGAGCGTGGGCATCAACAGAAACAGGAACTCGAGGCTGTGCGTGCGCGCCGAAGGCGGTGTGCGGGTGAACTGACCGCCGAGGTAGTAGCCGAGGGCGAGCGCGATCAACGTGATCGAGAGGATGCCCGACCAGATGAACAGGCTCACGCCGAAATAGGGCGTGAGGATGCGCGAAGCCAACAGCTCCATCGCCAGGGTGATGGCGCCGGTCAAGAAGATCAGGGCGAGATAGAGACGCTCCACCTTTGGCTTCAGACGCCCTTGTAGTTCGGCCGCCGCTTTTCGAGAAACGAGGCTGTGCCCTCACGGGCGTCATCCGTCATGGCCGACATCACGGCCGCCACACCCTCGTAGCGCAACATGTCGTCGAGGTCCGAATTCAGCGACTTGTAGATGAAGTGCCGTGCCAGATCGATCGCCACGCTCGGGCCCTGGGCCAGCTTGCGCGCGTATTCCATCGCGGCGTTCAGCGCTTCTCCTTCGTCGACGAGCTCGTCGATCAGTCCTTCCTTGAAGGCTTCGTCGGCTTCGAGGATGCGGCCCGTCGTGATCATGTTGAGCGCGACGGGCAGGCGTGCGACCCGCGGCAGGAAGTAGGTGATGCCGCAGTCGGGCGCGAAGCCGAGGCGCACCATGGCGGCGCTCATGCGCGTGGTGCGGGAGCCGAAGCGCCGATCGCATGCGAGCGCGTAGGCGAGCCCGGCCCCCATGCACGGACCTTCGATGGCGGCGATCACCGGCTTGTCGACCGCGATGATCATGCGCGTGAATTCAGCGAACATGCCGGCGGGGTGCTTGCGCTGGAAGCGTTCGAGCGGAGCGTCGGTCAGCCCGGGGATGGGACGCGCGGCGTTGCCCGAAAGGAATTCGGCGTCACCCCCCGAAGAGAAGGCGCCGCCTGCGCCGGTCAAGACGATCACCCGTACTTCGTCGTTGGTTCGCAGGTCGTCGAGCAAGCTCGCCATGGCCTGGCACAGTTCCCAGTTGACGGCGTTGAGGCGGTCGGGGCGGTCGATCGTGAGGATGCCGATGCCGTCCTTCACTTCGAAGGTGAACTGATCCTGTACGTCCATGGGGGCTCCTTGCTGGTTCGAGCGTGTCCAGGTGACCTGGCCATCGCGTGTGCAATGCGTTGCGGGTTCGGGTTCAGGACCCCTGGAGTTTGCTTACGGTCTCACGCACGAAGTCTTCGTCGGCGCGGGCTTCCGGGGGCAGGTCGAGCAGCACGGTATCGAAGATGCCTTCGCAGCGCGCGCGGCACTTGTCGGCGAAGTCGTCCCAGGTGGCGATGATCGCCCACTCCTCGAGCATTTCGTCGCTGATGCAATTGGGGAGCTCGGCCCACTTGCCTTCGCGGGTCATGCGGTGGAGTTCGTTGGCGGTGTCCATCCAACCGTGATGTTCCAGGACGGAATGGTAGGTAGGCGTCGATCCGTAGAAGGCGATGTGTTGCTTCTGGTCGTCCATCGCTGCGCGAAGGCCCGCTTCGTCCTTGGCGAGGCAGATGAACGGCGCACCCACCATGTCGATCTCGGAAGCCGCGCGTCCCGACCTGCTCGCGCCTTCCGCGACGGCCGGCATTACGACCTTGTGGGTGAAGTCGAAGGTGGCGATCGGGTGCAGGCGCAAACCGTCGCAGAGCTCGCCCGCAAGTCGTGCCATGTAGGGGTTCACTGCGGCGATCAGCACTTCGGGCGGGGCGTGGTCGATCGGGCCGGGGTTGAAGAAGGGGTTGATGAGGGAGAACTGGTACTGCTCGCCCTCGTAGAAGGTCGGCTCGCCGCCCTGGAACGTCGCGAACATCGCGCGCATGCATTCGAGGTACTCGCGCATGCGTGGACCGGGTGCACCCGTCCACGGTGTTGCGTAACGGCGTGCGACGTGGGCCTTCACCTGCGTGCCGAGACCCAGCCGAAAGCGTCCTCCCGAGAGCTGCTGCAGGTCCCACGCAATCTGGGCCGTCACCATGGGGCTGCGCGGAAAGGCGATGGCGACGTTCGTGCCGAGTTTGATGTCGCTCGTGTGCTCGGCCATGAGCGGGATCGGAAGGAAGGGGTCATGGCCGGCTTCGGGTGTCGTGACGCCGTCGAAGCCGAGGCGTTCCATCTTCTGGGCGACTTCACAGATGTGCGAGATGTTGGTTGCGGGCTGCCCCTTGCCCGCGTACTGGTCGGTGTCAGGACCGAGGATCACGGTTTCGACGCGCATCGTTCGTTGCTCCGGCAAGAGGGGTTGGAAGGTCCGCGCACGCGAGGCGGGCGACGGCGCAGTATGTGGAAGATCGCGAGGAGGGTCTACAGGATGCGAGTGCCACCGATGCGAGACAGCCAGGGCATCGCTACTCACAACGGATCGCGATTCTCGCTGCGCAGCAGGTACGTTCTCATCCGAATTGCGCGTGCGGCTTTGCGCGAATGCGACCGGCTCTGGTGCTGTGGCGCCATGCGCGGGTGTACGATTTCGCCATGACGAAACCGCTGCTTCTACCCTTGTCGGCGTCCACGTTCGCCATGGTTCTTTCTCTCACCGCCGCCCTGGGCCTCGCGTTCCCGAGCCCTGGGGATGCCGCGCAAGGCGATGCGCGAATCGCGAGCCGGCTCCTCCTGGCGAACCCGACGATCAGTGAGCCGAGGCTCTCGCCGAACGGTCGACACATCGCGTTCGTGTATTCGCGGGACGATCGTCAGCGTGTCTTCGTTCGTCCCAGCGTTGGCGAGGAGACGGTTGGCCTGGCCGAGTTCCCGCTCGAAAAGGTTCGACTCTCGCGCTTGTGGTGGGCGAACAATGAGCGCGTCCTGTTGGAGGGGCTCTCTCCCGATCCGCGCCTGAAGCAGGGCGGGCCGTTGACGAAGCGGATCTATGCCGTGAACCGCGAGCGGCCCCGCATCAAGTGGCTGGGGCGCAACTGGCCCGATCGCGGACTCGACTGGGCGCGTGCGCAAGTCGCCATGCCCGACCGCATCCTGCATCTCGTGAGGGATGACAGGGACAACGTCCTGCTTTCACATCTCGGCGTTGGTGAAACGACGCCGCGGGTCAGTCGGATGAGCGTGTATTCGGGGCGGCTGCGCGAGGTGCAGGAAAGCCTGCCGGGTGTCCAGACCTTCTTCGCCGACGCCGCCGGTCGTGTGCGCGCGGCCGAAGCGATCGGCCGCTCGGCGGATGGGCGCAGCGACTCGTTGCTCGCACGGGTAGAGGCGTCGAGCGAACTCACAGTGGTCTCGGAGTCGGCAGATCACGCGGCCTCGGACATGCGTTTTGCGGGCTTTCACGACGATCCCGGGCGTCTGTACGTACTCGCGCCAAGGGAGGGACGAGACGCCTTGTTCGAATTCGACATCGCGACGCAAAGCCTGGGCGAAGAGGTCTACGCCCATGCCGAGTTCGACGTCGTTGGCGTCGAGACGAGCCCGTTCGATGGACGAGTGGTGGGCGCGCGCTTCGAGGCCGAAGCCCCGGAGGTCGCGTACTTCGACGAAGTGGCCGGCAAGGAGCAGGCCTTGATCGCTCGCTCGCTAACCAGTGCCGATGCCGGGACGAACATCCACCGTATCGTCAGTGCGACACGCAACGGTGAAATCGCCATGGTGATGGCCGAAGGTGATGCTCGTCCCCCGAGCTACTACGCCTATCACCGCGAACGCAAGGAAATGAACCTCGTCTTCGATGGCCATCCGGGCATCGAGACCGATGGCCTGGCGGTGCGCGAAGCGATCGAAGTCGGCATGCCCGACGCAAGCAAGCGCAGTGGCTTCCTGACCCGTCCTTCGAACAGCGCAGCCGAGCCGCCGGCCCTCGTCGTGATCGCACCCGAAGGCCCCGGCGATCGTGCGCTGCGGGGCTTCGACCCGCTCGTGCAGTTCTTTGCCAACCGTGGCTTCGCGGTGCTCGAACTCAACACGGTCGGCAGCCGCGGCTTCGGGCGTGCCTTTGCTGCGGCGGGCCTCGAAGGCTGGGGCATGGCGATGAACCGGGACCTCGACGATGCGGTGCGCGCGCTGGCTGCGGAGGGGAAAGTCGATGCAGGCCGGGTCGTCATCTACGGGCGAGGCTTTGGCGGAACCCTGGCCGTGCGCGCACTCGCCGGTGCGCCCGATCTCTATCGCGCTGGCGCGAGCTACGGCGGAATCATGGACTTCGACGCGCAGTGGCAGGCCAATGCCGAGCCGCTCCTCGGTTTTGCGGCGGCTGCTCAGCCGGACACGCGCAGCGGGGCTTCTCCCAGTGAGCTGGCGGCGGGCATCGAGGTGCCGGTACTGCTGGGCCACGGGGGCCGCGATGCGGTCGTTGCGATCGAGCAAGGGCGGCGATTCGCCGCGACCCTCGAATCGGCAGGCAAACAGGTCGACTTCGTCGAATATGAAGCCGAGTACGATGGCTTCGCGCTCGAGCGCAGCCGCGTGGACTTCCACGACCGCGTCATTGCGCTCTTCGAAGGTGCGGTTGCAGCGCCGGTGGCGAGCCCGGACCCCGGCGCGTCAACCACGACCCCATCGCCGGAAACCGCTCCGGAGAGTGGGGGAGACGCTGAGCCGGAGGCTGCGCCCGACGCGGCTGAGGAAACGCTCGAAGTCACGTCGCCCGTCGCGGAGCCCGTCGCCGAATAGCGCTCGTGGTCGGCGAGCCCGACACCGGGGCCTTGCACCGCGTGGCGTGTTGCCCCGCGCGAAGGAGGTCGATTTCTCTTGCCAGAGTGCGGAGAAGTGCCGTCGCAGTAGGATGTTCATGAATAATCCGGGCTAGGCTCTGCGTCCCACTTCCCAGGAACGGACGTACGAGAACATGGCAGGCAACACGACACAGGTAGAGCCGAGGGCTGCAAACAACGACCGTGAACAACACGGTGGCGCGGAGATCGCAGTCGACGAGATGCGAGCGACCGAGGAAGAGCTGGCCCAGTACGAGCGCGACGGATACTTCGCTCGGACCGGCGTGCTCAGCGAAAGCGAACTCGCCTCGTACCGCGAAGCCGTCGACGGGATTCACGACCAGATCGTGCGAGCCGCGCAGGACCCGAACGTCGAGCCCGCCAGGCTGATCGATGGCAAGCGCTACCAGAAACTCCTGGGCTCGAGCGTGCAGTGGGAATGGCGCGAGGGGGCGGAAGAGATCCGCTCGATGGAGCCCTACCACCACCTGGACAGCCGGCTCGAAGCGCTGCTCGAAGACATCCGCCTGTGGGGGCCTTCGCGCGCCATCGTGGGCAGCGAGGAGATCAGTCTCTTCAGCGACAAGCTCAACTTCAAGCGCCCCGCTGGCGCTCCCTTTCCGTGGCATCAGGACAACCCCTACTGGGCCTTCCTCTGTGACCATCTCGATCGGCTGGTGAGCGTGGGCATCATCCTCGACGACTCGACGATCGAAAACGGCTGTCTCTGGATGATCCCGGGCAGTCACAAGCACGGCGCACTCGACTGCTTCGAGGACCGCGGCGTCGTGGGGCGGCTCTACACCGACATCGAGCGCTACGACGAACTGGCTGACCCGGTTCCGATGGACCTCCCGGCGGGTTCGGTCGTCTACTTCCACGGTGACATCGTGCACGGCTCGATGAGCAACCGCACCGACGAACGCCGCCGCATGCTGGTACTGACCTACCAGCCCGACGGTCTCGAGCGCTGGCAGCAGGAAGACGTCCATTCGGTGTCGAGCTGAGCGACCCCTTGAACCCCGACTCCCGTACCCCGCCCGTCGGGGTTCCATTCGATAGCGACGACCCGAACAACCGATGCTTCGGCTGCAGCCCCGACAACGAGCAGGGCTTGCGGATGGCGTTCGTGAAGACGGGGTGTCATGCCGTCGAGGCGCACTACGAGGTGGCCGAACACTTCTGCGGGGCGCCCCAGGTGGTCCACGGCGGCATCCAGGCCACGATGCTCGACGAGGTGTTGGGCTTCGCCTGCCGGACGGCCTTCGCCGACGACGATGTCGACGGTCTCCAGATCGTGACGGCGGAGTTCTCGCTGCGCTATCGCATCCCGGTCCCAACGGGTGTGCAGCTGCTGTTGCGGGGAGAGGTCGAGCGCACCGAAGGCCGCAACATCTTCGTGAAGGGCGCGATCCTCGACGACGCCGAGCGCGAGTTGACCCGCGGTGAAGCCCGCTGGGTCCGCCTCGCCTAGGGCCGCTGGACGATCTTCCGATTCGCTTTCGTCCTTGACCCCAGCCTACTTCCGTGGATCCTCGCGTCTGGGGGGTGCGCGGTAGACGCGCAACCAAACGCGTAGGGGGTGCGCGATGGCCGCGAAGAAGAAGACCGCGAAGCGCAAGGCGAAGAAGGCCGGGGCTTCGCGCAAGAAGGCTGCCCGCAAGGCGGCCGCGAAGAAGTCGGCGGCAAAGAAGAGCGCCGGCAGCAAGTCGTCGAAGAAGGCGAAAAAGTCGAAGCCAGCTGCGACGAAACCGAAGAAGGCCGCGAAGGCGCCCAAACAGCGCTCGGCGCAGGAACTCGCGCAGAAGCAGCGAGACATTTCGGTTTCGGAGTTCTTTGCCAAGAACCGACATCTGCTCGGTTTCGACAACCCTTCGAAGGCGCTCCTCACGACGGTAAAGGAAGGCGTCGACAATGCGCTCGATGCCTGCGAAGAGGCGGGCGTGCTGCCCGACATTCGCGTCGAGATCAGTCAACTCGACGAAACCCGCTTTCGCATCGCGATCCAGGACAACGGCCCGGGCATCGTGCGCAGACAGGTGCCGAAGATCTTTGGCCGCCTGCTCTATGGCAGCAAGTTCCACCGCTTGCGACAGAGTCGCGGGCAGCAGGGCATCGGGATCAGCGCCGCCGGAATGTACGGCCTGCTGACCACGGGCAAGCCGGTGGTGATCCTGACCCGGACGGGCAAGAAGAAGGCCGCGCACCGCTTCGAACTCGTGATCGATACGCAGAAGAACGAGCCCCGCGTGACCGTCGACAAGGAGATCACCTGGGACGTCGACCGCGGCACCCGCGTCGAGATCGAACTCGAGGGCAACTATCGGGGCGGGCAGCATTCGGTCGACTCCTACATTCGACAGATCTCGCTCGCAAACCCGCATGCAGAGCTCACCTACGTCCCACCCAAGGCCGAGAAGGACAGCGAGCCGCGCGTGTTTCCGCGCGTGTCGAAGATGCTCCCGCCCGAAACCGCCGAGATCAAACCGCACCCCTACGGCGTCGAACTCGGTGTCTTGATGCAGATGTTCCGGGACACCAAGGCGCGCAACGTGCGGACGTGTCTGCAGGGAGATTTCGCACGCGTTTCGAGCAAGACCGCCGCAGAAGTCTGCGCGCTGGCCGACGTGAACCCGAGCAAGCGGTCGCGCGACATCAGTCGCGACGAGGCCGAACGCATCCACAAGGCCATCCAGAAGACCAAGATCATGAACCCCGCGACCGACTGCATTGCGCCGATCGGTGCGGAGTTGATCGAGAACGCGCTCAAGGCCGAGGTCAATGCGGATTACTACGCGACGGTGACCCGGCGCCCGGCGGTGTATCGCGGCAACCCGTTCCTGGTCGAGGTCGGTCTTGCCTACGGCGGTGACATGCCCGCCGACCAGTCGGTCACGCTCTACCGCTATGCGAATCGGGTGCCCTTGCAGTATCAGCAGGGCGGTTGTGCGATCACCAAGGCCGTGATTGGAACCGATTGGCGCGGTTATCAGTTTCAACAGCCGCGCGGCGCGCTGCCCGTCGGCCCGGCACTCGTGATGGTCCATATCGCAAGCGTTTGGGTGCCTTTCAATTCCGAGAGCAAGGAAGCGATCGCCCATTACCCGGAGATCATCAAAGAGTTGCGGCTCGGCCTGCAGGAATGCGGGCGGCAGGTCGCGACCCACATTCGAAAGCAGAAGCGTGAGGCCGACGAAGCGAAGAAGCGGGCGTACATCGAGCGCTACATCCCGCAGCTCGCGATCGGTCTCGAACAGATTCTGGGTCTGTCCGAACGGCAGACCCAGGATGTCGCGCGAAAACTCAGCGGCGTGCTCGAACGCAGCCGGAAGATGTAGCGGGGGCCGACGACATGGCGGCGAAAGCAAAGAAGAAGGCGGCGCGAAAGAAGGCCACGAAGAAGAAGGCCACGAAGAAGAAGGCCGCGGCGAGCAAGGCAAAGAAGGCGGCCGGGAAGGGCGCGAAGAAGGCCCCCAGGAAGGCTGCAGCCAAGAAGCGCGCTGCGCGGAAGGGCACCGTGAAGAAGGCCGCCGCGAAGAAGAGGGCGCCCCGCAAGGCGGTCAAGAAGAGCAAGGCCGCGAAGAGCGCATCCGACAAGACGACCATTCGCCTGATCGATCGCAGCGCTGCACAGGTGCACGACACGATCAAGAAGCTCAAGAAGCCCGACCTGTCGTTCCCGGTCCGCTCGCTCGGCAACGTCTCCTATTCGAAGAAGAAGGGGTACTTCGAGATCGGCAAGCAGAAGAAGGTGCGGAGCCTGTCCGTGAATACGGTCAAGAGCTTTGCGCAGACGCTTCGCATGATGGCGCTCTCGAAAGATCTCGTGCAGGCCAACGATTTCGCGACCAAGCGAGACGCCTACTACCAGAGCAAGAACTGGGACGCGGCCAAGTTCGACGAGCAGAGCGAGAGCGACACCGTGATGGACGACATCGAAGCGATGTTCTCCGTCGACAAGATCTCGCGCGAACAGCTTCGCTTCGTACCCGACGAGCACGGCGGCGCGGTGGCGGGACGGCTGACCGTGCTCGACCCCGACCGCGAAACCGGTCGTGTGGAGCGCATCGATTGCACGCGCTTCGGATCGGGGGCCTACACGATCCCCTCGTCGGTGGAGCAGCTCTCGTTCGAAACGAAGGCGAAATTCATCCTGGCGATCGAAACCGGTGGTGTCTTTCAGCGTCTGCAGAGTCACAAGTTCTGGCAGACCCACAATTGCATCCTGGTCTCACTTGCGGGTGTGCCTGCGAGGTCGACGCGTCGCTTCATCCGCAAGCTCTCGGACGACTGCAAGCTGCCGGTGTACGCCTTCGTGGATTGCGATCCCTACGGCATCTCGAACATCTACCGCACGCTCAAGGTTGGCTCGGGCAACGCGGCGCACCTGTCGCAGTTCTTCTGTGTGCCCAATGCCCGCTACCTCGGCGTGACGCCGCAGGACATCATCGACTACCAACTCCCGACGCATCCGCTGCAACCCGTCGACATCAAGCGAGCCAAGGACGCTCTGAAGAACGACCCCTTCTTCAAGAGCCAGAAGCCCTGGCAGAAGGCGATCGAGCAATTGCTCGAGATGGGGGTTCGCGCCGAGCAACAGGCCCTCGCCATGTGGGGCCTCAACTATGTGATCGAGGAATACCTGCCGGCGAAGCTCGCCAATCGCGACGCATTTCTACCCTGACCGCGACGGCGGCGGGGTGGGGCGAAGCGGCCTACGATGCGCTTCCCGCGGACGCCGAGTTCGCCAAAGAGGGCGATTGGCCTCCGTGTTTCACTGGCACGAAGCGCGATGACGGAAGGACGGCGACGCAATGGCGCAAAGCGAAGGAACCGCGGGAGACATCAAGGGCATCCGGAGCGCGCCGGTCAGCGAATGGCTCGAGGCCAACGTCGAGGGTTTGAAGCCCCCGTTTCGCTTCGGCCTGATTGCCGGTGGCCATTCGAACCTCACCTACAAGGTCGACGACGCGGCCGGTCGCTCGATCGTCCTGCGCCGCCCGCCGACCGGCGCCGTACTCGCCACGGCCCACGACATGGCGCGCGAGCACAAGATCATCAGCGCAGTGGCGAAGAGCGACGTGCCCGTCCCCACGGCGCTCGGGCTCTGCGAGGACGAGTCGGTCAACGACGCTCCCTTCTACCTGATGGACTACATCGAAGGGACGGTGCTGAACGACGCCAACATCACGAGGGAGGTCCTCGATGAACCCGCCCGCAAGGCGCTCAGTGATCACACCGCCGAAGTCCTGGCTGCGCTGCACATGGTCGAACCCGCGGACATCGGGTTGGGCGACCTGGGCAAGCGCGAGGACTACATCGCGCGCCAGTTGAAGCGCTGGAAGGGGCAGTGGGAAAAGAGCAAGACCCGCGAACTGCCGGCGATGGACGAGGTCTTCGAGGGGCTTTCGAAGTTGATCCCCGAACAGCAAGGCGCGGGCATCGTTCACGGCGACTATCGCCTGGGCAACATGCTCGTCAGTACCGAAGGGCGCATCCTGGCCGTACTCGACTGGGAACTCTGCACCCTGGGCGACACCCTGGCCGACCTCGGGTACCTGCTCAACAACTGGTTCCAACCCGGCGACGAATCCCTCGACGGTGCGGCGGCCTTCGGTCCGACCTCGGTCGGCGGCTTTTCGACGCGCGAAGAACTGGTGGAGCGCTACGCGTCACTGACCGGGCGCGAACTCGGCAACGTCGACTACTACCGCGCGTTCCAGTACTGGCGAATCTCGGCCATCGTCGAGGGCGTGCTCGCTCGCTACCTGAAGGGCGTGATGGGCAACGAAGCGGATACCGACGTGTTTCGAAAGCAGGTCGAGGGCACCGCGCACGCCGCGCTCGAGTTGATTCAGAGTGTGAGCTGATCTGCCACGGCACGAGTGCCGGCTCGACCGGGTGCCCACTTATGCCCCGTATGGTCTCGAGGTGGGGCGGGTTTGCCTCCAATCCGGGCGACTGCGTCGCCGGATATGCACGCTGCGACGACGCGTGGGTCTATTGCGGATCAAGATTTGTCAACCAGTCGCTGGTCATCGAACAATCTGAGGCTATTATGCTCGCCGCTGTATGATCAGCGTCATATCGAAGCCATCGAATCACTGGCGAGAAATGGTGCTGATTGGGTTGGGCATTGCGCGTCATCCGGATGAGGCGCAACTACCCACGGTGTCAAGTAAGAGCGTCAGCAAAATGCACTACGAGGGTCGAAGGCGACGCCCTTTTTCGCTGCTTGCAAGCATTCTGCTCTCCAATCGAGGGTTCTTGATGTCGGCCTTCAACGCCGAAACCAACGCCGAAATCGTTCGCAACTACATCGATCTCACGAAACCTCGCCTGTTGCCGTTGGTGCTGTTCAGCGGGCTGCCCGTCATGGGGATGACGGCCGGGGGGTGGGCGTCGGGTTGGTCGATGACCTGGATCCTCGTCGGTATCGGCTTGGCCGCCGCGAGCGCGAACACCCTCAACGCTTTGCTCGAGATCGATAAAGACGCGTTGATGGAGCGCACGAAGAGTCGGCCTCTCCCGGCGGGCCGTATCGCACCGCGCAACGCTCTGGTCTTTGGGCTCGTGCTCGCGGTGCTCTCGACCGCGTTGCTCTACGGGGTGGGGGGCGGTGTCGCCGCGGCGCTCGGTCTGGCGAGCATCTTCTTTTATGTCTTCGTCTATACCGTCTGGGTCAAACCACGATCGTCTTGGAACGTCGTGGTCGGTGGGGTCGCCGGAGCGGTTTCGCCGCTGATCGCCGACGCGGCTCTCAACGGAACCGTGGGGCCCGCGGGCTTGAGCCTCTTTGCACTCGTATTCTTCTGGCAGCCGCCGCACGTGTGGGCGATTGCCCTTTACCGCAAGGGCGACTACCAGGCGGCGGGGATTCCGATGCTCCCCAGCGTGGTGGGCGACGAGCCGGCGCGCTGGTGGATGCTGGCGTGCACCGTCTTTCTGCTGCCCGTGACGCTGGTGCCCGTGTTCTACGGACTGCTGGGCAATCTCTATCTGGGGTTGTCACTGGCGGCCAACGCGTGGTTCATCTGGCACGCGATCCAGGTGGTCCGGCGGGCAGACATCGAAAGCGCGCGAGCGATGTTTCGCGTTTCCCTTGGTTACCTCTTTACATTGTTCGGCGCGATGCTGCTTGACCTGGCTGTAAACGTTGTTTGATTTCTCTAGCACGCAAGGCAGGGGAGCGCTCTTGACGCGGCGTCGATCCGCAGGGTAGACCGGGCCCGCACAGGCCGTTGAATGATCGCTGCTCTCGGGAGCAGGGGCTGCACCCGGCGAGTCGAGCGGAAGTCCAAATCCGATAGGCCGCGACACGAATCGCAAGACGAACTGCAAGATCAACCCAAACACGAAAGACCGAGGACGGCATTGACTAGGAAACTCGTAGCGATCGTGGCGTGCGCCGCGCTTACGGTGGCCTTCGCTGGGGCCTCTTCTGCCGATGACAACGCGCGTGGCGAGGCCTTGTACGACCTCTGCCAACAGTGTCACGGTGTCGATGGTGGCGGGTCTCAGCTTGCCCTCGCCCCGGCCATTGCGGGTCTCGAGCAGTGGTACGTCGAGGCGCAGCTGAAGAATTTCCGGTCCGGTCTGCGTGGGCTGCACGCCCAGGATCTCGCGGGCCTGCGCATGTATCCGATGTCTCTGACGCTCGCGAGCGAAGACGACGTCAGCGCAGTCGCGAAGTACGTCGCTTCGATGCCGGCGGTCGCACAGGCGCGCACCGTCGAGGGCGGAGACGCCGCGAAGGGCGCAGAGTCGTACAAGGTCTGCGTCAACTGCCATGGCGACAAGGGTGACGGGAACAAGACGCTCAACTCGCCACCGCTCCGCGGCATGAGCGACTGGTACCTGTTGACGACCCTGCGGAAATTCAGGGAAGGCGTTCGGGGCACCAATCCCAAGAACCCCAACGAAATGTTGATGCGCGGGATGTCCCTGAGCTTGACGGATGACCAGGCGATCAAGGACGTGATCGCCCACATCCAGACGTTCAACTAGATCCAGTTCGAGTCGTTCCGGCCGCTACGGGTCGAATCCGGCGGACGACAAACCTCAGGCAACGAGGGAACACATGTCCCAAGACAAATCTCCCGAGCAGCTCGCGACCTTGACCTTCTGGCTGACCATGGTCGGCGTGGGGGCTTGGATCGCCATCGCTTTCATCTTCATCATTCTGTGAGGAGTAGGTCCCAATGATCGAGCCTTATGTTGCGGCGCTCTCAACCTACGCCAAAGATATCGACGATGTGATCATGCTGATCACCCTCCTGGTTGGCTTCTGGTTCCTCCTGGCCCAGGGCGCACTGCTGGGTTTCTGCTGGGTCTACCGCAAGCGGGACGGGCAGAAGGCGCAGTACATCACGGGCGAAGAGAAGAGCCAGATGCGCTGGGTCTCGATTCCCCTGGTGCTCATCGTCTGCTGCGACATCTACATCGCACTCGCCGATGGCCCGGTCTGGGCGAAGGTGAAAGAAGACCTCCCCCCGGCCGAACGCAAGGTGCGGGTCATTGCCCAGCAGTGGGCATGGACCTTCGTGGACGCGGGGCCCGACGGGCAGCTCGACACGGCGGACGACATCACCACGATGACGGACCTGCACGTCGAAGTCGGCAAGCTCTATCACTTCGAACTGCAGTCGCTGGACGTCATTCACGGCTTCTCGGTTCCTGTCTTTCGCTTGAAGCAGGACATCATTCCGGGACGCACGATCATCGGCTGGTTCGAAGCCACCGGCACGGGCACCTACGACATCCAGTGCACCGAAATTTGCGGGATCGGGCATGGCCTGATGCCGGGGCGCATCATCATCGAAACGGCCGAGCAGCACGCGAGTTGGCTTGCCGAACATTCCGAACTTTCTGTGGCGTCGAACACGCTGCCGCAAGCGGCTCAGGAGTAGACCATGGCCGAGAGCATTCCTGCGACCCACGAAGAGTCCCACGGCGACTCGCACGGTGGTCATCACGAAGAATCGTGGGTGATCAAGTACTTGTGGTCCACCGATCACAAGATCATTGCCATGCAGTACCTGTTCACCGGCATGTTCATGGCGTTGATCGGGGGCTTCTTCGCCTACACGTTCCGCATGCAGCTGGCCTTCCCCGGAGAGAGCATCCCGGGGTGGGGCATGTTGACGCCGCCGGACTACAACGCCCTGGTGACGAACCATGGCACGATCATGATCTTCTGGGTCGCGATGCCCGTGTTGATCGCGGCCTTCGGGAACTTCCTGATCCCGCTGATGATCGGCTGCGACGACATGGTGTTCCCGAAGCTGAACCGGCTGTCGTTCCAGATCTTCTTCCTCAGTACGGTCGTTCTGTTGGCTTCGTTCCTGGTGCCGGGGGGAGCATTCGGTGGCGCCTGGACGGCGTATCCGCCTCTCTCCGCACAGTCGGCCTACAGTCTCACACCATGGGGCGCCCCATTATGGGTGCTCGCGGTGGCTCTCGAGTTCGTGGCCTTCTTGATGGGTGGCATCAACTTCGTGACCACCACGATGAACTCGCGGGCGCCGGGCATGAAGATGCACGACATCCCGATGATCATCTGGATGATCGTGATCGCGAGCATCATCTTCATGCTGTCGGTCGGTCCGCTGGTCGCGGGCGCCGTGATGCTGCTCTTCGACCAGCTGCTCGGCACCGGCTTCTACGATCCGGCGCGAGGCGGTGACCCGGTCCTCTGGCAGCACCTCTTCTGGTTCTTCGGGCATCCCGAGGTGTACGTGGTGCTCCTGCCCGCGATGGGGATCGTGGTCGAGATCATCACGACCTTCTCGCGCAAGAAGTTCTTCGCCTACAAGGCGACGCTGTACACGACCTTTGCCGCGGGCATCATCAGCTTCACGGTGTGGGCTCACCATCAGTTCATCGCCGGGATCGATCCCCGGATGGCGCACATCTTCACCGTGACGACGCTGTTGATTTCGGTGCCGATCGCACTGATCACCTTCTGCTCGATCGCGACGCTCTACGGTGGGTCGATCCGTTTCACCACGCCGATGCTCTGGGCACTCGCGTTCATCTTCGAGTTCCTGCTCGGCGGTGTGACGGGCATCTATCTCGGGGCCGCGGGGTCGGACATCTACTTCCACGACTCGTACTTCGTGCTCGCCCACTTCCACTACACGTTCTTCCCGATCGGCATCATCGCGACCTTTGCGGCGGTGACGTACTGGTTCCCGAAGATGTTCGGTCGGCACCTGAACGAGACCCTCGGGAAGATCCACTTCTGGGGCACGGTGATCCCGTTCAACGTGATCTTCATTCCGCTGTTCGTTCTCGGGCTCGCGGGGCAGCATCGCCGGATCTACGCCTACACGCTGTTCCCCGATCTGGCGAAGGCCGAGTTCCAGGACCTGCGCGTCCTGGCGACCGTGGCGCTTCTGGTCCTGCTCGTCTTCCAGGTGGTGTTCCTCTACAACTTCTTCGTCAGCTGTTTCAAGGGACGCAAGGCGGAGGACAATCCGTTCGAGGCCAACTCGCTGGAGTGGACTGCAGCCTCGCCGCCGCCGCATGGCAACTGGCCCGAGCTGCCGACCGTCTATCGCGGGCCGTACGAATACAGTGTCCCGGGCCGGGAGAAGGATTACTGGCCGCAGAATGAGCCGAGCTAGGGCTTACCCAAGAGTGCAGGAGCTCACATGAGACCCGTCGCAACGACACGCAGCGCTTCAGGAATGCCTACCGGGCGGCTCGCCATCTGGTGGGTGATCTCCTCCGAAATCGTGATCTTCGGAGGCCTGCTCGGCGCCTACATCATGCACCGCCTGGCCCACGACGCGTGGTCCGAACAGGCGGCCCACACCAATACGTGGATTGGCGCGTTCAATACGTTGGTGCTGCTTACCTCGAGTCTGACTGCGGTGCTCGGCCACAAGGCAGCAGACGAGGGTAACGGCGCGAAGGCCGCCAAGATGCTCTATTGCACGATGGCCGGCGGAGCGACCTTCGCCGTCATCAAGGCCATCGAATGGACGATCGAGATCCAGGCCGGTTACACGATCACCTCGAACACCTTCTGGTCGTTCTACTACACGGCAGCCGGACTGCACGCACTGCACGTCATCGCCGGTGTGGTGATCATGGGCATCGTCGCTGCCGCAGCCAAGAAGAACCAGGAACTCCACCGGGTGGAGTTGATCGGTCTCTACTGGCACTTCGTCGACGTCGTCTGGATCTTCCTTTTCCCGCTCCTTTACATCGCAAAGTAGGGTCATCATGTCCGAAGAAGAGCACACGCATCATGGAGACTACGTAAAGATCTGGGGCATCCTCGTTGTCCTGTTGGTCGTGAGCGTGGTTGGCCCGATGGCCGAGATTCAGTGGTTGACGCTGGCGACGGCGTTCGGCATTGCGGTGGTGAAGGCGTACCTCGTGGTCGTCAACTTCATGCACATTGGTGCCACCCCGAAATTCGTGCCGTATCTGATCGTCGTCAGCGTCCTGTTCATGGTCCTGATGTTCGCAGGCGTCGCGCCCGACGTGATGAAGTCCGAAGGCCACCACTGGGAAAAGCCGCAGTGGCTCGCAGACGAAGCTGCGCATGCCGCGGCCCAGGCTGCCGGCGATACCGGAGCGCACCACTAGCCCCAACCCGTAGGAATGGCGATGAGTACCAGTCGCACGGCCAACCCCGTCCCGTATTCGACAGAGCCCCGCACACCGGCAGTGCCGAGTGGGGTGCTCGGGATGTTGATCTTCGTGGCGACGGAAACGATGCTCTTCGCCGGGCTGATCAGCGCCTTCACGGTCTACCGAGCATCGAGTGTCGTCTGGCCTCCGCCTGACCAGCCCCGTTTGCCCTTCGAGGAAACGGCGGTCAACACCATCGCGTTGCTGGCCAGCGGCGTGCTTCTCTACCTGGCCTGCCGCACGCTGCGGGCCGGGGATCACACCAAGGGGCACAAGTTCCTGCTCGCGTCGACGGCCCTCGGTGCCTTCTTCGTTTTCTTCCAGGGAGCGGAATGGGTCGCATTGATCAGTGACGGGTTGACGCTCACGTCGAGCAACCTCGGCGGCTTCTTCTTCCTGATCATCGGCCTGCACGCACTCCACGCGATCGCCGCCGTGGGTGTTCTCTTCCACGCGTGGTTGAGCCTGCGAAAGGGCTTCGTGTCGTTGTCACTCCTCGCTGCGGCCGAGGTCTTCTGGTACTTCGTGGTCGGCGTATGGCCGGTGATCTACCTGCGGGTGTACCTGTGAGCGGGCGAATCCTGCAGCGCACGCTGTCGGCGGGCATCGTGCTCGTCTTGTCGGCCGCGCCCACGATCGCCGAGGCGTGCTCTGTCTGCATGACGGGGCGCGAGGACGAGAACCGGATCGCCTTTCTGGGGACCACCGTGTTCTTGAGCCTGCTGCCGTTGCTGATGCTGGGTGGTGCCGCCTACTGGATCTGGCGTCGCTTTCGCGAGCAGTCCGAAGAGCAGGTCCGCCCCGAGCCCCATGTCGCGGCGAGTGCTGAGATCCCCAGCCGCTCGGTGTCTGCCGAGTCCTGATCGAGGCGTCACACGCCCCGACGATTCCGATTTCGTTGGCTCGAGGGACCAGGGTGAGCGACCTCTGGCCTCGCTGTGCTCCTGACAGAGCCGAGGCCGGGGTTCGGGCTCGCCGCGTCGTGGAACCTTGCGACCTCTACCCGAAGCCTCGCCTTGTGTAGACTCCGACACTTCGCCCAACCAATCATTGGAACCCCCCAGCATGTCGACACCCGATATCGCGATTGCGGAGGCCCCGAGCCGGGGCGCGTACCAGACCCGAGACCGCATCCTCGACGAAGCCGAGGCCCTGTTCGCCCACAGGGGCTTCGCAGGCACTTCGGTGCGAGACATCGCAACGTGCGCAGGGCTGACCCCCGCGAGTCTGTACAACCACTTTTCGAACAAGGATGCCCTCTACCGCGCAGTGCTCGAGCGCGGTGTGCAGCCCTTGATCGAGCGCCTCAGCGTGCTTGCGACTGGCCAGGACGTCCACGAGGTCGGCCCCCAGATCATCGAGGGCATCATGGCGCACCTCGCCGAGCACTCTCATCTGCCGCGCCTGATCTCCCTCGAAGCGGCGACCGGCGGCGAGCACCTGAATGAACTCGCTCGCGACTGGATCCAGCCGCTGATGAACCGCGCCATTGCGGCCTTCGAAGACGAGTCGCACGCGGATTCCACCTGGACGGCCGAAGAGGCGCCTCTGGCCATCAGCGCCTGGCTTTACCTGATCTTCGGGCACTTTTCGATGGCACCGCTGCTCTCCGAGGTCCTGGGGCGAGACCCGCTTTCACCCGAAGCCCTCGCCGACCAGAGCCGTTTCCTCGTGAAACTCGCCAAGCAGATGTCGCTTCCCGTGCCCGACGATGGGGCGGCGTGAAGCCCGGGCTACGTGGCGACTCACTCCGCGAGCGGTTTCAGCAGCTCTCAGAGAACTGGCGCCTGGTCGACGACCATCATCTCGAGTGCGAGCACGCGTTCGATGATTTTGAGGCGGCGCTCGCATTCGTGAACTGCGTCGGCGCGCTCGCAGAAGAGCTGAATCACCACCCCGACATCGAGTTGTCATGGGGACGCGTGAAGCTCACGATCTTCACCCATGACGCGGACGGGCTGACCGACAGCGACTTCGACTGGGCCATCCGCGCCGACGCCCTGCGCTGATCCGAACCGACGTGGGCCCGAGGCCCTCGGGTACGTGAACCCGAAGGCTCACGCTGCGATCAACCGTGCTGGTAGGTGGTGTGACTGGGACGGCCGGCGAGAATGTTTTCCTTGCCCCAGTTGGTCACCTTCTTGAACGTGTCCGAGGCGACGAAGGCATTGAAGGCGTCTTCGTCCGACCACTGCGACACGATCAGGTACTGAGCCGAATCGTCCTTGTCGACCCGGCGGAAGAGCTGCGATTCGTCGTGGCCGTCTGCGTCGCCCATGACGTCGATGACCTTCTTGCACGCACCTTCGAAGGCTTCTTCCTTGCCGGGGATCACTTCGTAGTTCATTCCGATGGTAACCATGGCGCGCAACTGTAGCGCCCGACGCTCCGTGCGCGAGCTGCACGAGGGCGCGCGAGATGTAGTCATTTCGCGATGGACCGAGAGCAGGTGCGAGCCGAATTCTCTCGAGCGATCGAGTTCCTTGAACTTCTTGTCCTTGCGCACGAGCTCGCCCGGGTCGCACCCGAGGAGGTCGAGCCGCTGCCCCAGGGTGGCCGCAGCGAGCGGCGTAGCGAGATACTCGATCGTCTGGAAGTCGAGATCGCGTTGCTGCAACAGCTCGAGGGCGCCTCGCGATTTGCTGCAATTCGGATTGTGGTAGAGGCGGTGGTCACTCATGTTGCGGGGTCCCCTTTGTTCGGCCCGGAACCATACCCATTCTGTCGCGCGCGGGGCAATCGAGCTTGGTGCGCGCGTTAGAATCCGCGCGAGCTGTGTCCCACCATGAGCCACCCCGCCAGGAGCGTTGCATGAATCTTCACTTGATCGATGGCACCTACGAACTCTATCGCTCGTACTTCGGTGCACCGAAAGCGCGAGGTCCCCACGGCAACGAAGTCGGCGCGGTCCGGGGGCTGCTTCGCAGTCTCGTGTCACTGCTTCGCCAGGAGGGCGTGACCCATGTCGCCATCGCGTTCGATCGAGTGATCGAGTCCTTTCGCAACGACATGTTCGACGGCTACAAGACCGGCGAAGGCATCGAGCCGGATCTATGGGCTCAGTTCCCGCTCGCCGAACGGGCAGCAGAAGCACTCGGTCTGGTGGTCTGGCCCATGGTGGACTTCGAGGCGGACGACGCAATTGCCACGGCGTGCGAGCGCTACGGCAGTGCAAAGAGCGTGGAGCGCATCTACATCTGCTCACCCGACAAGGATCTCGCCCAGTGTGTGGAGGGCGACCGCATCGTGCTCGTCGATCGCATGCGCGGCCGTGTGATCGATGAGCAGGGCGTCGTCGAGAAATGGGGCGTCGAGCCGGCTTCGATCCCCGACCTGCTGGGGCTGATGGGGGACAACGCCGACGGCATCCCGGGGATCGCCCGTTGGGGCGCCAGGTCATGCGCGAGCGTGCTCAGTGTCTACCGAACGATCGAAAGGATCCCGCGCGACGTCGAAAGCTGGACCGCCACCGTGCGCGGTGCCAAGACCCTTTCGGCCAATCTCGAAGCCGAGCGCGCCGCCGCGATGCTGTACCGGGAACTCGCCGTGTTGCGGCGCGACGTGCCCCTCGAAGAGAAGCTTGCGGACCTCGCATGGAAGGGAGCGGATCGAAACGAACTCGCGGCGTTCCTCGAGGAAATCGGCGCCGCACGCGACCTCGACCGGGTACCGCGATTTCGCTGAGTCAGCGGTTCAGCTCGGAATCCCCATGAAGCCGAGGAACATCTCGAGCGACGTGACGCGCAACATCGGGTTCGTCGCCTTCTGCTCGCCCATCGTCGACTGGCCCTCGGGCGAGTAGAGGTGTCCAGGGAACAGCAACGTCTCGTCCGGCAGCTTCTTGAGGGTGTGGTTCAGGCTGTGGTACATCGCTTCGGGGTCGCTACCCGGTAGATCGACGCGGCCGCAGCTTCCCAGAAAGAGGGTGTCCCCGGACACGAGGTGATCGGGCTGCCCGCTTTCTTCGACCAGGAAACACTGCGAACCCGGCGTATGGCCCGGGGTGTGGATCAAGCGAATCGTGATCCCGCCGAACTCGAGGGTGTCTCCACTCTCGTGGCTTTCGAGTTCGCTGACCGCGATGCCCGAAACGTGCGACGTCCCCTCGGCTTCGTCCTTGTGAACGTGCACGGGAGCCGGGTTCAGCTCGAGAAAGTCGCCGAGGCCCGGAATCGTGTGCCCCATCAAGCTGCCGCCGATGTGGTCCTGGTGGTAGTGCGTCGCCAACGCACCGACGATGTTCATGTCGTCGTTCTTCGCGATGTCGAGCAGGGAGGGGATGTTCCACGCAGGGTCGATGATCACGGCTTCGCGCGTCGTGTTGCTGCCGATGAGATAAACGAAGTTCGCCATCTCACCGGCCTGGATCTGGCGGAAGTAGAGGTCGGAGTCTTCGGACATGGGGCCCTCAGTTGGTCGCCAGAACGCGTCGTGCAAGTGCCGGCGGTGATTGGGTGGGTCGCGACGATGAAGCGGCCGGGGCCGCGTCAGGCGGGCTAGAAGTTGTCCTTCAGGGTGCGGCGCCGCCCGAGTTCTTCGGCGTCGTGTGCGCGCATGAAGGGGTTGGTGGCCTTCTCCTCGCCGATCGTCGAGGGGATGGTCATCTCCGCGGGGGTCGCGTCGTGCCAGTCCGCGGCGGCGTTCTTGCGGATCTCGAGCACCTGATCGAGCCGCTCCCGCATGGCCTGGTTGTCGGGCTCGACCGTCACGGCAAAGCGAAGGTTGCTCTCGGTGTACTCGTGCCCGCAGAAGACGCGCATGTCGTCGGGCAGGGCAAAGAGCTTTTCGCACAGGGCCGTGTACATCATGTTGGCGTCGCCTTCGAAAAGCCGCCCGCAGCCGCCCGCGAAGAGCATGTCCCCGGTGAACGCGGCCTTCGCGTCGTCGAACACATAAGCCACGTGCCCCATCGTGTGGGAAGGAATGAACAAGACGCGCGCCGTGTTCTCCCCGACATCGACCGTGTCGCCCTCGTCGACGCCGTCGGTAAAGCCGGCGAGTCGACCCGCGTCGGACGTATGGCCATGGACCGGGACCCCGCCGAAGTGCTTGGCGAGTTCGGGGTTCGCCATCGCGTGGTCGGGGTGGTGATGGGTCGAGAGGATCCTGGTTACCTTCGCGCCGGCTTCTTCGACCCGCTTGATTACGGGTTCGGCTTCGGGCGCGTCGACGATCGCGGCTTCGCGCGTCGCCTCGCAGATGAGCAGGTAGGTGTAGTTGTCGCCAAAGGTCGGGATACGTTCGATTTGCAGACTCATGGCGCGAGAGGTTAGCAATTGGAATCGGGGCTACGCTCATTTCCCGTTGGGAAGAGGGAGGGGGACAGGCGTGAAGATCTACACCCGCCGCGGGGATCGCGGTCAGACGGACCTTTTCGGTGGCGACCGCGTCGGCAAGGACGACCTGCGGGTCCAGGCGTACGGCGACGTCGATGAGCTGAACGCCGTGATCGGGGTGGCGGGGGCGGCGCTCGACCCTGAGCGCGATGTGGACCTCGCAACCCTCGTGCAACGCATCCAGAGTTCGCTCTTCGACCTCGGCAGCCAGCTCGCGACCCCCAGCGCCGAACACCTCGAAAAGAGCGGCCTGCCGCGCGTGAACGAAGACGACGTCTCGCTGCTCGAGACGCAGATCGACGCCTTCGAAAAGGAAATCGAACCGCTCAAGACCTTCGTCCTGCCCGGCGGGAGCCCGGCGGCGGCGGCGCTCCACCATGCGCGCACGGTATGCCGGCGTGCGGAGCGCGGTTGCGTGAGCCTCGACCGCGAAGCGTCGCTCGACGAGGCCATCGTGCAGTACCTGAACCGGCTTTCCGACCTGCTCTTCACCCTGGCCCGCGTGGCGAACGCTCGGGCGGGCGTGGCCGATGTCGCGTGGGTGGGGCGCGAGCGCTGAAAGCTCGGCTAGGTGGTGCCAAGCGCGGCTTCGATCTCGTTCGAAAGCACGCTTAGGATTTCGGGAAAAGTCTGCGCACGGTTGGTTGCGAAATGGGCCTCCACGGCTTCGACGCCGCCGATGGCTTCCACGCCGTAGCTTCCGTAACGCTCGCGCAACGCCGTCACGAGCCAGGCGAGGCGGCCGCGGTCGAGGCGCGCGCGCAGGGTGCCCGTTTCGGCAAGGTGGTGGCGGTGTGCGTACAGGGCGTCGACCACGGCGTCGATGCCCTTTGCGTCGCGCGCGCTCGCGAGCAGGACGGGAGGTGTCCAGCCGTCTGCGCCAGCGTCATTGAGGCCGAGTCCGCCCTGCAATTCGCTGCACGTTCGCTCGGCCATCGCCCCGAGATCGGACTTGTTGACCACGAAGACATCGGGCACTTCGATCAACCCGGCCTTCATGAATTGGATGCTGTCCCCGGCCCCCGGTTGCGCGACGAACACGAGGCTGTGAACCAGGTGCATGACTTCCGCTTCGGACTGGCCCACGCCCACGGTCTCGACGAAGACGACGTCGAAGGCCGATGCCAGGACCTCGACGCCCGCGCGGGTTGCCGCAGACAAGCCTCCGAGACGATCGCGGGCGGCCATCGAGCGTAGAAATACGCCGTCGTCCGCCGCACCCGAGCGCAGGCGCAGGCGATCACCGAGCAGCGCGCCGCCGCTCTTCTGGCTCGAAGGGTCGACCG
This sequence comes from Myxococcota bacterium, assembly GCA_030748735.1. GTDB lineage: Bacteria > Myxococcota_A > UBA9160 > UBA9160 > UBA4427 > DUBZ01. The sequence goes on along the minus strand of JASMLK010000155.1, from coordinate 4,365 downwards.
CGACGATGCCCACGGTCTTCTTGCGCGCACGAAGTTCCCGCACCAGGGCGTCGATCAAGGTCGACTTGCCGGCACCGGGTGCACCGGTCACCCCCACGCGCAGGGCCTCGCCTCCGCGAGCCTCGAGTTCGGCCAACAGTGCGCTGGCCGCTTCGCGCTTTGCCGGCCGAGCGTCTTCGATGAGGTTGAGCGCCTGCGCCACCGCGGCGGGGTCGCGGGCGCGCAGGCGGGCGCCGAGTTCAGTCGGCATTCGAAGTGGCCGCGCCGCCGCCGGCCTCGTTGTCGAGGCCAGCCGCTTCGGCGACCGTTTCCACGATCTCGCCCATGATGCGCGTGAAATCGAAGTCGCGCGGCGTGTAGACGTGACGCACACCGGCCGCCTTGAGCTTGAGGGCGTCGTCTTCGGGAATGATGCCACCGACGATGACCGGCAGGTCGCCGAGCCCCGCTTCGCGCAGGCCGTCGAGCACATCGATCACCAGCACCGAATGGGAGCCCGACAGGATCGAAAGCCCTATCGCGTGGACACCTTCGTCGCGTGCCGACTTCACCAGCTCAGCGGGGGTGAGCCGGATACCGTCGTAGACGACTTCCATGCCGACGTCGCGCGCCTTCACGGCGATCTGCTCGGCGCCGTTGCTGTGCCCGTCGAGCCCGGGCTTGCCCACGAGCAGCTTCACGCGGCGCCCCAGCGTCTGCGAAACCTCGTCGACTCGTTTGCGCACGCTGCTCGTCATTTCGGACGCCTCGCCTCCCTCGCGAACCACGATACCCGTGGGTGCGCGGTACTCGCCGAAGATCTTGCGCAGGGTATCCGTCCATTCGCCGGTCGTGGCGCCGGCCTTGGCCGCGCGAATCGATGGCGGTACGGCGTTGCCGCCCGCGTTCACGACGTCGTGGAGGTTCTGCAGGGCGCTGCTGACGTCGCTCTGGCTTCGCTGGGAGCGGAAGGCCTCGAGGCGCTCGATCTGTTCCCGCTCGGCGCTTTCGTCTACCGAGAGGATCGACGCCAGGCTGCCCCCTGCGGTGAGCGGCGACTCTTCGCCCTCGGTGAAGGCGTTGACGCCTACGAGGGTCTGGTCACCCGTCTCGATGTTCTGCAGGCGTTGCGACTGCGACTCGACGAGGCGCTGCTTCATGTACGCGTTCTCGACGGCGGCTACGGCACCGCCCATGTCGAGCACCTTCTGCATCTCTTCGCGCGACTGTTCGATCAACTCGTTCGTGCGCTGTTCGACGACGACCGAACCTTCGAAGATGTCCGGGTATTCGAGCAGGTCGGTCTCGTAGGCGAGAATCTGCTGGATGCGCAGCGACCACTGCTGGTCCCAGGGTCGCGGCAACCCGAGGGCTTCGTTCCACGCGGGCAGCTGCATTGCGCGGGCGCGCGCGTTCTTCGAAAGGGTGACACCGAGCGCTTCGAGGGCGATGCGGATCGCGTTGTTCTCGGGCTGCGCTTCGGTAAGCCCCAGGCTGTTCACCTGCACGCCGTAGCGAAAGCGCAGGAGCTTGGGGTCTGTGATGCCGTAGCGCTCGCGACCGATCTCTTCCCACATCTTGGTCATCGCGCGGCACTTGCACGTTTCTTCGACGAAGCGAATGCTGGCGTTCAGGAAGAAGGAGATGCGGCCGAAGACGCGCGGAATGACTTCGTCCGAAACGTCGTCGCGCGAGGCCACCGCATCGAGCAGCGCGAGGGCCGTCGCCATCGAATAGGCGATCTCCTGCACCGGCGTCGCGCCGGCTTCCTGCAGATGGTACGAGCACACGTTCACCGGGTTCCAGCCCGGAATCTCATCCACCGTGTGCGCGATCATGTCTGCGGTCATGCGCACGGACGCTTCGGGCGGAAAGACGTAGGTCCCGCGTGAGAGATATTCCTTGATGATGTCGTTCTGGGTCGTCCCCTTGAGCGCGCTCGGCGAAACGCCCTGGCGTTCGGCGACGGCGATCAACAGGGCGAGCATCCAATTGGACGTCGCGTTGATCGTCATCGAGGTGTTCATCTTGTCGAGCGGGATTTCGCGAAACAGCGCGCTCATGTCTTCGATGTGACACACGGGCACGCCGACCTTGCCCACCTCACCGCGCGCGAGTGGATGATCCGAGTCGTAACCGGTCTGGGTCGGCAGATCGAAGGCCACGGACAGACCGGTCTGCCCCTTTGCGAGGTTGGTTCGATAGAGTTCGTTGCTCTGCTCGGCGGACGAATGCCCCGAGTAGGTGCGGATCATCCATGGACGATCCTTCGGGCGCGGTTCGCCGGAACCGGCGGGGGAAGAGGGGGGCGGGGATTGCGCGGACATGGAGTCTCCGACCAGAATTGGCAGCTGGGGTACGGAACCGAGCCCGTCGGGGCCGGCGGGCGTAAGTGGTTGGGAAGCCTAACGAAACGACCTTTTTGCGACAACGGTTCCGAGGCGTCTGGAATCGTGTCGTCGGGCTTCGGGGGTGACCCCTGTGCAGGACGGGCGCAGCGGCGGGAGATGCACATTGCGGACTGAGCGCGCGACCCTCGTCGAGGCGTTGTCGCTGCCCTCACGGGCCTCGCTCGTCTCGATCGTGGGCGGCGGGGGGAAGAGCGCATTGCTGTTCGCCCTCGCATCGGCACTCGAAGCGCGTGTCGTCGTGACGACGACGACGCGCATCTTCGCCGCGCAGATGGCCAGGGCCCGTGCCCAGCTGTCGCTTGCCACCGGATCATTCGAAGACGTCTGGCCCGACGCCCATTCGGGGCTGCTCGTCGTGGGCAAGGTCGAAGGCGAAAAGGCCCACGGCATCCCACCCGAACTCCCTGCGCGGTGGCTTGCACGCGATGATGTCGACCACGTGGTGGTCGAAGCCGACGGCTCTCGCATGCGCCCCACCAAGGCCCCGGCCGAGCACGAACCCGTCATCGCCGACGGGACGACGCACCTTGCGATCGTGGCGGGAATCGATGCACTCGACGGGCCGATCGAAGACGTCTGCCATCGCCCCGAACGCGTGTCAGCGCTCATCGGGAAGACACCGGCCGAAACGCTTTCGGTCGAAGACCTCGCACGGCTGTTGATCGACGAACGCGGCGGCTGCAAGAACCAGCCTGATGACGCGCGGACCACGATCGTGCTCAACAAGGTAGAGAGTCCAGTGCAGCGCGAACGAGCAGATCGGGTGGCCGCCGTTGCCCTGTCGGAAGGTGCCATCGAGCGCGTGATCGCGGGCGCCTTCGAGGGCCCCGATCCGCTGTATTGGCGGGTCTACCAACGCGCTTGAGGCCCGTTCGCCGACGCCAGGATCAAGCCGGTGCGGGCGCCAGGATCGCGAGCACGAGCAACCGACCGTCGCTGTTGTTCCGGATCCCGTGCGGCACACCTTCCGGTGCGACGAGCATGATGCCCGGAGCCATGGCTTCCTCGCGGTCTTCGAGCAGGAACGTGCCCGTGCCTTCGAGGACCTGATAGACCTTGTCCATGCCTTCGTGTGCGTGCAGGGCGTGCTCTTGCCCCGGCTCGAAGGCGTTCAGCCCGACCATGATGCGGTCCGAACGAAAGATGGTGCTCTTGCCCATCTTCTCGTTCGACCACCTGGCCAGGCTCTCGGGTCGCAACGCTTTGGGATGATCCATGGCGCCAAGCGTACGGTGGGCTCGCCGATTCGACCAGGGTGGGGCACTGCATGCCCTTCGCGACGGGCCGTCGTTGATCCGCATCGACGGTGTTTCGGTAATGCGATCGAGGATCGGGTCTCTTGCCAGAGCACGAATCTGCACCGTCTCGCTACGGATCTTCATGAACAATGCGGGCTAGAGGTTCGGCCGGACCTCTAGTCCAATCGGGAGTCCCCCCGGCTTTGCCGGGGAGGCATTCGAAGCTTGACAGTTCCCGAAATCGCAGAAACTCCCTCCCGTGAGCTGCTCAAAGCTTCGCGAGAGGGAGCTTCATGTCGAACTACAAGACGCTACAGCGCACGGAATGGGAGTGTAAGTATGACGTTGTGTTCATCCCCAAGTACCGCCGGAAGCCTCACCCGGGTGCATAGCCAAGGCGATTGACAACGACGCGGGCAGCGCTCGTCCGACGTCGTCGAATGCAACGGAATTTCTGGGACAGGACACTGGTTCGACGGGGTCGACCGCGGGCCCGGAGCATCACGGGACGCAGCGCCGCTGTTAGCGATCGATCCCCTCGCGCACCGGGATCATCGCCAGGTACGCTGCGACCGAGTCTTCGCGAACCGTCGCACGCTCGCGCGATGGATCGACCAGGGCAAGGATCACGTTGCCGTCGAGCAGGGTCAGGAGCCCGACTGCGATCGGCTCGGGCGCGACGTCGTCGGGCACGATCTCGCTGATGGTCTGGATCAAGGCCCCCGCGACGCGCTGGT
>JASMLK010000154.1 GCA_030748735.1 Myxococcota bacterium | reverse complement strand
CGGGGATAGGAGAATCAAGCGGGGTTTTCGCGCACTTCGCCGATAAGTAGCGCTATGTCAACTGAGTTCGCCCTGGGCGAAAAACTCCGAAGCGGGGCGATTTCAAGCTACTGGGCGCGGTCGCGTTGCCGCTTGTTCTCGTGCGAGCGCCGGGCATGTGGCTTGCGGGCGCAAGTCGGCGCGTGGGACTCGGATGGTGGAGCATGGGGATCTCACCGACATCGCCTGGTATTGCGTTGTCTTCCGCGTATCGAGCGAGAACGGTGGGGAGCGCTACGTCTCCCCATCGGTGTCGCCGCTTCCGTCGTCGGGTGGGCGCTGGTCGAAGTCGAACTCGGGTGGGATGAGGTCGAAGTGCGATTCGAGGACTTCGCGGTCTGGCTCGAACTCGCTGCACCCGGCAGACGAAGCGGCTGTGTGTGGCGGCGCCCGGGGCGGGAGTTCCAGGCAAGCAAGGATGCGCTGGGCTATGGCGGGGTCGGTGATCGTCGCCATGACGCGCATTGTGTCTCCGCACCGTGGGCAGCGAAGGGCTTCGACTCCGAATACCCGTTTCAACAGCTCCGACCACGAGAGGCGTCGGGCACGTGATGCCACAGGAGCTTGCCACGCTCGGTCTTTCTGCGATGGGGAAACGGTCTCCGTGTGAACGCCGCGAGGCGCCCTGGTGAACACAGCGGGGGGTGGAGTGTCATAGCCATACTTCCCAGCGGCCATCGCAGCAGTTGTTCCCGTTCCGAGCACAGATGCTTGCCCCGTGTTGGGATGGGGTGTGGCCGTTCTCGAATGCGTTCCGCGTGCGATCGCCCTCTCGTCGCTCTGGGCTTGGCTTTCTTGGTTCTCCTCGTTGCCCATCGCCGGCATCGAAGCCCCTGCACCACTGGGCACCACGAAGCTGCGTCCCCCCGCGCATGGAGCCAGGATGCCGTGGTAGCGCACCTGGTGGGCACGCGGCGGCGGGATCAATGGGGCAAGTCTCTCGAGCAGCTCGCGGCGTTCCATCAGGATGTGCGTGGTGCCATCGCGCCAGCGGTTCTTGAGCCGGTACGAGAGCATGCCGCCTGGAAGCGCCTCGAGCCGCTCGAGGCAGAGCGCGGGACGCAGGATGTAGCGGCACAGACGTTCGATGCGCTTGCGGTCCCGCGCGGGCACGGCGACATCGGCGTGCAGGCTCATGCCGCCCTGGCGAACGCAGCGCTCGGGAAGGTCGGTCTTCGAGGAAGCGCCCGATTCCTGCTCGGGTTCGATCGGTACCACCTGGTCCCCGAGCCTCCGCCACGGCCGCCCGGCCTCGGGTCCGGTGGCGATGCGCGAGCGCACGGAAGCAGCGGCGAGCATCGCGAGTAGCCTGTGGTCGGCGGCGAGTTCATCGTCTTCCCGGTCGAGTGCTCTTCTTTCGAGATGCTTCTGGATTCGCTTCGCGGTTCCCGCCATGACGCGGGCGACGTCGTCGGTGCTCGGTGGAGGAAGGGGGAGAAAGCGGCCCGGGCAATGTGCTGGGCCCGGGTAGACGCCGTCGAGCAGCAGCGTGTGGAAGTGAGGGGTGAGGTTGAGGGCCGATCCGAAGCGCTGAATGGCCGTGACCGCCCCTGTGCTTCCGCCTCCTTTGAGGCCGTGCTGAAGCCGTGCGCGGCGCCGGTGATCGGCGAACAGCGAACGCATGAAGCAGCGAAGGATGCCGCTTGTGAGCTCGGCATCCCACGCCATTCGGTAGCGGAGAGGGAATGGGAGGGTGAGCACCCACTGGCGGACGGGAACTTCGGGGAGGACTCGATCCACGAGGTGGGCCGCCGTGTCGGCCATGCGCCTTCCCGCGCACGAAGGGCAGACGCCTCGCCCTTTGCAGGAGAAGGCGAGCAGGCGGTCGTGCCCACAACCGTCGCAGTGCAATCGCAGGAACCCATGAGCGAGCACTCCGCACTCGAGGTAGGCGCGAAGCTCTCGTTCTACGAATCTTGCGATGGGCGCCTCCTGTTGCCTGGCGTTCGCGAGAAAGGTTTCGAGTTGTTCGCGGACGACCTCGTGAAGGAGGGTCTTCTCGGGTCGGTGGCGTTCGTATTCGATCGCGGTTGTCTCGCCGGGACCGCAGGCGAATCGACGAAGAGCAAGTTCGAGGCCACGAGCTTTCCGGTGGCTCGCGACCGGATGTGTCACAGCCTTCGCGCATGTTCGCGGGATGAATGAAGCAGGGCGATCTTCGCAGCGCGCGAGGGATGCGGGCGCACGAGTCGATGAGTATGCGAGTGCACAAGATGAACTCACGCGACTGGCACAGGCCCGGGGGCCGTTGCGCGATACGCTCGCCCGATTGGCGGCGCGCTTCGTTTCGCTGGAGGGTTGGAGCCGGCTCGGCTATGCGCGCGTTGGCGACTACGCACGTGAGCGCCTGGGGACGTCCCAGCGCACGTTGCAGGACTTCGCTTGTGTCGGGGCGCGGCTCGAAGAGCTGCCGGCACTTCACGAGGCGCTCGTGTCGGGGTGGCTGCCGTGGAGCAAGGTGAGGCTGCTCGCTCGATTTCTCGAAGCGGGAAACGAAGCGGAGTGGATCGCGTACGCCGCGCGGCAGAGCGTGAAGGTGCTGGAGCGCGAGCTGCGCGCCGTCGATCGTGGGGCGCTCGAAGCAGGTGCATTGGACCGCGAACAAGAGACGGCAGGCTGGCTGCGGATTTCGGCTCCCATGTCCCTGGCGTTCAAATGGCAACGAACGAAGCGCTTGGCGAGCCAGGTCGAAGGCGCACCGCTCTCCCCCGGTGAGGTGCTCGAGCGGGTGATGGCGGAGGTCGTTGCGGCGCTGCCGGTTCAGTTGGAGGAGGTTGGCGAGGGTGAGGAATCGGGTGTCTCGTGGACGCCGCCGAGTGACGCCGCGGCGTCCGGGTCGACTGAAGCTGCTTCGCGGCTCCAGTCGGCCGGCGAAGGCGAGGTGCCTCCCGGGTTCACATCCGCGGCTGCGCCCGCGCCCACACGCGCCCCCGCCCCCGCGCCCGCATCCAGCCCTGTGCCCAAGCCCGCGGAGCGGCCCGCCTTTCTCGCGCGTCTGCTCGAAGGTCTCGAAGACGCCGACGCCTTCGAACTCGACGCGCGACTCCGGCAGGCCATCCGCCTCGAGCAACGACTCGATGCTCACGTCGCGCGCCTCGTTCGGGCGGTGATGTCGCCCGAATACGAATGGAAAGGCGAGCGGCCCTCCCAAGCGACGCTTGCGCGCGACTACCTCGGCATGTCGCCCAGCAAGCTGCAGGCGCTGTTGCGGATCGAACGCGTTGGAGAGCTGTGTCCGGTGCTTCGGGAGGCGTACCGCGACGGCGCACTGTCGTGGGTGCAGGCCGACGCGCTGGCGCCGCTTCTCGACAGTGACGCCGAAGGAGATCCCCGGCGCGACTGGCGCGGAGCGTGGGTTGCGTTCGCACAGGGCGTCACGGGTGTGTGCCTGAAGCAGGCAGTCGAGCGTGCGAGGTTTCTACACGAGGCCGATCCCGAGGTCTTCGAACGGCACCGGGAGGATCCGGCGTGGTTCGCCTTGCCGCTGTGCGACGACGAAAATGAAAGCGGTGCCAGTGGCAAAGTCGGCAAGATCGAAGACGCCGATGCCCAGGGCCGCCACGACCGCCAGAAGTGTGCGCACCCCACGCAGCTGGCAGAGCGGGGCCGGCTCACGATTCGGGCGACCAGCGACGTCGCTCGGCTGTTTCGCGCCGTGCTCTGCACGCTGCGGAGGGCGATCGAGCGCGAGACGGGGCGATTGCCCGACGAGGCGGAGGCCTTCGAGGCGATGCTCGCGCACGCACTCGAGAGTTGGGGAGTCGAAGACCCCTGGCTGAAGAGGAACATGAGCCGGAAGTACCGCGCGGTGCTCGACCGTGACGGCTGGCGGTGCGTGTTTCCCGGGTGCACGTCGCAGCGGAACCTGCACGTGCATCACATCCGCTTCCGGTCGGCGGGGGGAGGGGACGAAGCGGAGAACCTGACGACGTTGTGCGCGTTTCATCACCTGCGCGGAGTGCACGGAGGGACGGTCAGCGTGCAGGGCTCGTCGCCGGATGGGCTGGAGTTCGCGTTGGGGCTGCGGGCCGGGCTGGAGCCTTTGGCGCGGTATCGGTCGGGGGATCGGGTGGTGGCGTGATCCGGGGCTAGTACCCCGAGACGTACGGCAGTGCGTTGCCCGTCTGGTCGATGGCGTCGCCCGCGTCGAGCAGCAGGCCCATTGCATCCCAGGTGCCTTCGAGCAGCTGCTTGCGCGTTCCGTCCGGGATCTCGCAGGCGAGCGTGCCGTCGCGGTAGGTCACCGTGCGGGCTTCGACATCGATCGTGATCTCCTGCGTGGGGTCGAGTTCGACGCTGTCCATCACCTTTGCGAGGTCGGCGTCGGGAAGCGTCACCCAGACGAGTCCCATCGCGGTGCAGTTGCCCGCGAAGATCTCGGCGAACGAACCGCCGATGAAGCCGTTGAAGCCGTAACGCATGAGGGCCTGGGGTGCGTGCTCGCGCGACGAACCGCAGCCGAAGTTCTTGCCCACGATCAGGATCTGCGCGCCTTCGAAGGCTTCGTTGTCGAGGGGATGGTTGCCCTTCGCCGCCTCGCGGGCGTCTTCGAACAGGTGCTCACCCATCGTGTCGAAGGTGACTTCCTTCATGAAGCGCGCGGGGATGATGCGGTCGGTGTCCACGTCGTCGCCGCGTGAAACGCAGCCGCGCCCTACCACCTTGTCGATGTTCCGATTGCCCATCGTTAGAGAACCTCCCGCACGTCGACGACCTTTCCCTCGAGTGCCGCGGCGGCGACCATGGCGGGGGACATCAAGAGCGTGCGTCCGGTCGGCGATCCCTGCCGACCCTTGAAGTTGCGATTGCTCGAAGAAGCGCACATCTCGTGGCCCTGCAGCTTGTCGGGGTTCATCGCGAGGCACATCGAACAACCGGGTTCGCGCCACTGGAAGCCGGCTTCGCGGAAGATCACGTCGAGGCCCTCGTCTTCGGCCAGCTTGGCGACTTCGTGGGAGCCGGGGACGACGAGGGCGCGCACGCCGTCCTTCACCTTGCCCGTCTTCGCGACGCGGGCGGCTTCGCGCATGTCGGAGATGCGACCGTTGGTGCAGGAGCCGATGAAGGCGACGTCGATCGGCGTACCCGCAATGCGCTTGCCCGGCGTGAGGTCCATGTACTCGAGCGCTTCGGCGACCGAAGCGCGCTCGTCATCGGGCACTTCGCTGGCGTTCGGAATGCGCCCGTTCACGCCGAGGTTCTGCGCCGGATTGATGCCCCAGGTCACCGTCGGTTCGATGTCCGCGCCGGCCAGTTCGAAGACGTCGTCGAAGACGGCGCCTTCGTCGGTGGCCATTGAGCGCCACTGCTCGACCGCGCGGTCGAAGGCTTCGCCCTGCGGAGCGCGCGGGCGTCCGCGCAGGTAGTCGAAGGTCGCTTCGTCTGGGTTCACGTAGCCGCAGCGCGCGCCACCCTCGATCGCCATGTTGCAGAGCGTCATGCGCTCTTCCATGGTCATCGCCTCGACGACGTCGCCCGCGTATTCGTACGCGTAGCCGACGCCGCCGTTCACGCCGAGTTCGCGGATGATCGCCAGCGTCACGTCCTTGGCGTAGACGCCACCGCCGAGCTTTCCGCTCACGTTCACCTGGCGGACCTTCAGCGGGGCCATGGCGAGGGTCTGGGTGGCGAGCACGTCGCGCACCTGGCTCGTCCCGATGCCGAAGGCGATCGCACCGAAGGCGCCGTGGGTGGCGGTGTGGCTGTCGCCGCAGGCGATCGTCATGCCGGGCTGGGTGAGCCCCTGCTCGGGGCCGATCACGTGCACGATCCCCTGCTGCCCGCTCGCGATGTCGAACAGCTCGATGCCGAACTCGCGGCAGTTCTTTTCGAGCTCGCTCATCATCGCTTCGGCCATCGGGTCCGAAAGGGGACGGATGCGGGTGTCGGTCGGCACGATGTGGTCGACGGTCGCGAAGGTGCGCTTCGGGAAGCGCACGCCGAGGTCGAGTTCGCGGATCATCGCGAAGGCCTGCGGGCTCGTGACTTCGTGAATGAGGTGGGTTCCGATGAAGAGCTGGGTCTGCCCCGTGGGCAGCTCGCGCACGCGGTGTGCGTCCCAGACCTTCTGGAACAGGGTCTTGGAGGGATTCGTCATGGTCCTGGGTTCTGGATTCAAATGGGGTTTTGATTGGCCGGGTTGGATAGCACGCGCGGCTTGGCGCGGCACTTCTCGCCGCCCCGGCGGCGAACATGCAGCACGCTGGTTAGGATGTCGCGGCTTCGGGGTGTAGCTCAGCCTGGTAGAGCCTGAACTTTGGGGGTTCAGTGTCGGGGGTTCGAATCCCTCCACCCCGACCAGCCGCTGTCCCCGCGACCTTCTTTTGTAGTAAGGTCCCGGCGTTCGGGCCCCCCCAATGACGCACCGCCCCGCCCCCCTTGCGGTGGTGATGAGCCCAGAGGTCGAACTCTTCGATGTCCACCGAGTCGAACGATCTATCCCCCGAGCTTCGCCAGAAGATCGAAAACACCATCCGCTTTCTTTCGGTCGACGCCATCCGCAAGGCGAACTCCGGTCACCTCGGCGCACCCATGGCACTGGCGGGTCCGGTGTTCGAGTTGTGGAACAGCCAACTGCGTTTCGATCCGACCGATTCCGAATGGCCGCTGCGCGATCGCTTCGTGCTCTCGGGTGGCCACGCATCGATGCTGCTCTATTCGCTGTTGCACTTGTTCGGCTACGACGTGTCGATGGACGACCTGCGCGACTTTCGGCAGCTCGAATCGAAGACACCGGGCCACCCCGAGTACGGCGACACGCCCGGCGTAGAGATGACGACCGGTCCGCTGGGGCAGGGGATGGCCCACGCGGTGGGCGTCGCGCTCGGCGCACGCATGGCGGGTGCGCAGTTCGGTTCGGGAGAAGACGGCACCCCGGGTTGTCAGACCATCTATGGCGTGTGTGGTGATGGTGACTTGATGGAAGGCGTGTCGGGTGAAGCGAGTTCGCTCGCGGGCCACCTCGGCCTCGGCAACCTCATCTTCTTGTACGACGACAACAAGATCACGATCGACGGTGGCACCGACATCAGCTTCAGCGAAGACGTGAAGGGCCGCTACGAGAGCTACGGCTGGCACGTCATCGACGGGCTCGAAGGCCAGGACCACAAGGCGATCCGCGCGGCCCTCGAAACCGCGAAGCGCGAAACCACGCGCCCGAGCCTGCTCATCGTGCGTACGCTCATTGGGCTCGGCGCCCCGACGATCGAAGGCACGAGCAAGGCTCACGGGGCCGGGCTCAGTGCCGACGATGTCCCCGGCGCCAAGGAACACATGGGCTGGCCGACGTCGCCCGACTTCCACGTGCCGGACGAAGTGAGAGCCTTCTTCGCGGCGCGTTCGAGTGAGAAGCGCGCAGAACGCGTTGCGGTCGACGCGAAGACCGAGGCATGGCGAGCGGCCGAGCCCCGGCGTGCGGCCGCGTTCGACGGCGCCCGCGAACGCGCCGTGCCGACCGGCCTCGCCGAGGCGCTGTGTGATGGCATGGACACCGAAGCAGCCACACGCCAGCACTCGGGCAAGGTGTTGCAGAAGCTCTCGACGCTCGTGCCCTACATGGCCGGCGGTTCGGCAGATCTCGCGGGTTCGGCGGCGCCGCCGATCATCAAGGACGTCGGCATCGTGGGCCGCGATTCGTTCGAGGGGCGCAACATCCACTTCGGCGTGCGCGAACACGCGATGGGGGCGATCGCGAACGGCCTCGCACTCGAAGGCACCTTCCTGCCGTACTCGGGCACGTTCATGATCTTCAGCGACTACGTGCGCCCGGCGGTTCGCCTCGCGGCCTTGATGAAGCTGCGCTCGATCTTCGTCTTCACCCACGACTCGTTCTACGTCGGTGAAGACGGGCCGACCCACCAGCCGGTCGAACAGGTCGATTCGTTGCGCTTGATTCCCGGGCTCACGGTCTTCCGCCCCGCCGATGGTCGCGAAACCGCGATGGCCTATGCGTGGACGCTCCAGAGCGCTACCGGCCCCGTGGTCATGTCGCTCACGCGGCAGGGTGTGCCGGCACTCGATCGCGCGGAGGGCTTCGACAACGCGCAGATTCTGCGCGGTGGCTACACCCTTCGTGAGGTCGACGGCACGCCGGACGTGGTGATCGTGGCGAGCGGCTCCGAGGTTTCACTCGCATGCGACACCGCCGAGGTGCTCGAAAGCGAAGGCAAGAAGGTGCGCGTCGTGTCGGTGCCCAGCCTCGAACTCCTGAAGCAGCAGCCGGACGACTACATCGACGGCCTGCTGCCCGAAGGTGTGCCTGCGGTTGCGGTCGAAGCGGGAACCGCGCAGTCGCTCGCGACACTGGTGGGGCGCCGTGGGTTGGTGTGCGGGATGGACCGCTTCGGCGCGTCTGCTCCGGCGGGCGACCTGGCGCGCCACTTCGGCTTCACCGCCGACGCGCTTGCACCGCGTATCCGCGACTTCCTCGCCTAGCGATTCGAAGCAGGTTCGATTGGTTCCCGACGACGCTGAAGAACGCGATGTTCACGAGCGCTTCCTCGTGCTCGAACCGACGGACCTGAGCGCCGCCGCGCTCCACGGTCTGGTGGAAGAGTTCGTGAGCCGCGACGGCACCGACTACGGCGCCGTCGAACGCTCCCTCGACGAAAAGGTCGCCGCGGTCAAGCAGCAGCTCGACTGCGGCGACGTCTGCGTCGTGTTCGACCGCGACGAAGAGCGCGTGAACCTCGTCAGCGCGCGTGACCTCGACGCGGAGCTTCCCTGACCGGAGCCGTTTTTGCGGTCGTTCAGGCACGCGAATCCACCCGAATGCCATAAATTTCGTGGAAAAATTTCACACATTTCCTCCAGACGGGGTAAAATCGCTCTGTGCGGGGCCTCACGGTTCCTGCGCGATGTGCCCTGCGTCCCTGTCAAACGAGGACCACTCCGATGCGAGCTTTTCGATTCTCCCGCTTCTTTGTTTCATCTAGCCGAGAGGATGCCACCATACCCCGGTCGTCGGTGGCTTGGACGACCAACGCGATGCTCGTGCTCGCCTTGATCGCGAGTCTGGTGGCCGCGGGCTGTGGGCAGGGCGGGGGAAGCGCCGACGACGAAAGCGCGAGTGCGGGTGAAACCGGCTCGGTGAGTGTCTTCCTCACGGACGCTCCGGCCGACGACTTCGATCGCATCCAGCTCGACATCGAGGGCATCACGCTGATCGGCGGCGGGCCGCAGGTCGCGATCTTCACCGGCAGCGAAACCATCGACCTTCTCGACCTCGAGAACTTCTCCGACCTCTTCGTACACGCCGACGACGTGCCGGCCCGCGAATACGAGAAGGTCCGCCTGAAGGTGAGCCGCATCCGCCTGGTAAAGGAAGGCGATGACGGTGAAGTGATCGAGATCGACCCGCCGGCCAACGGCAAGATCGATCTCCTCGCGCCGGAAGGCTTCAGGGTTCACGCGGGCGTCGATTGCGTGATCGAAATCGACCTCGACGCAAACGAGTCGATCAGTCGAAACGGCAACGGCCGCTACCGCTTCCGCCCGGTCGTGAAGTTCGAGATTCGCGACACCCGGCCGCCGCGCAAGCTCGCGCGCATGCACGGAACCATCCGCCGCGTTTTCGACGACGAGAGCTTCGTGCTCTGTCCGACCCTCTTCATGGCGTCACGCGACGTGCTCGAATCGCGCGAACGCGCACCCGAAGGCGGCCTGGGCGATCGGCGTCGCTGCATGACGGTCGAACTCGGCAACCGAACGGGCGTGTTCGACCAGGAGGGTGCCCCGGCACCCGCGGACGAACTCGAAGTCGGTGACCAGGTGACCGTGGTCGGGCGCTTCCATCTCGTCGATCGCATGCACGATGAGCGCGATGAGATCGATCCCATGCCCGAAGAAGACGACGGGGAAGTGGCCGAAGGTTCGGCGTTCAGCATGGACGACGAGTTCGAGCATCGCCGACACCGCTTCGACGACGATGCCGAGGACGATGCCGACGCAGACGAAGACGACGGCGATCGCAACCGAAGGAAGCGTCACCCGGCGCCGGTACGCCTCGTGCTCTTCGCCTTCGTGGTCGAAGAAGGCCCGCCGGGCACCTTCCTGCGCTTGAAGGGCACCGTGCTCTCCGAACTCGGCGACGACGACGCGTTCGACTTCGGCATCGCGCCGGGCCAGGGCTCCGGCAGTGAAAGCGAAACCCGGGCCCTCGTGCAGGACGGCACGCGGGTGTTCACCCGCCGCGGTTTCGAAGTGCGCCCGGGCAGGTTGATGCCCGACATGCAGGCGTTGATCGACGGCGTCTTCCAGTTCGAGGCGGGCGAGGCATCGCTCCTGAAGACCGCCCTCATCATGCTCAACATCGAGCGACCGATGCCCGACGTGCTTCGGGGCGAGATCGAAGACATCGTTCCCGCACAGCGTCGGTTGTTCCTCGCAGTCGAGGAGTCCGTCGACGACCGCGAGGCCTGTGTCGACGTTCTCGAGAATGCGCGAATCGTGATCATTCGCGAGAACATCGCCGAAACGGCGTCGAGCAACGCGACCTTCGAAGACCTCGAAATCGGCATGACCGTGCGCGCCTACGGAGCGTACGGTGAAAACGACTGCCTGCAGGCACGCAACGTCGTGGCCTTCGACGACGGTCCGCCGGTCGTCGAATGCGAAGACAACGGCGAGTGTGGCCGTGCCCAGTACTGCGCGAAGGACGAGGGGCAATGCGATGCGCTCGGCGTGTGTGAGACGCGCCCGCAGATCTGCCCGCTCTACTACGCCCCGGTCTGCGGCTGTGACGGCGAGACCTACGGCAATGCGTGCGAGGCCGCCCGGGCCGGAGCATCGGTCGACCACGAGGGGCGTTGCGAACCGAAGCGCTGCGGTGGCATCGCGGGGTTCCAGTGCGACGAAGGTGAGATCTGCGTCTTCGAAAGCGGCGAGTGCATCGTCGACGCAATGGGGGTGTGCGAGCCGGACCCCCAGGCCTGCCCGCGCATCTGGGCGCCCGTATGCGGTTGCGACGGTGAGACCTATGCGAACGAGTGCGAAGCGCGTCGCGCCGAGGTGATCATCCTGCATCGCGGGGCGTGTGAGGACGACCGACGTTGCGGCGGCGAACTCGACGTCGAGTGCAGCGAGGGTCACTTCTGCCGCGCCGAAATCGGAGACTGCCGCGAGAACGCACCGGGTCAGTGCACGCGAAGGCCGGAAGCCTGCCCGGACGTGTGGATGCCGGTCTGCGGTTGTGACGGTGAGACCTACGGAAATTCCTGCGAGGCTCTTGCCGCGGGTGTCACCGTCGATCACGCCGGCGCGTGCGAGAACCCCTGCGACCAGCCTGCCTCCACGCGGCCGGACTACTGCAACCCGATCGAGGTCGAGGAGATGAACTACCTCGAGGTGTCGACGACGATGTAGTCGCCGGGGACACCTCCTCGCCCGAACCAGGTGTCGGGTAGGCGACTCCTCGTCGAGAGATAGAGCGCGAGTGGCTCGACGCCGAGCCCGTCAGGCGGCCTCTTCGCTTTCCTGAATGTAGCTGCGCACGGGGAACTTCAGTGCGACGGGCACGAAGAGAATCGCGGCCACGAGCATGAGCCCGCCGAAGAAGAGGAAGTAGGTCGTTCCCTCGAGGCTCGAGGTTCCATCGGCGTTCGAGATCACGCGATTCACGATCGCCGTGACTTGATTGCCGAGCGAAACGCTCATCAGGTAGAGCGACATGATCATCGACTTCATGGCGCGCGGGGCCTGGGTGTAGGAGAACTCGAGCCCGGTGACGGACACGAGCACTTCGGCCCCCGTGATGATCACGTACGCAAACCACTGCCACGCAATGCTGGGCGCGTGTCCCGCGCTGATCCAGCTCTCGATCAGTGCGCAGATGAAGAACGAACCCGCCGTGATGAAGAGCCCGACCGAGATCTTTCCGAGCGGCGTGATCCGCGTGAAGCGTTCGGCCGCGGGGTACAGGACGAAGTTGTAGAGCGGGATCAGCAGCATGATGAGCAGGGGGTTCAACGCCTGGATCTGAGAGGGCAGCCATTCCACGCCGAAGAGCACGCGATCCATTTTTTGCGCCTGGAGGACCCAGGTCGATCCCGTCTGGTCGAAGAGCGACCAGAAGATCGCGAAGAACACGTAGATCACCGAAAGCCGCAGCATCGCGTCGACGCCTTCACGGCTGAACGCTTCTTTGAAGAAGGCGCCGCCACGTGGGGGAACGTGGATGAAGCGACGGCGTCCGAGCCAGAAGACCCAGGTCGCGACCATCATGAGGAAGCCGGGGAGTCCGAAGGCCGCATGGGGACCGAAGT
Organism: Myxococcota bacterium; assembly: GCA_030748735.1. Lineage (GTDB taxonomy): Bacteria > Myxococcota_A > UBA9160 > UBA9160 > UBA4427 > DUBZ01. The sequence goes on along the minus strand of JASMLK010000154.1, from coordinate 45,283 downwards.
AGTCGAGCAGCCAGGGGGTGAGGAGCATCGAGACGAAGGCGCCGAAGTTGATCGAGAAGTAGAAGTACGAGTACACGCGCGGCAATAGCGTGGCGTTGCCGTCGCCGAATTGGTCCCCGACGTGCGCTGAAACGCAGGGCTTGATGCCGCCTGCGCCAATGGCGATCAGCGTGAGGCCGAGGGTGAGGCCGGTGAGCGAGTCGTCGAGGGCCAGCGCCACGTGTCCGAGGCAGTAGACGATCGAAAGCGAGATGATCGTCTTGTACTTGCCAAGCAAGAGGTCGGCGAGCAGTGCGCCGAAGATCGGCGTGAAGTAGACCGCCGAACTGAAGTTGTGGAAGTACACCGTGGCGTCCGCTTCGCTGAGCGTCGCCAATTCCCCCGCCGAGTCGCGCAGGTACTGCGTCATGAACACGACGAGGACGGCCCGCATGCCGTAGTAGCTGAATCGCTCCGCGGCCTCGTTGCCGATGATGTGCGGGATGCCGGTCGGCATCTCGCTGCCCGTGCCGGGCGCCGTGCGATAGGCGAGTCGCGACATGAGCGCGGCTACGCCCCCGTCTCTGCGATCGCTTCGATCGAAAGCGCCTGTTCTGGACAGGCTTCGACGCCGCGTTCGGCTGCTTCGCGCTGTTCGGCCGGGACGTCAGCGACAACGACGACGCAGCGCCCACGTTCGTCTTCGTCGAAGATCTCGGGGGTAAGCGAGTAGCAGCGCTCGTGTCCCGTGCAGCGCTCGGGGTCGAGCCGGATTCTCAATCTGATCTTCCTCTGCTGATCTTGATTCGGAATCGTTCGTTGGTTGCAGCTTACCCGTCTGCGGAGGACCTTTACAACCGACCCGTATCTTGCTGCCATTGCGGTGCAAGCGAATGGACAGGGCGATGGGTAGGCCCCAGGATTCAAGCATCGAATGCTCTCGAGATCGAAACCGACCGATTCGGTCTGTGTTGCGCAAATGCATCCCCACTACCTGGTGATCGCCTGCGTTGCGCTCTTGTTCGTCGGTTGTTCCGACGCACAGCGACCCGAGGCGTGGTCGTCTCCGCAGCGACACATCGCCGTACGGGTCGACGCCTCTCAATTCGAAAACCTTCCCGCAACGTTTCATGGGGCAGTGGTGAGGATCGGGGATGAAGCGCGACCGGCCCTCCAGGCCCCCGGCTCGAAGCGTGTTGCGTCTGTACTGAACCTCGAATCGAGCACCGACGGTTTCGTGCAGGGGGAGATCGACCTCCCCGTAGAGGTACGCGATCTACCCGGCAACGCGTTCTCGCTCCAGGCCCAGAGGCTGCCGATTGACCTGGCACCCGAGATGGTCGAACACATCTCCCGAACGGTGCTTTCGCGTCACATCACGACGGGATGGCAGTTGATTCGCGACAGCGGTGGCCGGAGCGTGCTCCGCTTTGCGCACGGCGATCCCGTCGGCGCCCATCGCTATAGCCTTCACCTGTTCGTGCTTGAGTCGGGGCGAGCGCAATACCGCAGCCGAACGTTCGAAGCGCCTCCGCACGCCACCCTCGAACTCGCATACGGGATGGTGGCGCCGGCCGGGGGCGAAGGTCGTGTGTCGACGCACTTCGGTGCCGCTCTTCAGTGCGAAGGTGAGTCGTCGAGACTGGTCATCGATCGCATGCTCGATCCATCGGAAGAGGCTGGTTGGCGCGACGTGTCGGTGGCGCTTCCGGAGAGCGGAGCATCGTGCCGACTCGATCTCTCGGCGAAGGGCCCGGAGGGTGAACCGGTGCGTGGCACCGTGTGGGGGGTTCCACAGGTTTCCGTCGCTGCGATGACAAGGGGCTCGCCTCTCCCGAACGTCGTGATGATTTCGCTCGACACGTTGCGTGCCGATCATCTTTCGGGCTTCGGCTATCCGAGGGCCACGTCCCCGCGCATCGACTCGGAGCTGATCGCAAGGGGGACCTCGTTTCATGATGTCTCGAGCACATACAGCCGAACCGACGTGTCGCACATGAGCCTCTTCTCCGGGCTCTACCCCGATGCTCGGCCCGATCCGGGACGGATCCAGGCAGATAGCCCCGTGCCCCTGCTGGCCGAACGCCTTCGCGACGCGGGATACCAGACTTCCGCCTTCACCGAGGATGCGCTCCTCGCGGGAACGTTCGGCTTCTGGTTCGGTTTCGATCGCTTCAGGGAGCGCGCCTATCGACACGAGGATCGTGGAGTCGGGACGTTCGAAGACGGCATCGACTACGTGCGGGCGAGTCGCGACCGACGCTTTTTCCTCTTCCTTCACACCTACAAGACGCACGATCCCTACGTGCCGGATTCGGCCTACGCGACGCTGTTTGATGATCCCTCTGAGTGGAACGAAGAGGGGATGGGCCCGATTCCCGGGAAGCATCGCGCCCAGGCCAACGCCTACGATCGGACGATTCGGGAAGCCGATGACCTGGTTGGGGACTTTCTCGCCGAACTCGAAGCGCTCGGGCTCGCCGCCCATACGCTGGTCATCCTGGTCTCGGATCATGGCGAGGCATTCGGCGAGCATGGGCTCACGGGACATAGTTTCTCGAGCCAACAAGAGGTGATCCGCGTGCCCGTCGTCTTTCGCGGGCCGGGGGTGCCAGCGGGACTTCATGTCGACACACCGACGAGCCTGGTCGATGTCGCGCCGACCATCCTCGACCTGCTTGGTCTCGCCCCGCTGGAGGTGGTCCAGGGGATCAGTCTCGCACCCGCATTCCGAGGTGAGAGGCTCCCCGCGGCGCGTCCGTTGTTCTTCTCGTGGTTCGTCGATGAGGCGGTCGGAGTTCGTCGGGGGCAATGGAAGTATCGAAGGGACGCTGGAAGGAGCGCTCTCTTCGATCTCGATCGCGATCCCATCGAGATGAGCAAGGTTCCGCTGTCCGCGGCAGCTCGTTCGGAATGGGAACACGCGATATCGAAGTACCGTGCCGAGTCGGCCGCGCTGCGCGAAGCCTTCATGCCTGGGGCCCGGGTGCAGACAGCGCCCGTGATCACCGAGGAGACGGAGAGGTCTCTGCGGGCGTTGGGTTATGTCGAATAGCCCCGGCTAGCAAAAATGCCGCCCCGGTGGCATCTGTCGACGCACGAGCCCGGGCTCTGCCTGCGTTTCCCGTGTGGCTTGCGAAGTGAGCGCAGCCACATGGTTGATCTTCACGTGGATCACGTTGTCGACGTTCTGCAGCGGTCCCGCGATCTCGACGATGGCACTGGTCGAAAGCGGGACGCGAAAGCGGCGGAACATCTGTGGTGTGAGGATCGCGTTCGAGGTGCCGGTTTCGTCTTCGAGGGTGAGGAAGGTGAACCCCTTCGCGGTGCCCGGATGCTGACGCACGATCACGTGGCCCGCGGTGCGAACGAAGCGACCGTCCGGGGTTTGCCGCAACTGCTTCGCCGTGAGCAAGCCGCGCCGATCGAGTTCGGGCCGTAGGTAGGCGAGGATCTGCGGGCCGGTGGTGAGGCCTGCCAATCGATAGTCGGCGAGCGTGCGTTCGATGGGCGTCATTTCGGGGAGCGGAGAGAGGCTCGCGAGTAGTTTGCGTTCGAGTCCCTTCTGCCCGCGGGCATCGGGGGGCAGGCCGGCGAAGAGCGAGCGCGGATCGCGTTCGAGGGCGGCCACCTGCCAGAGCGCCGCGCGCCGCGCCTTCGCTTCGGGTGCGCCGGGAAGCTTTGCGAGGGCGCCGAGTTCGGCGAGTGCGGTGATCTCGTCCTGCTTGAGTTGCACGCGCTTGGTGAGATCGGGCATGCCGTGGAAGGGAGCGTTCGCGCGTTCTTCGACCAACTGCTCCCCCGCGCGCTGCGAAAGCCCGCCGACGTAACGCAGGCCGATGCGCACCGCGGGCGCCTTGTCTCGGGTATCCGTTTCGAGGGTGCAGGGCCAGTCGCTGGTCGTGACATCCACCGGCCGCACTTCGACCCCGTGGCGCTGGGCGTCCTTCACCAGTGTGGCTGGATTGTAGAAGCCCATCGGATAGCTGTTGAGCAAGCCCGCGAGAAAGGCCGCGGGGTGGTGGCGCTTCAAGTACGCCGACGCATAGGCGATCAGCGCGAACGAAGCCGAATGCGATTCGGGAAAGCCGTAGAGGGCAAACGAGGTGATGGATTGCACGATCTCGTCTTGCGCCTGCTGTGAGAGCCCGCGTTCGTTCATGCCGCGACGCAGGCGCTCTTCGATCTTGTCCATCTTTTCTTCCGAACGCTTGAACCCCATGGCGCGGCGAAGCTCTTCGGCTTCGCCGCCGCTGAAGCCGGCGGCCAACATCGCGATGCGCAGGATCTGTTCCTGGAAGAGCGGCACTCCCATCGTGCGTTCGAGTACCGGTTCGAGGGAAGGGTGCGGGTAGCTCACCTCCTGTCGCCCCGCGCGACGTTCGAGGTAGGGGTTCACCATCTGTCCCACGATGGGGCCCGGGCGGATCAGGGCGATCTCGACCACGAGGTCGTAGAAGCAGTGGGGTTTCAAGCGCGGCAGCGTCGCCATCTGCGCGCGACTTTCGATCTGGAAGACCCCCACCGTGTCGGCGGCGCGCATCATCTCGTACGTCGCGGGGTCGTCCGGCGGGAGCTTCGCGAGGTCGACGTGTTGGCCTTCGTGCTCTTCGATCAGGTCGGTGGTGATTTCGAGGGCGGCCAACATGCCGAGACCGAGCAGGTCGATCTTGATGATCCCCATCTCGGCGCAGCAGTTCTTGTCCCACTGCACGATGCGGCGGTTTTCCATGCTGGCGGGTTCGATCGGCACGACTTCGTCGAGGTACCCGGCCGCGATCACCACACCTCCGCTGTGTTGTCCGAGATGACGCGGCAAGCCGCGAAGCTGTTCCACCAGTGAAAACAACAGCCGAACCCGCGGTGCGGTCGGATCGACTCCGGCCTCGCGCAACGTGCCTTCGAGGGTGTCGAATTCATCGCGGTGGTCGATGCTGGCGATCAACTTCGCGAGTCGGTCGATCGTCTCGGGCCCCATGCCGAGCACCTTGCCCATTTCGCGCACCGCCAGGCGCGAGCGATAGGTGATGACGTTGGCGGTCATCGCCGCCCCGCGTTCGCCGTACTTTTCGAACACGTACTGGATGACGGCTTCGCGCTTGTCGCCGCTCGGCAGGTCGAGATCGATGTCCGGCCATTCGCCGCGCTCTTCCGAAAGAAAGCGTTCGAAGAGTAGCTTCATGCCGACCGGGTCGACGGCCGTGATGGCGAGCGAATAACACACCGCGCTGTTCGCCGCCGAGCCGCGCCCCTGCACCAGGATGTCGGAGCGCCGCGCGAACTGGCTGATGTCGTGGACGATCAGGAAGTACCCCGCGAGGCCGAGCTTTTCGATGATCGCCAGTTCGTGTTCGAGCTGACGGCGCACATGGCGGGGCAGGGGGGAGCCGTAGCGTTGGCGCGCTCCTTCGTAGGTAAGGTGGCGCAGGGCCGCGTCCTGGCTTTCGCCGTCTTCGAGGGGATAGGTGGGGAAGCGATACTCGAGCACATCGAGGCCGAATTCGCAGCGTTCGGCGATGGCGCGGGTGCCGCGAATCCATTCGGGCCGGTCGCCGAAGCGACGCGCCATCTCTGCGCGCGTCTTCAGGTGACGTTCACCGTTGCGCAGCAGACGACGCCCGGCGCGATCGAGGGGCGTGCGTTCGTAGAGGCAGGTCAGCGCGTCGAGCAGGCTTCGCTCTTCGGGCCGTGCCATGCGGACGTCGCCGCTGGCGACGATCGGGATGTCGCGGCTTTCGGCGAGTTCGACCGCGCGACGTACCGCGCGCTCGTGATCGCGATCGAGGGTGCGCGAAACGTCCACCTGGAAACGTTGGTCTTCGCGTTTACGCCCGCCATCCGAACCGAAGATCTCGCGGGTGCGTTCGAGAAAGGTCGGCAACAGCCCGGCATCGGCGCGTGCGAGTGCGGTGAGTCCGTTGCTGTGTTCGGCGAGTTCGTCGAAGGTGATCGTCGGTGCGCTTTCGATCCGCGGTCGGTCCTTGCGGTCGGCTCGCCTGCGGCGCCCCCCGAGCGTCAGAAGACGCGAAAGCCTTCGCCAGCCTGCGGGTGATTCGACGAGCAACAGCAACTCGCCCGCGATCGCTTCGCCGGGGTCGCGCAGACGCACCTCGGCTCCGTGGATCGCGCGCACCCCGTGTGCGAGACAAGCGCGGTGGAAGCGGGGGCTTGCGTAGAGCCCGTCGCGGTCGGCGATCGCGAGCGTCGGGTGTTCGAGTTCGCCCGCGCGCTCGACCAGCGTTTCGGGCGAACTCGAGGCTTCGAGAAAGCAGAACGCACTGCGGGCGCGCAGCTCGACGTAGTCGTGTGCGAGTTCGGCTGCGCTGTCGCGAGGCCGGTTTCGGGCAGGCGAGGGGGCGGAACGCACGCAGCGGGGGGAGCCGGGGGGCATCTTTCGATTTTCGGTTTACTTTCGCTTTTCGTCAAGCGGTCCGCACCCGTCCCCGAGTGTGCTGCCCCCGCGTCCTCTGCGAGAAAGTGCAGTGAAGCCGGTCGCTTGCCGATGGTGAAGGGATCGGATATTTCCCGCCCGAAGGCGCATGCCGCGCCGCTCCGCCAACCCATCGCGAGCCCCGCTTTGCCGCATTCCGACCGCTGGCTCACCGCAATTCTGGCCCTCGTGGTGCTCGCCTCCGGTGCGGTGTCGTGGCAGGTCTACCTCCGCACACCACTCGCGGTGCGCGCCGAGTCGCTGGCCGAAATCCCGAGCCGCATCGATCGCTGGCGGGGTGAAGACCTCGCAGTCGAAAGCGACATCGCCGAGATGCTCGACGCCGACTTCAACGTGCAGCGCGTGTATCGACATCCCATCGGCGGCTTCGTCTGGCTCTACGTGGGCTACTACGGCACCGAGCGCGGTGGCCGCCCCGAACACACGCCCTGGGCCTGTTATCCGAGCAATGGCTGGAACATCCTGCGCAAGGACGTGATCGAACTGGCCCCGGGAAGCGACCTGCGCGCCAACGAGATCCTCGTCGAACGCGAAGGCGAAAAACGCCTCGTCCACTTCTGGTATCAGTCGTATCGCCGTGAAGGGATGCTGGGTGACGTCGACCAGGCCATCGAACGCCTGCGCAACCGCGTGCTCGAAGGCCGTGCCGACGGATCGCTCGTGCGCTTGAGCACCCCCCTCGACGTCCACGACAACGAAGACGTCGCGCGCGTACGACTCAAGCAGTTCGCCGAATCACTGGTCCCGCATCTGCGCGAGCACTGGCCCGAGGAGCTGGCGGCTTCGTAGCCCCAACGGTGTCGACGATGGTCGCGCGCGCCTACCCCGCCTTCTGGGTGTAGATGCTGCCCAGCACCGGCCCCGTCCCGATGAACTCGAGGTGCTCGTCGTCGAGCACGATCGGGTCGATCAACTCGGCGAGCAGAGCGGCGAGGATCGCGAGTCCGATGCTGACCGCGATGCCGAGCTGCAGGTAGCGGATGCTGGAGCGGATCGGGTCGGAGGGCGGCGAAGCGTGGTCGAGGATGCTGACGCGCGGCCCCTGCTGACTGCGTTCGAGTTCTTCGGCGAGCTTGGCGTCCTGCACCTTGCGCAGGAATTCGAGGTACTTCTCCTCGAGCACGCGCGAGTTCTGGGTGAGGGCGTCGAAGGCTTCGGCGTTCTGCGGGATCGCGGCGGCGCGCACGTCGAGTTCCGACATCTCGATGTCGACCTCACGCAGTTCCAGTCTCATGCTTTCGAGGTTGCGCATGCCGACCGTGACGCGGTGTTCGTGGGCGAGTGCGGATTCGGCGAAGATCTGCTTCACGTTGCCGAGTTCGCCTTCGAGCTGCTGGATCTGCCGGCGCAAGGCGACGACGTTGGGATGCTCGTTCGTATGCGTCGCCAGCAGCGACACCAACTGGAGCTTCAACTCGGCCAGTCGCTGCTCGGGCCCTTCGCCACTCGCCCCGCGCGCTTCACTGCGCAGTTGGGCGAGGCGTTCTTCTTCGCCGAGGATCTGCTCGTTGAGCCCCTGGCGGTGGGTTTCGAGTCGCTCGAGCTTGCGAAGGATCGTTTCCTGATCCATCGGCATGGCCCCGCGATGCTCCTGCCGGAACTGCGTGATCATGGCCTTGACGTCGCGTAGCTCGGCTTCGGCTCGCGCGAGTTCGCGCTCCATGAACTCGGTCGTGGTGCGCGCCTGCTGGTTGCGGCGGCGGATACTGGAGTCGATGAAGCCCGCCGCGAGTTCGTTGGCGACCACGGCCGCGGCGTTGGGGTCGGCCGAGACGTACTCGATCAAGAAGATGGACGCGTTCTCTGCACCGCGACGTCGGTTGCCCCCGACGTTCTGCCCCGGCCTGACGGAGATGTTGTCGCGCATCTCGACGATCATGTCGCCGAGTTCCTGCGTCTCGAGTTCTTTGCGATAGAGATCGTGGTCCTCGATCAGCGCACTCAGGCTCTTGTAGGAGAGGATCTCCCCCGCCATGGCGTTGATGTTCGACAGCGAGTCGAGGCCCGACACCGTCGAGCGCACGAACTCTTCTGGGATCTGCTGATTCGAAACGAGCACCGTGGCTTCGGCCGCATACATCGGCTTCAGCGTCAGATACATGACGGCCGTGCCCGAGATGCCCAGCACCAGAGACAAGCTGATCCAGAGCCAGCGCCGGCGAACCAGCCCCCGCGGATCGAGGGCAATCGCCTTGACCTGCGCCATGATGGCGTCACTGGCTCGATCGTCGTCGCTGCCGTAGTCGGCGTCCCAGCTCACGATTCAACCTCGCGGACGCTCACAGCTCGTCCTCGTTCGCGTAGTAGTAGTAATACTCGTCGCCCTTGGCGTGGCTCGGCAGCGGCACGTTGTTGATCACCTTGCCGAGTAGCTTGTCCTGCGGGAGGCGTTCGATCATTTCGCTGAAGCGATGCACGCGCGTCTTGCCCGCGCGCGCGACCGCGACGCAATAGGACGCGCTGCGCATGATGATCGTCGAGTCGGGGACGAGCAGCGCGGGTGGCGTGTCGATGATCACCGCGGCGTAGCGCGATTCGAGGTCTCGAATGAAGCGCTCGAACGCGGGCAGCACGAGCAGCTCGTGGGCCGCGCGATGGGGTTGGGCACACGGATAGACGTCGATCTCGGGCTCGCGCAGCGAAATGCAGGTGTCTTCGAGCTTCGCGCGCCCGAGCAGCACCTGTTCGATGCCCACCGGAACGCTGATCTGCAGCATGGCGGCGATCGAGGGGTTGCGCAGGTCGAGGTCGACCAACGCCACGCTGCGCTCACTCGAAAGGGACGCAATCGCCGCGGCGATGTTGCACGACACGATCGACTTGCCCTCGTTTCGAACGGCACTCACGACCGCGAGGGTGCGCCCCCCGGTGCGATCCATTTCCGTGCGAAGTCGCAAACCGAGGTGACGATGTCGTTCGACGTGGAAGATCACCTCGCCGAGGTTCGCGGGAATGACCGGCGTGGTTTCAGGCGGAGCTTGAGGCGTCGCGGGCGCGGCCTTGCGGTCGTCGCCGGTGTCGGGGGGAAGGGTGCCGGCTTCGTCGGCCTGCGCGCGACTCAGCGCAGCCGTGATCTCGCCGGAAGTCTCTTCGTTGTGGCGCAGGCCGGGCGCTTCGTTCGACGGATCGTTCGCGTCGACCGCCTGGTTCGCCTTGCGCAGCGCCTCGGCGATTTCACCCACCGCCGCCTCCCGGACCGCCGGAAGCGGGCAGGCTCGCCTGCCGCACCGACTCCATGTCCTTGGCCTTCTTCTCGACGAAGTCGGGTCCGATCGGTTTCAGCCCCTTGGCGTAGGCTGAAAGCAGAGCCCGGTCCGCGAGCAGGCTGACCAGTCGCGGGCAGCCGCCCGAGAACTGGAAGAAGGGTGCTTCGACGCCGTCTTCGAACACGTCTTCGAACTGCGCGCCGGCGACCGACATGCGGTGGGTGAGATAGGGATGAATCTCCTCGGCCACGAGCGGTTCCATGTGGTGTTCGACGGCGATGCGCTGTCGCAGTTGGCGAAGCGCCGGGCTCGAGAGCATGCGGAGCAACTCGGGCTGCCCAGTCAGCACGATCTGCATCAGCTTCGAGGTGTCGGTTTCGAGGTTCGAGAGCAGCCGCACCTCTTCGAGGGTTTCCATGTCGAGGTTCTGGGCTTCGTCGATGATCAGCACGGTGTTGCGCCCCATGCGCAGGCGCTCGAGCAGCATGCGGTTCAAGGCGATCACGTAGTCGGCGGTGCACTCGAGGCTGCCCTCGATGCCGAACTCGGCGGCGATCAGCTTGAGCAGATCCATCGGGGTAAGCCCGACCGTGTTGAGCACGAGTGCCGTGTCGGTGTCGGGCGGGATCTGCGCGAGCGCCGCACGCAGCAGCGTCGTCTTGCCCGTGCCGACTTCGCCGGTCAGCAGAAGGAAGCCCTTGTGACGCGTGATTCCATACACCAGCGTGGCGAGACCTTCCTGATGGGTATCGGAAAGCCAGAGAAATCGCGGGTCGGGGGTGAGCGAAAAAGGCGGCTCACGGAAGCCGAAAAATGCCTCGTACATCGGCGTCCTTATCGGTGCCAGGGAATGAGAATCTGAACGATTGTAGTGCAATTGTGGCGCGGCCTGAACTCGACCTGCCGCGCTGTTGCCGCAGACTTGCCGTCATGGCCCATGAATCGCGCGTCGCCTCGGTGTCTTGAACTGAGTGTCACGCCGGAACCTACCGGTTCCGACAATCTGGGGATCGGCCCCCGGCCTCGCGCGTCAAGGGCCCGCGCCGTCGTCGCCGAGGAGTTCGATCGGATCGTGTTTGTCGATATGCCCGATCAGCGAGCGATACACCCCGTAGCCAACCAGCCGCTTGAGCCGCGGGGAGAAGCTGCGCGCGACTTCGTGCGGGATGCCGAGCTGCTGGTTTTCCTGCTGGCGGATGAATCCTGCGCAGTAGTTCATCGCGATGCCCGTCCGCCGGGCGTCGCTGCGATTCGCGCCGCCGCCGTGCCACCGGCTGCCGTTCCAGATCATCACGCTGCCGCGAGACATCACGGCCTGGGTCTGCTCGATATCGTTGTGGCTCGCCGTCGGATCGGGGCAGGACCCCCACGTGTGGCTGCCCTTCACGAAGTGGGGCGCCTCGTCTTCTTCGGTGAAATCGGTCAGCGCCCACATCGTGTTGCAGACCAGGGCCGGGTGGGGCGCGGCATGGCGATCAGCTGGTCGTCGGCATGCAGCATCTGTGCGCGCCCGCCCGGCCCGATGTCGACCGACGAAAGCGACGACACGAGGCACCCGCGATCGAGTACCCCTTCGACGATCGGCAGCACCTTTTCGTGGACGGGGACGCGTTCGAAGGTCTCGCCGAGGGCGAGCAGGTTGTAGATGCGAACGGTGCGACGCCCCTCGAAGTCGTTGTCGGCCAGCACGACCTTCGCCTCGCGGGACAACGCGCAGCGCTGCCCGGATTCGCGCGCAAACGCCTGCCAGGCAGCCGCGCCGAGGACTATGATGCGCGCACGATGTCTTCCGACCCGGCGCAAGGCACGATCCTCATCGTGGACGACGAAGCGCCGCTCTTGCGCCTGATCTCTCGGGTGCTCGAGCGCGAGGGCTTCGCGACGCTCACCGCGAAGGACGGCGATGAAGCGCGGGGGCAACTCGACGAACACCGCGACGAAATCGCTGCGGCGATCCTCGACGTGCAGATCCCACCCAATGGCGTCGAAGAGGTGGTCGATCATCTAGAGGCGACCTGCGACGGCCTCGCCGTGATCTTTGCCAGCGGTGATCTTCCTTCGCCCGAATTGTCCGAGCGCATCGAGGGTCTGGGCGCTGCGTTCCTTCGCAAGCCCTTCCAGCCGAAGGCCATGGTCGAAATGGTCAGGCGGCATGTCGAGGCCGGTGCGTCGGCGCAGCCCGAGGGTGCGCCCTGATGGCCTCGGTACTCGTCATCGGCGCTGGGCTTGCGGGGCTCGCGTGTGCGTGGCGACTGCAGCGTGCCGGGTTCGACGTCGAAGTGCTCGAGCGCGAAGCGGCACCGGGGGGCCGCGCGCGAAGCCGAGAGCACGAAGGCTTCCTGATCGAACCCGGCGTGGGTGTGTTTGCGAGCCGCGACAACGGCCTGCACGGGTTGGCTCGGCATGTCGATCTCGCGAGCGACGTGCAATCGATCCTGCGCTTTCCCGACGCGATCGACACCGCCCACGGGATGGCGGCCGTGCGCCCGATCGAAGACCCGCTCTTCGTGCAAACGGACGCCGTGCATCGCAGCGACGCCTGGCGGCTCGGGCGTCTGCGCGTGGAGGCCCTGCGCTGGCGCCGTGAACTCGACCCCGTGAGCGAGAAGGCGATCGGCGCGCTCGATTCGCTGTCGGCCGTGACCTGGCTCGACCGGGTGGTTGGGCGCGGGCTGCGTCGCGAACGCGTGGTTCCGTATGCGTCGGCGCTGGCCGGGATGAACGTCGAAGCGCTGTCGGCGGCGGCGTTCCTGCGCTTTGCCGAACGGTTGCGCGGTGTGCGGCCGCAGTACCTCATCGGAGGGCTCGCTCTGCTGGCGAACCGCCTGGCCGACCGATTGAACGTGCGTTTCGGCTGTGACGTTTCGGCGATCGAAAGCGAAGACGACGGCGCGCGTGTTCGCTACCGGGCTGGTGCGCGCGAAGGCCGCGCGATGGCGGACGCGGTGGTGGTGGCGGTCACCGGTCCTTCGATGGCGTCGCTTTGTCCCAAGCTCGTGCCGAGTGAGCGTGGCTTCTTCGAATCGCTTTCGTTCGCCCGTCGCACGGTGGCGCACCTTCTGTTCGACGCCGCACCCGCGGTCCCGCATCGTATGATCGCTTTCCCGCCGCGCGACGGTTTCGGGGTTTCGGCACTCGAAGTGGCGCATCACATGCGCGGTGCAGCGCCGAGTGGAGCGGGCCTGCTCCGGGCCGTCCTGAGTGAGGCGGCGACGGGGCGCCTGTCGGGCGCTACCGACGCCGAAGTCGCGGGCGTCGTGCTCGACAACCTCGAACGCTCCGCGGTAGGTCGACTGACACCGCGCGAGGTCATCGTCGACCGCATCGATGCGGCCGCACCCATCGCGGGACCGGGCTTCTTTGCGTCGCTTGCCCGCTTCGAAAACCGGGTCGAACGCACGCCCCGCATGGCGTTCGCCGGCGACTACTTCGCGGGGCAGGGCGCCGAGGCCGCGATCTCGAGTGGTCTGCACGCCGCATCTGAAATCGCACACGCGCTCCCCCCTCGATCGGTTTCCCGGGTCGTCTGATCGCTCTTCTGCGACTCTGGGGGAGAAATTCATGAGCGAAGCAGAAAGTGAACGCGGTGCGGCGGTTCGGTTCCCGCCGCCCTTCGTGCCGGTGATTGCACTGGTGGTGGGTGCCGTCATCCAGGCGTTCGTCGGGGCGCTGCCCAATCCGTTGACGGGCAGCTCGCGCTATTTCATCGGCGGCGCACTGCTGGTCACCGGGGTCGCCATCTTGATTTCAGCCAATGGGCACTTCCGCCGAACCGGGCAGGACCCCAAACCGTGGAAGGTCTCTCCGGAGTTGCTCGGCAGCGGGGTCTACGCCTGGACCCGAAATCCCATGTACCTGAGCATGGGCGTCTTGCAGGCTGCGCTCGGCATTCTGTTCGACAATATGTGGGTCGTGCTGCTGGTTCCGGTGACCTGGTTCACGATCTATCACATCGCGATCCGCCACGAGGAAACCTATCTCGAAGACAAGTTCGGCGGCCCGTACAGCGAGTACAAGGACAAGGTGCGCCGCTGGCTCTAGCCCTGCGTCGCTACACTCGCGCCGAGATGTCCGACGCGACCGCCACCGCGGGCAAGACCTTCCCCCACGTGATCATGCACGCGGACATGGACGCCTTCTACGCGTCGGTCGAACAGCGTGACAACCCCGAGCTTCGTGGCAAACCGATTGCTGTGGGGGGTGAAAGTGCGCGCGGTGTCGTGTCGGCCGCGAGCTACGAAGCGCGCGTGTTCGGCGTGCGCTCGGCGATGCCTGCCTTCGAAGCGCGACGGCTGTGCCCCGACCTGATCTTCGTGCGGGGCAACATGGCCCTCTACGCGAAGGAGTCGCGGCGCATCTTTGCGATCTTCGACGACTTTTCACCGCGCGTCGAAGGCCTTTCCCTCGACGAAGCGTTCCTCGACCTCACCGGAAGCGAACGCCTGATGGGACTACCGCGCGAAGTCGCGACGCGCTTGCGCGCTCGCGTGCGCGAAGAAGTCGGGCTCGCCGTTTCGTGTGGGATCGGCCCGGTGAAGATGGTGGCCAAGATCGCGAGCGCCGCGGCCAAGCCGGACGGTCTGTGCGAGGTGCTCCCCGGCGAAGTTCGCGCTTTTCTCGCGCCGCTTTCGGTACGCGCGATCTGGGGCGTCGGGCCGGTGGGTGCGAAGCGGCTGGGCGCCGCGGGCTTCGAGACGTTGGGCGAACTCGCCGAAGCAAGCGCCGAAACGGTTCGGCTGCGACTCGGTGCATGGGGAAGCGAAATCGCCCGACTCGCCCGGGGCGAAGACATCCGTGAAGTCGAGGCGTACCGTGAAGCCAAGTCGTACAGTGAAGAGAACACCTTCGCATCGGATATCCGCGACCGCGAAGTGCTGCAGGCCACGATCCTGACCCACGCTGAGTCGGTCGCAAGGCGACTGCGGCGTGACGACATCAAAGCCCGCGTGGTGGTGCTCAAGTGGAGCCCCGCAGAACGGCGCGCACCCGGACCGCGTGGCTACGCCTCGCTCTCGAGGCAGACCACCCTTTTCGAAGCGACTGACGACGGCGAAGTGCTCGCACGCGAAGCGCGCAAGCTCCTCGCCAGGGCCCCGATCGAAGGCGCGGTTCGTTTGATCGGCGTCGGGGCCGAGGGGCTCGAGCCGGCCGAAGCACCGCAGATGTCACTGTTCGAAGATGCGCCAGAAAAGAAGCGACGAAGCGAACTCAATCGCGCCCTGGACGAAATCACTGACCGCTTCGGCAGCAAGGCACTGCGGCGCGCAAGTCAGGGCGGCGCCGAGCGGGCCGGCCTGTCGATGCAGATAAAACGCGGTGAACGCCTGGAAGAAGAGGGCGGGCCGTAGTCTGCCGGGTTGATTCAGCTGTCGTCGATGTCGTGAAAGGCGCGCAGTAGATCCATCGCCGAAATCATGCCGACGAGCTTCTGGTCGTTGTCGACGACGGGCAGGGCGCCGTACTTGTGGTCCAGGATGACCTCGACGGCCTTTTGCAGGTTCTCGTCGGGTGAGACGGTCACCGGATTGCCGGACATCGTCCTCTCGACCTTGTGGGCGTTGTCGAGCAGGTAGTAGTGGGCGCAGTTCTCTTCGTCGTCGACCCAATCGGGGTGGCGCAGGTCGCGGTCACTGATGATGCCGACCACGCGTTCGTCGTCGCCGATGACAGGCATGTGGCGGATGTCTCGCTCGCGCATCCGGTAGAACGTCTGGCGCAAGCCATCCCGAAGATTCGCCGTCACGACATCGGTGCTCATGTACTCGCTGACTTTCATTGCTGCATGACTCCCATTCATTGATCACAGCACTCCGCAGGGCCGCTGGTGGGCCCATTTCCATGGTAAACGAGCGCCAGCGCGTAAGGGTGCCGGTCGCCCGCAATTCGGGCCGACTCGGCGTCACCGCAGTGACTCGACTCGATCCGCTCGGCAGAGCGCCGAATCGCCACACTCCTGCGTGTGCCTGCCGGCGAATTGCGATTCGGGGCAGGCGCTGGCCCGCGCGCTTGAAATGCCTCACCTGTTCGCCCGGGTCAATGGGCTAGAGGCTGTCAGGCCGCGATTCCGAGCCCGCGGCGCGGCGATCGCGCTTGACCGACTGCGCGAATCGGGCAGCTTTTCCGGCTCGATCGATCGAGAGACCCCGAAGCACTGGAAAAGCACCGGAACAGAGGGAGATGTCGATGGGTGCCCTGAAGCGAGAAGGCGAGGCAAGCGACCAGATCCTGGCGCAACTCGGCAAACTGGCCGGCGACGACGTCGATTGGCGCAGCGGTCAGATCCTCACCGGCTTGTACGACCCCGGCGGCGAAGCCTACGACCTGACCACCCAGGCGTTTTCGCGCTTCCTCACCCAGAACGCCCTCTACATCAACATGTATCCGAGTGCGGGCCGCATGGAGAACGACGTGGTGCGTTCGCTTGCGGATCTGTTGCAGGGCGACGACCAGGTCGTCGGCAGCATGACGAGTGGTGGGACCGAGAGCATCATGCTCGCGGTGAAGGTGGCACGCGATCACGCGCGCGAACACCGCCCCGAGATCACCGCACCGGAGATCGTCCTGCCGATCACCGCGCATCCGGCCTTCCACAAGGCCGCGCACTATCTGGGCTTGAAGGTGGTGACGACGCCCGTCGACACCGGAGACTTCCGCGCCGACGCGGCGGCGTTTCGCGACGCCCTCGGCCCGAACACGGTGCTCGGGGTGGGTTCCGCGCCCAACTTCTCCCACGGCACCATCGACCCGATCCCCGAAATGGCCGCAGCGGCTAGCGAACGCGACATCTTGTTCCACATCGACGCCTGCGTGGGCGGCATCTATCTCTCGTTCATGCGCCGCATGGGGATCCTATCGCGCGACTTCGACTTCGCCGTCGAGGGCGTCACCAGCATTTCGGCGGACATGCACAAGTACGGATACGCGCCGAAGAACGCCTCGGTGGTGCTCTATCGCTCGCGCGAACTGCGCAAGCACGCGCTGTTCGTTTGCAGCGGCACGACCGAGTACGCCGTCATCAACCCGACCGTGTTGAGCAGCAAGTCCGCCGGCCCGATCGCGGCCTCGTGGGCGGTGATGCGTTATCTCGGCGAAGTCGGCTACGAAAAGATCGTGCGCGAAAGTTGGGACGCGACCCGCGCCATGCTCGAGGGCATCGACAAGATCGAAGGCATCGAAGCCATGACCGAGCCCGACATGTGCATGTTCACGTTGGTGTCCGACCGATTGGGCGCGATCAACACGATCCTCGATCAGCTCCCCGTGGCAACGCGCGACGAACTGCTCACCACCTTCATCAACGCGAACTGACTGGAAGGGCCGGGACGTTCAGTCCTCGGTCTTTTCCCAGCGATACACGCGCATGGGCGGGACGTTCAAGAGTTCGGTCTGCACGTTGGCCTGGCCGAAGACGTTGTTGCCCAGCGTCTCGACGCGGTCGCGGAACTGGTAGGCGACGAAGCGCCCGTGCTTCGGCAGCGCGTCGTGGACCGACTGCAGGATCGACAGGCCGAGCTCGCGGTCCATCGTCGAAAACGGAATGCCCGAGAGGATGACTTCGGGGGTGTCGAGGCCGTACTTGCCGAGCGCCGAGGGGATGTCGGCGGCGCTGCCCTCGTGCACGATCAAGCGGTCGTCGTCGATCGTTTCGTTCAAGAGCTTCACGAAGTCGGGGTTGATCTCGATCGCCAGGAGCTTCGCGTCGGGGGCCATCGCGCGCAGGAAGGCCTTGGTGGTGCCGCCGGTGCCGGGGCCGAGTTCGATGGCGAGCTTGGCTTCGCGGAGCCGCGCGGTGTTCACGATGCGCTTTTCCATGAAGCGCGAACTCGGGATGATCGAGCCGACTTCCTTGGGCCGGGTCAGGAAGCCGCGGAGGAAGGCGAGACGGTGATCCTGGCGCTGGGCGGGGCGGGTGGCGGGCATGGGACGAGATTCCTTCCTGACGCTGAGCGTTCGGTACGGAGCGGGGTTGAGTGCGAAGTGGAGTGGGATCGGTGCCTGAGAGCCGAATGCGGCCGGTGACGCGGCGTCATGCTACGTCTCGCGAGGCGGGCCGCATGTTAGTCGTAGATCGCGTCGACCTGCCAGCTACGGGCGATCCAGTCGAAGCACAGGCGGAGTACGGTGCCGTCGCTCACCTGCACGTCGAAGTGGTCGAGGGCAAAGCGTTCTTTTTCCGACCACCAGCGTCCGGTGGAACGCCACGGCCCTGCAATATTGAGCACTTCCCCGCACGCCACCGCGCTGCGAATGCGCTCGGGTTGGCCTCCCCGCAGCTGGACCTTGGCGCGCACCGGGGGGCGGAGCGCACGCGCGGCGAGGTGCCCCAGCTGCTCGCGTTCTCGAAGCGCATCCGCCGCGAGGGTGTCGGCTTCCGCACCCGCTGCGTTGGTGGAGGAGTCGGTGGAGAAGGGCTTCAGCTCGAACGCGCACGGGTGGTTGTCGTCGACCACCGCGGGGGCGCCCACCTGTCCTGGCCCGCACAGAGCTTCGAGTTCGGCCAGCGTGCGGTCGATTTCCGCCGGGTCCGGGCCCGGATTGCGGAACAAGTCGAGTTGGTCGCTGCGCGGGACGACGCCCAACGTGCTGAGGGTGATGGCTTCGATCGGGGCCTCGGGAGGCTGGCTTTCGAGGGCCTGGGTAACGAGCCGCAACAGCACACGGTGGTCGCGCGTCGGGGCCGCCACGCCGACCCGGCGGTCGTCCCGCGCACCGCCGCACAGTTCGAAGGCGAGGTCGATCGGTCCACTCGCAAGCCCCCGCAGCACCAGGCGTTCGGTGAGACGCGAAAGCATGCCGCGCAACACGAACGAAAGGGGTTCGAGCATGTCGATCGGATGTTCGAGATCGATCGCTTCGCGCAGGCGCAGGTCGCGCGGCTCGGGAAGTGGCGGTTCGACTCCACGCCCCCGGGCGCGCGCCAGGAGTCCGAGGACATCGGGGCCCAGACGCTGGGCGAGGGGACCGCGCGGTAGCGCCAACAAGTCGCGCACCGTGTGCACCCCGAAGCGCGTGAGCTGTTCTGCCAACCCGTCACCGGGCGCAAGCAGGTCGATGGGTAACGGTGCGAGGGCCCGGGCTTCGTCGTGGGGTTCGAGGATGGCGCTTT
Source organism: Myxococcota bacterium (assembly GCA_030748735.1). Taxonomy (GTDB): domain Bacteria; phylum Myxococcota_A; class UBA9160; order UBA9160; family UBA4427; genus DUBZ01. Next base: position 26,541 of record JASMLK010000154.1, on the reverse strand, counting down.
CGGGCACGCCTCCGTGCGTTCGATGCAACAGCGGGATCGCGAGTTTGCGCGCCACGATGCGCGCGACGCCGCGCGAGGAGGCGATGGCGATCGTGCCCGGTAGTCCGGTTGCCTGCGCGCGCGCCGAAAGGGCCGCCGCAAAGCCGGCTTCCGATCGATACAGCGAAGCGACTCCGCTCGCGTCGAGGAACACTGCGCCTTCGCAAAAGAAGAAGCCGGCTTCGCGCGGCGCCAGGGCGGCGCGCGGAGAAAACGAAAGCGCGAGGTCCACGAGCGCCTCGCGAGTCGTGCGTTCGAGGGCGGGCGAGGTCACGCGAACCACGAGTTCGGAAGAAAGGCTGCGGGCGTGGCTCACCGTGCACGGGGGCACGAGCCCGAGCGCACGCGCTTCGGGCGATGCGGCGATGACCTCTGCACGCGCATCAGCTCCCGTCGCGATGGCGACGGGCTGCTGCTGAAGCTCCGGATGGGCGCGGAACTCGGCGCGCAGGGGAAGGTCGGGGATGAGGAGACAGGCAACGCGCATCGGGGGGACCGGGTGGGGCAGAGGGGAAAGAGGGGGGACCGGGTGGGGCAGAGGAAGAAGAGGAGACGAGACGGACGGGGCGAGCTGAACGCGCAGGCCCGGTGGAATGGAACGGCCGGGTGAGCAGGGCCTGCGGCTCGAGGGGCTCGAGTAACTGCGGCATGCCGAGGAAGCGCGCGTTGGCGGGTTCCAACTCGAGCGCCAACCCTGCCCGTGAACCCGAAAGCCGTTCGTTCGAAAGCAGGAGCAACGCCAGACGCTTGCCCACGACGCGCCGCGTGAGGCGCAGCCAGGCGGCTTCGGGGATCGAAGGCGTCTTCTGGCCCTGCGAGAGATCGATCCCCACCAGGCCGAAGCCCTCGGTTTCGAGCACCCGCTCGCTGCAGCGCAGCGCCGCCATCGGGTCGGGCGCGCGCACCCAGAGCACGCGTTCGAGCACCACCCCCGCACCTTCGGCGGAAAGCGGGTCGAAGGCGTCGGCGGCGTCGATCCAGGCGACGTAGTCGCCAGCGCGGGTGAGGCGCGCGAGCAGGGCGAGCCCAAGGCTGGTGCGCCCCGAGGACGCGGGGCCCGTGATCTCGCTGAGCGATCCGCGCGGGAAGCCGCCTCCGATCAGGCTGTCGATCTGGGGAAGGCCGCTCGGGAGGGGAGGCGTGTCGTTTCCGGTGCCGTTCCCCGTACTGCCGTCGTCCCGGGGCCGGTCCGCCCGGGCGATGCGGGCGCCAAGTTCTGGATCCAACTCCTGATTCAGGGTGCGGATCAGGGTCTGGACGCGGGCCGTGCTGGGGGATGCAGCGGGGGGCATCTATGCACTTTCGCTTTTTGTTCGCCCCCTGTCAATCACCAATCACCAATCACCAATCACCAATCACCAATCGCATGTTTCGCTTCGGCGTGGATCATTGGGGCCCGCGCGCCTTGCCACGGGTACCGACCCCGAAACCGGAGAACCGCGATGATCACCTACTTCTACTGGGCCAACGTCCTGCTGCTCGCCGTCCTCGTCGTCGCGGGGGTCGGCTGGAGGCTGCGGTCCGAGGTCCGCGAACTGTCAGCACTTTCGGGCTTCTCGCTACGGGCTTCATGAATCATCCGGTCTAGCGCGAGATGCGTGTCTTGCCGCCCGTGATCTCGACGCGGCCTTCGGCGATCAAGCGGATCGCTTCGGGCACGAGGCGCCGTTCGGCCGCGACCACGCGGCCCGCGAGGGTGTCGGGCGTGTCGCCTTCGAGCACCGGCACCGCTTCCTGCAAGATGATCGGCCCTTTGTCGTATTCGGCGTCGACGAAGTGCACGGTCGCCCCCGAAACCTTGACGCCGGCGTCGAGCACCGCGCGATGCACGCGCTCGCCGTAGAAACCGTGCCCCGCGAACGCGGGGATCAGCGACGGATGCACGTTGAGGCAGCGCCCAACGTAGGTCCCGCGCAAGTCGAAGAGCGAAAGAAAGCCGAGCAGGGCCACCAGGTCGACGTCGTGTTTGGCGAGCTCGGCGTGAAGCGCGTCGTTGAAGGTCGCGATGTCGGGCATCTCTTTGCGCGGCACGGCGATCGCGGGAATGCCACGTCGGCGCGCGCGTTCGAGGCCGAACGCGTCCGACTTCGAGGAGATCACGACTTCGACGCGTGCAGGCAGGCCGCGGTCGATGTGCTCGAGCAGGTTGTCGAGGCTCGTGCCACTCCCCGAAAGCAACACCGCGACGCGCAGCGGTCGCGCGTCGCCCGCGCTGTCCCCGCCACTCTGTGCGCCTTGCGACGTCACGGCTCGATCAGGACCGCGGGAAGAGTTGTTCGAAGATCTTCCGCGTCGCCGAACTCTTGTTGAGCGTGTAGAAGTGCAGGCCGGGCACGCCGTTCTGCAGCAGCTCGCGACACTGCATGGTGCCCCAGCGCACGCCGAGTTCGGCGGTTGCGGCGTCGTCGTCACCGACGCGGTCGAGTTCGGCGGCGAGTTCGCCAGGGATCTCGCAGCCGCCGAGCGCCGTCATTCGCTTTACGCCCGCGCGGCTCACGATCGGCATGATGCCCGGCACGATCGGCACGTCGATCCCAGCGGCATTCGCGCGCTCGACGAAGCGGAAGTACTTGTCGTTTTCGAAGAAGAGCTGGGTGATCAAGACCTTCGCGCCCGCGTCCACCTTGCGCTTCAGGTTGTCGAGGTCGGCCTGCGCGCTTTCGGCCTGGGGATGGGTTTCGGGATAGCAGGCGGCCACGATGCACAGCTCGCTGTTCTGGCTCGCGATGTATTCGATCAGCTCGTTGGCGTAGTCGAACCCGTCTTGTGGGGCGACGAAGTCCTCGGTGTCCTGGGGCGGGTCGCCGCGCAGGGCCAGGATGTTCTCGATGCCGCCCGCCGACAATTGTTCGAGGATCGCGCCCACCTGCGTGCGCTCGAACCCGACGCAGGGAAGGTGAGCCATCGCGGTGAGCCCGATCTCCCGCTGGATGCGGATCACCAGGTCGACGGTCTTGTTCCGCGTCGATCCTCCGGCCCCCATCGTGACCGACACGAAGCTCGGTTTGAGAACCTGGAGTTCCTGAATGTTTCGAAACAGCGATGCAAAGCCGGCGTCGGTCTTCGGCGGAAAGAACTCGAAGGAAACGACCGGCTGGCCGGTGGCGAAGTGTTCGTGAATCTTCATCGCGCCGCATGGTACACGCCGCTACCCGCCGTCACCATCGACCAAACTACCGTCGACGCCATTGACGACGGCTTCGCGAATGCGAGACTGCGGCTCCCGCAGCTCCGGAGGAGGCCGAAAGATGAGCGTTCTTTGCACTGGTTCCGTCGCGATCGACCAGATCATGGTCTTTCCCGATCACTTCCAGAATCACATTCTCGCCGACAAGATCCACGCAGTGAACGTTTCGTTCTACGTGCCGTCGCTCGAGAAGCGCTACGGCGGTACCGCGGCGAACATCGCCTATCACCTGCGCATTCTCGGTATGGATCCGATCATGCTCGCCACGGTGGGCAGTGACTTCGGCCAGTACGCGGATTGGATGGACCAACACGGCCTGCGACGCGACTGGCTCGTGCAGCTCGACGACGTCTTCACCGCGCAGTGCTTCATTACGACGGACCTCGCCCACAACCAGATCAACTCGTTCCACCCCGGTGCGATGGATCGCGCGCACGAAGCGACGCTCGGGAGCGTGAACGAGGACTACAGCGTCGGCATCGTGTCGCCCAACGGCAAGCAGGGCATGGTCGACTACGCGACGGGGCTCAAGGCCGCGGGCAAGCACGCGGTGATCGACCCCGGCCAGGCGATGGGGCTCTTCGACGGTCCCGAGCTGATCGACTTCCTCGACGGCGCGTCGGTCTACATCGTGAACGACTACGAATGGTCGATGACCCAGGAGAAGACGGGGCTCGACGAAGACCAGATCGCCGAACGCGTGGGCGCGATCGTGATGACGAAGGGGGCCGAAGGTTCGGTGCTTCGCAAGGGCAGCGGCGCCTCGAAGGTCGAGATGGTCAGTGAGCGCTGCGACATCGCACCCGTTCATACCGACGACGTCGTCGACCCGACCGGCTGTGGTGATGCCTATCGCTCGGGCATCCTCTACGCCCTCGCGAAGGGCTTGCCGCTCGAGGTGGGCGCGCGCATCGGCAGCATGATCGCGTCGCTCAAGGTGCGCGTCGCCGGTCCGCAGGGGCTGCAGCTCAGCACTGACGACTTCCGCGCCACCTACGAGGCGCAGTACGGCGAAGACTTCTGATGCGCCCGCGCGCCTGAGCACGCGTTGAGCCTCGACTTCGACACGGCGGTGATCGGTGCGGGTGCGGTGGGGCTCGCTTGTGCGGCCGTGCTTTCGTCACGCGGTCGCAGCGTCGTCATCCTCGAAGCCGACAGCGCGATTGCCCGGCACGGCACCGCGCGAAACAGCGAGGTGATCCATGCAAGCATCTACTACCCCGCCGGTTCACTGAAAGCGCGGCTGTGTCGACGCGGTTGCGATCTCGTGTACGCCCGCGCGCAAGCGCGTGGCATTCCCCATCGGCGCACCGGCAAGCTGGTCGTCGCAGCCGGCGATGACGAGGTGCCGCGGCTCGCGGCTTTGCACGATGCGGCGCGAGCCAACGGTGTGCCGCAGCTCGAGATGATCGACGCAGCGACCCTGCATCGCATCGAGCCGGACGTTTCGGGGGTCGCAGCGCTATCGTCACCGGTCACGGGCATCGTGGACGCCCACGCACTCGCGCTTTCGTATCTCGCCGAAGCCGAAGAGAACGGTGCGGCCCTGTTGATCGAACATCGCGTTACCGAACTCGCGCGTGAACGAGAAGCCTGGCGGGTGGTCGTTCGCGTGGGGGAGGGTGGCGACGAGCAATCCGTTCGTTGCAGTGAAGTCGTCAACGCCGCCGGCATGGGAGCGCACGAGGTCGCGGCCAGCGCGGGCATCGACATCGATCGCGAAGGTCTTCGCGTGCATCTGTGCAAGGGCGACTACTTCGCGCTGGCGCCGGGAGCGCCTGTTTCACTTGGCCAGCTCATCTACCCCGTTGGCAGTGCCGAAGGTGCAGGCCTCGGTGTGCACGCCACGCTGGATCTCGCGGGGCGCATCCGCTTCGGACCCGACGCGACCTATGTCGACGCACCCGACTACACCGTCGCAGCCGCGAAAGCGCCTGCTTTCGCAGAAGCCGTGCGCCGCTACCTGCCGGCGATCGAGGACGACTGGTTGACCCCCGATTTCGCCGGCCTGCGTACGAAGCTCGCCGGCCCCGGTGAGGGCTTTCGCGATTTCGAGATTCGCGAGGAGAGCGCGCAAGGACTGCCGGGACTCGTCAACTGCATCGGCATCGAATCTCCCGGGCTCACGGCTTCGGGGGCGATCGCCGAATACATGGCGGACCGACTCGATGCACGCTGACGCGTCGATGGGCTAGCGCGGGGTCTCGGAGCCGGGCTCGCTCGGGACGAGCGATGGAATCTCCATCTCGCCCCCTTCGACATGACACCCGCGGCACTGTTGGTCCACCCGAGGTCGGGCCATGTAGTACGCGATCGCGTCACCGTCGGTTTCGTGCACGGTGTGACAGGCGACGCAGCGCGGCGCGTCGGCCGCGTCGTCGTGAGCTGCGAGTCCGTGATAGGCCTCGACGGTCCAGCCGGGTGCGGCCGAGCGACGGAAGGTCGGGTGACAAGCGAGGCAGGTCGGGGGCGAAAGCTCGAACGACATCCCGTGCGGCTCTTCGAAAGCCGCGGCGATGTAGCGAAGCCCATCGCGGGCGGACAGAAGCTTCACCCGCGTTCGTTCGAGCACGCCCGAACCCGCGTGGCAGTCGATGCAACGAAACGCCGAGTCCTCGCGCTCTTCGACCCAACCGCGTCCGTGTACGCCCGCGAGACTGACGGGAATCGTCCGGTCGAAGTCGTTTCGCACCTCGATGTGGAGCGGCGTCTCGCCGGATAGATGGCAGGAATTACAGAAGTCGTTGTCTTGTTCGACGCGGTCGCTCAGCCCCCAGGCGACCACGCCCGCCGGCAGCAGGCACGCCGCTGCCACAACGATCCACCGCATTCTCGAGTCGCTCCTCCTTCGACCGGTGCGAGCTTAGTGGTCCGGCCGGAATGTCGCTCCGCGACTTTCTGCTGCTGCGGCACCGATGTCGATCAGCCGCGTCGTGAGCGGTGCGTCCCGTGGGCGATCAGCACGAGGCCCAGGGCGATCATCGCGCTGGTGCCCGGTTCGGGTACGACAGTGAAGGAGCCACCGGTGATCGTCACGCTTTCGGTACCCGCGCTCCCGAAGAAACCATCGACGCCGGGATACTGAATGCCCCCGCCCCGATAGACGCCGGGCAGGGCGGCTCCACCGCCGCCGAGCCCACCTGTAGCGCGGGGGCCAATGGCGATGGTCACGGTGCCGACCATGGCTGGGACCCCATCGCCGGTCTTCGCGGTGCCAAAGAAGCCGAATGCACCCACGACGCTATTCGGCGGAGCGGCTGGCGGAAGAAGGGCCGGGAGTCGCCCGTTCGTTCCCATCTTCACTCTGCTTCCACCGGCCGGGGTGTAGTGCCAGTCCCATCGCGTGACGGTGTGGGCAGGGTGAAGGCAGTCCGCGCACCCCCCCAGAGCATTGTCGCGGTCTCCCGAGAGACTCCAGAAGATCGTGTTGTAGTTTCGGCCCGCCGTCGTCGTGATCGTGACTTCGAACTGGATCGTATCGTGTTCGACCAGCCCGCCAGCGGTGCCGGTCGACGACCCCGCGAAGGTGTTGTGGATGGTTGCCGCGTGGGCGGTGGTGGTCCACGAGACGAACCCAATGACCACAAGAAGAATACGTGTACGCTGCATGCACAGTCAGTGGCCGCCACCCGGGTGGAAGTGGCAGAAAGACCGTGAGAGTGGGCTGAATCGCTCGCGTGAGCGCGACGTAGGGATGTTTCGTGGCGATCCGTTGGGCGTGGGGATTCAAGCTTCGAGGTAGCTCGCAAGGCAGGGCTTCGAGCATGCGGACACTCGCTGGCCGGAGTCTCTACGATCCCGCCCCGAAGTCAGGCTGATTCGCGTTCCCTTTCGAACGCGTCGATGATGCGCCGAAGCCCGCGCTCGAGATCCGTGCGCGTCAGGGCTTGTGCGAGTTCTTCGGCGTGACGGGTGACGGTCGGGAACTCGGCCGAAGGCAGCAGGTCCAAACGGGCGCGCGTATGACGCTCGTGATCCGGGTCGGTTGCGTCTCCGCGAAGCGCGCTGTCGAGCGCCACGGTTCCCAACATGTAGCGGTAGAGATCCTGCTGGAGTTCCGCGGCTTCGGCCGGTGCAAGCCCCGCATCGCACAGCCGGCAGAAGATCTCTTCGACGATCGCGCTCCGGTTCTTTCCGAAGTTCTCGAGACGATTCACCAGCGCCATGACCCCGCGCTGCCGGAGCATCGCGTCGCCCATCCTCACGAAGCTGTGACTCACCCAATCGCGCCAGTCCACCTCGTCGTGATCGGTGACGGCCGCATCGTTGGTGACCAGGTCGAAGATGCCCTCGAGCAGGTCGGACTTGTTCGACACGTGGCGGTAGAGCGCCATCGGCGTCACCGAAAGCACCTCGCCCAGACGCCGGAACGTCACGGCATCGATGCCTTCGGCGTTCGCGAGGTCGAGCCCCGCCCGTAGCACGGCCTCGCGATCGAGCGTCGATCGCGGAGGCGTGCTGCGCATCGCCGGCGATGCCGACTCGGTACTCACGCGTCGAATTCCACCAGGAGTTCTCGCGGTCCGCGAAGCGTTCCGCCGAGCACCTGAGGCTCTGCGCCCTCTGCCAGCCGCAGGCCGGGCAGTCGTTCGAGCAGGGCGTCGAGTGCCGCGCGCATCTCACCGCGTGCGAAGTGGGACCCCACGCAGAAATGCTGGCCATTGCCGAAGGTCGCGATCTGGTGATCGACCTTGCGGTCGATGTCGAAGCGGTCGGGGTCGGGGAAGAAGGCGGGGTCGCGGTTGGCCGCGCTGGTGCCGAACGAAATGAAGCCCTGCGGAATGTCGAGGCCGCGCCAGGTGACGTCCTGCGGGTTCATCCGCGGTTGCGTCGTGACCGGCGGCTCGATGCGCAGGGTTTCTTCGATCGCCTTGTCGCGGTCCGCGGGGTTCTCGCGCACGCGTTCGAGGACGTCCGGGTGCTTCAGCAGGTAGTAGATCATGCTCCCCGTCGCGTGAAAGGTCGTGTCGGCACCGGCGGGAAACAGCAAGCGGATGAACGAGAGGATCTGCTCGTCGTCGAGTTTGTTGCCTTCGATCTCGGCATGCAGCAAACCGGTCAGGAAGTCGTCCTTCGGTTCGCGCCGGCGCTCGTCGAGCAGGCCGACGATGTACTCGTTGAACTTCTTGGTCGTGGCGATAGCGGCTTCGGGGTCGGACGGATAGCCGAAGAGTCCCGACACCCAGTGATGGAGCTGGTCGTTGTCGACGTCGTGAATGCCGATGACGCGGCAGATGATGTCGAAAGAAAAGTGCCGGGTGAAGTCGCGCACGAGATCGGCGCTCCCCTGGTCGGCGATGCGGTCGATGATCGAGTTCGCGGAGTTGGCGAAGACGGTGCCGACGAACTCGCGAGCGATGGAAGGTTTGAACGACGACCGCACGAGCGCGCGATGCAGTTTGTGCTCTCTACCCGTCATGCACTGAATCGTGTGCCCCATCACGGGACCCGCGATCACCTTGTAGGCGGCTGGGGCGGGGAAGGTCTCTTCGTCGCGATAGGCGGCGATCACATCGTCGTAGTGGGTGATGAGCGACGTGGGCGCCCCGAACATCTTCACGGTCGAAAGCCGTCCCTCGCTTCGCATCTCGCGGGTCAGGTCGTGGAGGTCGGGAAGCGGGTCGAGGGCGGTGTCGATTTCGGCGATTCGTTCGGGTGAGACGGTCTCGGTCATCGGGGCTCCTTCGAGGTCTGGGCCGGAAGTATACGTCGTATACATACGAGGGAAACCCGATGGTGTCTAATGATGACGCCAGGTCCTTTCGGCCCCCGGGCCCCTCACCGCTGAAATGCGAGCAGTTCGCCATCGGGCGTTCTGGAGCACCTGGAGCCGCTCTGGCCCTCCACTGCTGCGCGCGCGCTTGTGCCGTCACCCGCACTCCGGTATTACGCTGGCCAACTGATTGACCCATGTTCAATGACATGGTCAGTGTTAGCAGTCCGTTGAGGCCCCCCAGATGTCACTCACAACCGACGAAGTCCCGCGCGGGATCGACCAGCGTCGCGAGCGCCAGAGGCTCGAGGCGCGGCGCGCGATCCTCGACGCGACCGAAGCCCTCGTGATCGAGTCCGAGAGCTGCGATTTTTCGATGCGCAGTCTCGGACGTCGCTGCGGCTATTCGGCCCCCACCGTCTACCACTACTTCGGCGACAAGGACGGGCTGATCGACGCGCTGCTCGAGGAGCGGCTGAAGAAGCTCGGCGAGCAGTTCGACGCGCTTCCCGCCCACGACGATGCGCTCGCAGAACTTCGCGCGCTGCTACTGCGCTCGGTCGAGTTCTGGGCTTCGCACCCGACCCTGGCCCGCCTGATCTGGACCGTCTCGAGCAAGGGCGAAAGCCGCATGCCCGCCGTGATGGACCGGGTCGGCCAGCGCGTTCGCGACGCCATCAGCGAGCTGTCCTCGAGCAACGGTTTCGTGGACCTCGACGAAGAGGCGGCGGGGCAGGTGCTCTGGGCATTGGTTCAGGGCCTGATTTCCCAGCGTATCAACGAGCCGGACCACCCCTGGACGCCCGAGCTCACCGAGCGCGCCATCGACACACTCTTGCGCGGGATGACGCAGCCCGGCCCTGGAGACAACAAATGATGAACGTCCGGCTGCATGGGCTGGTCGGCTTGCTGATTGGCTTGCTCGCACTTGGATGCGAAAAAGAAGAAGAGCAGCGCGAGGTGTTGCTCAACGTCGTTTCGCTGGCGACGGTCCAGTCCGTCGATCTCGACGAAGAGCTGCGCGCGAGTGGTGATCTGCGCGCGCGCTTCCACACCACCATCGCGGCCGAGGTCGAAGGGCGCGTCACCGGCATTTCCGTAGAAGAGGGCGGCGCGGTCGATCAGGACGCCGTGGTGATCGAAATCGATCCGGCACGTCGTCAGCTCGACGTCGAAGCCGCCGGCGCGCGCCTGGCCCAATCGCGCGCGAAGCAGACGAACGATCGACACCAGGCCCAGCGCATTCGCAAGCTGCGTGGTCAGAACGTGGCGTCGGAACAACAGCTCGAAGAGGCGGAAACGGCGCTCTTGCTCGCGACGTCCAACGTCGAAGCCGACCGCGCCGCACTCGGTGTCGCCGAGCGGGCCCTGGCCGACGCCAGCGTACGCGCTCCCTTCGCCGGCCTGGTGGCGAAGCGTTCGGCTCAGCTCGGGCAGTTCGTGCAGAAGGGCACGCCGATCTTCGAGATCGTGGCCCTCGATCCCCTCGAAGTCGTGTTCAACCTGACCGAACTCGACACCCAGTTGGTAGCGGTCGGGCAGATCGTCGAAGTTCGCGTCGGCGCCTTCCCCGACGAGCAATTCGAAGGTCGAGTCACGTTCGTTTCTCCCACCGTCGACCCCGCAACGCGAACTCTGCGTATCAAGGCCGAGATCGCGAACCCCGAAGCTGCGCTGCGCCCCGGTCTCTTCGCACGGGTGAGCCTTGGGCTCAACCGACGCAACGACGTGAAGATGGTGCCCGTCGACGCGGTGGTGCGACGCGCCGCCGGCTCCCACGTGTTTCGCATGGCCGAAGGGGATCGCGTCGTGCAGGTGCCGATCGAAACCGGCGCGCAGCAGGGAGAACGCATCGAAGTCATGGGGCTCGCCGCTGGTGACGTGATCGTCCATCGTGGACATGCGGGGCTCGTCGAAGGCGCGCAGGTAAGAGTACGCGGCAACAACGGTGAGTCTGCGGTCGCGGCTCAGGGTCGCCGTGGAGGGGAGGGCACGTGAAGCTCTCCGACATTTCGATCGACCGCCCGGTCCTCACCTGGATGATGACCGCCGCGCTGGCGACGTTCGGCGTGCTTGGGCTCATGCGCCTCGGGATCGATCGCTATCCCGCGATGGAGCCGCCGTTCGCCGGTGTGGTGGTTCGCATGATCGGCGCGTCGCCGAGCACGATGGAAGAAGATGTCGCCGAGATCCTGGAGGAGTCCTTCGCCACGATCGAGGGCGTCAAGCACATCTACTCCGAATCGACCCACGGCGTCGCCATGGTGATGGCCGAGTTCGAATTGGAGCACGACATCGACGTCGGCGCCCAGGATATCCGAGACAAACTCAATTCGGACATGGACGAGCTGCCGGCGGAGATCGAACCCCCAGGGATCGGCAAGTTCGACTTCTCGAGTTTCCCGGTCATCTATGCACCGATCGCGTCTGATCTGACGCAGGTCGAGACGACCGAGTACATCGAGGAACACGTCAAACCCTATATCGAGTCGATACCCGGCGCGGCCGGGGTGTCGCTCTACGGCGCGAGGGAACGCAACATCCGAATCTGGATCGATCCCGACGCCTTGCGTGCGCGCAACATGGCGATCACCGATGTGCTCGACGCCCTGCGTCGCGAGCACGTCGAGCGGCCCGGCGGGTTCGTCGAGGGGCGTTCCGTCGAGTGGGCACTCAAGACCGCCGCCGAGTTCCGGACCGTCGATGAACTGGGCGCGATGGTGATCAAATGGGAGGGCGATGCGGCGGTTCGCTTGCACGATGTGGCGCGCATCGAAGACGGCGCGGAGGACGTGCGAACCCATACGCACATGAACGGCCAGCCAGGGATCGCGATCGGAGTCTCGAAGCAGTCCGATGGCAATACAGTCGCCATCGTCGACGAGTTCAAGCGGCGCATGGACAAGCTGCGCGAGAGCGCGCCGCCGACGATCCACATTTCCGAGCCCGACGGCTTCATCGACAACTCCGAGTCGATCCGCGAAGCCTTCGAGGAGACCATCTTTGCGCTGTGGTTCGGCGGGTTGCTCGCCGTCGCGGTGGTCTTCGTCTTCGTGCGGCGCACGCGACCGACCTTCATCGTGGCCCTCGCGATTCCGCTTTCGGTGATCACCGCGTTCGGGTTGATCTGGGTATTCGACTTCACCCTCAATACGATGACCCTGCTGGGCCTCACCCTGGCGATCGGTGTGGTGATCGACGACGCGATCATCGTGCTCGAGAACATCGAGCGGCACCGCGAGGAAGGCGCCGATGCGCGTACCGCGGCGATCGAAGGCACGCGCGAGATTACCCTGGCCGCGGCGGCGGCCACGTTCGCCGTTGCAGCGGTGTTCATCCCGGTGGCCTTCGCCGAAGGCCAGATGGGAAGCTTCCTGATGGAGTTCGGCGTCACGGTGGCAACCGCGGTGATCGTGTCGCTCTTCGTTGCGCTGACCCTCACGCCGATGCTTGCGGCGCGCATGCCGGCACCGAAGGAGCGCTCCGAAGACAGCGTGTATCACCGCCTCGAGCGCGGCTTCCAGGGCCTCGAAGCCTTCTACCGGCGCGTGCTCGACTGGTCCCTCGATCACCGACTCAAGACCTTCGGCATTGCCCTGCTGGCGATCTTGCTGGCCGTCGTGGCAGGGAAGCAACTGCCCGGGGAGTTCGTGCCCGAAGAAGACCGGGGCATGGCGGTGCTCGAATTCCGTACGCCCCCCGGCACCTCGCTCGAGAAGACGATCGAGATGCTCAAGAAGAACGAGGAGTGGTTGCTCGCTCAACCCGAAACCGTCACCACGTTGACGCGCATCGGCGGCACGAGCATGTCGAACGACGGCCCCAACGTGGGTTTCATGAACGCACGACTCGTGCCTCACGACGAGCGAGAGCGCAGCACCAGGGAGTTTCAGCGCGATGCGCGAGAGGCGCTCAGCCAGATCCCTGGACAGGAAGTGGTGATCGTCGGTTCTTTCGGCATGGCCGAGCGCGACCTCGAACTCGAGATCCGCGGGCACGCGAGTCTCGAAGAACTCAGCCACTATTCGGACGTCATCCTGGCGCGCATGCAGGAAGAGGGTGGCGTTACCGACCCCGAAAAAGAAATCAAGCTGGGCTTGCCCGAGGCCCGCATCGTGCCGGACCGGGAGAAGGCCGCCGCCCTCGGTATCGATGCCTCTACGGTGGCGAGCATCGTGACGGCCATGATCGGCGGCGTCGACGTCGCGACCTTCCGCGACGGTGAGCAACGCCACGACATCCGGCTGCGCATGGAGCCGGGCGACCGCGAGACCCTGGCTTCGATCGGAAACCTGTGGGTGCGCGCACGCAACGGCGAGCTGGTCGACCTGCGCAACATCGTCCACATCGAGCAGGGCGCAACGGCGTCGAGCATTACGCATACCGACCGCCAGCGCAGCGCCGAGATCATGATGAACCTCGAAGGCATCGACCTCGACGCCGCGGTGAAGCGCGCCATGGGGATCGCGGCCGAAGTCCTGCCCTCGCACCTCTCGCTCGAACTCAAGGGCAACGCCGAGGACATGAAGGAGGCAGGGCAGCAGTTCGTGCTGATGCTCGTGCTCGCCGTGCTGGTGATCTACATGGTGCTCGCGGCCCAGTTCGAGAGCTTTGCCCAGCCGTTGATCGTCATGTTGGCGCTGCCCTTTTCCATGACGGGTGCGCTGGGAGGACTCTGGGCGCTCGGCATGACCCTCAACCTGTTCAGCATGATCGGCATCGTGCTCTTGATCGGTCTGGTGACCAAGAATTCGATTCTGCTCGTCGACTACGCGAACCAGCTGCGCGAACAGGGCGCGTCGGCCGAAGAAGCGATGCGCCAAGCGGCGCCGGTGCGGATGCGTCCGGTCTTGATGACGGCACTCTCGATGATCTTCGGCGTGCTGCCTTCGGCTCTGGGCATTGGTCCCGGCGCGGAAACCCGCGCGCCGATGGCGGTGGCCACGGCGGCGGGCATGTTCTCTTCGATGCTGCTCACGCTGCTGATCGTGCCGGTCTTCTACCTGACCCTCGAAGCCGTTCGCGATTTCATGAAGAGCCCGCGCGAGAACTACGCCCGCTGGCGCGGGGCGCGTAGCGCCGCGGCCGGGTAGAGCGCCGCGGCGGGGTAGAGCGCCGCGGCCGGGTAGAGCGCCGCAGCGGGCTGGCAGCCGCGGCGGGTTGGTAGGCCGCCGTGGGTCAGGGCGCCCGGCCCCCCCGGTGAAGAGGAAAGGAAGAAGATGATCTCCCTCGAGTGGCTCAATCCGTTTTCCAGGCCCAGCGCGGCAAAGTGTGACGTGCCCGACAAACTCGGTCCGATCACGCATCGTGGCAGCGAAGAAGCGCCCGAACACCTCGGCGCCACGCGAAAACAGATCGGGGAATTGTGGGGCCACCTGGAAGACGTCTATCGCACGGGCATGCATCCGGCGTTGCAGGTCTGCGTGCGGCGAGAAGGGCAGGTGGTGCTTCATCGCTCGCTCGGTCACGCGTCGGGGAACGGGCCCGGCGATCGGCCCGACACCCCCAAGCGCCTCGTCGATCTCGATACGCCGATCAACATCTTCTCGGCGTCGAAGGCCGTGACGGCCATGTTGGTTCACAAGCTGGCGTGGCAGGGCGTTCTGCATCTCGATGATTGGGTGAGCGACTACATCCCCGAGTTCGCGCGTCATGGCAAGGAGCGCATTACGCTGCGCCATCTGCTCGCCCATCGCGCGGGCCTGCCGAACCTGCCGCCCGATGCCCTCGACCTCGATCTGCTGGGCGAACCGGAGCGGGTCGTCGAGATCATGTGTGACGCCGAACTGCGCTCGCGTCCCGGGAGGCTGCTCGCCTACCACGCGGTGACGGGGGGCTTCGTACTCGGTTCGGTGATCGAGCGTGCGACCGGCGACAGCCTGCGCGATGTCCTGCGACGCGAGATCGGCGACCCGCTGGGGCTCCACTGGTTCAACTACGGGGTCACTCCCGAGCATGTCGACGATGTCGCGCTCAACGCCCTCACGGGTTCGCCGCCTCCGGCGCTGATCGGTGCGGTGCTCGATCGCGCGCTCGGTGCGGGTCTCGAAGAGATCGTCGAGATGTCGAACGACCACCGTTTCCTCGAAGGGGTGATCCCCGCAGCCAACATCATCACGACGGCCGACGAGATGACTCGCTTCTTCCAGTGTCTGCTGAACGGCGGTCAGTGGGACGGCAAGGAGGTCTTCGATCGCCGCTGCGTTCGACACGCCGTAGCCGAGCAGAGCTACCGCGAGATCGACTTCACCTTGATGGCACCGATCCGTTACGGCCTCGGTTTCATGCTGGGCAGCCAGGGCCTCGGGCTCTTCGGGCGCGACGTCGAACACGCCTATGGCCATGTGGGGCTGTCGAACGTGTTCTGCTGGGCCGACCCCGAACGCAAGCTCTCGGTGGCCCTGCTGACCACGGGCAAGCCGCTGCTCGGCGCTCACATCTTTCCGATGTTCCGCTTCATGAACGGCCTGGGCACGACGTTTTCGAAGCTCGAAGATCTGAGCTAGCGCGTCAGTCGCTGCGCTTGCGCAGGATGACGCTGCCCACCGAGTAGCCCGCGCCGAACGAGCAGAGCACCGCGTGTTCGCCAGCCGCGATGCCGTCGCGATGCTTGTGGAAGGCGATCACCGACCCGGCCGAACTCGTGTTGGCGTATTCGTCCAGGATCACGGGCGCTTCTTCGGGTTCGACCTCGCGCCCGAGCAGGGTCTTGGCGATCAGCTTGTTCATGCCGAGGTTGGCCTGGTGGAGCCACATACGCTTCACGCTTTCGAGCGGGACGCCCAGGTCTTTGAGATGGCTGCGGATGTGCTTGGCGACCATGGGGCAGACGTCTTTGAACACCTTGCGACCGTTCTGCCGGAAGACCAGCTCGTGCGGGTCGCGCACACCGTCTTCGCTGCGGTTCAGGAAGCCGGCGTCGTTGCGGATGTTGTTCGAGAACTTCGTCGCGAGACGCGTGCCGAGGATCTCCCAGGATTCGCCTTCGAGGGCGTCCTCTTCGGGTTCCAGCACCACGGCGGTGCAGGCGTCGCCGAAGATGAAGTGAAATTCGCGCAACTCGAAGTTGTTGTGTCCCGAGGTGATTTCGGGGTTGAGCACCAGGGCGCAGCGCGCGGAGCCCGAGCGAATGGCGTCGACTGCGTTCTGGATCGCGAAGGTCGCTGACGAACAGGCGACGTTCATGTCGTATGCGAAACCGCCAGCGCCGATCGCCTGCTGCACTTCGATGGCGACCGCGGGGTAGGCGCGCTGAAGATTCGAGCAGCCCACGATGATGGCGTCGACATCGGCCCCGGTTCGCCCGGCCTGGGCGAGGGCTTCTTCGGCCGCAGTGACGCAGATCTCTGCCTGGATGGAGAGTTCGTCTTCACTGCGCAACGGAAGCCGCGGGCAGAGTCGATCCGGGTCGAGCACACCCGACTTGTCCATCACGTAGCGATGGCCGACACCCGAGGCCTTCACGATGAATCGTTCCGAAGGCATGTCGCGTTCGGCGACTTCGCCGCTCTCGATCTGCTCGCGGTGTTCCGCGTTCCACCTTTCGTTGGCTTTCGACAGTGATGCGACGAGTTCTTCGTTCGTCACCCCATCCGGCGGCGTGAAGAGCCCCGTTCCCGTGATCACTGCATGACTCATCTCGCCTTTCCTCCTAGAGCCTTCGACCCCGGGTCGTGCTGATGCACCGATCGATCAAGCCGGCTTCCTGCCGAAACAGCGGGCAAGAGTACCAGGGATGAACTCGCTGACCTCGGCGTCGACGAATCCCGCCGCTTCGAAATAGCCTTTGCACTCCGCGCGCGAATGCGCGCGTCCCAGGCTTCCACAGATGAGTTCGTTCATGCCCCACATGGCCGCGTCGACGGGGGCCCGTCGATCGTCGTCGAGGATCTCGCCGATCAGGTGCATCTCTCCACCGGGCTCGAGCGCCCGGAACGCCCGTGCGACCACGCTGGCGATGACTTCGGCGTCGTAGATCGGCAGGTTGCTCGCCATCACGACCACGTCGCAGGGGGAGGGAAACTCGCCCTGCGTGAAGTCGGCGCCGTGGGTCGTGACCTTGTCGACGACATCGTGTTGCGCGATGTAGTCCTTCGTCGCTTCGACGACGGGCGGAAGATCGAGCACGGTGGCCTCGAGGCCGTCGAAGGTCTTCACGGCGGTGATCGAGTACGCCCCCGACCCGCCACCGAGATCGAGCAGGTGCCGGCGCCCGCTGAGGTCGACGCTGCGAACGAACCGCCGCGCCGCCCCGAAGCCGATGCTCGACGTCGACTCGTGGTACTTGCGCGCCGATTCGGGGGTGATGTCCTCGTACATGCCGAGCAGCGTCGGTTTGCCTTCTCGCATCAGCTCGGTCATGCGAAACCAGTCGGGGACGCTGTTCCGGGTGAAGGTCATCCACGGCCCCGCGTACGTCTTCTTCCCCTTCACCAGATAGCGGTCGACATCCGGTGCGTTCTCGAGTCGGCCGCTGCTCTGGTCGGCCCAGCGCAGGAGATCCATGCTCAGGCAACAGGTCACGAGCCGGTCGATGTCCACCGGACGCAGACCCGTTGCATCGGACAACGCGACTTCGGTGTCGGCGCCTTTGTCGATGTGGCTGAAGAGTTCGACATCGATCGCCGAGTACAAGACCGCGGTCTGGGTGTAGGCGCGCGCGATGTCCTGAAGCCGGGTGGTGTCGATTCGGCCCTGCTGTTCTTTCGCTTCGCTCGCAGTCATCTCGCGCTACTCCTCGACCTTGAACCAGTCGGGCTTGCCCATGGCCCAGTACTCACCCCACGCTTGTCCACCGCCTGCGACGTGGGTGACTTCGCCGGTGATGTAACCGCTGGCCTCGGGGGAGCCGAGGAAGGCGACGGCCAGTGCCACGTCGTGTACGTCGCCCAGCCGTCGCTGCGGGTTGTGGTCGAAGCTCGGTCGCGCTTCCGGCGGGTAGTGCAACAAACCCGGGCTGCGCACGACGCCGACCGCCACGGTGTTGATGCGGATATCGTGGGGCGCCCACTCGACGCAGAGGCCGGTCGCAAGGTTCTGTGCGCCCGCACGAGCCGCGGCCGTATGCGGAATGCCCACCGAACCGCGCCCGGTGATGGTGCCGATGTTGACGATCGACCCGGCCTGCTCGCGTGCGATCCACTCGCGCGCTGCAGCCTGCATGACGAACCACGTTCCGTAGAGGTTCGTCTCGACCACCGCGGCCCAACCGCGAGGCGAAAGATCCACCGCCGGACTCGGGAACTGGCCTCCCGCATTGTTGACCACGAGATCGACTCGCCCCTGTTCTTCATGGGCGGCAGTGAACAGGTCGGCGACCTGTTCGGGGTCGCGGATGGTCATGCGCTCGGTCTGGCACGGGATGTCGAGCTCGGCGAGGGATTCGGCGAGTTGATCGAGCTTCGCCTGGTCGCGTCCGCAGGTCACGATGCGCGCACCGAGTCGCCCGAGCAGGATGCAGATGGCACGCCCGATGCCTCCGGCACCGCCCGTCACCAGCGCGACCTGTCCCGCAAAGAGATCGTCGCGGAAGGCGCACGGCAGCGCCGCGAGTTCCGCGTCGGTGTGGATGACGTAGGGATCGGGCGTTGCGTCCTGGCCTTCTGTGTCAGCGCCACCGCGGTCGGTCGTGCTCATGCGCCAAGTCTGACATAGGACGAGTACGTTACCAGCTCGTCTATTGCCCAGCGCAACCCAGCGCAACCCAGCGCAACCCAGCACAGTCCAGTTCAACTCAACCAGCCCGCCGAGCCTACTCCGCTGCCCACACCGCACACGCGACGTTGTCACCTGAGCGGTTGCGTCGTTGAACATCGAGTGCAGATTCGGTGATCGCGCGGCAGGTGTCGGGGGCGCGTAGATCCGGCGCGCCGTTCAGGCTGTCGATCTGCAAAGTGTGGAGTTCCGCCGCGGGGTCGGGGTGCCCGATGCCGTGCTCGGAAAAGCCGTCGGTGATGAGCGCAACGGCGCGCGTGCTCGAAAGCGATGCGAAGTCGACGGTCAGCTTGGCTTCGTCGGCGAGGTCGCGTTCGCGCCCCAGGTATTCGGGGTTGTCGTCGCGTCCGGCCGACCAGCCCAGATCGCACGGCTGGGCATCGCTCGTGACGAAGACATGGCTATCGCCGATCGAAGCATGTGCGAGCAGGTCGTCTCCCGGACGCACCACGGCGACCGAAAGCGTCGTGGCCGGCGGTGGAAGTCCAACCGCTGCGGCTTCGTCGAAGATCGCGACGCCAATCTCGCCAACGGCCTTGCGGAGTTGCTCGACCAACGCCCCGCCGAGGGAGGCGCGATCGGTGGTGGGCTCATCGAGCCAGCCGGAAGCGCTTTCGACCAGGTGTTGGATCGCGCGTTCCGACCCCCCGGCACCGTGGTGTCCGTCCGCGACCGCAAGCATGACACCGTGTGGCCCCCAGACGAAGCAGCACGCGTCTTCGTTCGGTTCGGTGTAGCTGTACCGCTTGGGGGCGCCGCCGCGCGAGATCGCAATGGCACACGGCCCCTCGGCCACGAGGTCCACTGTACCGATTTGTTGATGATGCCGGCCGAGCAGGAGGGCTGAGCGCATCGTGCTACTCGACCTTTCCAGGATCGTCGCGGACGCTTTCGAACGGAAGAGGCGTGCGGCTGAAAGCGAGGTCGGCGACCGGTGCACCGCCGATCAGGTGTTCCTGAATGATGCGCTCCAGGTTTTCCTCGGTCGCCTGTCTGTACCAGGTGCCTTCCGGGTAGACGAGGGCGATGGGGCCGTCCATGCAGACGCGAAGGCACTCGGCCTTGGAGCGGAATACCCCCTGCTCGACGTCGACCAGCTCGAGTTCGGCGAGTCGTGCTTTCAAGAACTTCCAGGCCTTTGCCTGGACTTCTTCGTCCGCGCAATCGCCGCCAACGCAGATGAAGATGTGGCGCTGGATCGAATCGAGCTTCAGCCGCTTCGACATGCGGGCGAGCATCTTGTCGCTGGTCATGGTGGCGAATCTACCATGGGGGCGGTCCGGGCAAAACGGACGCGAGCCATCGGTCCGGGTTCGTGCGACAATGCACCGGCAGGGGGAGGCTCGCAGTCGCGCAAGGGCGCGCACCGGGTTTCGGGGGGCAGGCGATGACCGGCGATACGTTCGACAAGGCCGCGACGGACTCAGCCAATCTCGTCTTCGCGATATGCCACGAAATATCGAACCTCGTGGCGGCCGTGCGCTTGCAGGCCCATCTGCTCGACGAGGAACTCGACGCACGCGGGCTCGCCGTTGCGTCGCTCGAGATCGACGATCTGTCTGCCCGCTCGGCCGCGCTGCTGGCGCTCATCCGCCCGGTCTTGAGTGAGCCACCGAGTGACATCTCGCCGGTGGGCGCCGGTGTGATCGCCGTGGGTTTCGAGCGTGCACTTGCCGAATACGGCGGCCGCGCGTTCGAGGTCGTCTTCGACTTCGCGGACGACCTGCCCGGGGTTCGCGCCGAACCCGAGGTCTTCCACTACATCCTGCTGAGTCAGGCCTACGGTGCGATGGAGGCGATGGACAAGGACGGCGGCTTGCGCGTCGAAGTGACGGCGAGCGACAAGGAAGTCGTCTTCGCGATCGAGGATCGGGCCGCCGAGGATGCGCAGCATCTCGAATGGTGGAAGGCGGCCTTGCGTGGTCGCGCGCTGGAAGCCGCGGTGGCGCACCACATCCTGGCGAAACGGGGCGCGCGCTTCGAGGTTCGGCGGCAGGGCGCGTGCAATCGAACGGAAATCGCGGCGCCGCGCGGCTGAGAAGGCCGTGAGCGCACGAGGGCCGGCGGAACGGCGAGTCTTCCGCAAGCGCTTCTGCTAGGTTGCGCCCGCCCCGAACCCCGCGCGGCCTTTCTCATCCCCTCCACAACCATCTGCGGCAGCCCGCGGACGCTGAATCCCGAGCCCTTTCCTTCGACGCGTTTCGACGCATGGGCTTCGCGAAGACTCGGCGCCACGCATTGCCTGCATTCGCAAAGTGACCACCGTGTCGAATTCCACTTCGAGCGCTTCCCATACGCGAGACGACCTGCGCAACCTCGCCATCATCGCCCACGTCGATCACGGCAAGACGACCCTCGTCGACGCCATGCTTCGCTTCGCCGGTTCGTTTCGTGACAACCAGATCGTCGAAGACCGCGTGATGGATTCGCAGGACCTCGAGCGCGAGCGCGGGATCACGATTTCTTCGAAGAGCACGGCGATCGAATTCGAGGGCACGCGCATCCAGCTCGTCGACACCCCCGGCCATGCCGACTTCGGCGGCGAAGTCGAGCGCGTGCTCGGCATGGTGGACGCGGTGCTCCTGCTCGTGGACGCGGTCGAAGGAGTCATGCCGCAGACGCGCTTCGTGCTGCGCAAGTCCCTCGAGCGCGGCCTGAAGCCCGTGCTCGTGGTGAACAAGATCGATCGGCCGGAAGAGCGGGCCGAAGAAATCCTCGACGAGGTCTTCGACCTGCTGGTCGAACTCGGAGCGAACGACGACCAGCTCGACTTTCCGCACGTTTATACGTCGGCGAAGGCGGGGCTCGCGAAGCGCGAGATGCCGGACGACGCGAAGGACCTGCGGCCGCTGATGGACGCGATCCTCGAGAACACGGCTGCACCGAACGTCGACCTCGACGGGCCGACGCAGTTCCAGGCGGTGACCTTCGGCTACGACTCGTATGTCGGTCGCCTGGTGATCGGTCGCGTGAATCGCGGCGTGCTCACACGTGGTGCCAACGTCGTGCGCGTGGGGCGCGACGGAGCGAGCGAAACCTTCCGCGTGACCAAGCTCTTCGGCACGCGCGGGATCGAGCGCGTGGAAATGGACGAAGCGCGGGCCGGTGACATCGCCATCCTGGCGGGCATCGACTCGATCGAGATCGGCGACACGATCTGCGATCCCTCGCACCCCGAAGCGTTGCCGCGCATCGAGATCGATCCGCCGACGATCAGCGTTCACTTTTCGGTGAATACCTCGCCATTCGCGGGGCGCGAAGGCAAGTTCGTCACGAGTCGCCAGATCGGAGACCGGCTGCGCCGCGAAGGCCTCGCCAACATCTCGGTGGCGGTCGAGGAAACGGACCGACAGGACACCTTCAAGGTGTCGGGTCGCGGCGAGCTGCAGATCGCGGTCCTCGTCGAAACGATGCGACGCGAAGGTTACGAGTTCGCGGTGTCGCGACCCGAGATCATCCCGCGCGAGATCGACGGCAGGAAGTGCGAGCCCGTCGAAGACGTGGCGATCGACGTGCCCGACTGGGCGGCCGGGTCGGTGATGGAAAAACTCGCGGTGCGAAAGGGACGCATGGAGGACATGCGTCAGGAAGGCGGTCGGGTGACGCTTTCTTTCGTCGTACCGAGCCGCGGCTTGTTCGGCTACCGCAGCGAGTTCCTCACCGACACCCGTGGCGAAGGCATCATGTACGCCACGATCAAGGGCTACGAACCCTGGGCGGGCGACCTCGAAAAGCGCTCGGTCGGCGGGATCGTTTCGACCGACCAAGGGCAGACGACGCCGTTCGCGATCGCGAAGATCCAGGAGCGCGCGACGATGTTCGTCGACCCCGGCGTCCAGGTCTACGAAGGGCAGGTCGTCGGCGAGAATCGGCGGCCCGGTGACATGAACGTGAATGTCTGTCGGGCGAAGAAGCTGGACAACATGCGGGCTTCGGGGAAGGACGATGCGCCGATCATCACGCCGGCGCGCAAGCTGACGATCGAGAGTGCGCTCGAGTGGATCGAGGACGATGAGTTGCTCGAGGTTACGCCGGAGTCTTTGCGGTTGCGTAAGAAGGTTCTGGCGAAGAGTCACCGGAAGAGGTAGCGGGGGCCGCGGCCGGGCGTGTGGGGGGTTCTCCGGGGGGAAGTCGTTGGGGGGCCAGGGAGAACGATCGGAGCTGTCCAGAGGAAGTCGACCTTTGAACGCAACGCAGGTGGTTGTGTAGTGGGACAAAGGAACCCGGTGTGGCGCGGTGGGCCACAGGTGTGTTGGCTCTTGCTTTGTGCCTGCGACCTCTCTGCGGCACGGGACATGCATACATCCATCTCCATACGTAGGGGAGGTGGTGGTGATGGCGGCGACGGCGCTGCTCTCCCAGCAATCGGACGGGAACGAGGCGGCCGCCGAGCAGGGTGAGGGCACTGCTGCGCCGGTTCGGTCCGAGCGGCTTTCGCGGCTGCGCGAAGCGCTGCTGAACGCCCCCTACTCGCTGTGCACGCAGAAGGCGGAGCTGATTACCGACTTCTATCGCGGCGAGCTGCGAAGCGATCCGTGGGGCGATCGGCTGGCGCGCATTCACTTCGCGCTCTTTCGTCGTGGGCTGGCTCGGAACCTCGGTGAGGGTGAGCCACAGTCGCGTTGGCAGCTGTCACTGAACCGAACGCTTCAGCGTCTTTACGCGCGTCGACAGGCGGCACGCCAGCAGCAAGCCCCGATCGTCACCTGGGCGCGGGCACTCGCTCATGTCCTCGAACGCGTGCCACTGCAGATCTACCCGGACGAGCTGATCGTGGGCAACCCGTCGTCGCAGCGAATCGGTGCGCCCATTCACCCCGACCTCGGCGGGTTGCTCATGCTTCCGGAGTTGACTGGGCTTGCGGCGCGCAAGGTAAACCCGCTCGCCACGACACCAGAGCAGGTGCGGCTTCTCGAAGAAGAGATCCTTCCCTTCTGGTTCTCGCGTTCGGTGCAGTCGCGAGCGGGGATGCTGGCCGAAGATCTGGAGCTTCCGAACGAACTGGTGCGCGGCCGCCACTTCGTACTGACCCAGTTCGCGGGCATCTCGCACGTCACTCCCGACCATCGCAGCGTACTCGAGCGGGGTTTTCGTGGAATCCTCGACGACGTTCGGCAGCGAAGACGAGAGCAAACCACCGATCCCGAGCAAGCGGCCTTCTATGACGCTGCCGAGATCACGGCGCAGGCCGCGATCGCGTTCGCTCGGCGTTGGAGTGACCACTGCAGGCGCGAAGCCGAGTGCGAACCCGACGGAGAACGCGCAAGCGAGCTGAAGCAGCTGGCCGAGGTCCTCGAGCGTGTACCCGCGCTTCCGGCACGTAACTTCCACGAGGCGCTGCAGAGCATCTTCCTCACCCACACGATGCTCCATCAGGAAAGCTTCCAGCACGGCATTTCCTTCGGGCGCCTGGATCAGCTTCTATGGCCGTTCTATCAGCGAGACGTTGCCGCGGGAACGCTCACCCGAGAGCGCGCGGTCGAGCTGCTGGGTTGCTTCCTCGGCAAGGCCGCCGAACTCCTGCCGCTGTTCAACGCGATGGCGACCGAATACTTCAGCGGCCTTTCGTCGGCTTCGGGGATCACGCTCGGCGGCACCGACGATGCAGGTCGCGACGCCAGCAACGAGGTGAGCTTCCTGCTGCTCGAAGCCTATGGCCAGCTTCGCTTGCGACAGCCGAATCTCCATCTGCGTGTCCACCCCGCCAGTGATCCTTCTCTCGTATCGCGCGCTTGCGAGTTGGTGAAGCAGGGTGGTGGCATGCCGGCGTTCTTCAACGACGCGCGCATCGTCCCCGCCCTCGAAGACCTCGACGTCGCAGCTGGCCATGCAAGGGACTACAGCATCGTGGGATGTGTAGAGTGGGGGATTCCGGGGCGAAGCTTCCCGGCAGCGGGCGCGGCGTTTCTGAGCCTGCCTGCAGCGTTCGATCGCGCGTTGCATGGCGGATCGCACGCAGACGAAGGGGGTAGGCCGCGGAAGTTCGAATCCATGGAAGCCCTCGTCGACGCCTTTCGCGAAGAGGTCGAGCGCCTGGTCGCCGCTGCGGTCCGGGGCAACGACGCGATCGAGAGCGCCCACGCGATGTACCGCCCGACCCCGCTGCTTTCGACCGTGGTGGATGGATGCCTGGAACACGGACGCGACGTGAACGCGGGCGGGGCGCGTTACGACTCGACGGGCATGCAGGGTGTGGGCGCCGCTGATGTCGCGGATTCGCTCGCGGCCATCGAACGGATCGTCTTCGACGAAAGGCGCATGTCCCTAGACGCATTCATCTCCGCGGTGGATCGCGACTTCGACGGTGCTCGCGAAATCGAACATCGCGCAACGGACCGCACCCAGAAGTTCGGCCAGGACGCGGGCGGCCCCGAGGGCTGGGCGCGGCGTGTCGTGGACATCTATTGCGCTGCCGTTCGCCGTCACTCCAATCCGCGAGGCGGCCCGTACGCTCCGGGCTTCTGGACGATGACGACCCACGTTGGCTTCGGCCGCCGACTCGGCGCGCTGCCGAGTGGTCGCCGCGCCGGGTTGCCGCTGGCGGATGGTCTGTCGCCCGTGAACGGTTGCGACGACGCGGGCCCGACCGCGTCCCTGCGTGCGGCCGCAGCGGCGTCGACCGAAATGATCGGCAACGGGCTGTGTCTGAACGAAAAGCTCGACCCGTGGTACTTGAGGGGAGAGGCGGGCACGAAGCTGTTGGCCGATCTGACGCGCGGCTACTTCGATGCCGGAGGGATGCAGGTCCAATACAACGTGGTGGATGCGTCCGTTCTGATCGATGCCAGACGCCACCCGGAGCGCCACCGCGACCTCGTCGTTCGGATCTCGGGCTACAGCGCCTACTTCAACGACCTCACCGACGAGATGAAAGAAGAACTCATCACTCGCACATTGCACGCGTCACCGCACGATCGCGGCCCGGCTTGCCAGCAGACTGAGGGCGAGGGCAGGGTGTGACGCATCCCCATGAAGCCATCGTCTATGACGTCCAGCGCTTCTCGATCCACGATGGACCGGGGATCCGCACCACCGTCTTCTTCAAGGGCTGTGCGCTCGCTTGCGCCTGGTGCCAGAACCCGGAAGCGCTGCACGTCGGCCCCGAACTCACCTATGACGCCGAGCGTTGCCTCGAAGGGTGCACGAACTGCATCGACGTCTGCGCGGTCGGCGCTCTCGGCGCTGAACCGGCCGGCCGTGTGGACTTCGCTCGCTGCACCGCCTGCGGTGATTGCGTAGATCCATGTCCAACCGGCGCGCTGCGCGTGATCGGGCGCTCGTGGAGCGTTCCAGAACTGCTCCCGGTGCTACTGCGCGACCAGTCGTTCTACGCGCAATCCGGTGGCGGCGTGACGTTTTCGGGCGGCGAGCCCGTGCTCCAGAGTCGGTTCCTGCTCGAGTTGTTGCCACAGCTTCGGCAAGTGGGTGTGCACGTTGCGATCGAGACTTGTGGCGCGTACCCGTTCTCCTTGCTGGAACCCCTGCTCGACGAGATCGACCTCGTCTTGTTCGACGTGAAGGTGATCGATTCGCGCCGCCATGAGCGCTTCACCGAACGCGACAACGAGAACATCCTCGAGAATCTCGCAGAACTCGTGCGCCGAGGCGTCTGCGTCGAAGCGCGCATGCCTGTCATTCCGGGTTGGAACACGGACACGGAAAACCTCGAAGCCACGGCGACGAGACTCCGCGAGCTTGGTCTGCCATCGTTGACCTTGCTTCCCTACAACCATTTCTGGGAGGCGAAGCTTCCGCGTCTCGGAACCGATCGAAAGCCCCTCGGAATTCGCACGCCAGACGACGACTTCTACCGGGGGCTACGCAAAGAACTCGAGCGCAACGGCCTCGAGACTCGACTCTGAACGAAGCGCAGGGAGGTGATCGCGGT
>JASMLK010000153.1 GCA_030748735.1 Myxococcota bacterium | reverse complement strand
TCGGGTACTTCGGCCTTCGCAAAGGATAGCTTGCGGGGAAAGAGATCGATCCCGAAACAACCGGCGTGACGCGCCAGTCGTACGAGGTTGTTTCCCTCGCCGCAGCCGATCTCGAGACACGGGGTCTGCACTTCGCGGCAGACGGGAGCGAGCAACTCGTCCTCGGTTTCGGCGAAACCCGCACCCGCCGTCGTCCAGCGAAAGTGGTCGACTTCGGGGGCTTCGAAGTAGGCGCGCTGCACACGGTCGAACTCGCTTTCGCGATTCGCCTGCGCGCGAGGCCGTCGTTCAGCCGGCGGGTCAGTCAAAGGTCAAGCACCCCGAGCACGGAAAACGCCTGAAGGCGAGCGAGCGGCCAAGGGTAAAACAGTTGATCGGGCCCCGCGACGCATCCTAAGCTGTGCCGCCCGGCCAGACCGGTCGAATGAGAAGCGCATCCCAATGAAGATCTCCTACGCGCAGGCCATGTGCGACCCGTCCTTCTATCTCCCGATCGCGTTCGCGGCAGAAGAGGCGGGCTACGACGGCATGGTGGTCCCGGACAGCCTCGGCTATCCGGGCCCGTCGGACACGAAGTACCCGTACTCGGCGGACGGCGACAACGCATTCATCGAAGACAAGCCCTTCATCGAACCCTTCGTATTGATTTCCGCAATGGGTGCCGTGACCCAGCGCCTGCGGTTTACGACGCTCGTGATGAAGCTCCCGGTCCGGCTTCCCGTCGTCGTCGCCAAGCAGGCAACATCGCTGGCCGTCATGACGAACAACCGCTTTTCGTTCGGCGTCGGCTTGTCGCCCTGGCCCGAGGACTTTGCCGTCACGGGTCAACCGTGGAAGGGCCGCGGCAAGCGAATGGACGAGATGATCGAGATCCTGCGCGGTCTGCAGAAGGGCGACTACTTCGAGTTTTCGGGTGACTACTACGAGATTCCGCGTTTCAAGATCTGCCCCGTTCCGAGCGAGCCGATCCCGATCCTGATCGGCGGACATTCCGAAGCCGCGCTGCGTCGAGCGGCACGGATCGGTGACGGGTGGATGCACGCGGGTGGACCACCCGACGAACTACCCCGCTACATGGCACGACTGGCCGAGTTGCGCCGCGACGCGGGTCGCGACCATCTGCCCTTCGAGGTCCACGCCATCAGCCCCGATGCCTTCACTGTCGACGGCATTCGGCGCCTGGAAGACCAGGGTGTCACGAATGTGGTCGTCGGGTTCCGGGACACCCAGCCGAATGGCCCCGACACCCAGACGCTCGAGAAGAAGCTCGGTGATCTCCGCGACTTCGCAGACAAGGTGCTCGCAAAGCTCTGAGCACGCGAAGCGCACCCCTTCCACCCACGAGGTCGCGATGCAGAAACGAAGGCTCGGTGAGCTCGAAGTCTCCGCAATTGGAATCGGCTGCATGAGCATGTCGCAGTCGTACGGCAAGCCCGACGCCGCGGAGTCGGAGCGCACGCTCTTCCGTGCTCTCGATGCCGGCTATACGTTCTTCGACACCGCGAGCATCTACGGCGTCGGGCACAACGAGAAGCTGATCGGGCGCGTACTCGGCAAGCGACGCAGTGAATTCGTGCTCGCTTCGAAGTGCGGGATTCGCGTCGCACCCGACCGCAAGCGTTCGGTCGATGGGACGCCGAACAACATCCGACACACCTGCGAAGAGAGCCTGAAGAACCTCCAGACCGATGTGATCGACCTCTACTACCTGCATCGCCGCGACTTCGACGTACCGATCGAAGAGAGTGCAGGCGCCCTCGGCCAGCTCGTACACGAGGGAAAGATCCGCTACGCCGGTCTTTCGGAAGTTTCGTCGGTGACGCTTCGCAAAGCCCACGCCGAATACCCCATCACCGCCGTCCAGTCCGAGTACTCGCTCTGGACGCGCGAACCCGAGGCCAGGGTGATCGACGCCTGCAGCGAACTCGGAGTGGGGTTCGTGCCGTTTTCACCGCTGGGGCGCGCATTCCTCTGCGACGTGATTCACAGCCGCGACGACCTGGCGGAGCGCGACCTGCGCAGCCCAATGCCGCGCTTCAGCGAAGAAAACCTGCCCAAGAACGTGGCGCTGCTCGAAGGGCTCCGCGAAATCGCGAACAAGTACGCGTGCACGACGGGGCAGCTCGCACTGGCCTGGGTGCTCGCCCGTGGCCAGCACCTCGTGCCCATCCCCGGTACCAAGCACGCGAAGTTCGCCGAAGAAAACGCTGCTGCTGCTGCGCTCGAGATCGGGCCCGACGATCTGACGCGCGCCGGCCAACTCATCAACAACGACACCGTGGCGGGTCCGCGCTACGCGGACAACCAGAAGATTTCGCTCGACCCCGAACCCGAAACCGAGGAAAGATCGTGAAGCTCTACGACAGCAAGAACGCCCCCAACCCGCGACGTACGCGCATCTTCATCTCCGAGAAGGGCCTCGACATCCCAACCGAAGAAGTCGACATCGGCAGCCTGCAGACGCGCACGCCCGAATTCCTCGCCAAGAACCCGATGGGTCGCGTGCCCGTGCTCGAACTCGACGACGGCAGCCACATCGCCGAGTCGATCGCGATCTGCCGCTATCTCGAAGCCCTCCACCCCGACCCGCCGCTCTTCGGCACGACGCCCGAAGAAGTCGCCAACGTCGAAATGTGGGTTCAGCGCGTCGAATACAACCTGGCCGAGCGCGTGTTCGGTTGCTTCCAGAACACCCACGACTACATGAAGGAACGCATGGAACAGGTGCCGGCTTTCGGCGAAGTCGCGCGCAAGGGCGCCATCGATTTCCTCGCCGTACTCGACGAACGACTCGGTCGCACGAAGTTCATCGCGGGTGACCGCTACACGATGGCGGACATCTCGGCCCAGATGGCCATCGACTTCGGCAAGGTGGTGAAGATCCGCATCGCGGACGATCAGAAGAACCTGCAACGCTGGCACGTGGAGGTGTCCGTGCGCCCGAGCGCTAGCGCGTAGTACGAGCCCGCGCCTACTGCATGGGCTTCAAGCGGTAGCGGATCGGCAGGTGCTTCACGCCTCCGACGAGCGCCGAGTGCAAGCGAGAGGGTGGTGAGGTGAGTTCGATCTCATCGATGCGCGGCAACAGGTACTTGTACGCGACTTCCATTTCGAGCCGTGCGAGATGTGCGCCGAGGCAGTAGTGCTCCCCAACCCCGAAGCCGAGATGGTGATTCGGGTTGCGGTCGATGCGGAAGGTGTAGGGATCGTCGAAGATCTCTTCGTCGCGGTTCGCCGAGGGATAGAAGAGGGCGAGGGTGTCGCCCTTCTTGATCTTCTTGCCGCGTAGTTCGTAGTCCTCGGTCGCCGTGCGGCCGAAGTGGATGATGGGCGACGTCCAGCGCACGACTTCTTCGACCGCGGGCTTCAGCAGCTCGGGGTTCTGCTGGTACTTCCGCAGTTCGCCCTGGTTTTCGATGAAGGCCAACATGCCACCGGTCGTCGCGTTGCGGGTGGTTTCGTTGCCCGCGACGACGATGATCAAACACCAGGTGAGCACGTCCATCGGCTCGAGGGGCTTGCCCTGGTACTCGAACTGCGTGAACAGGGTGACGAGATCGTCCGCGGGGTTCTTCTTCTTCTCTTCGACGAGCCCCACGAAGTAGGTGAAGAGTTCCGCCATCGCGGCTTCGGCCGCCTTGTCGGGTGTCATGCCTTCGGCTTTGAACTCGGGGTCCTGTGCGCCGATGATGCGGTTGGTCCAATCGAAGAGCAGGTTCCAGTCTTCTTTGGGAAGCCCGAGCATCCAGGCGATGACCGCGATCGGAAGCGGAGCCGAGATCTCGCTCACGAAGTCGCATTCGCCTTCGTCGTTCTGCACGAGGCCCTCCACGATTTCGCGGCCGATGTCGTCGATGTCGCGATGGAAACGTTCGAGGGCGCGTGGTGTGAAGCGCTTGCTGATCATGCGGCGGTAGTCGCCGTGCCTGGGCGGGTCGAGCTGGATCAGTGTCGGCGGGATGGGGCTCGGGCGCGGCGGCTCGTGACTGACGACGAGAGTCGGACCGCTTACGAATTTCCGGGGCTGCTTACCGATCTCCGTGATGTCGGCATGCTTGGTGATCGTCCAGAAGGGGATGCCGTCGGTCTCTTCCCAGA
Organism: Myxococcota bacterium; assembly: GCA_030748735.1. Taxonomy (GTDB): domain Bacteria; phylum Myxococcota_A; class UBA9160; order UBA9160; family UBA4427; genus DUBZ01. The sequence continues at coordinate 9,787 of JASMLK010000153.1, read as the reverse complement.
AGTAGACGGGGTCGTTGTGGCGCAACCACTTCCAGATGTGATGCGGGTAACCCTCGGAGGCGTAATTCACTGGGTGCACGATGTTGAATTGGCTGAAGTCCGGGGCTGCACTCGCCATGAAAACCTCCCGATACGGCACGAACGTTTGTTTCGCTGACCGGAAATTCTGCCAGCTGGACCGCCGGTTTCAATGCTCGCACGCGAACGCGAGCCGGGAAGCGTGTGCGGGGCAGGAAACGAGCGCGACGCCCGCTCAGGGAAGCACGACGGGGAAGCGCGGGGCCGGGTGTCGAGGTGCCTTCATGGCGATCACGGCGTGGGGTTCTTGATGTAGTTCGCCAGCGCTTCGATGTTCTGAAGCGGACCGATCAGCTTCGTTTCCGTGATATCGAGCCCGTAGCGGGTCTGGATGTGGGCCAGCAGGTCGGCGGCCGAGATCGAAGTCACGTAGCCGGCGTCGAACATGTGGACGTGGTGGTCGATCTCGTTGGCGGGGCGGGGGTCGGGCATCGTCGAGCAGATCTGCGCCACGAGGTCGTCGGTGATGGCCGCGAGGGAATGCTCACCTCCCTCGCTCGCACCGGGCGCCTCGGCCTGCGGCGTGCCCGCGCCAGACACTTCGGCGGAGGCGATGCCTGCCGGCGCCGCCTCCCCGCCCTCACTGCCTTCTCCGCCCTCATTGCCCCCGAACAGCGACTTCAGGAATCTCTTCATGTCACCATGCCCCGCAATTTTTCGCCGTGCCCCGGATCGGTTTGCATTGCCAAGCGGAATTTCCGACCGTTCGGCCCGCTGGCGCGCCACGGTACCACACGCAACCGCACGACAGACGGCGGACCCGCGTGCGCCCACCGGCCGTCTCCCCCCACCCGAGTCCCGACATGACTGCGCTTCGTACCATCGACATCAATTCACCCGCGGGCCCCGCCCAACTCGACGAGTTGATCGAGCTGCTGAAGGCCGGTGGACTCACGAACGCAGACGCCGAAGATGCGCTCGACGTCCCCGTGATCGTGGCGGGCATCCTCGAAGACGTGCGGCTCGGTGGCGACGAGGCTGCCGCGCGACTCACCTCGCAGTTCGACGGTGCCGCGATCACACCCGCAACGCTTCGCGTTCCCGCCGAACGGATTGCCCGCGCTCACGCAGATGCGGAGCCCGCGTTTCTCGAGTTGATGCGAAGTGCGATTGCAAACATACGCGCCTACCAGGAGCACATCCTCGTCAAGGCACCGCCACCGCTCGAACGCGGGGGACGCAAGCTCGGTGTTCGCTATACGCCGATCGAACGCACTGCGGTCTACGTGCCGGGCGGGCAGGCCCTCTATCCCTCGACCGTCCTCATGACCGTCGTCCCCGCGCAGGTCGCGGGGGTGCGCGAGATCGTCATGCTGACGCCGCCCACCGGGGGTGAGATCAACGACATGGCGCTCGCGCTCGCGGGCGAACTCGGCATCGAAGAGGTGTATCGGGTTGGCGGCGCGGTTGCGGTTGCGGCGGTTGCGTATGGCACCGAATCGATTCGCGCCGTCGACAAGATCGTGGGTCCCGGCAACGCGTTCGTCGCCGAAGCGAAGCGACAGCTGTTCGGGCGCGTCGGAATCGATTCGATCGCGGGCCCGAGCGAAGTGGTGATCGTCGCAGACGACTCAGCGCCCGCGGACTGGGTCGCGGCAGACCTGCTCGCACAAGCAGAGCACAACCCGGGCTCATCCGTGCTCGTCACGCCGAACGCTTCGCTCGCCAGCGAAGTCGAGAAGGCACTCGATGCCGGGCTCGCCGAACTCGAACGCGCCGACGTGATTCGCCCGGCACTCGAAGCCTACGGCGCGATCGTTCTCGTCGAGGATCTCGAGCAGGCGTGCGCAATCGCGAACCGCTTTGCGCCCGAGCACCTGCAGATCATGACGCGCGACGACGAGGCGTGTACGGCCGCGATCCCCAACGCCGGCGCAGTCTTCACCGGCCGCTACACCCCGGTGCCCCTGGGCGACTACTTCGCTGGGCCGTCCCACGTGCTCCCGACGGGAACCACCGCGCGCTTCTTCGGCCCGCTTTCGTGCAATGACTTCGTAAAGGCCAGCAGCCTGCTGGAATACGACGCCGCCAGCATGACGGAAGATGCCGACGCGGTTTCCGACTTCGCGACCCGCGAGGGGCTCACCGCTCACGCGCGCGCCGCACGCCTGCGCAAGCGCGACTGAACCTCACCGACGCTGCGACCGGGTTGCGCGTCGCTGATGGGTCGGCGCGGCGGCGCACTCGCACGACTCGGCCGACGGCTGCGCACTCGTTGCCACCGACCTGCGCACTCGATTTCACGCTCCGGCAACCCTGCGCAGCCCTCTTCGTGGCCGCGAAGTTCCTTGCGGTGACGCGCTGCACAGAGCCGCGTTTTCTCGAAGTCGAATCTCAAGAAGTCCGCGGGTTTAGCCGTTTTTCCGCAGGTGGCACGAGGCTTGCGATTCGACTCTTGTGCCCCTCGAGGCAGTCCGCTTCCAGGTTCGGAATCGGTTCCGAAGGAGAGCATCAGAGCATGGTGGCTAGCAAGTACCAACGCGGTGTATCGCTGATCGAAGTCGTGATCGTCAGCGTGATCATCGGGGTCATGGCGGCCGTCGCGACGCCGGCGCTGCGCAACATGCGAAACGACCAGGCACTGCGCAACAGCGCGCGTCAGGTCTCCGATGCGATGATGCTCGCGCGCACCCAGGCGATCCGCACCGGCAGCAACGTGATCGTCGTGTTCCAGAGTGCATCTGGAAGCGCGAGTCCCGCGGGCCTTACCTCTACGAACATCATCGACGTGATCAACGACGGGCCGGCGACAACCGCCGACTGCACGATCGGCAGCACGGCCGAAGTCGTGTGGTCACTCCCCGTCGACCAGGTGAACAACCTTTCCTGGGGCACGTCGGCGGGCAACGCGGGCAACAACATCGTCCCCACCGACAACGGCTTCGCCCCGACGAACAACGTTCAGGGTTCGACCTTTAGCGATGCGACGGTGACCTCGGCCACCATCGACGCAAACAAGTTCGCGCACTGGATCGTCTTCCAGCCCGACGGCATTCCGCGCCTCATGACACCCGCCGACTGCGCAAACCTCGGAATCGAAGGCCAGGGCGGGGGCGGCATCTACCTCACCAACGGCCGACGCGACTACGCGATCATCCTCTCCGCCCTGGGGACGACTCGCGTGCACCATTGGAGCGGAGCGGCATGGATTCAGTGATGACGCGAACACGACGTTCGAAGCGCTCGCGCGGCAATCCTCGCAACCGCGGCTTTTCGCTTCTCGAAGTCATGATCGCCCTCGCGATCCTCGCTTTCGGAATCCTCGCGATGACGATGATGCAGTTGGAGGCGCTACGACAAGGCGGCGCAGGTAGGCACACGGCCGATGCAGCCGCGGTGGGTCGCACTTACCTCGAACAGACCCAGCGTCTCCCGTACGCGACCCTCGATGGTCTCAAGGACACGGGGTGGCTGGTGCCCGCATGGGCCGGTGCACGCTCGAGCTTCGACACCGCACTCACGAACCCGTCCGGCGGGACCGCGATCGAGCACAGCTACAACGTGCAATGGCGCGTGACCACCGTGCCGGCCACGACCTGCATGCTCGACGTCGAGATGCAGGTGACCTGGCAAGAGGCGAAGTACAACGGCAATCGCAACCTCGTACTCGCCACGCGACGGTACAACTGGGGAGGGGCTTCATGCTGAAGGCGCGGCGGCAAGAGCGCGGCTACAGCCTGATCGAGCTCGTGATCGCGGTGGGACTGTTGGGGCTCATCATGTCCTACATCGCCAGCACGTTTACGCTGCAGTATCAGACCTACTCGGTCGTCGATCAGGTTTCAGAGACGCAGAACAACACGCTCGCGGTTGCGGCGTTGATCGAACGGGACATTCGCAACGCCGGCTACATGGTGCCGACCGCTGCGGCGGCCTGTGGTGCCGACAGCACGAGTGACGCCGACACGCTCTACTTGAGTGATGCCAGTGCGATCCTGCCGATCGACCAGCTGCCCACCAACCTGCGCAGCGACGTGATGTCTGCGGACGTACAGGGTTCGCCCTCGAACGCGGGTTCGATCTGGACCATGGGGGTCGACGACATCGTCCTCGACGGCAATGCGACCTACGACACGGACGGCAACGGCACGAACGATTCCGACTTCCAGGTGGGGGCCGGGGTGATCGTGATCGACATCGATGACACGGGCCGCGGCATCGCGTGTGGGGTGATCAGTTCGGTCGACATCGCGAGCAACACGCTGATCTTCGACCTCACGACGACGACGCTCACCGGCGCGATGGGTGTCCCGGGTTCGCTTCGCTTGATCCCTGCGAACGTGTATCAAGTCGTGACGCCCGGCGGCGCTGCCCAGCCCGAGATTCAGCGCAACAGCCAAACGCTGGCGCGCGACACGGAAGACCTGCAGGTCGCCTGGTTCTTCGACGACGACGACGATGGCGTCGTGGACACCCTCGAGTACCGCGCCTCTGCACTCAATATCGCGACCGCCGGTGGCAGCGTGGCGATCGCACCCGTACCCGACACCACGTTCGATACGTCGACCGTGGACGGCGAACTGTTGCGCGAGATCCGCTTCAACATCGTGACGCGGACGCGCAGCGATGATCCACGAAACCCCTCGAATGCGGGCACCGGCCAGGCGACCGAGAACCGCGCCACCAACATTCCCGGTACCGATGGACGCCGCCGTCGCATCTATTCCGCCACCGTCCGCTTGCGGAACACCTCGTGAGGACCCCCACCGTGAACATGCACGCGCGAACGACCGCTACGAAGGAGGGTCGCCAACGGCGAGAAGGCGGTGCCGCACTCATCGTGTCGATGATGATGCTGGTGCTGATGGGCTTGCTCGGCATGGCGTCTCTCGATTCTGCAATGCGTGATCGCCAGATCGCCGGCTACACGAGTCGCGCTCGCAGCGCGCTCTACGCCGCCGACGCGGGCGTCGCAGCCGCCCTCGACATGGTGCGCACGGCACCACTCCCCACGGCGCTGGCCCCGGGCGACTGCATCACGCAGGTGCTGCCGCAGACCAACCTGCCCAACGGCACGTCGTACCAGCCCGACACGACGGCCGCGTCCAACAACGTTTGCATGCTCGCGAGTGCGGATCCGTGTTCGGAACTCGACGCGAGCATCGAGGTCGGTTCGGGTTCGACCTTCCTTTATACGCTCTGGGACATGCGGGTCCAGGGCGAGACCACTGATGGTGCCGTTGCGCGCGTCCAGGCGACGTCGCAACGCTGCCACGCCTTCAACTGACACAACGAACACAAGCGCGGGCGACGAGATCGACACCGCATCAAAGCGAACCAGGCGCTGAATCCAGGAGGGTATTCGCCACATGGGCTCTTCTTACTTTTCGACCGGTACGACTCGCCGGATCGTTGCCGCTGTCGCCTCTGCTGCGCTCGCGTCCATGCTGATCGCGTGTGGCGGTGGCGAGGAAGCGCAGACTACCGGCCTCAAGATGGGCGAGGCACCGACTCCCGCCGAAACGACGACGTCGGCAGCGAGCAACGGTATGAATTCGCCGCCCGAGATCAGCGACCTCGTGCTGCGTCCCGAGAACCCGCGCCCCGGCGAACGGCTCACCGCAGTGGTCGAAGCATTCGACCCCGACGGCGACGCGATCCGCCTCCATTATGAATGGACGGTCGACGGCGCCGCGGTCGAGAATCGCAGCAACGAGTTCATGCTGAAGGACGTTGCGAAGGGCGCCTACGTCGAGGTGTCGGTGACGGCCCGCGACCAGGAAGACGGGGGCGAATCGATGGAAGTGGGCGCGATGATTGGCAACCGCCCGCCCGTGCTGAAGGGGGTCGTATTCGAACCGCTGGGCGAAGTGAGCGTTTCGTACGACGTGACCGCGGCCCCGCGCTCGTACGATCCCGACGGCGACGAGGTCGAGTACATCTACTCGTGGCGCGTGAACGGCAGCGAGGTTTCGACCGAAGCCCTGCTTTCGGCCGATGAGTTCGCGCGCGGCGACAAGATCGTGCTCGAAGTGATCGCCGACGACGGCGAAGACGAATCAAAGCCGTTGGTGAGCCAGCCCGTCACCGTGGTGAACGCTTCGCCCAAGATCGTTTCGTCGCCCTTGGGCTTCGGGGGTGAGCGGTTCAGTTACACCCTCGAAGTCGAAGACCCCGACGGCGATCGCAGCTTCCGTTACCACCTCGTGCAAGGCCCCGACGGCATGAGCGTCGACAGCCTCAACGGCATCGTGAGCTGGGTGCCCCGCAACGGCCAGGAAGGCAACCACCTGGTCGAAGTGACGGTCGAGGATCAGAAGGGCGGCGAAGATCGCCAGCGCTTCGAACTCACCCTGGGTCTCGAAGAAGCGGCACCGGCAAACAGCGCAGACTAGAGGTCCGGAGCGCGCCGCTTCAGCTGTGCTCGCCGAACCAGGCGACCGTCTGCTGCAAGCCGTCTTCCAGGGAAACCGTTTCGCCAAGGGGCGGCGGTGAGCCCGGGTCGAGCACGCTGCGTTCGATGTCGCCGGGGCGCCGCGGACCGAAGCCGATTTCGCATTTCGACTGTGCGTGCTGCTTGATCGCCTTGGCGAGGTCGAGGGTCGAAGACGCTTCGCCCGTGCAGACGTTCACGACCGGTTGATCGAAGCCGCCGTCGACGGCCATCAGGTTTGCGCGTACCACGTCGTCGACGAACACGTAGTCGCGAATACAACCCGCGTCGCCTTCTTCGACCCGTGCATAGACGTTGAGCGGTTGCCCCGCGAAAGCCCGCTGGCTGAAGATCGCCACGACACCCGCTTCACCATGGGGGTCCTGGCGGGGGCCGTAGACGTTCGAGTAGCGGAGCACCGTCGAAGCCAGACCGTGTTCGGCCCGGTAGCACCCGAGATAACCCTCGACCGCAAACTTCGAACACGCGTAGGGGGAAAGCGGCTGCGGCTGCCAGTCGAGCTGGGCGCGCTGCCCTTCGGGCACTTCCCCGTAGATCGCGCCCCCCGTACTCGCGAAGACGACGTTCGACACTTCCTGTGACACGCACGCGTTCAACAGGTTCAGCGTGCCGAGCACATTGATGTCTGCGTCGAGTACCGGCTCACGCGCGCTGATCGCCACGCTCGTCTGCGCGGCCTGGTGCGAAACCACTTCTGGCCGACATTCGCGCACCGTCGCCGCAAGCCACTGCGCATTGCGAATGTCGCCCTCGAAGAACCGCGCGTCCGCGGGAACGTTCTCTCGCCGCCCCGTCGAAAGGTCGTCGATGATCGAAACTTCGTGACCGGCCGCGAGACACGCATCGGCAATATGACTGCCGATGAACCCCGCCCCCCCAGTAATCAGGATCCGCATGGCGCGCGAGTATAGCGGCTCACTTCGCGGGTACGTGCGAAGGGGTGGCATTCTCGTGGAGGTTCATGGGTTGCGTTCGTGTGACCCATGACATCGTCCGACTCGGAAGCCCACTGCGTCCAGTGCCGAGTGGACCCGCGATCATGTTCACACGCTTGAAACCTGGCCACGGCAACCAGCAAGCAACCCGCCGAGCCGCTCCTCCACTCGAGTGCCCAGTTGCCCCGGCAACCGCTGTTAGTCCTGCCAACGGGTGTTATGCAGCACAGGGCACGCATGCATAACAGGTTGAGTGTACGACGAGCCCAAAGCGGAAAGATCTGGTGAGATGGGGAGTTGGAGCGAACAGGAGCCTCTGGTTTCTCCGGAAAAGCTGCGAACACTGTGCAGGGTTTCCGCCAAGCTCTTGTAGGATTGGGGCTGGTTAATAACTAGTTAGGCCGCACGGAGCAGGACCGAAATGGCACGTCTCTACCGTGTGCTTGTCCCCGTTTCCGACATCGAGGCTGCCCAGGAGTTTTACGAGTCGGTTCTCGGAGCTTCGGGTAAGCGGGTTTCGCCAGGCCGCCACTACTTCGACTGCGAGGGCACGATCCTTGCCTGTTTCGATCCCCAAGCGGACGGCGACGGCTACGCGGCGAAGCCGAATCCCGAGCCCCTCTACATTGCGGTATCGGATCTCCAAGCGACGTACGAAGCCTGTCGAGGGGCGGGCGCCCGGTTCTCGGAAGGCGCCCCGCCCGGCGTGGGTCCTCTCGGTGAGATCGCCAATCGCCCTTGGGGCGAGGAGTCCTTCTACGCCGCCGACCCGTTCGGCAACAGCCTTTGCTTTGTCAGCCGCGACTCGGTTTTCACCGGCTGATCGCGCGCGGCCTAACAAGGCGCTGCAGCTGACCGGCCACAGCGCGTTCCAATCGACCTCTGGTAGTGTCTGGCATTGAAACTTGGGCGCTTCGGGCCGCCATCGGCGGCGGGCCAGCAGCTGAGCGCCCATTCCGTTAGGCAGCGGAGCGAACCAATGACCGAGGCGCGAGACTTGCCCCCGGGTCAGACGGAGATTCAGGAGTTTCCCCGATTCGGATGGGGAGCTCTCGCGTTTCGCTTCCCGACGGATCCCCGCCGTCTCGAGATCACGGTCGGAGGCGATGTCGGTGAATCGCTGGTCGTTCGCGACGACCTGGTGGCGCTTCAGAGAGTCGAGCAGGTTTCGGACCTGCACTGCGTCACCACCTGGACGAAGCGCTCGATCCGTTGGAGCGGGTTCCGGTTCCGCGACTTCTACGAGACGCTCGTCGCACCGCGGGCAATGCCTCACGCGGACGCGAACTTGGTCGTCCTACGAGGTCAAGACGGGTACGCCGGCCGCCTTCCGCTCGCGAATCTCCTCGCGCCCGACGTGCTGCTCGCAGATCGGCTCGATGACCGCCCGCTTTCTATCGCGCACGGTGCGCCCTTGCGCCTCGTTGCCCCCGCACACTACGGCTACAAGAACATCAAGCACCTCCGATCGGTCGAGTTCTGGCGTGATGCCCGTGCGTATCGCTTCGTCGGGCCGAGCTTCATGGACCATCCGACAGCCAGAGTCGAGTTCGAAGAACGCGGCAACCTGCCCGCCGGGCTACTGCGAAGGATTTACCCTCCGCTCGTCCCACCGATCCGGTGGCTGTTCCGCTTCGCGCTTGAGCGCCACCAGCGTCGAGCGGTTCGCTCCGAGTCCAACTCGTGAGGTCCGCCGCCCAACAAGGCGCTGCAGCTGACGTGGCACAGCGCGTTCCAATCGATCTTGGTAGCCTTTTGGCATTGAAATCGGGTGCCTCAGCGAACGGTCGGTGGCCTGTGCCACGCCGCTGAGCGCCGATCCGTTAGGCAGACGACGGTGGCTAGCCGACTTGTTCCTCGAGCCATTCTGGGCGGTCTCGCCTTTGGGGTTGTGTTCAACCTCCTCTACGGCCCGATCGCGGCTCTCGTGCTACTCGGGATCGCACCAGGCGACTTCGAGGGGTTCGCCGAAATCGTAAACCTCACCAACGGCGTCGGCACCGTACTCATTCTGTTCGCCGGCTTGCTGTTTGGCTCCGGCGTCGCGGGCTATGCCGCGGGTTGGCTCAGCCCTGGGCACGAAGTTCTCAACGCGGTCGCAGCCGCGACGCTCGCGTGCCTCCTCACGGCTCTAAACCTTGCCGTGTCTGGCGGCGTCACCCGACACTTCGCGACGTTCGCGGTTCTATACCTGGCCGCTGGTGCGCTCGGGGGGTACGCACGCCAGCGCGCGGTCGCTGCCTAACAAGCAACCGTGATTCGGATCGTTCTTATGCGACGTTTTCCTGCCACGTGGTTTCGTCTCGAACCATTGCGTTGAGGATGGTGAGGAGTTTCCTCGCGATCGCGACGAAGGCGACCTTGGGCGGTTTCCCTGCGT
>JASMLK010000152.1 GCA_030748735.1 Myxococcota bacterium | reverse complement strand
TCGAGGGCGATGCGCTGCTGCTTTTCGTCGCTCAGGTAGTGGAGCGTACGCATGTTGTGCAGACGGTCGGCCAACTTGATGAGCAGGATGCGAATGTCCTTCGACATCGCGAGCAGCATCTTGCGGAAGTTCTCGGCCTGGTGTTCGCGGACCGAGTTGAACTCGATCTTCGCGATCTTCGTCAGGCCGTCGACGAGGAACGCGACCTGCTCTCCGAAGACGCGCTCGAGTTCGTCGTAGGTGGTCAGCGTGTCTTCGAGGGTGTCGTGGAGCAGACCGGCGGCGACGGAGACGTCGTCCATTCGCATGTCGACGAGGATGCCGGCGACCTCGAGGGGATGAACGAGATAGGGCTCACCCGAGAGTCGTTCCTGTCCGTCGTGCACCTTGGCGGAATAGACATAGGCGCGCTGCAACAGCTCGAGATCGGTGTCCGGGTTGTACTCGAGCATCCGGTCGGCGATGTCGTTGAAGCGCAGCGCAGTCATCGATCCCTCCGCATCCGCTCGGAATGCGGTATTCGAGGGCCCGCGCCGTGGCGCGCGACCGCTCGCCGCCCCCACTTCGAATCGCCGTCAATTTCCCTTTGGGATCAACCGCTTGAGACGTGCTGGGCGTCTCACAAGGGTACCGGTGGGCTGGCGGCGCGGCAACGCGAGGCTGCTCGCAGCTCGCATACGAGAATCTCAGGGCTTCTCGGCCGCTTTGCGCCAGACCTCCATGACGCGTTTGCGACCGAGGCGCGCACGAACACGCAGCGAGTCGCCCGTGCGTTCCGCCTCGATGACCTCCCGCACCTCGGCGACGGCCTTCTCGAGGTCGTCGTTGACGATCGCGTAGTCGAAGACGTCGGCCATTTCGAGCTCGCTCCGTGCCTCGGCGAGCCGCTTCTCGATCACGTTCTCGGCGTCGGTCCCCCGCCCGCGCAGTCGCACGTCGAGTTCTTCGAGCGAAGGAGGGAGCAGGAAGATGAAGACCGCGTCGAAGCGCGCGTCGCGAACGAGCTTCGCCCCCTGCACTTCGATCTCGAGCAGGACGTCGATGCCTTCTTCGAGGCTGGTCTCGACCGCCGCGTAGGACGTTCCATAGAGGTTGCCCGTGTACTGGGCGTGTTCGAGGAACTCACCCTCCTCGATCAGGCGCTGGAACTCGGCTTCGTCGACGAAGTAGTAGTCGATCCCGTTGCTCTCGCCGGGTCGCGGCGGGCGCGTCGTATGCGAAACGGAGAACCGCAGGCGGGGATCGCTCGCGAGAAGCTTGTGACAGACCGTCGTCTTTCCCGTCCCCGACGGTGCCGAGATGACGAAAGCCTTGCCGCGCGTTCCGGTTGCACTGCTCATGCAGTGGCTCCCCCCTCTGCTTTCGCGTCCGGTGCAAGTCGTTGGGCGATGGTTTCGGGACTGACCGCCGAAAGAACCACGTGGTCACTGTCGATCACCAGGATCGAGCGGGTGCGGCGGCCCATCGTGGCGTCGACGAGTTTGTTGCGCGCCGCGGCTTCTTCACGCAGCCGCCGCATGGGCGACGCGCCGGGCGCCATGATCGCGACGATCCGCGAAGCCAACACGAGATTCCCGTGTCCGACGTTCAGCATCTGCGCTGCGTCGCGACTGGCAGTTTCCGCAGCGCGAGTCACCGCGGGGCTGCTGGCCGCAGTTCTCGTTTCGCGCTTGCTCGCCGCCTTCTTGCGCCTCGCGGGTGCGCGCTTCGAGGTGCGCGTCTCGCTCTTACTCAACGTTCTGCACCTGTTCGCGAATGCGCTCGAGTTCGGTCTTCAACTCGACCACGTCATGGGCCAGAGCAGCGTCGTTCGCCTTGGAACCTACGGTGTTCGCTTCCCGCCCGAGTTCCTGCAACAAGAAGTCGAGGCGTCGCCCCACCATGCTGTCAGGCCCGGCAGCGGCCACGATCGCGTGGAACTGTTCGACGTGGCTTCGCAGTCGCGCGATTTCTTCGTTGATGTCGAGCCGGTCGGCCGCGATCACGATCTCTTGATGGAGTCGCGCTTCGTCGGCAACCCCCGTTTCGGCTTCGAGCTGCGAAGCGCGCTTGCGCAGGCGCTCCTTCGCGGCTTCGCGCACGACGTCACCGCGTTCCGCGAAGCGTTCGACCAACTCGGCCACGTGGGCGAGGCGCCCCTCGAAGTCCTTCAAGATCGCGAGCCCCTCGGTGCAGCGCACCGTGTCGACGCCCGCCAACGCCTCGCCGACTGCTGCGCAGATCGTTTCGTTGACTTCGGCCTCGTCGAACCCCGGCTCGACGAATCGCGTGACACCCGGCATGGCGATCAGCGCCGTGACGTCGAGCTGCCCAGGAACGCCATAGGCGTCGCCAAGGGTTCTGGCTGCATCGACGTACTGCCGCACGACCTGGTCGTCGATTTCGAGTTGCGACACCGGCGCCGCACCCGACGCGAGGTTCACCGTGAGGTCGACCTTGCCGCGACCGATGTACTGCGGAACGCAGGCGCGAACAGCGGTTTCGGCCTGTGAGAACTGACGTGGCAGCTTGAGACGCAGGTCGAGATGCCGGTGATTGACGGTGCGGACTTCGACTTCGAAAGCGACGCCCCCGAGTTCGAAGGCGGCGTTTCCGAAACCCGTCATGCTGCGCAGGCCGGCCACTCGCTCGACGCCGCTCATCGCATCCCCTCTCGTGCCGCGGCCAGGGTGCGCGGAAGTCGCTCTGCGATCTCGTCGCAGGTCGCCGTGGCGGTGCCCGCCTTCTCGACCACCACACCCGCGGCGGCGTTTGCAAGGACTGCTGCTTCGAGCAGGCTGGCGCCCGCCGCGCGTGCGAGGGCAAGCACCGCGATCGTGGTATCGCCGGCACCCTGAACGTCGAACACCTCCTGGTTGGGCGTCGCAACGTCGGTGCGTTCGGTCTTTGCGCCCGAGCCTTCGAAGATGGTCATCCCCGCACCGCCTCGAGTAATGACGATGTCACCTTCACCGACCGCGCCGCGCAGCTTCCTGGCAACCCGATCCAGCGCACCATCGCTACCACTCGCACCTCCCCGAACACCCGCCAGGGTTTCGGCTTCGCGCAGATTCGGCTTCAACAATGCGGCTCCCTTGAAGGGACGAAGTTCGGACTTCGGATCGACGGACACCGGCACTCGGGCCGCCGCGCAGGCGGCCATGATCTTGCGGATCGCAGCAGGAACGAGCAACCCCTTTCCGTAGTCTTCGAGCACGACGCCGTCGTTGGTGGCGAGTCTCGCTTCGAGTTCCACGAGCAGGCGCTTCACAGCTCCCGAGTCGATGGGTTGTTGGGTTTCGCGGTCGACGCGCACGATCTGTTGGCCCCGCGCCACCACCCGGGTCTTGCGGGTCGTGGGTCGGCCTTCGGCGCGAATGACGCCTGCGGGGTCGACGGCGAGGTCTCGCAGCAGTTCACACACTCGATCGCCATCGGCGTCGTGCCCCACCACCGACACGAAGTCACAAGCGGCTTCGAGGGCCACGACGTTTCGCACGACGTTTCCCGCCCCGCCCAGCACGACGCTTTCGCGCTGGACATGTACGACAGGAACGGGCGCTTCTGGGCTCACGCGCTCGGCATCGCCGCGCAGGTACTCGTCGAGCACGACGTCTCCGACCACGAGCAGACGCACCTTCCCAAAGTCCTCCAGGACCCGTTCGAGCCGGCGCGTGTCGAGCTTGGGCATCAAGGTTCTCGTTGGGAAAGGAAGTGGCGGGCGGGAAGCAAGGCGGACACTTCGGTCCATCGAACCACGGGCGCCGGCAGCTTAGCAGCCCGTTGAAAAACCCTTCGGTCGCGTTCCCGACAAGCCCCACTGCGCGGGGCGTCCTGCCGCGTGCCAACGCAGCAATCGCATCACACTCGAAAGGCGTGCTCGATGGCGTGCCGAGAACAGCCCCGCGAGAGTCAGGGGAAGCAGCGCGAGCAGGTGCCTCGTGACGCGGACGACGCGCACCATCTCCGCCTCGAAGGCACCGCGATGCGCCCGAAGGAAGCGGTCGAGGGAGCGGCTGTACTCGATGCGCGTCGCCGCGGCGTCCTTCTGCTTGCTGCTGGCCCCCGAAGCGTGCACGACACGAACGTTCGGCAGGTGAAGCACCTTCCAACCCCGCTCGGCCATTCGCCAACACCAGTCGGTTTCTTCGAGAAAGAAGAAGTAGTCGTCGCAGAGCGGGCCGACATCGTCGACGACTTCGCGGCGCACGACGAAGACGGCACCGAGGACGCTCTCGACCTCGATCGGCTCGGCCGGCGGTCTGCGCTTGGACGGAAAACGTCGCGGCGCCAGGGTCTCGAGGAGCCAGGTCGGTACGACTTCTCGCCACAGGCTCGGAAAGACGTGGATGGAATTCTGCAGGCGCCCGTCCGGGTGGAGCAGCTGTACACCCGCCGCTCCCACGTCCTTTCGCGTCTCGAAGACTTCGAGAACACGCTCGAAGGTGTCGGGCTCGACCACGACGTCCGAGTTCACCAGCGCGATGTAGCGACCGCCTGCGCGCTCGATCGCCACGTTGTTCCCGCCCGCGAAACCGCGGTTGTCTTCTAGCGCGATCACCTCGACCCGGGGATGGCGCTCGCGGATGGCTTCGGCCGAGCCATCGCGCGACCCGTTGTCGACCACGATGATCTCACTGGCCCCGCGAAGCGCCGGGCCCTCCAGCGCCTTTTCGATCGACTCCACGCAATCGAGCAAGAGATCTTTCGTCTCGTAGCTCAGGACGACGACTGAAAGGTCCATTACGAGGTGGCCTCGAACGACGCCTCGAGCAGCCGCTCGGCTTCAGGAATCACGGACTGCGGATCGATCCCGGTCATGCAACGATGATCGATCGGGCAGGTGCGGCGATAACACGGCCGGCAGCTGTCACGGGTTTCGAACACGGCGATGGACTCGAGGTTGAGGTTCGTCTTCTCGACAGCGGTCGGACCGAAGAACACGATCGCGGGCACCCCGAAGCCGACCGCAACATGACGGGCGCCTGCGTCGTTGCAGATCACCAGCCGGGTTCGACGGATGAGCGCCTTCGAGATGGCGAGGTCGGCCTGGCCTGCGAGATCGACCGCCGGTTGCTTCATCGCGCTGGCCACCGCGGCCGTGATGGAGGCTTCGTCCGGCGCTCCGAGCAAGAGCACACGGTTTCCGGTTGCTGCGAGATGGTCGCCCACCTCTGCGAAGGACCCGGCGGGCCAGCACTTCGCCGCCCCGTAGGACGCACCGGGCGCCAACGCGACCACAGGCTCTGTATTCGCGATCCCGTGACTTTCGAGCAGAGCGCTTGCACTGGCCTCTTCTTCTTCCGTCGTCGCAAGCGACACCCGGGTGTCATCTTCCTTGCACCCTACGGCATGCATCAACCCCAGCACGAAGGTTTCGCGAGCGACCATTCGCCTGCGCCCCCAACTCGAGGGCACGGGCACGGACTGATGAAGCAGGGGTTCGCGCAGGCCACCCGCGTAGCCCACGACCCGGCGCACACCCGACATCCTCAGCAACAGCGCCGACGAGAAGGATTCGGGGATGCAGATGCCGAGGTCGAAACGCTCGCCGTGCCGCAGGGCGCGCGCTTCGCTCGACATCGCGCGCAAACCGCGGTGGTACGAGGTCAGCGTGCGCACTTCGTCGATGAAGGGAGTGCCCTGCAAGAGACCTTCGAGGCCCGGGCGCACCTGCACCACGATGCGCGCGTCTTCATAGCGATTGCGCAACGCGCGCAACCCCGGCGTGGCCATCACGACGTCGCCCACCCAATTGGGGGCGCGAACCAGGATCGAACGAACCGCGGCCGGATCCATCACTTCGAACTCACGAAACCGCGACCCATTGGGGCGCACTCGTTTCGATGGCGCGACGCGGTCGTGCTTCGACCCGGCTTTCGTCGAGCAGCTCACAGGCCGCATCGACGATCCACTCGTGAGGCAACAACGACATGCAGGTCGCCGCTGCGCAGCCGCGTCGACATGGGCTGCAGGGAACATCCACACGCAGCTGCCGATACGCCGACTTGCCGCGCGGTTCGTTCTCGACCGGGTCGGTCGGGCCGATCAACTGGATCGCCGACGTGCCCACCGCCGTAGCCATGTGGAGGGGACCCGAATCACCACCCACGAAGAGCCGCGCTTGCGCGATCAATGCGAGAAGCTCGGAAAGGCCCTCGCATGTGGGAGCCAGCCGAGCTGCTCCGCCCGACGCTTCGACGATGTCACGAGCGACCTGCTCTTCGACATCTCCGCGGCCCCGAACGACGAGCGTGGAGATGCCCCGCCTGCCCTTCAACGCGCGGGCGAAAGCCGCGTAGCCACT
>JASMLK010000151.1 GCA_030748735.1 Myxococcota bacterium | reverse complement strand
AACATCCGTAGCGAGACGGTGCAGATTCGTGCTCTGGCAAGAGAAATCGGCGTTCCGCCGCGCAGACGTGGTTCACCCCACGTCGAGCAGCGGGACGTCGATTTCTCTTGCCAGAGTGCGGAGATGTGCCGTCGCAGTAGGGTGTTCATGAATAATGCGGGCTAGAGGCCCGGCCGGAAAGTCCTCCTGCATTCGGTCGCGTCTGCGGCCTCGGTGCGACGGGGAACTTTCCGGCCGGGCCTCTAGCGCTTCGAAGCGACGTCCTCGAAGAGCGCAAGCAGGGAGCGGACGCTCGCGTCCCAGGAGAAGGCGGCGAGACGCGCCCGGCCGCGATCGATGAGGTCGGCAGCCGTATCGGGTTCGAGCGCCTGTTCGATCGCGTTCGCGAGCCCATCGACGTCGTCGTAGGCCGCGTAGAGGGCGGCGTCCCCGGCCACTTCGCGAAACGAATCGATCCCGCTCGCCACCAACGGCACGCCGGCCGCCATGGCTTCGAGCAGGGGGTGACCGAAGGTTTCGAGGTACGAGGGAAAGACGAAGAGCCGCGTCCCCCGATACCACGACTTGACCTCCTCGTACGGCATCCCGCCCAGGATGTGGATGCGCTCGCGAAGCTCGCCCGCTTCGTCGCGCGCGCGTTCCATCTCTTCGCGATACGGCCGATCGTAGTCGTCGCCGATGATGACGAGGTCGGGCATGTCGTCTACGCCGCACCGCCGCGCCACCTGTGCCCACGCTTCGATCAGGCGCACGAAGTTCTTGTAGTGATAGATCGAGCTCACCGAGAGCACGTAGGGGCGCGGGTGGTCGCCCATCGGTTCGGCCGAAGACCAGTCGTCGACATCGATTCCGTGGTGAATCACCGCTCGCCGCGCTTCGGCAAGCCCGATCGATTCGCCGATCCAGCGCGCGGAGTCGTGACTCACGAACATGATGCGATCGCAGCGCTTCGCCGCGAGGCGCGCGATCGCGTTCAACACCACGAAGCGAATGCGATCGCGAAGGTCGGGGGGGGCGACCTCGCGGGTGAAGACATTGGCGTTGCGAAAGCTCGCGATCGAAGCGCAAGGCACCTTCCAGGGCGCGACTTCACCGACCGAAAAGAAGACATCGGCACCCAGACGAGCGGCGATCTTCGGCATGGCGAAGAAGGTATGGAGCATGCGGCCGGCGACGCCCGTTTCGGGGAGCGCCTCGAGGTCGAAGTTGGTTTCGCGCTCGGCGATCGGGGTCAGCACTTCGATCAGGCGAGGGTTCCGCAGCATCAGGGTGAACTGCGCGCCCGGCGCCATGGCGCAGAGCCGCGGCATCACGTTGACGAGGTACGTATAGCCCCCGCCGATACTGGCTCCGGTGGCGTCGATCAGGACGCGTTTTCCTTCGAGGGTCACGACGACCTCGCCCGGCCAATCAATGCAGGTACTCGCGCAAGACGATCAGCGCCCAGATGCGCGACCAGCTGACGCGCCGCGCTTCGAAGTCACGCCGCAGTCGCTCGAGCCCATGCGGCGCGAGCAGCGGATGCTCGGGAAGCGTCGTGTCGACGAACCCACTGCGCAGCCAATTCTCGAAGGGCAGTGCGAAGCCTTGCTTCTTGCGAGCCCACAGCGCATCGGGCACCGGCGGACGCGCGCTGTTGCGGAGCTGGAACTTCGCCGGCCCCTTGTGACGGAACACCGCGGGCACCCGCGCTGCAGCGCGCAAGAGTTCGCGGTCGACGAGCGGCAACCGTACTTCGAGAGAATGCCGCATCGCCGTCGCGTCGGTGTCGCGCAACAACTGGCACTGCATGTACTGGCGCAGCTCCAGTGCCGAAATGCGCTCTTCTTCGGGAAGCGAACCAGGCAGTACGCGTTCGTTGAGTTCGCGCCGGGGGTCACACGCCTCGACAGCCTCGGCGTACTCGGGCGCGAGGAGCTGCCGCACCTCTTCGGGCGCGAACAAGCCGCGGTTCGCGAAATACGCACCGGCCGTATCGGCCCCGTACCCCAATACCCGCACGCTGCGAGCCTGCAGCGTCGAACGCGGCACGCGACTCGCAAGATTCGCAACCAGGCGCATCGCGTGAGCACCACCGGGCAGCGCCCCCATCCTGCGATGCAGCCCCTCGATCGCAGGAACCGACTGGAACGTACCGTAGCCGCCGAACAACTCGTCGCCCCCGACACCACTGACCGCCACCTTGAGACCCGCCTTCACCGTCGCTTCGGAAACCAGGTAGGTGTTGATGCCGTCGATGCTCGGTTGATCGAGTGAGCGAATCGCGTCGGGAATGCGCGCGCGTGCCGCTTCGATGGTGGTCGCAATGACGTGATGATCGGTGGCGTAGAGATCCGCCGCCTGCTGCGCGAGCGACGCCTCGTCGAGGTCTTCGTCGTCCATCGAAAGCGTGATGGTGCGGATCGGGCCGTCGTGGATCTCGGCCATCAAGCCGACGAGAGACGAGGAATCGACGCCTCCCGACAAGAACGACCCCACGGGCACGTCGGCGATCATGTGATGGCGAACGCTGTCGACGAGTGCGGTGCGCACGGCTTCGGCGGCTTCGTGTTCGTCCATCTTGTCGGGACTGCCGAATTCGTCTTCGAGGCGGTAGTAGACCTCGGGCGCCTCGACGCGACCCGGCCGAACGATCATCGACGCAGCGGGGGGAAGCGCGCGAATCGCGCGATGCAGGGTGCGGGGCGGTGCGATCGACCCCCAGCACAGAAAGGAGGCCAGACCTTCGGGGTCGATGTCGTGCTGGTCGATCACGCGGCGGATCGCCTGCACCTCCGAGGCGAAGACCAGGCGCGATCCGTCGTCGGCGTAGTAGAGCGGCTTGATGCCGAGGGAGTCTCGCGCCAGGAAGGTTTCGCGGGTTTCCGCGTCGTAGAGCGCGAAGGCGAACATGCCGCGCAGGCGATCGAGCAGCGAAACGCCCCATTCGCGGTAGCCGTGGAGCAGGGTCTCGGTATCGCTGGTCGACTCGAAGACATGGCCCGCGGCTTCGAGTTCACGCCGCAGGGCCTGGTAGTTGTAGATCTCACCGTTGAAGACGATGTGATAGCGGCCGTCGCGGGTGGACATCGGCTGATGACCCGACGGCGACAGATCGACGATCGAAAGTCGGCGATGTCCGAGCCCCGTTCGCCCGTCGGGCGAGATCCACTGCCCTTCGTCGTCGGGCCCGCGATGACGTTGGGCATCGCCCATCGCCACCAACGCTTCGCGCGTGACCGGGGGGCCTTCGCCGTAAACGATAATGCCGTCGATGCCGCACATATGGCGCCGCAGTATACTGCTCGCCACGGCATCCACCCTATGAGTGAAGAATCCAATCCTTCGGAAAATCACGGTGCGGCCAAACAGCCTTCGTCGACCCGGCCCGGCAGCGGGACGCTCCTGGTCTCAGGTGACCTCGCGAAGCAACTCGCCTGGTTCGTGCTTCGCCTGCTGGTCTCGTACACCGTCGTGGCGATCGCGGTCGAGAGCCTTTCCCCCCTGCTCGAGGTGCTGATCGCGCGGGCTGCGCGAAACCTGCTCGCCTTCGTGAGTTCGCCCTACTACCTCAAGACCATCGGCTCGGTGGATGAGGCCTACGCCGTCACGAGTTGGATCGGCCCGCTGCAAGACGGCTTCAAGTTGCCTTCCCTTTCCTTCGTCTTCGCGTTTTCGATCGGCTACGTGCTCGCCCTGCCCGGTATCCTTCGCGGGGACTATTGGCTACGCGCAGTTGCCGTCGTATTTCTTTCGTTCTTCGTGTGTGCGATCTCGGTCGCGATCGTCGCCGATGCCCGTCTCACCACGGCCTTCGAGAAACTCGAAATCGTGGTGCAACCCGCGTGGCGCGCGGGGCTTGCGAACTTCCTGCAGTACTACCTCTGGATGCTCACCGTGCGGCTCTATCCGCTCGTCATGGTGATCGTGCTGACCTGGGAATCGGGTGCCTTCCGAAAGGTGTCGGGGCCCGACCACAGCGTGCGCAGCATGCGAATCGCGGGTGCCGCCGGTCTCGCGCTGCTGCTCGCCATCGCAATCGGCTTCGACTCCGCAGCCGAAAGACGCATCGTCGATGTCGCCGCCGAATCGATGTCGAAGCGCACGGAATCCCTCAGCGAGATGAACCCCGACCTGGGCATGGGCCTCGTCAACCTCGCCACGCACATGCTGCGCCAACGCAACCAGCGCGGCGCCCTGCAGATGTACCGCCAGGCCCTCGACCACCTCGAAGGCCCCGAACGCCGCAAGGTGCTCGCCGACTACAACCGCATCCACGCCGACTTCAAAGAGCGAATGCTCGAAGACGCGAAGGCGCGGCGCGCGCAGCGGGGGCCAGCGGGCCGCGCTGGCAATGCGGGTGGTGCTGCGACCGAATAGTCCCCCGCCGAGCAGCCGGAAGGCCGCGATGGAGGCGGCGGCCGGATTCGAACCGGCGATCAGGGCTTTGCAGGCCCGTGCCTTACCACTTGGCTACGCCGCCCGAAGGTCGCGAACGACCCGGGACTTGCCCCAGCGCTGGAATCGGGGATGGAGGAGTTACCGCGACAACGTCCCGGCGTCAATTTCAGCCGCCCCCTGCTTGGCGGCAACGGGCGGTTCGACGCATCATGGGCCGCTCGCCGTGGGGCCGAAGCGCGAGAACGGGGGCGCGTGATGAAGTGGGGAGCATTGATGTTGGGCGGCGCCCTGGGCGCGACGCTTCGCTACGCGCTCACCGTGTTCGTCGACCAGCGCATCGCCGCACTCTTCCCGTGGGGAACGCTTGCCGTCAATGCACTCGGGTGCTTCTTGATCGGGGTCGTGCTCACGATCTTCGACCAGCGCGAGCTGTTTTCACCGGTGCTGCGCCTGTTCGTGGTGACCGGCGTACTGGGCGCCTTCACCACCTTCTCGACCTTCAGCCTCGAGTCCTGGCGTCTGGTCGAAGCGGGACGCGCCGGCCTCGCCTTCGCGAACATTGCCGCGAGCCTGCTGCTCTGCCTGGCGGCCACCTTCGTCGGCATTGCCGTCGCGCAACGCGCCGGTTGAGCGCGGCAGGCCCGGGAGTCAGAGCTCGGGCAGGGCGACGGTTTCGCCAGCGACGCCGATCCGCGTACCGCTTTCGTCGACGGCGTTCATGAACTCGGACTGGGCGCGGTGGCTGAACCGTGCCAGTACGCCATCGGGTGCGAGGTCGCGCTTCACGCGGCATAGCAGTGCGCCGTCGATTTCGGATACCCGGAGTGACGAGACATCGAGGGCGTCCGTCGAGCGATCCGAAAGCCGCACCATGCCTGCGCCAAGATCGATGTCTTCGACGAAGAACCCCGCCTCTTCGACATCGACGAGTCCGCGAAAACGCCCGATCTGCACCACGTAGGCGTCGCGACCTTCGGGACCCTCCCCCGGCAGAAAGCGAACCGACTCGTCGAACTTCTCGCGCAGCCTGCGATTGAGAAAGGGGTAGCCCTCGTGGGTCCAGGACCCGTCGTGGTGGAGCGCCAGGTCGAACGATCGCAGGGGGGGCGGGCCGCCTGGGGGCGCGGCGTCAGCCGCTGCGTTCGCGGCATCGATCTCGTGCACGATGCGCGCTTCTCCCGCGGCGGCGCCTTCGCCCTGCCCTGCTTCGGTCATGGGAGCAGAGTCTTCCCGGCTCAGCCTGCCCCTGCAACGCGACCAAAGCGACGCGCGAACGAAAGACCGACGGCGCGCCGTACCCGCGACGCGAATTCGGGCCCGGAACTCACGCCTTCGCGTTCGAGGGACGTCATCTCGACATCGTGCAGGCCACACGGGACGATCGCGTCGAATCCGCGCAGATCGATGTCGACGTTCAACGCGAAGCCGTGATGGGTCACCCAGTGCCGCACGCCGATGCCGATCGACGCGAGCTTTCGCAGGGGAGCTTCCTCGGGCGGCGTGACGAACACCCCGGTTCGCCCTTCGACGCGATGGGCGAAGACACCGAACGCCCCAACGGCATCGATCAAGGCCGCCTCCATGTCGCGCACGAAGCGATGCACGTCGGGCGAAGGCTGGCGTCGCAAGTTCGAAATCAGGTAGCCCACCAACTGGCCACGGCCGTGATAGGTCACGTCGCCACCGCGAGGAACTTCGACCACCTCGACGCCACGTGCCGCGAGATCGGCCGGGGCTTCCAGCAGGTGCTCAGGCTGCCCCGCTCGACCGAGGGTGACGACCGGCCGATGTTCGAGCAGCAGCAAGCGGTCTTCCGCACCGGCGCGCACCGCTTCGAGCGCTTCTTCCTGCCGCACGAGTCCCTCGCGGTAGGAAACCTCGCCGAGCCAATCACACCGCAGCGCGGGCTTCTCCTCGTGCCCGCTGGTGGGCGCGTGGGAAACCGGCGTGCGGGGCGTCTCGCTCACAGATCGAAGTCCGCAGCCTCGAGCAGCTCGCGAATGCGGAACAGGAACGAGTTGGCCGGGGCGCCGTCGACGGCGCGGTGATCGTACGAGAGGGCCAGATGCATCATCGAGCGGATCACGATCGCGTCTTCGCCCTCGATCGTGCGCACGACCGGTCGCTTCACCATTTCGCCCATCCGCAGGATCCCGACCTGCGGCTGGTTGATGATCGCGAAGCCGTAGAGGTTTCCCTTGCGACCCGGGTTCGAGATCGTGAACGTGCCCCCGCGCAGTTCGTCCGCGCTGAGTTTCTTGTTTCGGGCGCGGGACGAAAGGTCGTCGATCGCCGCCGTGAGACCGGCGAGCGACAGCCGGTCGGCGTCGCGCACCACCGGGACCACGAGCCCCTTGTCGGTTTCCACCGCGATGCCGACGTTGATCGCGCGCTTTTCCACGATCGCATCGTCGATCACCTGCGCGTTCAAGGCCGGGTTCTCACGCAGTGCGCGCACGACCGCGCTCACGATGAATGGCAGGAAGGTGAGCCCCACACCGTGCTGTTCTTCGAAGCGCGCCTTGTTGGCTTTGCGAAGCTTCGCCACCGCGCTCATGTCGATCTCGGCCACGGTGCCGACATGGGGACTGGTTCGCTTCGAATAGACCATGTGGTCGGCGACCAGCTTGCGCAGTCGCGACATCGGAATCACCCGATCGCCTTCTTCGACACCGGCTCCGTACTGGGCGGCCTGTGCGCGCGCTACTGGCTTCGCCGCGAGTGGTGCGGCGGTGCGCGGCGCGGGCACAGCGGCGGGCGGGGCCTGTGCGGCAGCCTGGGTCGGCTGTGGCGCCGGGGCCGGGGTTGCCGCAGCAGGCGCGGCTTGTTCGAGAACGTCACGTTGGGTGACGCGACCGTGTGGGCCACTCCCCGTGACTTCGGAAGTGTCCAGCTGGGCCACGTCGGCTGCGCGCTGCGCGAGCGGCGTCGGTGCAGGCACGGGTGCGTTCGGCGGCGGAGGCTCGACGACTGGCGGCGGTGATGGCGGTGACGGCTGCGCAGCCGGCTGCGCGGATGCACTCTCGACGCCGGTCTGCGCCCCGGCTTCTTCGATGATCGCGATCTCGGCACCGACTTCGACGGTGTCATCGACCGCGGCGAGGATCTTGGTGAGCACGCCCGCGCCCGGCGAAGGGATTTCGACGTCGACCTTGTCGGTCGTCAGCTCGACGATGATCTGATCGAGACCGACCGTGTCGCCCTCGGCGACCAGCCATCTCGCGACGGTCCCCTCCACCACGCTTTCCCCGAGGTTGGGAACCCGAACCGAAATCGACATCTCTTTCACCCCTCCGAGCTGTTGCGCCGCGCTGCTACGAGTCGTGCGCGCCGAATCCGAATCGGTGCCGCGATTGACCCACTTGAACCCCAAAGTCGCACACGAATGAGGGGGTCTCTTCCCGGTGCCGCCACGCCCTGCCCGTCCTCGGCCGGCCAACCGGCACGAGAAAGGCACGCACCTGCGCGGGGCGCGCCGTCGGCCCGGGTTATAGTGTGCGCTGCTCTTGTTGGCACGGCCAGCAGTGAGAATCGCGCAACCGCGGGCGGATGACGTAGCGCGACGAGGAAGACGAGGAAGACGAGGAAGACGATGAGCGCCTCCGAGTTGGCCACTGCAGCGCCGCAGCGCAAGATCCTCGCCTGGAGCGTTCACCTCTTTACGGCCAGCGGGGGCGTTTTCGGCGCGCTCGCGCTAGTCGCCATCGCGCGCGACGACCTCGCCTTCGCGGGCATCATGATGCTGCTCACCATGGCGATCGACGCGGTCGATGGCTCCATGGCGCGCGCCGTCGGCGTGTCGGAGGTGCTCCCGAAGGTCGACGGCCGTCGCCTCGACGACATCATCGACTTCGTCAATTTCGTGATCGTCCCGGTCGTCTTCATGGCGGCCGCGGGTTCCCTGACCCACTGGTTCTTCATCGCGCTCCCCGTGCTCGCCAGCAGCTACGGGTTCTCACAATTCGACGCGAAGACCGAGGACGACTTCTTCCTGGGCTTTCCGTCCTACTGGAACGTGCTCGCCCTCTACCTGTGGCTGCTCGAACTCTCACCCGCAGCGGGCGACGCGTGGTTGCTGGGCCTTTCGATCGCGGTCTTCATCCCGCTCAAGTACATCTACCCGAGCAAGATGCAGGTGCTGCGCATCAGCACCTGCGTCGGCGGCGCCCTCTGGACCCTCGCGATGGTCTGGGTGATTTCGATCCCGGACGCCGCTCCGCGCATCAACGCGGCCTGGATCAGCCTGGTCTACCCCGCCTACTACATCGCCCTGTCGGTGTGGCTCGGGCGCTGGCACGAGGCGATCGCCGGCGGATTGCGGCGCGAGGGCTAGCGCGACATCGCGTCGAGCAGGTCGGTGATGCGCCACGGCTTCGAGAGCACGCGATGCACACCGACGGCGAGCAGGTCTTCCTCGCTGCCACTGCCGCCCGTGCCAATCACGAGCGCTTCGGGACGCACGTCGTGTACCGCCCGAATCGAGTGACGGATGTTCGCTCCGGCGAGTTCGAAGTCGATCAAGACCGTAGCCGCCCGGGGCTCGGCTTCGAGGAGCTTCAGAGCGCGGGGGAAATCGTTCGTGGGATAACACAGCGCGCCGAGCCGCTCGATCTGCGAAACCAACAGGCGCCGCAACGAGCCGTCGTTTTCGACCACGATCACCGGCCCGTAGTCGGGCAGAATGGATCGCGACGAGCCCTGCTGGTCGAGCAGGATGCGAACCCGGGGATCATTCGAAAGAGGACGTTCTTGTTCGTCGAGCAGAACGACGAGATAACCCGCGCCTCCGGTGAGGCGCCGCGACCGCACGATCCACGTTTCGGTTTCGAACGATTCGCCGGTCGCCAGATCGATGGATGCGCTCTCCCAGTCCTGCTGCGCCGCGTCGACCAGCGCGAGTGCGTCGGCGCCGATCACGTCCTGGAGTTGGCTCGCATCGCGGCCCCCGGTCGTGTGGTCGAACATCTGACGCGCGCGCTTGCTGACGAAGTGAAGCTTGCCTTCGTTGTCGATTTCCACGACTGCGACCGACGCGCTTCGACCGGGTGTCGTCGTGGTGTGCGCCGCGTTTTCCACCGCCTCTTGCAGGTCGGTCAGGTTGAACGGCTTTTCGAGTAGCTGCAGAACGCCGCAGCGGTCGGATTCACTCAGCAGATCCTGCGACGAGAAGCCCGTGATCAGAATCGTGCGCAGGTCGGGGTTGACGGCGCGAAGCGCTTCCGAAACGTGCAGCCCGTGAATGTGGTTCTTGAGCACCCAGTCGGTAACGAGGATGTCGGGGGCCGACGAAATCCCGACGTCGAAGGCCTCGCGACCACTGGCCGCCGCCCGCACCTCATAGCCCTCATGGGCGAGAAATCGCGTGAGCGTTTCGCGCAGCGAGTTCTCGTCTTCCACGATCAACACGGAAGCCATGATTTCGCCCCCCATTGGACAGCAGCGACAACGCCGAGAATCTACACCCTTGTTCGGATGGTTTGCACTGTTCTTTCGGGACGTCGATGTGACATCAGCGTGCCTGTAGACACGCACCAAGAAACGTAGATTTCTGAACAGTAAGCCGTCAGGCGATCCAGCCCGCGTAATCGCGCACGGCGCCACCGCGTTTCGATCGCAGGGTCTCGCGACCACCCGCTGCGCCACACCCGCACCCGCCGAAGGCGAAGCCTCGGTCCCCTTGTGGCAGGCCGCTCGGGAACCCACCACGCTCCGCTTCGCCGCATCGGCTGGGGGGCGCGCGTCACGCATCTTGTCCGCTCCTTTGACAAGCGTGCAGCGCGGGCAAGTCCACCTTGAGCGATACAGCTCATGATCGACGAAGCCAGACGCGCCGAGATCCGACGCCTCTACTACGCCGAGCACTGGCGCATTGGCACCACTTCGAGCGAACTCTCCCTGCGCGAGGTGCCGCTGGCTCAGGCCACGCTGGGGCTCACGCGACTGCTCGACGACTACGGCGCCAGCCAGACCGATGCCGCACTCGAGACCATGCTCGAACGCGACACGCCGAGCCTGGCCTCACTTGCACTCTGGCTCGAGCAACAGCGCCGCAAGCGGCACCCTGTGGCATGCTCGGTCCGTGGCTGAACCGGACGACCGCAGTGGGCCAATGGGCGTTCTACTCATCAATCTCGGCACCCCCGACTCTCCGAACGTGTCGGACGTGCGCCGATATCTGCGCGAATTCCTGAGTGATCCCCGTGTCCTCACGATGCCCGCGCCGCTGCGCTGGTTGCTCCTCAACGCGGTGATCCTGCCCTTTCGGCCACGTCGGTCCGCTGCGGCCTATCGATCGATTTGGACACCAGAAGGTTCCCCTTTGCTCCACTTTGGTTCCGTCCTGCGTGACGACCTGGGGAAAAACCTGGGTGGGGGACACATCGTCGCGCTGGGTATGCGCTACGGCTCACCGAGTATCGAAGTGGCGTTGCAGGAGCTGCTCGAGGCCGGCGTTCGCGAGATCGTGACGGTGCCTCTATTTCCCCAATATGCCTCGGCCTCGACGGGCAGTGCGCTGGCCAGGCTGGGCGAAGTCCTGGGCAGTCTGGGGACCCGGGTTCCGGTTCGAATCGCTCCGCCCTTCTTCGACCACCAGGGGTTCATTCGGGCGAGCGTCGAAGTCGCGCGCCCGCTGCTCGACGACTTCGTGCCCGACCACGTCCTCTTCAGTTTTCACGGGCTACCCGAGAGCCAGGTGCGGGACCTCGACCCGACCGCGAGCCACTGCCTGGTGAAGAGTGACTGCTGCGACAACCCGTGCCCGGCCAACCGCAGTTGCTACCGGGCGCAGTGCTTTGCGACCGCCCGAGCCCTGGAGGGGGCCCTCGATCTCCCCGCCGCGGAAACGACCGTCGCGTTTCAGTCGCGACTCGGGCGTGCGAAGTGGCTCGAACCGGACCTCACCCGGGTCCTTCCCGACCTCGCGGCGCGAGGGACGAAACGCGTCGCCGTCATGTGCCCCGCCTTCGTCGCCGACTGCCTCGAAACCGTGGAAGAGATCGGGATGCGTGCGCGGGAGCAGTGGGCCGAGCTGGGGGGCGAAGCGCTCTGCCTCGTGCCCTGCGTAAACGCCCACCCGTCCTGGGTCGAAGGGCTCGCCCGGATCGTTCGCGACGCGCTTGCCGTACCCGCTACAGCGAACGCACCGCTGACGTGAACGCCTTCACGCCTTCGACCGGGGTCTGTGGAAGACAGCCGTGGCCGAGGTTCGCGATGTAGCCACGCGCGGGCTTCGCGGCGGCCGCCATGCGGCCGACCATCTCGTGGATCTGTTCGGGTGAGGCCGCGAGTGCGCAGGGGTCGAGGTTGCCCTGCAGCGAAACGCGATCACCGAAACGCGCCGCGGCGTCGGCCAATTCGACGCGCCAGTCGAGCGAAAGCACGTCGACACCCGCTTCGACCGAAGCCTCGAGCAGGTGCGCACCGTTGTTGATGTAGAGAAGCAACGGCGCGCGTTCGCGATCGATCGACTGCGCGATCTCGCGATGGCGCGGCAGGATCCAGCGGCGGTACTCGTCGGCCGTCACCAGGCCCGCCCAGGTGTCGAAGAGCTGAACCGCCTGCGCGCCCGCTTCGATCTGTGCCTCGAGATAGGCGATCGAGCAGGCCGTAAGCTTGTCGAGCAACGCCTCGAGCAGCGCGGGTTCGCGGTGCATCATGTGCTTCAGCACACCGAAGTCCTTCGACCCCCTGCCCTCCACCATGTAGGCCGCGAGGGTGAAGGGCGCACCCGCGAAACCCAGCAGCGGCACTTCGCGTTCGGCGAGCTGTTCGCGCAGGGTGCGGATGATCTCGCCCACGAACGGCACCGATTCACGAGGATCGGGGACCGAGAGAGCGTCGACCTGCGCCGCCGTGCGGATGGGATCGGCGAGTACCGGCCCGGGTGCGAAGTCGAGATCGACCCCCATCCCGGGAATCGGCGTGAAGATGTCCTGGAACAGGATCACCGCCTCGCTGCCCACGAGGTCGATCGGCTGCAGCGAGACTTCGACCGCTCGATCGACGTCGCGGCACATCTCGAGGAACGTGACGCCCTCGCGCACGCGGCGATATTCGGGCAGGTAGCGCCCCGCCTGTCGCATCAACCACACCGGCGGTCGATCGACGGGTTCACCGCGACAGCTGCGCAAGAAGCGTTCGGTAGGCGAAAAGCCCGGCGCTTCACTCATGAAACACGGCTCCAGTATGGATCATGGCTCCAGTCCGGCTGATGGCTCCAGATCACTCGCGTTTGCACTCAGTAGCCGCGCAGGGTCGCCCAGCGATCCCGATGGAAGTTGCCATCACCGAAAGTGAGTTCGGCCACCCGGGCGCGCTTCAGGTAGAAGCCGACATCGTATTCGTCGGTGACCCCCACGCCGCCGAAGAACTGGATCGACTCGTTGGCGACTTCGACATAGGCGTCCGAGCAGCGAGCCTTGGCCAGGGAAACGAGCTGCGCCTTGTTGGCTGCGTCTTCGTCGAGGGCACGCGCGGCGGCCATCACCGAAGAGCGGCACATCTCGATTTCGATGAAGAGCCGCACCGCGCGGTGCTGCAACGCCTGGAAGCTCGCGATCTTCACCTCGAACTGTTCGCGTTCCTTCATGTGCGCCAACGCGCTTTCGAAGGCCTCCTTCATGCCGCCGAGCATCTCGGCGCACAGGCCCACCGTGGCGAGGTCGACGACGTCGCGCAGGGCTGCGAGCCCGGCACCCTCTTCGCCGACGCGCGCAGCCGCGTCGACACGGACATCGCTGAGTTCGACGATGGCCGTCGAGCGATGGTCGACGCGCTGCTGACGCGTTCGCGTCACGCCCGCGGCGTCCCCCGCCACGATGAACAGGCTGATGCCCTCTTCGCCCGCGGTCTCACCCGAGGTTCGCGCACTCACGATCAGTGCATCGGCCGAGTGGCCGTCGATCACGTGGGCCTTGGTCCCGTTCAAGCGATAGCCGTCGCCGTCGCGTTCGGCGCGGGCGGCGACGTGCGCGGGGTTGTAGCGGGGACCGCTTTCCTGCAGGGCAACCGCGAGGCAGGTATTCCCCTCGATCATCGGCTCGAGGTAGGCCTTCTTCTGCTCTTCGCTCCCCATGCGATCAAGCAACTGACCCGCGAGGAGCACGCTCGAAAGGAAGGGCTCGGGCGCCTGCACGGCGCCGGCGGCCTCGAGCACGGTGATGAGTTCGGCCATGCCCATTTCGGCGCCGCCGTTCTTTTCCGGAAAGGGAATGCCGGCCCAACCGAGCTCGGCCATTTCCTTCCACAGGGCCTTCGAATATCCGACGACGTCGCCGCTGTCGCGCAGTTCGCGGAAGCGCGACACGGGCGACTTTTCCTGCATGAAGTCGGAAGCCGTCTCGGCAATGAGTTGTTGTTCTTCGGTCAGTGCGAGATTCATCGTGTTCGTCTTTCTCTCTGGACTCTTTGGGATCTTGGATGTGTTTCGATGTCGTAAAAGGAATGCGGCGCGAAGCTCGGCTCAGCCGGACAGGCCCAACACATGCTTGGCAATGATGTTGAGCTGGATCTCCGACGTACCGCCTTCGATGGAATTGCCGCGGGTGCGCAGCCAGGCTCGCGTGAGATCGAGTTCGTCGTCTTCGAAGCCCTCACCTTCCCAGCCGATGCCCTGCGGTCCGGCGAGGCGCACCATCAGTTCGTGCTGCTTCATGTTGTTCTCGGTGCCCACGACCTTGAACATCGAGCTTTCGGCGCCGGGCTGATGGCCCGCCTTGGCTTCGTCGTTCATGCGCTGGGCTGCGTAGCGGAAGCCGGCGACATCCATCTCCATCTGCGCGACTTCGTTGCGATAGACGGGGTCGGCCAGGCGACCGCCCTCTTCCTCGCCGAGGTACTTCGCCGCCATCTCGACCAGGCGACCACGTCCCTTGCGCGCGCCCGTCGCCCCGCCGAATACCTGGGAGATCATCGTGCGCTCGTGTCCGAGCAGCGCCTTCGCGACCGTCCAGCCCGCGTTGATCTCGTGGATCACGTTGCTCACGGGGGCGTGAACGTCTGCGAAGAAGGTTTCGCAGAACGGGGACTTGCCGCTGATCAGCTGGATCGGCTTCACGCTAACGCCGGGCGTTTCCATGTCGATCAGGATGAACGTAATGCCCTCCTGCTTCTTCACGTCGGGGTCCGTGCGCACCAGAGCGAAGATCCAGTCGGACTTGTCGGCGTAGGACGTCCAGATCTTCTGGCCGTTGATCACGAACTCGTCGCCCTCGCGGACGGCCTTGCACTGGAGCGACGCAAGGTCCGAACCGGCGCCCGGTTCCGAATAACCCTGGCACCAGCGGATTTCGCCGCGGCAGATCTTCGGCAGGTGTTCCTTCTTCTGTTCTTCGTTGCCAAAGCGAAGCAGCACCGGGCCGATCATCGTAAAGCCAAAGCCCGTGAGCGGGGCGGGCAGACCCAGGCGCCCCATCTCTTCGGTGAGCACCTTGTTTTCCTGCTTGCTGAGACCGCCACCGCCGTATTCGGTGGGCCACATGGGAGCCGTCCACTGCTTGTCGGCCATGATCTCGGCCCAGGCCTTGTGGTCGGGGGTCGCCCATTCGGCGTTGCGACCGCCCCAATGTCCCTCGAGCGCATCACTGCTGCCGCGGGCATGCCGAAGAGATTCCGGAGCATTGGCCTCGAGCCAACTGCGGGTTTCGGAGCGGAACGTTTCGATGTCGGCCATGAGAGGCTCTCCTTCTCGACTTCGCTTGAGCTTTCGATGTTTGGTTGGAAACGGGTGGGCGGGATCGCTGCAAGCGACGCGTTCGTTCAGTCTCGCAGCTCCGCCGGTAGTTTGAACGTCATGCCTTCGTCGACGAGGGCGAGGGATCGGACGTTGACGTCGCCCTCGTGGAGCGTCTCGAGCCGTTCGATCACCTGCTCGACCAGGAACTCCGGGGTCGAGGCTCCGGCGCTCACGCCAACGCAGCGCACGCCTTCGAGCCAGACGGGTTCGATTTCGTAGGCGTTCTGGATCAAGACACTGCGGATGCCGCGCTTGGCCGCGACTTCGACGAGCCGGTTGCTGTTCGACGATGCCGGCGCCCCGACGATCAAGACGAGGTCCGCCTGCTCGGCGAGCGTCTTCACGGCGTCCTGGCGGTTCTGGGTCGCGTAACAGATGTCGTCGCGCTTGGGCAGGCGAATCTGCGGGAAGCGCGCTTTCAGGGCCTCCATCACCACGGCGGTGTCATCGACCGAAAGGGTCGTCTGCGTCACACAACCGAGCCGCTCCGGGTTGCGCACTTTGATCCGCTTCACGTCGTCGACGGTTTCGACCAGGTGCATCTGGCCCGGCGCCTGCCCCATCGTGCCTTCGACTTCCACGTGGCCCGCGTGACCGATCATGATGATCTCGTAGCCCTGCGCGACCATCCGCTTCACCTCGACATGAACCTTCGTGACCAACGGACACGTCGCGTCGATCGTGTGATGGTCGTGCGCAGCGGCTTCGTCGCGCACCTTGGGCGAGACCCCGTGCGCGCTGAAGATCAGTTGAGACCCGAGCGGCGCCTCCGAAGGTTCTTCGACGAAGATCGCGCCCTTCTCACGCAGTGCATCGACGACCGCCTTGTTGTGGACGATCTCGTGCCGCACGTACACGGGGGGGCCGTGCCGTTCGAGCGCGCGTTCGACGATTTCGATGGCGCGGTCCACGCCGGCGCAAAAGCCCCGGGGACTCGCGAGCAGGATCTCCATCAACTCTCCATGTCTGACGGGGGCGTACGCTAGCAGCCCCTTGGACAACCCGCGCCGAGTCCAGTGCGCGAGTTTGCTCCGCGGCCGAGGCGTGAAGCCGCCGGCGTAGCCCGGCTACGCCAAGGGTTCGCAACGAAGGCGGCGGAGCAAAGACGCGTGCTGGGCGAGAGCGCGGGTTGTTCAAGGGGCTGCTGGGCAGCCAGTCACGATGTTGGGGCGGGCGATGGCGAACCCGGCAGGGCTTTGGGAGACCTGTTAGCCTGCGCGCCCCATGTCCGGTGATGATCCTTTAGCGAGTTCGCAAGCCACCGGCCCTGACGACAACCTCGATCCCGAAACCGCCCCCGGCCTACCCGCAACCACCCTCGCCCAGCAGGCCGTTTCCACCGCCGAGCCCGAGCGCAGCGATCTCGCCAGGCGCTTGCGCCTGCACACGAGTGCGGTGCCCGAGATCCTGCGGCTTTCGTGGCCGGTGATGCTGGCCACTGGCGCCGTCACCCTCGCGGGCGTGATCGACCGGGCGATGATCGGTCGCCTCGGTGACGCCGAAGGCGGTGCGGCGGTTCCGCTCGCCGCGGTTGGCATTGCGACACAGTTCTTCTTTCTGGTGCAGAGCTCGCTCTTCGCGATCGGCCTCGCATGCGTGGCGTTGATGGCGCGGGCGATCGGCGCCCGCGAGCCGCGCGAAGCGCAACGCGCATTCGGGGCGTCGCTTCAAGTCGGTGTGGCGATCAGCATCGCACTCAGTGTGCCCATCGCCCTCGTCGCACCCGCCGCCTTCGCGTTCCTGGGACAGGAACAGAACGTCACCGAAGCGGCCGTCCCCTACCTGAACTACGTGCTGGCTTCATCCGTGTTGATGGCCGCGGCGCTCGTCATCGAAAGCGGGCTGCGCGCGGACAAACACATGCGCTTCCCGATGCTGGTCGCCATGGTGGTGATGGGCTTCAAGCTGCTGCTCAACTGGATCCTGATCTTCGGACACTTCGGCGCGCCGCGGCTCGAACTCGTCGGGGCGGGTATCGCGACGCTGATTTCCCAGGCGGTCGGGCTCGCGGTGCTGGTGGCGCGCGTCGTCGTCGAACCGAATTCGACCCCCCTCGGTGTCCGCGCACGCGACGTCTTCGGCATCAACCCGAGAAGCCGCGAAGTCGTTCGCATCGCGCTGCCTGGCATCGCCGAGCGGTTGGTGATGAACACGGCGATGCTCAGTTACATCTGGGTGCTCGGGCACTACTACGGGACGCTCTCGGTCGCGGCCTACACGGTGGGCATTCCGCTGCTGGCCTTTACCTGGATCCCGGGGCAGTCGTACGCACAAGCCTGCGCGACGTTGATCGGCCAGGCGCTCGGCGCACGCGAACCCGACGAAGCGGAGCGCATCGGTTGGCAGAGTGCAGGGCTCGCGATCGCTACCGCCGTGCTGCTCGGCGCGTTCGTCGGGGTGTTTCGCTTCGACATCGCGGGCCTGCTCACCGACGACATGGCGGTGATCGCAGCCCTCGGCCCGTTCATGCTCGCCCTCGCGATCGCGCAGCCGCTCCTGCAATTGCAGTTCGTGTTGGGCGGAGCCCATCGCGGTGCCGGCGACACCGGCACGCCGTTGCTCGCCGCGTGCGTGGGCAACTGGCTCTTCCGCGTCCCCCTCGCCTTCCTCTTCGCGATCGTGCTGGGCTACGGCGTGGCGTGGGTCTGGTCGGCGTTGATCTTCGACCACCTCGCCCGCAGCCTCGTCCTCCTATACACATTCCGGCGCGGGGACTGGAAGACGGAGCTCGACGATTGATCGTCTCCCACGACATCCCGGCGGCGCTCGCGAGCGGCCTGCCGGACTTCAACGCCGACGCGACGCCCTGATCCGAGGCTCAGCTCTCGGCGTACTCGAACGTGAAGCCCTCGTCGTCGGCCCCCACGGTCACCTTGCCGCCCTTGGTGAGTTTCCCGAAGAGCACTTCATTCGCCATCGCGTCGACGATGTCGCGCTGGATGACACGAGCCAACGGACGCGCCCCGAAGTCGGGGTCGTAGCCTCTTTCGGCGAGCAGCGTGCGCGCAGCCGGGTCGAGTTCGATCGCGATCTTGCGCTCGGCGAGCTGGCCTTCGAGTTCCTTCACGAACTTGTCGACCACCTGCCCCATCACACTTTCGGGCAGCGCCTCGAAGACCACGATCTCGTCGAGGCGGTTGCGGAACTCGGGGCTGAACAGACGCTCGAGCGCCTTCGACACGCTCCCCGCCTTGCCGCCCCCGAAGCCGATCGCCTGGGTCGACGCTTCCCGCGCCCCCGCGTTCGAGGTCATGATCAGGGTGATGTGCCGGAAGTCGGCTTCACGCCCCTGGTTGTCCGTGAGCACGGCGTGATCCATCACCTGCAACAGGATGTCGAAGACGTCGGGATGCGCCTTTTCGATTTCGTCGAGCAGCAGCACCGCGTATGGGTTCTTGCGCACGTCTTCGATCAACATGCCGCCCTGGTCGTAGCCGACATAGCCGGGCGGTGCGCCGATCAAGCGCGAGACGGCGTGCTTTTCCATGTACTCGCTCATGTCGTAACGCAGGAACGGCACACCGAGGGTCTTGGCGAGTTGCTTGCTGAGTTCGGTCTTGCCGACGCCGGTAGGCCCGGTGAACAGGAACGAACCGATCGGACGATCGCTGCCCCCAAGCCCCGCACGCGCACGCTTGACCGCACGCACGACCGATTCGACCGCGCCGTGCTGGCCGAACACGACACGCTTGATGTCCCCTTCGAGCTGCATCAAGCGATCGGCATCTTCGCCCTTGGTGCGCTCGAGCGGAATGCGCGCCATGCGGGCCACGACCGATTCGACGTCGCGCACGCCCACCGTCTTGCGCTTTTTGCTGGCGGGGCGCAGACGCACGGCCGCGCCACTTTCGTCCATCACGTCGATCGCCTTGTCGGGCAGGAAGCGGTCCCCGATGTGTCGCACCGAAAGATCCACACACGCCTTGAGCGCACCGCCGGTGAACCGCACCCCGTGATGCTCTTCGTAGCGCGACGCCAGCCCCTTCAAGATGCGCAGACAGTCGGCCTGGGACGGCTCGCCGACGTCGACCTTCTGGAAGCGCCGCGCGAGCGCGCGGTCGCGTTCGAAGTGGCGGTATTCCTGATACGTCGTCGACCCCATGCAGCGCAGCTTTCCGTTCGCGAGCACGGGTTTGAGCAGGTTCGACGCGTCCACCGTATTGCCCTGCGCCGAACCGGCGCCGAGGATCGTATGAATTTCGTCGATGAAGAGGATCGCGTTGGCGCGCTCGTCGAGGGCCGCAAGCAGCGCCTTGAAGCGCGCTTCGAAATCGCCGCGGTAACGGGTCCCCGCGAGCAAGGCGCCGAGGTCGAGAGAGAAGATCTCGGCGTTCTCGAGGTCGCTGGGCACGCGCCCTTCGTGGATGCGAAGCGCCATGCCCTCGGCGAGCGCCGTCTTCCCCACCCCGGTTTCCCCGACGAAGATCGGGTTGTTCTTCCGGCGTCGCGCCAGGATGTGGATCGTGCGTTCGAGTTCGCCGCCCCGCCCGATCATCGGGTCGAGCTCACCCTCGCTGGCCTGCGCGGTGAGATCGGTGGCGAAGGCCTCCAGGGGATCGGCGGGAACGCCCTCGACCTCTTCCCCCATTCCGGCTCCGGCCGGATCCAGCGGCGACATGTGACCGCCGTCGCGGGTCTTCGCGATACCGTGCGAGATGTATTGCAGAATGTCGAGGCGGTCGACTTCCTGCGAACGAAGCAGAACGACGGCGTAGGAGTCCGGCTCCTGGAACAGCGCGACGAGCAGGTCGCCGACTTCGACTTCGTCCTTCTCGGCACTGTCGGTGTGGTCGACGGCGTGCTGGAGCACGCGGTGGAAGGCGAGGGTCTGTCGGGCTTCGATCACCTCGTCTTCCGGCAAGATCTCCATGTCTTCCTGGAAGAAGCGTTCGAGGTCGTGCTTGAGTTGCTCGACGTTGCCCGCGCACGCCTGGATGATCTCGATGCCCTGCTCGTCGTGGAGCAGCGCGAACAGCAGATGCTCGACGGTGACGAACGCGTGGCGTCGATGCACCGCTTCGCGATACGCCGCCTGCAGGGTCAACTGCAATTCCCGACTGACTCCGGCCATATGACTCTTGGTGACTCCGTGATGCGCTACTGGATGCAGGGGCGCGGGTGGAGCGAAAGCCGCTCGACCCGTTATTCCTTTTCGACACCCGAACGAAGGGGATAGCCCCGCTCTTCGGCCAGGCGATGAACCGTCGCGACCTTCGTTTCGGCGATTTCGCGGATATAGACGCCGGCGACGCCAAGTCCACCCTTGTGGACCTGCAACATGATCTGCGTGGCCGCGGCCGGGCTCTTGCCGAACACCTGGACGAGAACGTTCACGACGAAGTCCATCGGCGTGTAGTCGTCGTTGTAGAGCAGGACCTTGTAGCGATCGGGGCGCTTC
The DNA here is from genome assembly GCA_030748735.1 of Myxococcota bacterium. GTDB lineage: Bacteria > Myxococcota_A > UBA9160 > UBA9160 > UBA4427 > DUBZ01. The sequence goes on along the minus strand of JASMLK010000151.1, from coordinate 29,138 downwards.
GTCTTCTTGCGCTCGGCCGTCGCCAGGCCTTCTTCGCGGTGGTCCTTCGGGGTGCCCGGTTTGCCGCCGGCCATGCGCGAGGCAGTCGCGTCGCCAGTGGAATGAGCAAGAAGTTCTCGTTTCACGACGGGAGGATAGCCCGGACGCGTTAGACTGCATCGAGATGCCGAGGATCGAAATGACCGACGGCGTCGCGTCCATCCCGCGCGACGCCTGGAATCGACTCGCCGCCGACGAATCCCCCTTTCTCGAATGGGATTGGCTCGCCGGCCTCGAAGAAACGGGCTGCGTGGGTGAGAGCAGCGGTTGGGTCCCGCGCACGCTGGTCGGCTACGAGGGCGACGAACTCGTCGCCGCCTGTCCGCTGTACGTGAAGTACAACAGTCAGGGCGAATTCGTCTACGACCACAGCTGGGCCCACGCCGCCGAACGCGCCGGCCTCGCCTACTACCCGAAGCTCGTGGTCGGCGTGCCCTTCACCCCGGTGACCGGTGCGCGCTTTCTCGTCGCTCCGGGCCAGGACCGCGAACAGTGGGCGAAGCAGTTCGGCGCCGCGCTGCGAACCGTGTGTGAAGGCGAAGACGTTTCAGGCGCCCACGTCAACTTTTGCCTACCCGACGAAGTCGATGCCCTGCGCGAGATGGGTTTCGACATCCGAGTCGGCTTCCAATACCACTGGAAGAACCACGGCTACGAGACCTTCGACGACTACCTCGCCCGCTTTCGCAGCAAGCGCCGCAACCAGATCCGCCGCGAGCGGCGCGAAATCGAGCGGATCGGCATCGAGATCCGCCATGCCGTCGGCGACGAGATCGACGACGAACTCATGTCCCACATGTTTCGCTTCTATCTCGACACGATCGAGAACCATCACTACTGGGGCCGCCAGTACCTGACCCAGGCGTTCTTCGAACTCATGACCGAACGCTTCCGCGACCGCCTCCAACTCACCATCGCCTGGGCCGCAGGCGAACCGATCGGCGGCACCCTGAACGTGATGAAGGGCAACGCCCTCTACGGCCGCTACTGGGGCTGCGACCAACCCCTGCGCTACCTCCATTTCAACGTCTGTTACTACGCCCCGGTCGAGTTCTGCATCGACCACGGCATCTCACGCTTCGAACCCGGCGCCGGCGGCGACTACAAACAGGTCCGCGGCTTCGACGCCGAACCCACCCTGAGCGCCCACTTCCTCAAAGACGACCGCCTTGCACACGCCGTGCGGGACTACCTCGAACGGGAGAGGGATGATGCGGCTCGGACGATCGAGTTGATTCGGGATCAGAGCGCCTTGAAACCCGAGGTTGAGGCGGAGGTGGAGGAGACCGGGCGCTGAGCGCTGGGTGCGGAGATGGGGTGGTTGGAGGTGAGTTCGCGCCGCTCGGATGTTTGTTTGGTTTGGAAGAGCACAGCGTGCTCGTGTCACCGTCTTGGCGGGTGACTGGCGGTCTGCCTCATTGTCGACCGCTGCGCGGTCGGCCAAGCAACAAAGGTTGATCACGCCCCCCGCGCAATCTCCGACCTAAAACTGCCCCGCAGAATCCATGTGATTCAAGAGCATCATCGCTTCGCCGGCATTGAGGGTTGGTTTGTTCATCAGGCTCGCGATCTTCTCGGCCTTGGCCTGGTCTTCCGGAGAACCGCCCTTGCCGAGCTTTCGTTTGCCGCGATCCCGTTCCCATTGGCGGCCGCCGTCGGTGGGGACGGAGACGATTTCGATCTTGCGTTCGATCCAGTCGAGTTGATTGATCGGGCCGCTTGCGGCGTCGGCGTTGGCGGCGATCACGCGGCGACTATCCAATGCAAAGGCGTCGCCGGTGTCGGCGAGGATGCGATCGGCTTCGATCACGCCGCGCAGGCTGCCGACCAGGTCGCGGTTGCCCACGATGACCACCAGCACGGGGTCGGGTTCGGGGAAGAAGAACTCCGCCGTGTCGTCGACCCACTGCTTCGGCTCGGAGGTCAGGATCAACAAGCCGATCCCGAAGGTCGCGATTGCGGTCATCGTCATCAGAAAACTGCTGTTCATGGATTTTTTTTCGGCTCACCCTGGAAAAGTCCTGAGCGCGAAGCCAGCACCGCGAGAGACGTTCTCGCCCGACAAACCGACACATGAACCTGCAATTTGTGTTGCGTCTCGCAAACCCGCGCCGCCACAGGGGGAATTCGGGTTTTCAACCGCGATGGGAGGGCCAGCGGAGCCCATCAGCGGGTTCGCGAGACCGGTCCGCCAAGCCCCTTCCAATACTCGACAATCTCGTACGTAGCCGCGGTGACGAGAACGTCCGAAGGCCGCGAACTCAGGTGTAAGACCGAGATGCTTGGCTTCTGAGACAGCCGATTCCCGCCCATGAGCTCCCCTCTTCTCCCGATACCCGGCCACTCTCGCAGGTCATACGTTGGCCTCCGTTCCCAGCAATGAAGCCGGGAAATCACGAGAGGGACGGCGCAAGAAATCGCGCCGATATCAGGGGGGGAAACCAAATGACTGCACCGTTCGAGTCGACTCAGATCGACATCGCACGAGAAACGCCTGAAGACAAGCACCCGGCGGTTCTCTATCTCGCACAACTCGGGCCCGGTTCGAAGCGCACCATGACCGAAGCCCTGCAGAAGATCGCTCGATATCTTTCCGACGGTCGCTGCGACATGTACTCGCTGCCCTGGGCGGCGCTCCGCATCGAACACACTTCGGCGTTGCGCACCCGGTTGGCGAGCGAACTCGCACCCGCGACCGCGAACAAACACCTTGCCGCCCTGCGCGGCGTGCTGAAGCACGTGTGGCGCCTCGGCCAGATTTCGGCCGAAGACCACCAGCGCGCGATCGACCTGCCGGCCGTCCGCGGCCCGGCACCGCGCAAGAGCCGAGCGCTCAGCCAGGAAGAACTGCGCGCCCTCGTCGGCGCCTGTGAACGCGACCGCTCGCCGGCTGGCCCGCGCGACGCCGCGCTCTTCGCCCTGCTCTTCGGTGCCGGTCTTCGCCGCGCCGAAGTCGCTGCGCTCGACCTTTCGGACTTCGATCGCCGCACCAGCACGATCTGTGTCCGGGGCAACGGCACCAAGCCGCCGCGCCGCTTCACCGCCAACCGCGAAGGCCTGCTGGCCCTCGAGGGCTGGCTCGCACGCCGCGGCGTTGCACCGGGGCCGCTGTTCAATCCCGTGAACAAGGGCGGTCGCATCGAGATCCGTCGCTTGAGCGAGCAGGCCATCTACGTCGCCTGCCACAAGCGCGCGGCCGAAGCCGGCCTTCCGCCGGTGAGCCCCGAGGATCTGCGACGCTCACTACTCGCAACGAAGCCCCGACGCGACGCAGCGAACCAAACAGCAGCAACCAACCCGGCGGTCGAAACGTCGACCACGCCTCAGGCCACGGCGCCCACGCATTCGTCTACGACGATCCCGGGTACCAGCGGCGGAGGAGGCATCGGCGCGATTCATACCGCCTAGCCAATAACACGAGTACGCCGGCCGTCTCGGTGTTGCAGTGGGCGTGGACGAGTGATCCAACCCACCGCGCACGATCCTTCGACTCAATCCCCTCCGGTAGGATCGGCACCGAGGCGCCGGCGACACGCGTAGCAGCCGTCGCGCGGCGGTCGCACGCAGGTTCAGATGTGAATCGCGTGCCCGAAGGCTTCCAGCACGCTCTCGTGGAGCGCTTCGGAAAGCGTCGGATGCGGGAAGACCGTGTGCATGAGTTCGGTTTCGGTCGATTCGAGCTCCATCGCGGCCCCGACGTTGGCGATCAACTCCGTCACTCCGTGACCGACCAGGTGGGCGCCGAGAATCTCGCCCGTATCACCGTCGAAAATGGTCTTGAGCATGCCCTCGGGTTCGCCCATCGCGATCGCCTTGCCGTTCCCGCGGAAGGGGAAGCGCCCGATCTTCACATGTCGGTCGGTCTCGCGAGCCTTCGCCTCGGTGAGCCCGATGCTCGCGATCTGGGGTCGACAGTAGGTGCAGCCCGGAATCCGCTGCGGATTGATGGGGTGTAGATTCGGCAAGCCGGCGATGTGCTCGGCCGCGAGAATGCCCTCGTGGGTCGCCTTGTGGGCGAGCCAGGGCGGCGCCGTCACGTCGCCGATCGCATAGACGCCGGCTTCCTGCGTCTGTCCCCAGGCGTTGGTCAGGATGTGGCCCCGGTCCACCTCGACCGCAGTGCCTTCGAGACCGAGGTTTTCGGTGTTGCCCACGATGCCGATGGCGAGGATCACGCGATCCACTTCGATCGTGACGGGTTCGCCCTCCCCTTCAGCCGGGGTCACCGTGGCCCGCACTCCGCTCTCGGTGCGCTCGAGCCCCTGCACGGTGCTGCTCGTGTGGAAGGCAACGCCGCGCTTCTTGAATTGCTTGACGACGAGGTCCGAGATCTCGGCGTCTTCGACCGGAAGGATCTGCGCAAGCGCCTCGACGATGGTCACCTGGCTTCCGAGGTCATTGTAGAGACTCGCGAACTCCATGCCGATGGCGCCCGAACCGACCACGAGAAGCGAACCGGGAATCTCCTCTGCAAGCATCGCTTCCTTGGAAGTCCACACCCGCTCGCCATCCGGCTCGAGACCCGGCAGCGTGCGCGGCCGCGCGCCCGTCGCGAGGATCACGTTCGGGGCCTGGAGCATCAGTGTCCCCTCCCCCGCTTGTTCGACGAGCACCTGTCCGCGCCCGGCGAGTCGCCCGAAGCCTTCGAACACCGTCACCTTGTTCTTCTTGAGCAGCGCCTTCACGCCGGTGGTCAGTCGTTTCGCGACCTGACGCGAACGGCGCACCATCTGGGCGAGGTTCGCGGTGGGAGCGCCGGGAAGTTCGACGCCGTAGTCGGCCATGTTGCTGGCAGCGTGGAAGAGTTCGGCGCTGTGGAGCAGCGCCTTGGTGGGGATGCAGCCGTAGTTCAGACAGATGCCGCCGAGGTGCGTCGCTTCTACGACGGCCACCTGCTGGCCAAGCTGTGAGGCCCGAATCGCCGCGGGATAGCCCCCTGGCCCGCCACCGATCACGATGACATCGAACGTCGTCTGCCCATCACCCATTTCGCTACCGCCTCCAATCGCTTCGGGGCCCCATCGGACGGGCCCGAACGCGACAAGCATAGCGGCACACCGAATCGTTCCCTGTATGATGAGCCGCGCCCGCGGCTTTCTCGAATCGAAATGTCGCGGATGTTCCCCTTCACGGCCGGCACGCTTGCATCGCCGGCACCCAGGGCTCTTGCGAAAGGCACGACTCCATGACTGAACCGGCGGGCAAGGGTCCGCTCGCAGGGATCACCGTCGTCGATCTGACCCGCGTGCTGGCCGGGCCGTATTGCACGATGATGCTCCGCGACCTCGGAGCGCGGGTCATCAAGGTCGAACGCCCCGAGACCGGCGACGATGCCCGCGCGATCGGACCGTTCGTGAACGGTGAATCGGCCTACTTCGTGTCGCTCAACCGCGGCAAGGAGAGCGTCGCCCTCGACCTGAAGGAAGCCCGCGACCGCGAAATCTTCGACGCCCTGCTCGAACGCGCAGATGTCCTGGTCGAGAACTACCGCCCCGGCACCATGGAACGCCTCGGCTACGGCTGGGGGGCCCTGCACGAGCGATTCCCGCGCCTCATCTATGCCGCGGTTTCGGGCTTCGGCCACACGGGGCCCTACCGCGAACGCCCCGCCTACGACCTCGTGGTACAGGCCATGGGCGGGATCATGAGCCTCACGGGTGAACCCGGCGGTGCGCCCACCCGGGTGGGCACCTCGATGGGCGACATCACCGCGGGCATGTTCACCTGTGCGGGGATCAACGCCGCGCTCTACGAACGCGCGCAGACGGGCCGAGGCCAGAAGGTCGACGTCGCCATGTTGGACAGTCAGGTGGCGATCCTCGAAAACGCCATCGCCCGCCTGCAGGCCAGCGGCGAAGTGCCGGGGCCGATCGGGTCGCGGCACCCGTCGATCACCCCCTTCGATCGCTTCGCGACGAGCGACGGCGCACTGGTCATCGCGGCCGGCAACGATGCGTTGTTCACGAAACTCTGCCGCGTAATCGAACGCCCCGACCTCGGGCACGACCCTCGCTTCGAGAGCAATGCGCTGCGCACCGAGAACGAGTCTGCACTCAAAGTCGAAATCGAAGACACCACGCGCACCCAGCCGACTGCACACTGGCTCGACGGGCTCGCCGAGGCGGGCGTGCCATGCGGCGCCATCCAGAACGTCGCGCAGGTGCTCGAAGATCCGCAGATCGTCGCCCGCAACATGGTGGTCTCGGTCGAGGACCCCGCCCTCGGCGGCTTCCGTGTCGCGGGCAACCCGATCAAGTACAGCGATCACGAAGACCCACTGCAGCGACCCGGGTCGCCCGCGCTCGATGCCGACCGCGAGGCCCTGCTCAGCGAACTCGGGCTGGGCGACGATCGCGACTGAAGCCCCGCTTCCCGCGCCGCCGCACGCCCAACATCGCGAGACCCAGCGCACTCAGCAGACCCGTGCCCGGTTCGGGGACGGCCATGAGTTCCACTTCACCGGGCGTGGGGGCGGCGAGCACGACGAAGTCGAGCGCGTTGTCGTCCTGATCGAGGTTGGCAAAGACCCGCGCCAGACTCGAACCCGCCGGTGCGTCGGGCGCCGGGTTGCCCTCGCCGGCGAAGATCTCGCCCGCGCCGAAGACGCCGTACCCCACGGCGTCGAGCACGGTCGTACCGTTCATCAAGGTGATCGAGTCGGGTCCGTTCTGAAAGTCGAAGTTCGCGAGCAGATCGGCGTTGCCGACAGACGTCGTGGCACCGTCGAGATCCGCGACGACGAACACACCGTCGGTCGGGATCGCACCCGTCAGCGCAATGATCGGCCCCACGGCACCGTTCGCGCCGTTCACGCCTTCGAGAGTCAAGCCGTCGAGCAGCGTCCCCGCGTCGCCGTAGATCTCGACGAAGGTCTGGCCGTTGTCGCTTCCGACGGCGTCGTAGAACACCTCCGAAATCACCGGGGTTGCGAATGCAGGGGCCGCAAACAGGCAGAACCCCGCGGTGAGCAGCAGCGTTCGGCGTAACCACCGGGTGCCCGGGTGGCGTCGAGAGCGTGTTCGAAAGTGCGTGTATTGCAGTGCATGGTTCATGGATCGGTTTCCATTCGTTCGGGGTAGGAACGGGACGCACGCCGTTGCTCGGAGCAACGATCGGGATCATTCGAGGGCGGGGACCTCGCGTTCGAGCTGCTCGCTGAACCAGCCACCCGTCCAGGCGTCGAGGCCGGCGGTGAGTTCGTGCAAGCGGATGCGCAGCGCACCCGGCGCGGCGACGTCCTTGCCATCGCCACCGCGGTCGGACATGGCCTGCACAAGCTGGCTCGCAACCGAGAGCCGCTCGAAGTAGAGCTGGTTCACCTCGTCGAGCACGTCGTCGCGCAGTCCGATCACGAGCCGCGCTTCGCGCGAGAGGTCGATCTGTTCCGGTTCGAACGCGACGTCGCGCAAATCCCAGGTGAACGAAACACCCGCCGCGAGGTCGAGACTGCGATCGCGGTCGAGGTCATGCAGCGTGTGATAGCCGCCCGAAACGAACGACTCGTCGCGATCCTTCGCGCGACTGCGGCCTCGGTCCACATCGAAGGAAAGCCCGACCACGGGAAGCCACGCGCGGCGCCGCACCCCCTGCCAGGCTTCGTGAACCACGCGCGCTTCGAGCCCCTGCTCGCGCAAGGCCACCCGATGAACGGCGCGAATCGAAGGCGGGGGAGCCATCGCTCGAGCGACCTGCGATCCACCGGAGTCGGCGCTTTCGAGCGCCGCTCCATGCTCGCGGGCTTCGCCCACGAGCAGCCCGATCGACGAGGCCAGCAGGAGTTTGCCGTCGCGCTCGATCACCTCCGCTGCGACGGCACGGCCCGCCGGCGCGGCCGCGCGTCGCCAGGGGCCGGCCAGGGTCCGCGCGAGCAGCAACCCGCGGTCGGTCGCAAGCCAATAACCCGCCTCGAACGCACCGACGCGCCGAATGCGTGCACCCGGAGGCAACACCGGGCGAAGCGAAGTCCACTGCGCTGAGCCTCCGCTGTCCGCTCCCGTATCCGCGCGCAGATACAAGGCGCTGCCCGTCGCGAGTACGAGCGCGTCTGCGGGCAAGCGGGCGGTAAGGGACAACGTGCCCTCGCCGTCGATGCGCGACGGCAGCAAGAGTTCGCGCACCGCGAAGGGCACCCCTTCGCCTCCGAGTTCGGCGCGCCAGAGGGACGAGCCCACCACCGCGATCAGCGCATCGTCGGCGATCGCCAGGTCGCGCACGGGCCCGACGGGAAACTTCCCGTTCAGCGACACGAAGCGCGGCGCCCCGCGCCCCTTGCGCGCAACGTAGGCCCCCGCATCCGTCGCAATCGCGATCCAACGCTCCTCGCAGACCACGCGGTGTACGCGCCGGGCCGCTTCGCCGGGTGCGGGTGAAATGTCGCGCGGCGCGGTCGTTTCACTTCCTTCCAACAACCACAAACCGCGACCGGTGGCCACGAACAAACGCCCCGCGTCGTCGAACGCGAGGTCGCGGATGTCGTCGAGGGCGACGCGGCGCGTGGCATTCGCGTACACGACGGTCGCGTGCTGCGCCGTGGCCGACGCAAGGACGCCCGCGTGATCCGCCAGCGCGATCACACCACCGGCATCACGACGCGCGGCACCGTCCTTGCGCGTCCAGCGATATCGCGGCGCGCTGCTGGCGGGCGAGTCGTGGGTGACGTTCGCTTCCTCGACATGCAACGGAGCCAATGCCGCCGCGGGTTGCGCAACGAAGGCCCCGATGACGACCCGGGACAACACGAAGCACAGCGTGCTCGTCATGGCTGCAATGCGACCCATCACTCGACCTCCCCCTCGAACAGACCCCTGAAACCAGCTTCCGACCGAGCCCTTCGACCAGGCCTGCAACCCAGCCCTCGAGCAAGAGCCGTGCCGATCGCCTGCCGAGTCGAAATCCCTCACGAACTCGCCGCGCTGTACGGAATCCGGTCGCCCGAGTGCGGCAACGCGACTCAGGCGAGAGAAGTCGGGTTCATACGCAATGCCAACGCACGATTGCGGTGCTCGCGTCTCGAAACTGGCCCGCTGCGCGCTTGACGCCCCACCCCGCCTCCAGAAGACTCGCCCGCGATGCAGCAGCGAACGCAAAGCGCGAACCGGGCCACGGCTCGCCTATGCCCCCGCCCCGGCCCACGCCCCCGCCGACGGCGAACCGCAGCCGTGCTGGTGTGCTTGCTTGCGTGCGCGAGCGCGGCAGGTTGCGCGAGCTTCGGTTGGTTCGAAGACGAACCCGTCCCGCTCGAAATCGGCACGACCCCAGACGAAATCACCGCGCAGATCGCCGCCGAACGTTCACGCCTGCTCGACCTGCTGAACGCGCCACTTCCCGACGACGCCCACCGCGAAGCCCAGCGCAAGATCATGGTCGGGATCGCCGCGCGACTCACCCGCCTCGAGCACGCGCTGGCCGAGTTCGACACCACAGACGACCAGTCGGTGAAGTGACGTGAGCCCAAACCCCAGCCCCCCGACCCTGACGGACGCGAGCGAGTGCGTGTTCGACGGCCGCATCCTCGCGCTCGCCGGCGGGGTCGGTGCTGCGCGACTCCTTCGCGGGCTCGTGCGCGCGGTCGACCCGACGAAGCTCGACGTGATCGTGAACACCGGCGACGACCGCGTGTTCTACGGCGCCTTCGTTTCCCCCGACCTCGACATCGTGACCTACACCCTCGCCGGCGCGGTGGACATGACCCGCGGCTTCGGACTCGAGGGCGATCGCTACGACCTGATGGACCGACTCGAAGCCCTGGGACACGAGACCTGGTTTCGCCTCGGCGACCGCGACTTCGCCCACTGCCTGCACCGCAAGCTGCGGATGGACGAAGGCGTGGGCCTCGCCGCCCTCGCCGACGAACTGCGCCGCGAACACGCGCTGCCGTGTCGCCTGCTTCCGATGACGGAGGATCCCGCGCCGACCCGCGTCCAACTCGACGACGGACGCGACCTCCACTTCGAGGAATACCTCGTGCGCGAACGATCCCCGGCCAACGTGTCGGGCGTCGACTTGTCGGCCGCGAAGGCGGCGAAGCCCGGGCCCGGTGTGCTCGACGCCATCGCGAATGCCGAAGTCGTGATCGTTTGCCCCAGCAACCCGATCGTTTCGATCGGCCCGATCCTCGCGGTGCCCGGTGTTCGCGAAGCCATCGAGGCACGTGGCGTTCCGATCGTGGCGATCTCGCCGATCATCGGTGGCGCGCCGGTGAAGGGGCCGGCGGATCATCTATTGCGTGCGTCGGGCTGTGACGTGTCGGCGCTCGGCGTGGCCACCCTCTACCGCGATTGGATCGACGGCTTCGTCTTCGACGAGGTCGACCAGGTATTGCTGCCCGCGATCGAAGCGCTCGGCCTGCACGCGATCGCAACGCCCAGCTTGATGAAGGACATCGGGGTCGCGACCGCCCTGTCGGCGACGGCCGTCGAACTCGCGTTGAGCCTCCGCAGCGCCGAAGCGCGATGAGTTTCGCCGTCGTCCCGATCAAGCACCTTTCGCGCAGCAAGACGCGGCTGGCGTCCCGGCTCGAACGTGACGCGCTCGAGCAGCTGTGTCTCGCGATGCTGCGGGACATCCTGGCTGCTCTGCAGAAGACGCCTTCACTCGATCGCGTCGTCGTCGTCACCCCGGACCCCTCGGTCGCAGAAGCCTCAGAAGCCGCCGGTGCAATCGCCCTGCTGCGCGAAGACCCGGGGCTCAACGAATCGATCGACGCCGCGATTCACGAAGCGGGAACACCCGGCGAAAGCGTGTTGGTCGTGCTCGGCGACGTCGCGGGAGCGCTCCCCGAAGAAGTCGAGCGCCTGTTCGAAACCGTCGCGGAAGCCGACACACACCCGGTGGTCGCGCTCGCACCGTCGCGCGACGGGGGAACCGCGGCGCTGCTTCGCGCACCGTGCGACGCCATTGCCTCGTGCTTCGGCCCGGACAGCGCGGCACGCCACCGCGAAGCCGCTTGCGAGCGCGGCGTCACCTTGCGCGAGATCGCGCTCCCCTCGCTCGACATCGACCTCGATCATCCCGAGGACATCGACGACTTTCTCGCGCGCCCCGGCGGCGGTGAAGAAACACGTCGCACCCTCGCAAACCTCGGCTGGACCCGACCCCCGGAGAACCACACGTGAACATCGAACTCGACGAATCTGGACTGCGCTTTCGCCCGCTGCGGGGCGTGGGACGGATCGAACCCGGCGACGATCTCGCCGCGATTCTCGACCAGGCCGCAAAGGAGTCGGGCATCGAGCTGCGGCGTGGGGTGCTCGTCGTTTGCCAGAAGGTCATCTCGAAGGCCGAGGGGCGGCTCGTCGATCTATGCACGATCGAGCCGAGCGACGAGGCGCGGCGCATTGCCGAAGAGGACGAAAAGGACCCGCGCCACGTCGAAATCGTACTGCGCGAAACGGCGCGCGTCGTGCGGCGCGGCCATCGCGTGATGATCTGTGAAACCCATCACGGGTATGTCTGCGCGAACGCGGGCGTCGATCTTTCCAACGCCCCGGGCGACGAAACCGCAATACTGCTGCCAGTCGACTGTGACGCCTCCGCCAAGGCACTGCTCAACGACCTCGAGCATCGCGGCGCCAGGGAAATCGCCATCGTCGTGACCGACACCTTCGGCCGCCCCTGGCGCGAAGGGCTCGTCGACATGGCGGTCGGCAGTGCGGGCATCGAACCCATCAGCGACCACCGCGGCGAATCCGATCTCGCGGGACGTGAACTTCAGGTCACGACGATGGCGACCGTCGACCAACTCGCCGCGGGCGCGGGCATCCTGATGGTGAAGGACTCGGCCATTCCCGCCGTCTTCGTCGAAGGCGTCGTGCCCGGCGGGCGGGGGGCGACACGAGACATGCTGCGCAACCCCGCGGAAGATCTCTTCCGCTAGCCCGTAGGCGCCTATCGAAACGGCCCCCGCTCGAATGCCGCTTCGAACCGCGCTCGCACGACGCGCCAGTTCTTCACCGGCCTGCTCTTGCGCAGCACGCTCTCGAGCTGCTCGACCTCGATCATGAAGCTCAGGATGTCTTCGACCTCTTTCATGCAATCGCACTCCGAGGCAATGGGCCTCTATCGGTTTGCGTGACAGTACGCCTCTCAACCGGGCGCGAAACCACAGCCGCACGCCATCCGGCCGGGCGCATTGCAGCGAATCGCAAAACTCCTCTCGCATAGCGCTTCGACTCGCGTGAGAATGCGTGCACGCGGGGGCGCACGTCCGAGGCCCCGCCGCGCAGGCAAGGAGTCATCCCCACCGTGAAACGCAAGCAACGCTACTACGAAGCCATGCAGGTCAAAGCCCGTTCCGACGAGTATCTGAGCGACACGCTCTGGCGTATCGAACGCGAGTTCGTGAAACGTGCACTGGAAGACCACGACGGTGCGCGCGCGAAGACCGCCGAGTTTCTCGGGGTTACGCGCGAGGGGCTCTACAAGAAGATGGTGCGCTTCGAACTCGAGTAGGACGAAGCGCTATTTCCCTACCTCGACACCTCGCCAGAAGGCAACGTGATCGCTGATCTGCTCGGCCGCCGGCTTCGGTGCGGCGTAGTACCAGGCCCCGCTTTCGTTCGTTTCACCGCCGACGACGACGTCGTAGTACGAGGCATCCCCCTTCCAGGGGCAGTGGGTCGAGTGGTCGTTCGCGCGGAGGAACTCCATCCGCAGGGACGCGACGGGAACGTAGTGATTGCCCTCGACGACCACGGTGTCGTCGCTTTCGGCCTGTCTCTTGTCCCTCCCACGCGAACACCCAGGGCGCCACGCTCGAGGAAGCGCGAGAGAACCTTCGGGAAGCCGTGCGCCTCGTGCTCGACGCAAACCGAGCCATCGCCCGCGAAGAAGCTGGACCGGGCCCGGTGATCCGCGAGCCCATCAAGATCGCGGGATGAAGCGACGCGATCTCGTGCGCATTCCATGAGGCACAGCTGTAGGCACTTGATGTCGCACGGCTGTGAGGTCCGGCGCGAAGGTGCCCGCCACACTGTCTTCTGGAATCCATCCGCGCGAACCGTCTCGACTGTTCCGCGTCATCGCGAGATCAACGAGAACCTCGCACGCAAGATCTGCAAGGATCCTGGGATCGTTCGCCCCGAGAACAGCGGCTGACTCGGGCACGACCGCACAGGCTCAATCGGCGTCCGTGATCATCTCGTGGATTCGTCGCCACAGCAGGTCGATGCCGTCGCGGGTCTGGGACGAGGTGGGGATGATGGCCTGCATCGGGGCGTCGAGGGATTTCTTGAGTTCGGCGATGCGGGCCTTGCGGCGCATGGGTTTGAGCTTGTCGGTCTTGGTGAGCGCCACGAGCGAGGGGACGCCGCGTTCGGCCAGCCATTCGAGGAGCAGGGTTTCGTCTTCGGAAAAATCGCGCCGCAGGTCCTGCAGCAGCATCGCGGCGCGCAGCACGGGGCGGTCTTCGAGATAGCTCTCGATGAGTGACTGCCAGCCTTCGCGCTCGTTACGCGAAACCTTCGCCCAGCCGTAGCCCGGCAGGTCGACGAGCAGGAGCTCGTCACTGCCGGCCTCGACGTGGAAGAAGTGGATGAGCCGCGTCTTGCCGGGCGTCGAACTCGTGCGCGCCAGTTTCTTTCGCTGCACCAGCGCGTTCAGCAGGCTCGACTTGCCCACGTTGGAGCGACCGAGGAAGGCCACTTCGGGCAGATCCGGGGCCGGAAAGTGCGACGGTTTCGAGCACGAAGTCAAAAGCTCCGCGCGTTTGATCTTCACGCGCTGTTCCTTACTTCGAGTTCGGGGAGGACCGCTTCGAGCCGTTCGAGGGCGCGGTCGATGCTGGCTTCGGACACGGCGTAACAGAAACGGAGCATACCCTCCCCCGCCTGGCCGAAGTCGACGCCCGGGCACACGCCCACGTGGGCGCGTTCGAGCAGCGTATTCGCGAGGGCGAGCGAATCCGCGCCGAAGCGTTGCGCGCCGGCGAACAGATAGAACGCTCCCTTGGGCCGGCCGTACAGTTCGAACCCCAACGCTTCGAGCCCCGCCGCGAGACGATCGCGCCGCGTTCCGTACTCCTCGCGCATGCGCGCAACGTCGTCCGCGCCGTGTTCCAGCGCTGCGATCCCCGCGTGTTGCACGAAGCGGCTGGCCGAAATGAACAGGTTCTGCTGCATGATCTGGAGGCGCCGCTTCGCCCATTCGGGGGCCACCACCCAGCCCAGGCGAAAGCCCGTCATTGCGTAGCGCTTGGAAAAACCGTCGAGCACGAAGGCGTCGCCGTCGACGTTGTGGGCCGAAGCGATCTGGGCGCCGTCGTAGACGAGGCCGTCGTAGATTTCGTCCGAGAGGAGGGGGACACCGAGGGCCGCCAGCGCATCGACGGTTTCGCGCGACTGGATCGCACCCGTCGGGTTGGCGGGAGCGCTGATCATGATCGCCCGCGTCCTGCCGGTCATGCGCGCACGAACCGCGTCGACGTCGATCGCCCAGGCGTCTTGCGGCGACGTCTCCACCAGCACCGGCACCCCACCGCAGTAGCGAACGAAGTTCGGGTAACAGGGATAGTGGGGCGTCGGGATGATGACCTCGTCGCCCGGATCGAGCAGCAGCGAACACACGAGGAGCATCGCGGGCGATGTGCCGCTCGTCACCAGGATCGAACCCGGGTCGACCGATGCAGCGAAACGATCCGCAGCATCGCGCGCAATCGCCTCGCGAAGTTCGACCAGGCCGCGACTGTCGCTGTAGTGGGTCTGCCCCTCACAGAGCGCCCGTTCGCAAGCCTCGACGGCCTGGCGCGGAGGAGGAAAGTCGGGCTCGCCAATTTCGAGATGGTCGACTTCGACGCCGTCGCGTTCGAGCGCGAAGGCCCGCTCCATCACCTCCATCGCGAGAAACGGCTCGAGACCTTCGGTGCGCGCGGCGAAGGGCGGCGGGGTTGCTTTCGGCTCTTTCGGCATCGCCGCGAGTCAACCGACACGGCCTCGAGGTGTCAAGGCGAAAAGCGCTGCAACGTATTGAAATTGAAAACGAATCGATCGGCCGGTGTTTTGACACTCCAGCGCCCGGGTGATACGATGCGCGCCGCAAGTCGATCGGGGAAGCGCCCGCATCACCCCGTCCTCGATCGCCCCAGATAGCGCCCCCCTTCCCGGGGCAACGCGAACCCCAAGACCACCCCGACCGCCCAGCCAGGTGCCCCATCGCGAAGAGCGCGAAGAGCGCGAAGAGCTTCGCGAGCGGACCCTGACCGGCGAGTCTTTGCTTCACGAGCGAGTCCGCAAGATGTCCAAGGGTGCACAACTCACGATCGGCGCGTCGCTGATCTTCGCTCTGCTCAGCTGGTACGGCTATACGAACCTCGAAGCCGGTTCGACCTTCCAGTACTACCAGACCCTCGACGAGTTCATCGCGCAGAGCAATCGCGACGAGAGCATGGTCGGACGTTCGCTTCGGATCCACGGCTACGTGGCGCCGGGCACGATCGACCGCAACCTCGAAGCCAAGCACGTCACCTTCGCAGTGCAGAACGACCCGCCCCACAAGCAGCCCAATGCGCGCACGACGCTCTCGATTCTGTTCCGCAGCCTCGAAACCCCGGACCTGTTCCAGGACGGCGCAGACGTCGTCGTCGAAGGCGAGCTCGTGATGGAATCGGGTGAAATGGTCTTCGTGGCGGACAACGTGCTCGCCAAGTGTCCGTCGAAGTTCGAAGCCAATGCTGAAGTGCCGCCGGAGGGGTCGACGAGCCTCTGAACCGCGGGGTGAGGTCGGACCTCCAAAGGAAGTCCGATCCTGCGCGACCCCAAATCGAACCTCCCCTCTCGAACGAGTCTATCGCCGCGTCCCCCGCGGCCCGCACACCCTGGAGCCCCGATGGCAGAACTCGGCCAGCAAACGCTGACCTTCGGTTGGTTGATCACGATCCTCGGCTGTGTCATCTCCGTCGCGGCGGGCGTCACGCGCCGCGACGATTGGACGCAGGTCGCCGAACGCGCGCTCTACGTCGTATTCGGCGCGATCACGATTTCGATGGGCACCCTCTTCTATGCCTTCGCGACCAATGACTTCAGCGTCGCCTACGTGGCGTCGCATTCGGCTCGCGCGATGCCGCTGGAAACGCGGCTCGCAGCGTTGTGGGGCGGGCAAGCGGGCTCGCTCCTGCTCTGGGGTTGGATGGTCGCCGCCTACGGCACCACGGCGATCTTCCTCAACCGCAAGAGCAACCGGAACCTGATGCCCTGGGTCGTGTTCTGCGTGCTCATCAACCTGGGCTTCTTCCTTTCGCTCTGCTGCTTCGTTTCGCTGCCCTTCGAGCAGGTGCCGCCCACCGAAGTGCGATCCGACGGCAATGGCCTGAACCCGCTGCTGCAGCACCCGCTCATGACGATTCACCCGGTGGTGTTGTACGCGGGCTTCACCGGCTTCGTGGTTCCGTACGCGTTCGCCTTCGCGAACCTCGTCACCGGCGAACTCGGCACCCAGTGGTTCCAGACCACGCGTCGTTGGACGCTGTTCGCGTGGACGAGCCTCGGCGGTGGCTTGATCCTCGGCGGCCGGTGGGCCTACGAGATCCTCGGCTGGGGCGGCTACTGGGGTTGGGACCCCGTCGAGAACGCGGCCCTCATGCCGTGGCTCGCCGGCACGGCGTATCTGCATTCGGTGATGATCCAGGAAAAGCGCGACATGCTGAAGACCTGGAATCTCGTGCTCATCGGGCTGACGTATCTGCTCTGCGTCTTCGGCACCTTCCTCACCCGCAGCGGCGTCGTGCAGTCGGTGCACGCCTTCACGAACAGCGGGTCGTTCACGCCGATCTTCTTTACCTACGTCGCGGTGACCGCCGTGCTCTTCTTCGGCATGCTCTTGTACCGCCTACCCCAGCTGAAGACCGACAACCAACTCGAGTCGATGGTGTCGCGCGAGGCGGGCTTCCTGCTGAACAACTGGGTCTTCATGGCGATCCTGGTCGTGGTGTTCTGGGGGACGCTGCTTCCGGTCGTGTCCGAGGCCATCAGCGGCAATCGCACGACCGTCGGGCCCGTGTTCTTCAACCAGCATGCGGGGCTCTGGAGCCTGCTGTTGATCTTCCTCACGGGCGTAGGCCCCCTGATCGCCTGGCGTCGGGCCACGCCGAACAGTGTGCGCCGCCAGTTCGTCGCTCCGGCGGCGTTCGGAATCGCGATCGGCGCCGTGCTCTCGGTTCTGTTCTGGGAAGACGCAACGGTCTGGGCGATGGCGTGCTGGACGCTCTCCGCTTTCGTGATCGCGACGATCGCGCAGGAGTACTACCGCGCGGTGAGTGCGCGGGTGCGATCGAAGGGCGAAGGGGCGCTGGCCGCACTGTGGCTCTTGCTGCGCCGCAACCAGCGGCGGTACGGCGGCTACATCGTTCACCTCGGGATCATCTTGATGTTCATCGCGGTCTCGGGCGCGGTCTTCAACAAGGAACGCCTCGAAAACCTGAAGCCGGGTGAAAGTCTCTCGCTCGACAAGTACTCGTTCGAATACAAGACCGCGGAGCCCAACCTGGAACAGCACTTCGGGGGCGCGACCGCGCGGGTCGCGCTCTATCGCGACGGCGAAGGGCTCGCGACGATGCTGCCGCAGAAGCGCATCTACTGGTTGGAGCAGCAGCCCTCGTCGATCCCCGCCATCTATTCGACCTGGCTCGAAGACGTCTACTTGATCTTGAACGAAGTCGAACCCGACGGTTCGGCGACCTTCAAGGTCCACATCAATCCACTCGTGAACTGGCTGTGGATCGGGGCCGCGATCGCGATTGGCGGTTCGATCTTCGTCATGTGGCCGCACCCTGAAGTCGTCCGACCGCGGCGGCAGTCATGACCAGGCGAACTCGTCGCCCCGCCGGCGTTGCGACACGCATCCGAACCGCGGTGTGGATGGCCGCCATCGTCCTGTTCGCGGCACCCGCAGTCGCGCAGAATCCGCATCAGGGGATGGGCCAGGGCGAGGTCAGTGACGTGCCACCCGGCCCGGCTTCGATCATCGGGCAGCTCTCCCACCCCGACGGCAACGACCTGACCGAAGGGGCGACGGTGGTGCTGTACGCGCTCGCCAGCGATGGCAGCCCCGGCATGCGCACGACGCACGTGGACATCACCGGTGGGTTCAGCTTTTCGCAGATCTCGAACGCTTCGGGCATCACCTACCTGATCGGCGCGAGCTATCGCGGCGTGCCCTACGGCGAACGCGCCACCTTCGAAGCGGGGCAATCCGAGCTGCGCGTGGAAATCGAAGTCGACGATCCATCGACGGACGCGTCGCGCGTGACGGTGTCGAGTTCGTCCCTGCGCCTCGAGTGGATCGGCTCGAGTCTCGGCGTCGAAGAGATCCACCAACTCGACAACCCCGACGATGTGGTGGTGTACGCCGCCCCGAACGAACGCGAGGGCGCAAAGCCGGCGTTTCGCACGAAGCTTCCGGCAGGTGCCGAGCGCATCGACACGTCGCTCAGTGGCGTGAGCGCCGGGTACGAAACGGGCGACGGTGAGCTTCGCTTCTGGGGCCCCATCTACGGCGGCGGCTTCGAACTGCGCTTTCGTTATTTGATTCCCATCCCGCGCGACCACACTGGCGCGATCGATCTGCGCTGGCCGCTCGACATGGGTTCGCGCGATGCCACGGTGGTCTTTCCGCCGGGCGGTCCCACGGTGAGCGTTACAGACGCCCCGCGCGACCGCGGCATCGAAACGGGTGAGGGAACCCTGCGATCGATCGACCTCGGCCCCGTCATCCGCGGACGCGGCATCGAAATGGCCGTGTCGCTGCCCGCCATGTCGACCGACCGATCGGCGATTTCGATCCCCCGCCTCGACTACTGGCTCGACGCCGACGACACCTTCTTGCAGGTGAACGTCGAAGCCAACTTCGAAGTCGCACCGGGGGCCCACCTCGCCGGGCGCCCCGACGCGCCACTCCTCACCTTCGCCTTGCCACCGGGCGCCGAAGTTCTGGGTGCATCTTCCGAGGCGCAGGACCTCGGCGTGATCCCCCTCGAAGACGGCAACCTCGGCGTGCTCGGCCCGCTTTCGCCGGGCAAGAGCGGCTTCGCCTACCGCTACCGCGTGGCCGTCCAAAATGGACGCCCCGCACTCGACATCGTCTCTCCCGCTGCGGTGGGCACGTTGAACGTGCTGATTGCCGACAACGGCGTCGTGATCGACACCGAGCGGCTGCATCGAAGACGACCGTTTCGACAGACCACGCGGGTGTATCTCCATCGCGAGGCTTTCGCCGTCGAAGAGGGTGAGGTCGTGTCGATCGCACTCGACCTGATCGATCGCGGTCGCGTCGACCCGCGCGTGCATCTGTTCGCGACGAGCGCGTTCGCCGCGCTCGGCGTCTGGTTCATGGTTTCACCGCTCGCGCGCCGCTCGGCGGCGGGACGCGGTGAGTACGAGCGCGCCCGAATTCGCAGCGAACGCGAGATCGTCTACCAGGCGATTCGCGACCTCGAACACGACAACGAAACGGGCAAGATCGAAACGGACGAATACGAAACCATGCGCGCCGATCTGCGGACACGCGGACTCGAATTGCTGCAGCGCGAAAAGGACGCGACGAGCAGTGCTGCACCCGCTGACGCCGAGCCCGCGAAGCAAGCGCCCGCGACCCAGGGCGCGGGCGCACTGGGCCAGGCCCCTGCCGCACAAGGCGCCGGTTTCTGCGTGCAGTGCGGCACGGCGCTCGCGCCGAGCTGGCGCTTCTGCGCGAACTGCGGCGCAGGTCGCCCGGGTGCCGGAGAAACGCCGACGTGAGTGAGACGGCCCTCCGCGCACGGGGCGTGGAGAAACGCTTTGGCGCGATGCGTGCGCTGCGCGGTGTCGACCTCACGGTCGAGCGCGGCACGATCCACGCCGTGCTGGGACCGAACGGCGCGGGCAAGACCACCCTGCTCCGCATCCTCGCCGGCCTGTCCCACGCCACCGCGGGCAGCGTCGAAATCGACATCGACGGCGAGAACCACGAACCGAGCAAGGCGCGCGGCGCCATCGGCTACGTGGGCCACGCCACGTTGATCCATCCCGAATTGACTGCGCGCGAGAACCTGCTCTTCGCCGCGAAGCTCTACCGGGTCGACGACGCCGAAGCGCGCGCCCAGCAACTGCTCGAAGACGAAGCGCTCGGCGAAGTCGCCGACGTGCGGGCCGGTTCGTTTTCGCGCGGCATGTCGCAGCGCCTCTCGATCGCGCGGGCGCGCATCCACGACCCGATCCTCGTGCTGCTCGACGAACCGTTCACGGGCCTCGACCGCGCGGCGGCCAGCCGCCTGGCGGAACACCTCGAGCGTCTGCGCGACGAGGGACGTGCACTCGTGCTGATCACCCACGACGTCGAAATCGCGGCGCGCCTCGCCACGACCGTTTCGCTCCTCGATCGCGGAGAGATCAGCGAGGTCGTTTCGGGCTCGGCCATCACCGTCGACCGGCTCGATGCCGGCATGCTCGGCGACCGGCCACAGCCCGGGGCCGTCGCATGAGCACGACCCTTGCGATCCTCTGGAAGGACCTCGTCACCGAATGGCGATCGCGCGACCGCGTGATCGCGATGCTGCTGTTTTCGCTGCTCGTGGTCGTGATCTTCCACTTCGCGCTTCCGGTCGGAACACGCTCGGGCATCCAGGAGAACGCGGCCGGCCTGCTGTGGGTCGCCTATGTGTTCGCGGCCAACATCGGGCTGAACCGCTCCTTCGCCCTCGAACTCGAGAACGACGCCCTGTCGCTGCTCGCCCTCGCACCCGGGGAGCGCGGCTGGATCTTCCTCGGCAAGGCACTCGCGAACCTCATCCTGATCGGGCTGGTCGAAGCGGCGGCGGGGTTCGCCTTCGCGGTGGCGTTCGACATCGACCTGCTGAAGGTCGCGCTGCCGCTGGCGGGCGTGGTCCTGCTCGGGACGTTCGGGCTGTGTTGTGCCGGAACACTCTTTTCGGCGATGAGCGTGCGCACCCGCCTGCGCGAAGTGCTGCTTCCGATCCTGTTGCTCCCCGCCCTCTTCCCCGTGCTGGCCGGCGCCGTCGCCGCGACCCGCGATCTGATCGTCGCCGGCGAGGCTTCGTTCGAAGCCATTCAGCTCCTGCTGGTCATCGACGGGGTCTATCTGGTTGTTTCGTTTCTTGGCTTCGAGTACATCCTCGATGAATGATGAGGCCCCTGCAATGAGTTCCCAAGCAAGCATGAGCCTGAGCGCGCTCGAACTTCGCGCCGCGCGGATGCGGAGTTGGCTGACGCTGCCCCTGCTCGTCTTCCTCGCGCTGTATGCCTGGTCGGTGGTAAACGCGCCGATCGACAACGTGCAGGGGATCATCCAGAAGATCCTCTACGTGCATCCACCGCTCGCCTACGGGGCCTACCTGGGTTTCGTCATCACGGCGATCGCGGGGGGCATCTACCTGTGGAAGTCGCGCGAGGACATGGACCGGCTGGCCATCGCGGGCACCGAGGTCGGCGTGATCTTCTGCACCCTGATGCTGATCACCGGGCCGATCTGGGCACGCGGCACCTGGGGAAAGTGGTGGTCGTGGGACCCGCGGCTCACGGTGACCCTTCTGCTCTGGTTCATCTACCTGGCGTACATGCTGCTGCGCAGCTTCAGCGGGAACAGCACGCGCACGGCTCGCTTCGCCGCAGTGTACGGGATCGTGGGCATCGTCTTGATCCCGCTCAACTACTACATCATCGAGATCTTCGACAAGCGCTCGATGCACCCCGAGAATCTCGAACGCGGCAGCCTCGGCGACGGCATGGGGATGCCCTTCCTGCTGGGGAACCTCGCCCTGTTCTTCGTATTCGCCTACCTGGTGCTGCTGCGCTGGGAGGTCGAGGGGCTGCGAACCGTGGCCTCCGAGGACGAGGCCGAGCGCCTCGCGGCCAACCGGGAGGTCGCATGAGCTACCTCATCGCCGCCTACGCGGTCACCGCCGTTGCGCTCGCCGGGTACTGGATCGGCCTGCAGCGCGAACGCAACTCGCTGTCCAACCGCCGGAAATAAAATAGCGGTTGACAAATTGCGGTTGCGCTCGGTATAAGCATCATGACGCCGGGAAACCGGTGTGAGACGTTGCTTCGAGCGCTCCCGAGCACCCGTTGCGACACCTCGCAGCCCCGAACTCCCCCCAGGCTTCTGGTTCGGAGGATTCATCGCGGTGCATTCGACTGGCCAACTGCGACTTCGCTGCACACGAGTACCGGCGCGGGGGTTTCCCTGCCACGCGCCTGGGTTCGAGTACAGCGAGGCTTTCGCCGCGGCCATCGAGGGGCACGTTGCGTCACCCCTGACGCGAACCGTCGATCGGAGCCCACTCGGACCGCAACAGGCTGCGCAGCAGCCGGGGAGGAAGTAGCTCACTTCTCAAGAGTGCCGGGGTGCCTGGCCGGGTGGTCATCCATGAAGAGCCACAGTGGGTCGGTGGATGCGCAACAGGCTGGCACATGTTCCCGCAACCCGGCGAACCTGCATCGTGCATCGGGCGTGATCGAAGGCAGAACCCACGACCCCGATGCTTGGCATACGGCTTGCTCTACTTCTCTTCCGACTGCCCGGGAAGGTGAAGCAGAGTAGACTGGAACCGAACCCGCGCAGGGAGACCCGATCGACAGCATCACGCAAGACCCGGTCGCAAGACGTTCGAAACCCCCAGGGCCAGGAGAGGGCCATTACAGGATGGCGAGTATGAAACGCGGAGTAGGCTACTGCGAGAACACCGACTGCGAAGACTACGCAAAGGGAGTCTTCCTTCTCAATCACGGTGACACTTTCTACTGCCCCCGTTGCCGCCAGCTCGGCAAGGTCGAGAAAGAGCGCGGCTTCTATACCGGCAATTCCGACATCTTCAAGGAAGTGCGCGTCGAGTACAACTTCGATCCGATCAACGGCGTCTACCGCGAGATCGCGATCGTGCGCGACGAAAGTCTCTGGGGTCGCAACAACGTCTACACGTTGCAGTCGCCCCTGATCAAGACGGAGAAGCGCGCCCTCAAGGTGGCCGAAGCGATCCTCGCCAACTTGAACCGCTACCGCGGTCTGCTCAACGGCGACGACATCCCGCGCACCACCGAGATCATTCTTTCCTTCGACGACTCGTTCGAAGAGTTCTCGCGCAAGCTCGCGCAGCTTTCCAAGGAATGGGAAGCCAGCGGGCTTCGCGAACAGCGGCGCTAGCCGCCGCGACCAGGCTCCTTTCTTTCTTCCCAGGGAACGGATCCAAGAGCCATGAGCGGAAAAAGCCCTCGCCGGGAGCGGCCCCGACGAGGGCTTTTCTGTGCGCGCTGTTCGATGACGCGCCATAGCCTGAGTTAGGAGCTCACTTCTTGCCGTTCGTCCTTTCGGCCCTGATCGCTTGCGTGGTGTTCGCGTTGCTCGGCAGCGCAGTGCTTCGGCGCTCACCGCTCGCGATGCCCTTCACGTCGATCTTGTTCGGGCAGATGCTCGCGTGGTGTGCCGCGGTCTTCGTGCTGCCGATCGGGGCCGGGCTTCAGCAGGTTGTCGGCGCTTCGCCACCGATCGGGGCGTGGCTGCTCGTGGGGACTGCGATCGCGGCCTACTCGGGTCGAGCGCATCTCGCGCGCTTCGAAGGTGTTCGCGACGGTGCGGGGCTACTGCTGGGCGTGGTGGGGCTGGCGGCGATCGTGAAAGTCGCGCTCGTCTATTCGAGCGACTCGCACATCGGTGCCCTCGGACTCGATACCCACCAACACATCTTCTGGACGCGACAACTGCTGGACGCCCATCACGTGCCTTTGACCGAACGAGGCACGGACATCCTGGCGTTGTATCCGCGCGGCTTTCATCTGCTCACTGCGCTGTGGAGTGCAGCCGGCATCGCGGGGCCGCTCGGGTCGTGGGTCAAGCTCATGCCCTTCCTTCAGGCGTGGCTCGCATGCGTGGCGTTTGCAGAAGTCGTTTGTGCCGGCGGGCGGCGACACGCAGCGGCAGCGCTGCTCGCGATCGTCCTGGTCGTCTACGCGTTCGCGATGAGCCGCATGGTCTTCCCCGACTACGACCTGAACGGCACCCCGCGGTTCGCATCGACGGCCGTGCTGTTCTTTCCCTGGCTCGCACTCATCGCGGGACGGCAGCTCGCGGATGCGCGCCTCGGCAAGTTGGCGCTCGCATCCACACCGGCGGTCTTTGCGCTTCTGTTGTCGATGAATGCCGTGGTCGCCGTTCAGGCCGTGGTGTTCGTCATGCCGTTGATCGGGGTCGCGCTCTCGATCGATCGCGAAACGCGACACTGGCCGCCACTCGCCTGGGTCGCGGTTTCGCTGGCGATCGCGATCGCCGTCGTCTTGCAGGACCCGTGGATCATCGCGCAATGGGCGAAGCACCTGGCACCCGGCTACCTCGCGCTGTTCGGGGTCATCACGCCTGAGCACGCAGCGAGCCTCGGCTTGTTGTCGCAAGACGAACTGGTGAGTGAGACAGGCGGCGCGGTGGCGTATGCGTCGGCCGGAAGTCTCGTCCGGCTATTCGCTGGGTCGCTCTGGACCGGCGTGACGGGCGCTTTCACGGCGGGATGGTTCTTCCCGTTCCAGCAGGACCTGCTCAGCGGCATCGGGAGAATTGCGCTTCGGCTTGCGGTGCTGGTCTGCGCGGCGCTCGCGTTCGCTTCGCCGGCGACGCGCAACGCTCCCCTTCGCCCCCTCTTCTTCGCCGTCGTCGCGGGCATGTGCGTCGGCGGTTTCGCGCAGCAGGCACTGGTCTACTTCGCCGATGGGCTGTCGGTCGGGCGCGACTACGCGTTCGTGCTGCTGCGCAACTACAGCGGTGCCGCGGCGGGCCACGTCGGCTTGCCCATCGGGGCCATGGCCCTCGTCACGGGCATCGCCTGGGCAACGACCGGGGGCCAGACCACCGAACGCGGAGGACGAATAGGCGTTGGGGTCGCAGCCGCGGTCGCCTGCGCCCTGCCCTTCGTGCTCTACGGCACGACGGAAACCGTCGACCCCGAGCATGGGTTCTGGGCGCCGCTTCGAAGCGAAGACATCGAGCACCTCCGCACGCTCGAGCAGCACATCGAACCCGAGGAAGGGGTGCTCGTCCCGTCGGCCGCCTGGGGGATCGGTGAAGAGCGCTGGATCGTGCCGCAGGGGGCGACGGCGAGCGTGCTGCCGTTCAGTGAGCGCCGTCTCGTCTTCAACGCGCGACTCGGTACCAGCGTGTACTACAACTGGCGTGACGTCGCTGAGTTTTGCGACGGCAGTGACGCCGAGCGAGCCGACTTCCTCGCCCGCCACGACGTGCGTTGGTTCCTGCTGCGAGACGAGCGCGCCGCCAACGGCGAACGCCCTTCGCGCGCTCCGATGTGCAAGCTCCCGATGTCGCGACTCGGCGTGGTGACGCCGGCCGTTGCGGTGGCGGGCGATCTCGTCCTCTACCGCATCGACCCCGCGCGGTTGCGCGGGGCCGGCGGTTGAGGTTCCTGTTTCGGGGCAATTTCGGGGCAATCAGTTCCCGAAGTCCCAGCCTTCTCCACTGTGGTGCCGCTTGAGCACGTTCTTCGCGATCAGGATCTTGTGGACTTCGTCCGGGCCGTCGGCGAGTCGCAGCGTGCGGGCGCCCTGATACATCGCCGCAAGCGGCAGGTCACCGGTGACACCCGCGGCACCCCAGACCTGGATCGCGCGATCGACGACGCGTTCGTACGCGGCCGGCACGTAGATCTTCGCGGCCGAGATCTCGGTGCGCGGGTCGACGCCGAGCTCCATCTGCTCCGCGCAGCGGATGGTCATCTGCCGGGCCGTCTGGATGTCGATGTACGAGTCGGCGATGAAGCCCTGCATGAACTGCTTTTCCTGCAGGAGTCCACCGTGAACCTCACGAGTCGAGAGACGCTCGACCATCAAGTCGAAAGCTCGCCACATCTGTCCCACCGAATTCATGCAGTGATAGACGCGACCGGGGCCGAGGCGATCCTGCGCGGCGCGGTGGCCACTGCCCGTCTGACCGAGCTGGTTTTCGGCGGGTACACGCACGTTGTCGTAGATGAGCTCGACGTGGTCGCTCCTGCGTCCCCACACTTCGATGCCGCGAATGACGTTCACACCGGGCGTGTCCATGGGCACGATGATCTGCGTCATCTTGCCATTGCGCTCGGCGGGGCCGTCGGGGTCATCGGTGCGGCACATGACGATCAGGAAGTCCGCCGCGAGACCGTTCGAGGTGAACCACTTGTGGCCGTTGATCACCCACTCATCGCCGTCACGCCGCGCCGTGGTCTTGATCGAACGCGGGTCCGAGCCGGCATTGTCGGGTTCGGTCATCGAAAAGCCCGACTGCATCTTTCCCTCGGTGAGCGGCACCAACCACTTCTGCTTCTGCTCTTCGCTGCCGTACTTGAGCAGGATCTTCTGGTTGCCCGAGTTCGGGGCCACGACGCCGAAGAGCGCAGCACCGCCCATTGCATAGGCGAGGATCTCGTTCATGTAGGCATGTTCGAGGAGCCCGAGGCCACAGCCCCCGTACTCCTCGGGCAGATGCGGCGCCCAGAGACCGGCCTGCTTGACCTTGTTCTGGATTTCGTGGCGCAGTGCTCGGGCTTCGGCTTTCTCTTCATCGGTGACCTGCTGACCGCCCCGCGAAAGCCAGAGCTTCCTTTCGTTGGGCAGGATCTCTTCGTTCACGATCTTGGCCGTGAGCAGACGGACCTGGTTGACGCGGTCGGGGAGTCCCGGGACGGATTGAACGTTCATGGGCATGGCTGGGTTCCTTATGCGTGCGGGTGTCGTTGGGTTGTGTCGTTCGCGGGGCTAGCTCCGCGCGCGTTTTCGGCTCGCGCTTGCATCGCGCTCGGTGAGCAATCGTTGCGTCTCACTCGAGACGGGTGCCGCGAGGATCGCAGTCGTGAGATCGACGAGGTCGCTCACGAAGAGGCGGTGGTCACCGCGCCGACGCGTCGATGCGCGGCGCCCGAGTTCGCTGAAGCAGAGCTGCGCGGCGGCGAAGCGTCGATGCAGAGGAGAAACCGCGTCGGGCATGTGCGCCCGCGCGACGTCGGTCCAACGCTTCAGCCCGATCTGGCCAATCGTCGTGGTCCCCTTGAACCTTCCGGGGTCCTGGTTGAGTTCGGCAACGATGCGGAGATAGGCTTTGCCGCCCGCTTCTTCGAGCATCGCGGCAGACGGGCGAACCAGCGCGCCTGCGAGATCGCGCAACTCCACCGGATCGCGTGCTTCGAGGTCTTCGAGCAGCATGGCGCGCCGGGCATCGACGCGAGTTTGATGGGGTTCGAGGACCGCGTGCAGCAAGCCCTCGCGATCGCCGAAGTGGTACTGGAGCGCGCTCGTATTGGCCTGCCCCGCGGCACGGGTAAGCTCGCGCAGGGAAACGCCTTCGATGCCGCGCTCCGCAAAGAGATCGCGCGCCGCGTCGATCAGCTTCTTGCGCGCATCGCTGCCTCTTTCCGCCGTACCCATCGCGAGCCTCCCGTGGATAAGCCGCACGATAGTAAAGCACCTGACTTAGTCAATAAGCCAGGCGGGCCCGTATCGGGTACGCACGGCGCGAGATCCCCGTGACGGTCGAACTCGTGGCGGGCACGCGTCGCGATGCCCTGTGGAAGACCATCACCCAACGCTCGCCCGCTTATCTCACCCACCAGAACCGCGCGAAGCCGCATCGAGAGATCCCGGTGTTCCTGCTGCGATCTGGCTGCCTCGTGTTTGCGGGGTGCTGTGCATGTGGTCGTACGCGACGCCCGTTGGCTCCCAATTCCATTCCCGCGGAAGGTCCAGTGCCAACCCGGCCCCTCTTGCTCGCCGAGCCGCCGACACATCCCCCCGAAATCCGACGGTGCGCGGAACGGGAAGAGGCCTCCCCAATCTGCTGAGTATTCACTCCGTGTCATGTCCATCTCCTCTCACTCTCAGATGGCACGATGCATAAATGCATGTCGCGTACCAGCACGAACGTCCGATCGTTAATTAGTTAACCATACGAAACCGCAACGCAATCAGTGGTTCTCGCCGCTCACCTGGGGCGCTGCACCTTGATGCTGCGCGTCAATTTGCCTCAGCGCGCCCAGACGAAGCCCAGAGTTCAGGCCCTCGCGGTGCCGGGACCATGCTTCTTGAAATGGCCCCACACCCGATGCGGCACCGAGGACAGCATTCACACCGGTCGCGAGCGGGGACAGCCGGCGTGATCGACTGAAGGCAGCTTTATACTCGGTGAAATATGAATGCCCGCCGGCCCCTTCAACTGCTCGCGACCTGTCTCGCGGTCGGGATCGCGGTCGGCTGCGGTGGCAAGGGCTGGGATGACAATCCCCAGGACTACATCGGGTTCTGGACGAACGACGGGGCGTCGCCGCTGTCGTCCATCACGCTGGCCCAGCTGTTGAGCTTCACTTCCGGTCTGGAGGAGCAGGCGCTCTGCCAGAATCTGGGTGCTGCCAACTTCGCCAACTGCGTCGAGACGATCTACGACAACAACCTGGCTTCACCGGTGACTCCGGGCAGTGAGTTCCACTACGGCTCATCGCACCTCCAGGTCGCGGGGCTCATGGCCGTCCTCGCCACCTTCGAAGAGTTGGCCGACGAGGCGGAGGCATGGGCGGCCTGTGAGTAGTGATTGGGGATGTGCGATAGAGTCGGCAGTGGATGAGAGGTGGATGAACGGGTCGCGACCTTCCGCCCTGGTGGCGACCCTGCCTTCGAGGCGAGCCCCCGCGAAAGAGACATGATCCCCGGAACCGGTGCGTCGCCGCGCAGATGAGTTGGATCCTTTACGCGATCTTCACGCTTTCGGGCGTGACGGCCCTCGCCTTCGAAACGCTCTGGTTTCGACAGGCGGGGCTCACCTTCGGCAATAGCGTCTGGGCGTCGAGCCTGGTGCTGTCGAGCTTCATGGCGGGGATCGCGCTCGGCAATGGGGTCGCTGCGCGCTTTGCAGCGCGCATCCGTCGACCGATCGTGGCCTACGCGGTGCTCGAATTCGTCATCGCGATCGTGGGCCTCGCGCTGGTCCTCACCCTGCCCGCGATGACCGATTTCATTGCGACCCTGCTGCGCCCCTTCTTCGAACGCCCCTGGCTACTCAACGGCCTGCGTCTCGGAGTGGGCTTCGTCGTCCTGCTTGCGCCAGCCACGGCGATGGGGGCGACGCTCCCCCTGGTCGTCCGCGCGATGCACGCTCGC
>JASMLK010000150.1 GCA_030748735.1 Myxococcota bacterium | reverse complement strand
TGGCCCAGTCTCTTTATTGTATGTTTTGTTTTTTTTGTTTCTGTTTTCTTTACCGCGGGCGCGGCGGTGTCATAATACACCCCCACCTTCGAGTGGGGGCCTGCGCCGCGCCCCACGGCTCCAGCGCCGAGAACGCGCTTTTTCGAAGGCGACTGCGGGGACGAAGCCGCCGTGGCCACGGCGGCCGAGGGCTGCGACGTCATCTATCACCTCGCGGCCGCGCAGCGCATGAAGCCGCAGTTCAACGCGTGGAGCGAGCAGCAGGTCTTCGACCGCAACCTCGCCGGCGTCGAGGCGGTGATCCGCGTCGCCGAGCGAATCGGCGCGCGCAAGGTGATTCACATCTCGAGTTCCGGGATCTACGGGTTACCGCGCAGCAACCCGTGCGGCGAAGATCATCCCCAGGAACCCCTCGGCGACTACGGGCATTCGAAGATCGCGGCCGAAACCCTCTGCCGCGAAGCCGCCGACCGGGGCCTCGACATCACCTGGTTTCGTCCCATGACTCTGTTCGGCCCCGAGATGAGCGGCCTGTTCGTGATGATCTTCGAATGGGTGCGCACCGGGAGTCCCGTCTTCCTGCTCGGGCGCGGCGAGAACCGCGTGCAGACCACGAGCGCCTGGGACGTCGTCGACGCCTGCCTCGCCGCCACCGACCATCCGCGCACACGCGGCGAGTTCTACAACCTGGGCGCCGAACCCTCGGCCGTGCCCACCGTCGAAGAAATGATGCAGGGCTTGATCGACCACGCGGGAACCGGGTCACGCATCCTCAAGATCCCCGCCGCGCTATTGCGCAACACCGCACGCGCACTCAACCTGGTCGGCCTCTCCCCGATCGTCCGCGAGCACTACACCCTGGCGGACGCCGACTTCGTACTCGATATCCACAAGGCGAAGGAAGGCTTCGGCTTCGCGCCGCGCTTCACCAACACCCAGATGATCTGCGACGCCTATGACTGGTACGTCGGCGAAGGGGAAGCGGTACGCCCGCCCCCGCATCCGATGTTGAAGCTCTTGAGCGTGTTCTTTCCGGGCAAAGCTGGCTGACCGATCGGCTACTCGATCTTCGAATCGAGCAGCCGCTTCAACCGGCCTTCTTCCCGGCGGAACGAAAGCGTCTTGCCACCGGTCACGTAGACGAGCCCCGGCTTTGCGCCGCGGGGCTTGCTCACGTTCTTGATCGGTACGACGTGGACCTGCGCACCGAGCGAACCCTTCTGCTTGGAAAAGCGCACCGCGAGTTCGCACGCGTCGAGCACCGATTCCTGCGGCGGATCGGGGCGACCTTCGGTTCGAAGGATCACGTGGCTACCCGGTGAAGCTTCGACGTGAAAGAAGAGGTCGTTGCCCCGGGCCAGTCGCGTGGTGAGGTGGTCGTTGGCTTCGTCGCTTCGCCCAACCCAGATCTCGAGGCCATCGCGGCTGCGATAGCGCCGCGGCAAGAGCCGGGTCGACACACCCTGCAGCCGCTGCGGCAGCCGACTCTGCGGGTCTTCCTTCTGGGCGCGCGGCGACGCCGCCGCTCGCTTGCGCAGGAGTTTGCGAAGCGGTTCGAGTTCGGCGATGGCCTGCAGGGCAGTAGACGCCTCGGCCGCTTCATCCTCGCCACCACTACGCGTCGTTTCCGCGAGCGCGCGCACCCGCTCGAGATGCTGCTCCACGAACTCGACCCATTCGCGCGCCTCGTCGATTCGACCACCCGCCTTGGTGAGTCGCCGCAACAACTTCTGATAGCGCTTGAAGGTGGCGTCGAGGTTCGCCCTGGCGCTCTTCTTCGGGTCGAGGGGGATCGTGACGTCGGCGCCCGTTTCGTAGTCCTGCAGCACGATCTCGCTGGCGCCGGGTTCGACCCGTGAGAGTGCGCCCTTCAGGAGTTCGCCGTGCCGCGCGTATTCGTCGGCGAGGTCGGCTTCGGCGAGTTCTGCTTCGATCTTTTCGAACCGCTTGCGGGCGTTCTTCTGCTCTCGCTTCAGCACCTGGGTGAGGTCGCGCACGAGCGATTGCGATTCGGCCGCCCCGCTGCGGGGTCCGTATTCGGCTTCGATGGCCCCCAGCAGCTCGTCGGCTTCGACGTCTTCCCAGCGATCTCGGCCCTCGTTCGGCACACCGGACGAAGGGCTGCGATACGGCTCGCCCATCTCGAGTTCTGCACGCGTGTCGGGCAGCGGTCGCAACGTCTGGAGAACCTCTCCTTCGGCCCCCAGGACATAGACGTTGCTCTTGTTCCCCATGAGCGCGAGCAGCAGCTCGAATTCGCCCTCGCGGGCGCTGAAGCGGATCGCGAGCTGACGGTCGTCGTCGATGAGACGAGCGCCCTTGATCACCGCTCGCGCGAGATGAGCGCGCAGATAGCTCGAAAAGGCCGGCGGGCGCTCGGGCGCTTTGGGGAGACGGTCGAGTTCCGAGACACGCGCAAGATCGCCCGTGCAACAGAACAGGAAGAAGCGCTTGCGACCTTCGCCCGGCTCGTCTTCGGGGGCATCGCTCGCGCGCACGCGGCCGTACAGCGACACCGCCACGCTCGTCGCGTCGGGCTGCACCCAACGCTCGACGCGATGGCCCCGCAACGCCCCGTCGAAGATGGCTGCGACGCGTCGCAGCTCGCGCAGGCTCAGCATCGCGCCCTCATCACCCTTCCCAAGCCTTCCCAACCCTTCCCATTCCCGCTCGTGTCGTCTCGCGCGCGTCCCTGCGCGCGACCAACCTCGAACTACGACTGACATTGCGGACAGTAATGGGTCCCCCGCTGTGCGACCAGCTTGCGACGGATCTCGCTCTCACAAACGAGACACGGCTCGCCCGTTCGCGCGTACACGCGCCGCTCGTCCTGGTACTGCCCGTCGCTTCCGTCGGGCGCGACATAGTCGCTGATGCTCGAACCGCCGGTTTCGATCGAGCGCGTGAGGACCCGCAGGAGTTCGCGCGCGATCGCCTCGCATTCCTTTCGCGTCACCCGCGCTGCGCGGCGTCCCGGGCGAACGCCCGCGTAGAAGAGAGCCTCGTCGGCGTAGATGTTTCCACAGCCGGCGATCACCGACTGGTCGAGCAGCACCGCCTTGATGGGGGTCTTGCGTTTGCGCGTCGCCTCGAAGAGGTGCTCCCCCGTCACCGTGAGCGCGTCGCGCCCCAGGCGGTCGAGCCGCGCATTGGGTTCGTCCTGCGCGGTGAGCATCACCTTCCCGAACTTCCGCACGTCGCGGAAGAACACCTCGGGGCCATCGTCTTCGAAGCGAAAGCGCAGGTGGGTGTGGGTGTCGGGTTCGAAATCGACCTGGGTTTCGGGCGCGAGAGAAGCACGCGCTGTCGACGAAAGCAGGCGGACGCTCTTCGCCCCGCTACCGAAGAGCTGCCCCGTCATGCCGAGGTGGAGCAACAGCGAATCACCCGTATCGACATCACCCACGATGTACTTGCCGCGACGTTCGAGCTGCTTGACGGTCGCGCCACGCAAGCGCTTGCGCAGCTCGTCGGGGGGCGTGATGAAGAAGTAGCTCGGCGACCCCGTCACGACGTCCGCGATACGCCGTCCGACGAGCAGGGGCTCGATGTGGCGGCGCGTGATCTCGACTTCGGGAAGCTCGGGCATGGGCCGTCCACGATAGTTCCCGCGCATGGCCGCTGCCGGCCGACCCATCGCGGCCTCATCGCCAG
This sequence comes from Myxococcota bacterium, assembly GCA_030748735.1. Lineage (GTDB taxonomy): Bacteria > Myxococcota_A > UBA9160 > UBA9160 > UBA4427 > DUBZ01. Next base: position 10,352 of record JASMLK010000150.1, on the reverse strand, counting down.
ACGGAGAGGCGGACGGACGTTGCTTTCGTCTTGCGCTGCGTCATGCTGGTGGCCGCCCCGAACGCCGCACCGCGAGGTGGACCGTTGAGCGAGATCTCCCGAACCTTCGACCCGGACGACGAGCCCGAAGACGCGCGCGGCGGCCGCCGGGGTTCACGGCGAAAGAAGCCGCGGCGCAAGCGCGTCACCGCCGCACTCGTCGAGATGTGGGCGACGCGGCACCTCGAACGTTACGCGTCGAGCAGCCAGAACCTGCGCCAGGTGCTCGCGCGCCGGGTCGAGCGCATCGAGTTCCGCCAGGAAGAGCGCTTCGAAGAAGCCGATGCCTGGATCGACCTCGCCGTCGCGCGCATGCAGGAGCGCGGCTACCTCGACGATCGCCGCTACGCCCGCACCCTGTGTGAACGATTTCGAGCGCGGGGGGCATCATCGCGGCGCATCGCAAGCGAACTCAGGCAAAAGGGCATTCCCGGCGACCTCGCCCACGAACTCCTCACCCAGGGCGACCCCAACGCCGAACTCGAAGCCGCCGTTCGCTACGCGCGAAGGCGACGCCTCGGTCCCTTTCGGCGCGACCCCGAAGCCGCCACCCAGCATCGCGAGCGCGACCTCGCCGCCCTCGGCCGCTCCGGTTTCAGCTACGAGACCGCGCGGCAGGTCGTCGAAGCGACCGATCCAGATACCCTCGAAAACGCCGCAAACGCCTGATTCCGGCCGGTTTTTCCGTGCTCTTTCGGTGCCACGGGGATGGAGGCCCGATACCCTCCCGGCCCGCCAATCCGAAAGCGACCCGGAATCGACGAGCCCGATGAGCGAGAAGAAGAACCCGCAGCCCGAAGCCTCTGCCAACCCCTACCTCGAGGTCGACCCATCGCCTGACTTCGCCGCGATCGAGCGCGCGATGCTCGAGCGTTGGTCGAAGGACCGCACCTTCTGGGCCTCGGTCGAAGGCCGCCCCAGGGGCGACGCCGGGAGCAACGAGTTCGTCTTCTACGACGGCCCGCCGTTCGCCAATGGGCTCCCCCACTACGGGCATCTGGTCACGTCCTACATCAAGGACATCGTGCCGCGTTACCAGACCCTGCGCGGTCGTCGCGTCGAGCGCCGCTTCGGTTGGGACTGCCACGGGCTTCCGGCCGAGATGGAGGCCGAAAAAGAACTCGGTGTGGCGGGGCGCGCGCAGATCATCGACTACGGCATCGACAACTTCAACAACCACTGCCGCGAGTCGGTCTTCAAGTACGCCGACATCTGGCAGGGCACGATCGAACGAGCGGCGCGCTGGGTCGACTTCGAAAACGACTACAAGACCCTCGAAACCGACTACATGGAGAGCACGATCTGGGCCGTGAAGCAGCTCTGGGAAAAGGGGCTGCTCTACGAGGGCTATCGCGTGATGCCCTATTCATGGGCCGCGCAGACGCCGCTTTCGAACCACGAGACCCGCCTCGACGACAGCTACCGCGAACGCCAGGACCCGGCACTCACGGTTCGCTTCGAACTCGAACCGCGCGAAGGGGAAGACGGTCCGCTCGATGTGCTGGCATGGACCACCACGCCCTGGACGCTTCCCAGCAACCTCGCCCTCGCAGTCGGCGAAGACATCGAGTACGGCGTCTTCGAACTCGACGGTCGCAAGACCGTGCTCGCAATGGCCTGCCGCGAGAAGCTCGCGAACGAACTCGGCGACGCCGAGCCAATCGCCACGATGCCCGGCCGCGATCTCGTCGGCCGCACCTACACTCCACTCTTCCCTTTCTTCGCGAACACCGAAAACGCCTTCCGCATCTTGAGTGGCGAATTCGTCACCACGGAGGACGGCACGGGAGTCGTCCACCTGGCACCCGGCTTCGGCGAAGACGACATGGCGGTCTGCCAAGCCGCGGGCGTTCCCGTGGTTTGCCCCGTCGACGACGCGGGCTGCTTCACCGCCCAGGTGCCGCCGTGGGAAGGCGTGCAGGTCTTCGATGCGAACAAGGATGTCATCCGCGACCTCAAGAAACGCGGCAAGGTGGTCAAGCACGAAACCTACCTCCACAACTACCCACACTGTTGGCGCACCGACGAGCCACTGATCTACAAGGCGCTCGATTCCTGGTACGTGAAGGTGACCGACCTGCGCGACCGCATGGTCGAGCTCAACCAGGAAATCAACTGGATCCCGGGTCACATCCGCGAGGGGCTGTTCGGCAAGTGGCTCGAAGGCGCGCGCGACTGGTCGATTTCGCGCAATCGCTTCTGGGGGACGCCGATCCCGGTATGGAAGAGCGACGACCCCGAGTACCCGCGAATCGACGTCTACGGCAGCCTCGACGAACTCGAAGCCGACTTCGGTGTGCGCCCGGCCGACCTGCACCGCCCCACGATCGACAACCTGGTGCGCCCGAACCCCGACGACCCGACGGGCAAGTCGATGATGCGCCGCGTGACTGACGTGCTCGACTGCTGGTTCGAGTCGGGCTCCATGACCTTCGCCCAGGCCCACTACCCCTTCGAAAACAAGCAGTGGTTCGAGGACCACTTCCCGGCGGACTTCATCACCGAGTACCAGGCCCAGACGCGCGGCTGGTTCTACGTGATGATGGTGCTGTCGACCGCGCTCTTCGACCGCCCGCCCTTCCGCAACTGCATCGCCCACGGCACCGTGCTCGACGAGGACGGCAAGAAGCTCAGCAAGCGTCTGCGCAACTACCCCGACCCGAACGAGGTGTTCGACGAACTCGGGTCGGACGCGCTGCGCTGGTTCCTGGTTTCGTCGCCGCTCATGAGTGGCGGCAACCTGCGCTTCGCACGCGACGACCGACAGATTCGCGAAGCGGTGCGCACGGTCGTGAATCCGATCTGGAACGCGTACTACTTCTTTACCCTGTACGCGAACGCGGACGGAATCGAGGCGAAGTTCGACACGTCTTCGAGCGACCTGCTCGATCGCTACATCCTCGCCAAGACCCAGGAACTCGTGAGCGAAGTCGCAGGCGCCCTCGACGCGTACGAGATCCCGGCGGCTTGTCACCGCGTCGTTTCCTTCATCGACGCACTCAACAACTGGTACATCCGCCGCAGCCGCCCGCGCTTCTGGCGCTCGGAACGCGACGCCAGCAAGAACGCCGCGTACGACACGCTCTACACCGCGCTCACGGTGCTGTGCCGGGTGATGAGCCCGCTGCTCCCGATGATCAGCGACGAGATCTACCGCGGCCTTACGAAGGGCGAAAGCGTGCACCTTTCGGATTGGCCAACGGAACTCGAAGGTTGCGCGGACCCGACCCTGGTTGCCGAAATGGACCGCGTACGCGACGCCTGCTCGGCCGCTCTGGCGCTCCGCGCGGCCGAGAACATCCGCGTGCGACAGCCGCTGGCCTTCCTCGTGTTGGCGGGCTCGAACGTGGCCGGACTCGAGCCCTACGTCGACCTCATTGCCGACGAAGTGAACGTGAAGGAAGTCCGCCTCAGCGACCAGATCGACGACTACGCGACCTTCCGCCTGCAGGTGAACGCACGGGCGATCGGACCGCGACTCGGTGGCGCCACGAAGGAAGTCATCAAGGCCTCGAAGCAGGGCGCATGGGAAGCCGGAGCCGACGGCGGAGTCGTGGTTGCCGGGCACGCGCTTGCCGAGGGTGAATATGACCTGCTGTTGCAGCAGCGCGACGGCGTGGCGTGCCAGTCCCTTTCGACCAACGACGCCATCGCGGTGCTCGACCTCGAACTCAGCGACGCGTTGATCGGCGAAGGCTATGCACGCGATGTCGTGCGGGCCGTGCAGCAGGCGCGCAAGGAAGCCGACCTCGACGTATCGGATCGCATCCGCCTGGTCGTCGGCCTCGACGACGCCTGGCGCGAAGCCGTCGAGCCCTTCCAGTCCTACGTCGCCGAGCAAACCCTCGCGAGCGAAATCGACTTCGACTCCGAGACGGCGCGCGACGGTCACTTCACCCACGAAGCAAGCTTCGGCGAGGTGCAGGTGCGCGTGGGTCTCGCGCGAGCCGACTGAGCGGGCACAGCGCTAAACGACCGCGAAACCGGGAAAACACCCGAATGCGGGTATTCCTGTGCGTCGTAGCGTTTCGCGATCCCACACCATTGGAATCGCCTCGATGGACACTCGCGTCTCTCAGATCGACCGCCTGCGCACCGAGCAGCCCGCTGCCTGGTCGCTCTTGAAGTTTGCCGCAACCAAGGGGCTCGCGAGCATCGACGACTCGCACGATCGGGTGGTGCTGACGACCGAGTTGCGTCGTCAACGCCCGCAGACCCACTTCGCTCTCGGTGGTGCGATCGAAGAATGGAAACGGAGACCCATCGCGCGCTGAACCCAGCCGCGCGGTGCGCTCCACCGCGATCCCGAATCGCTACTCCTCCGCCTCCGGCGGCCTGGTGGCCTGTGCGTTCTGGAAGAGCTTTGCGGTCACCTCGCGTACGAAGTCCTTCGCGATCACGACCCACAACACGAACGGGAAGGCGTCGCAAAGCAGCAGCACGGGCAACATCTTTTCGTAAATGTCCTGCCGATTGACCTCGCCACCCTGCACGCCCACGACCTCGGCGACGTAGACGAACACCACCTGCACGATGAAGATGAGCACGAAGCCCACCACGATCCCCACGGCGCGGCGCAGGAGCGACATGCGCGGTGTCACCATCATCAGGATCAGGAAGGGCAGGTAGTTGATGAAGCGGTCACGGGCGCCCAGAGGCATCGTTTCCGTCATCCCCAGCATGCCGAAGATCGGAATTGCCAGCTGGGTGAAGAGCCGGCCGTAGGCCGCCCGCCCCCACTCGAGCCAGGCCCAGGTGAGGGGAACCGTGAGGCCGATGGCGCCGAGGACCTTAAGCGCTCGAAGGAGCACGCGCCCAGTCACGGTTCACCACCTGGGTGATCCAGAGCAGCCACACCGACGTGATCATCAAGATCAACGTCGCCTGCCAGAAGTAGAGGTGCATGAAGTCGAAGTACTCGGGCTGGTACTTGCCAACCAGCAGAAGCACGCCGATGCGGAGCACGTTGAAGAGGTAGAGCAGGGGAATCCCGAGCCCGAGCCCCACGCCCTTCTTGGCGACCGTCGTGGGAAACGCGAGAACCGCGGCGGTGAAGATCAGGACTTCGTAGACCCCGGTGCATTCCTCGATGATGTGAACCGCGAACCCGTGAAAGGAAACGACCTTGCCGGCCAGCGAGACCCGGTCGGTAAACACGCTGAAGAGGTAGTACTCGGCAGCTGCGGTGAACTCCGCCAGTACATCGACGACTTCGATGTGCCGCTCGCGGAACATCGGATACAGCCAGGCGATCAGGCCGAGGAACACGAGAAACAAGAAGACGAAGCGATAGGCGGGGTTCTTCCACGCCGGCAGGTCTTCGCCCCCTTCCTCGCTGGCTTCGCCGTCTCCCCGTTCGTCGCTCATTCGCCCTGCGTCCTCTCGATCGTCTGCTCGATCGTCTGCTGAGGGGTTTCCGGCCGTCCAGCAGCGTGCATGGCGACCAAAGGGTTTTCAACGGGTTGCTATACCGCGATCGGGCCACGCAGTCTAGAACCATCGTCACGGCGAATCAAAGGCTATCCTGCACGAGCCGGCCCTACGCGTTCTCACACGACGTGCAGCGGATGCGCCGCCGGGGGAGAAAACTGTTGTCCATACGCGATGTCGAGCTGATCTGGCCGCGACGCGTCCTGGTCCCTGCTCTTCTGCTCTTCTACTGCGTGTGCCTGATCAGCGTGCTCATCGACGCGACCGGTGTGTTTGCGGCACAACACGGAGTCGCACGTGTCGTGCAGCTTGCGCTGGAGGGTCATCTCGCGGCGGGGGTGCTGGTCGCGATGCAGTGCGCGATCGGCGCGAACCTCCTGCGCGCATTCGGGCGCTTCGACGACGGGGACCCCCTACTCGAACGATTTTTGTTCTCGCTGATCATCGGCTTCCAGGTCGTCGTTGGTGCCGCACTCGCGCTCGCGGCACTGGGACACCTCGAAGCTGGCTGGATGCTGCTGACCTTTGCGTTGCTCATGGTCGGTTCGTGGGGGCTTGCCAGCAGGAGGGGGGCACCTCCCGTTCGTTTCCGGACCGGAGCCTTCCCTGCTTCGCACCAGCTCGTCTGGCTGTCGGGCGCACTTGCACTGGTGGCCGTGGTCGCCTGGCTCTGGCCCCTTGCAGTGCAAACGGCACTTCCCAATTCCGACTGGGATTCGGCGCTCTACCACCTGCCACTGGCCGAGCGCTACCTGCAGGGAAACGTCTGGAACAGCGACCCCCTCTTCTCCGCACATTCCTTTCCGGGGGGCATCAGCCTCGTCTACGCGATCTTCCTCGGGCTCGGGCTCGAGCACGCGATCATTCCCTTCAACTTCGTCTTCGTACTGCTGACCCTGGCCGCCGTCTACGCGCTGGGAAGAAGGCTCGCCGGGCCGGCCTGCGGCGTGTGGTCCATGTTCGTTTGCGCGGGCATCCACGCCCTCTGGCAGCAGGGCGTCGACCCGCGTGTAGACGGGTTCCTCTCGTTCTTCGTCGTGGTCGCCGCGCTCGCTCTCGTCGCGACACTCGTGGCGCCCAGGGACCGGACACCGCACGTCGTCGCCGGACTTTCTGTCGGACTCGCGATCGGGACGAAGTACACCGGGGTCTTCATCTTCGGCGCGTTCGGCCTGGCGTGGATCGCGGTGAGTCTGTGGCGCAACGCGAGAGGGGCGCGGGCGCACCTTGGCGCCGCGGGGGCGCTGGCCTTCACCCTGGTCTTGCTCCCTCATGGTGTCTGGTACGCGTCGAGCGTTGCGATCCACGGCGACCCCTTGTTTCCGATGCTCCGCGGCGACTACTACCAGGACGCGTCGCGCGCGGGTGAGCGCCTCGCGATGAGTGGCGCCCTCGACCGCTACCTCGAGGATCTTTCGCCCGAAGCGGAGCGGCTCGCTCGACAGCTCGAACCGAGCAACTCGGTCGCCCTGGAAAGCAACTTGTTCGACCTGGCCGCTCTCTACCGCTCTCCCGAGCGGTACTCGACGAAACCGAATCACTTCGTCTCACCACTCCTGATGCTGTGCCTTGCGCTTCCCTTCGTGCTTCCAGCCAATCGCGAACGAAGGATGGGAGCCATCGCGGTCGGGGGGCTGGGGCTCGTCTGCTTCGTGGGCATTGCGAGCCAGACCAATCTGATCCGCTATGCGCTCCCCTTTCTTACGCTGCTCGCCGTCGCTTCCGGCCTCGTGATTGCCAGGTGCTCGCATCCCGTCTGGCGCCTGGGATGGCTGGCCGCGGGCTGCGCCCTCTTGCTCTCGAACCACCAGGCCGAAGACAAGAAGCTCGACCGACTTCATCCGGAGCACCTTGCGCGTGTCGATGGAGATCGTCTGCAATGGCTCGGCCGCGTCGGTTACAACTTCACTCCCGCCATGCCGAGCGTGATCCGGCGCATCAATGCACGGATCGAAAGCGGTGAGATGTCGCCTCGAGATCGCATCATGTTGATCGGCGAGGGCAAGGGGAGGCTCCTCGCATGCGACTCGCTGCCGGACCTGAGTTGGTTCCTACAGCGCTTTGCCGTCGAGTTGCTTCGGGCAGAGCTCGACCACGAGCGTGTCTTCGAGTCGCTCGACCAACAGGGAATCACCCACATCCTGTACAACCCCGGGTACTTTCGCTGGGTGGGCGCCCATACGTCGGTATCGAAGCCGCAGCTCGCCTTCACGATGCTGCAACTCGACGCATTCCTGGAACGCCACGGTGAGGTCGTCCTCGAAGCAGCAGGGATGAAGCTCGTACGACTCGCGCGCCACGGTACCGGCATCTGATCCACGAAGGTCGGCGGCGACTGGTGTCGATATAGTATGCATCCCCCTCTATCGACGCCGAGGGCGATCGCCGCTGTCGGTGGTCGTCAGTGCGTCGGAAAGGCACCCGCACGATGACCAACCTGGTGCATCCCTCTCAACGCGCGGCGACCGATCGCACAGCTCAGGCTCGAAACCGTGTCGCCGCCGCCGTGCTCGGTGCGGCGCTGTCGATCGCAATCGCCGCCACCGGATGCTCGCTCGACTCCGCGAACATCCCGAGCGATCCCGTGGAGCGGGACATCGAGGTGGTCCGCGTCGCACAACACGGTACCCATGGGCGACTGCGCGCACTGATCGAGGCGGGAGGCAATGCCGCACAGCGAGATGACCTCGGCTGGACGCCCCTCCACTACGCGATCAACCGGTTTCGCAACAAGGACTACGACGAGCTTCGGGTCGTCGAGGTCTTGCTCGAAGCGCCGGGCGTCGACGTGCAGGCGCGAACCAACAGTGGCGACAGCCCGATCACACTGGCGGCCGAACACGGCAACATCGAACTGCTCGAACTCCTCCTGGCCAACGGTGCCGATCTCGAATACCGCGAAAGCGATTCGTTCACGGTTCTGACGAGTGCGCTTCGCAGGCGGCAGCTCGCCATGGCGAGGCACCTCCTCGACAAGGGCGTCGACGTCAACGAGCCCCTGAAGGGGGGAGGCAGCGCGCTGTTCATCGCGTTGCGCAGCCGCGACCAACAGGCCGTGCAGATGCTGATCGATGCCAACGTGGACATTCACGGCGGGGGCAAAGCTGCAGCGCCCGTCATCTTCGCCGCCGCGCTTCGCGACGTGGAGCTGATGAAACTCCTGCTCGACGCCGGTGCGGACGTCAATGCCGTGAACCCGACCAATGGGCTCACTGCGCTTCATCGCGCCGTCGGGTCGGGCAGCGAGATGGTGAAGTTGCTCCTCGACGCTGGTGCGCGCGGCGGGGTCGTGGACAAAGAAGGCCACACGCCGCTCGATCTTGCCAACGAGCTTGGCGACGAGAGCATCATCGCCCTGCTGGGCGCGAGGCTGACCAGCGCGACGCCGCAGTAGAGGGCTGGCGCTGAATGCAGGGCTAGGGTTGCGTAGCGCCGCCGATGCGGGCTGCGATGGCCGCGGCAACCTTCTTGTCCTGGTGCCCGGCGAGCCCCTCGAACGCAGTCCGGACGCGCCCGTCCGGGTCGAGCTGCGCAGTGTCCGCAATTGCAACCAGGATGCGGGGATCGTCGCTGCTGAGTTGAGCACTCGCCATTTCGGCCGCTTCGACCGGATAGAGCTCTGCCATGTGTTTCGCCGTCCAGATCCGAAGCTGGATGTCGTAGCTGGAATCGCCCAACACCTCCCTGAGCCCCTCCAGTTCGTTCTCGCTGCGCCCGTCACCAGAATCTGCCATGGCCTGGGTGGCCGGGGGCGGGGCGTCGGTCGAACCCGTTGCGCCTTCCTGGCGGGGCTGACCGGGCGATGGCGCGCCGGCAGGAGCCTCGCTCTCGGTCGCAGCTTCTTCTTCAGTCAGCCGGTCGAGGACTCTCCAATTCTTCTGACTGGCACCGAGCTGGAAAAACCAGGTCTTCCCCGTGACCGTGTCGAGTCTCAGGAGCGCCGAACCGCGGCGACCGGGAACGACCTTCACGTCGTAGCGACCGGGAAGCCTGGGCTCGAGCTCAGCACCCGGCGGCGGTGGCGCGGCGAGCGGCCGAAACATCTGGTTGCCAAGAACCGTCCGCGTTTCCACGCGACCCGTCGCGGTATCGATCAACATAAACAAGGGCCGGGAAACGCCGAGGCGCACCACCTCGGTGCGATACCGGTCGTGAAACGCGCCCTCGCCGCTTGTAGCGGGCGCAGTATCTGCGCTCGTCGCATGGGAGCCGTCGCGCTCGAGCCCGCAGCCGAGCGCAACCAACACCGTCGTAGCGAGCAAGATGGTAAGGCACCCCATCTCCGCGTTTTGGCACCGGCGGCTCACAGTGGCGAATGATGAATTCGGCGTCATCGACGGCATCGGCATGAGGACTCTCTCCTGCTCCCTGTTCGGTCCGGTGGTTAGCACAGGGCTTCTATCGATCGTACAGCGCGGCCACGTCAAGTAGCGGTGCCCGAAAAGAGAACGCCCCGGGTCTAGATAGACCCGGGGCGTTCGAATTCGGCAGTCCGACCGGAGTCGGCCTACTGACTAGTTGCGGTTCTTGCGACCCATCACGCCGAGGCCACCGAGACCCAGGAACATGAGGAGGGCGGTGCCCGGTTCCGGAACCACGGTGAATTGGCCACCGATGACCGACGCGGTGCCACTAGCGCTCGAGCCGAGGAAGCCATCGACGCCGGGCATCTGGAAGCCGCCGCCCGCGAAGGCGCCAGTCGCGTCCGCTTGGATCGTCACCGTACCGACGAGGGCGGGGACGCCGTCACCCGTCTTGCTGGTGCCGAAGAACCCGTAAGCGCCGGCAACGCGGCCCGGGGGCGGAAGCGGTTCCGCGACCGGGAGAAGGCGACCGTTCGTGCCCATCTTCACCTTCCCACCACCAGCGGGGGTGTAGTGCCA
>JASMLK010000149.1 GCA_030748735.1 Myxococcota bacterium | reverse complement strand
GGGGCTGCTCGAAATGTTGAAACGCCATGTGGCCGAAGGGGCGTCGCTCGACGACGTGTGAGGGGCTGCTAGAGGTCGGGCCGTAATGTCCCCCTGCATTCGGTCGCGTCTGCGCCCTCGGTGCGACGGGGGACTTTCCGGCCGAACCTCTAGACCGAATCGCGTTTTGGGTTCGACGGATCTCCCAGCGGTTCGCATCCGCTGAGATAGCCTGCGGCTGGGGCTGCGCCTTCGGGATTGCCAAGACCCGAGTCGATGATTCCCTGTGGCGTTGGCATCTTCTCGCTCGCCTCACGCCCCCCGCCCCCTCTCTGGAGATCCGACATGGCCGACAAAGTCGTCAACGACACCCGAAACATCGACCCCTCGGTGGGGGGAACCCTGTTCGAGCGTTACTTCACGGGGCGCCACACCGCCGAAGAAATTGCCGACAAGACCTACTTCCTCACCGCGGACTACGTCGGCGTCATCGCGATGGAAACGAGCGACGGCTTGCTCCTCGTCGACACCGGCATGTCGTCGACGGCCGACCGCGTCCACGACGAACTCCGAAAACACACCACCGCACCTCTCCACACCGTGGTCTACACGCATGGGCACATGGACCACGCATTCGGGTTGAAGCCGTGGATCGACGCAGGAGAATCGCCGCGCATCATCGCGCAAGAACGGGTGGTCGAACGCTTCGAAACCTACAAGCGTACCGGCCCGCTGAACATCCACGCCAACAAGGTGCAGTTCGGGATCGAGGAGGGAATCGTCTGGCCACAGGAGCACGACGACTTCATCTGGCCGACGGTGACATACCGCGACGAACTCACGATCGAAGTCGGCGGTGAGACCTTCGAACTCCATCACGCCAAGGGCGAGACCGACGACGCCACCTGGGTCTTCGCGCCCGAGCGCGGGATCGTCTGCACGGGCGATCTGTGGATCGGCATGCTGCCCAATTGCGGCAACCCGCAGAAGGTGCAGCGCTATCCCGAAGAATGGGCCGATGCGCTCGAGGCCATCGCCTCGAAGGGGCCCAGGCTACTGCTTCCGGGGCACGGACCCATCGTCGAAGGCGCCGAGCAGATCAAGAAGCTCTGCCTCGACACCGCCGAGGCCCTGCGCGCATTGGTCGAACAGACCCTCGAAGGGTTGAACGCCGGGCGGCCGCACGACGAGATCGTGGCGTCGGTTCACGTCCCAGATCATCTCATCACGGAGCCCTATCTCGACCCGCTCTACGACCGACCCGAGTTCATCGCGCGCAACGTCATCCGCAAGTACGGCGGATGGTGGAGCGGCCATCCCGCCGATCTGCTTCCCGCCAGTCGCGAAGCCCAGGCGCGCGAGATCGTCGCGCTCGCGGGAGGCGTCGACCCGGTCGTCGATCGCGCCCTCGCGGTCAATGAATCGGACCCCGAGCTGGCGGGGCATCTCGCCGAATGGGCGTTCCTCGCCGAGCCCGGTTCCACACGCGCGTGTCAGTGCGTGATCGACATCTTCGGCAAGCGAGCCGAAAGCGAAATCTCCTTGATGGGTCGCGGCATCCTCTCGCACGCGGTGAGGCGCGCCGAAAAGAGCCTCGCCGCAAAGGGAGAGAGCGAGGCGTGAGCGAACCGCAGGGTCGCCATCCGTGGCCTTTCCCGATGCCCCACATCTGGCGACAGATCCCGGGGCTCGTCTGGAACGACCATCGGAGCGCGAGCCAGAAGGTGCGGCGCTTCGGCATCTTCATTGGCCTCACGCTTGGCGGCGCGCTGGGAAGGGTGTGCCTACTCCTCGACAAGCTCTTCGATCGCGAGTGTGATCGCGTCGAGATTCGCGAGCCGGTCTTCATCGTGGGCAACGCCCGCAGTGGGACCACCCTGCTCCATCGACTGTTGACCGGAGACGAAGAGCGCTTCGTCACCTTCAAGGGTTGGGAACTCTTCTGTCCGTCCCTCCTCCAGAAGCGCGCCGTTCGCTTCGCTGTCGAAGCGCTTCGCTACGTGTCTCCGAAGTTGCTCGAACGGATGGCGGAATGGGAAGCGCGACAGATGCCGGACTTGAAGCGCTTGAATCCGCTCGGCATCAACGAAACCCAGGAAGACGAACTGCTGCTGATCCAGTACTTCGCCACCCCGGGCCTCGCCGTCGCCTTCCCCTACATGCAGGAGTTGAACGAACTCGAGTACTTCGACGACCTGCCCTCGGAGCATCAGGACGCAGTCCTCTCGCTCTACCGGGAATGCGTCACGAGGCAGCTGGCGTTTCACGACGAGCGCCGTGAAGGGCTCACCTTCCTCAGCAAGAACCCGGCGTTCGTGGGCAAGCTCCGTGCGCTGCTCGAACAGTTCCCCGACGCACGGTTCATCTATCCGCGCAGAGACCCGCTGGAGTCGCTCCCGAGCATCCTCGCGATGCTGCGGGAAGCCTGGAAGCTCACCAACTTCGACGAACGCGAGATGGAGCTCGCAAGCCAGGCGGTGATCGACGGTTGCATCAAGGACTACTTCTACGCCACGGAAGTCCTCGAAGAGCTGCCTGCGGATCGCTTCGCCGTCGTCGAATTCGAAGCGTTCACGGCCGACCCCGCCCGAACCGTGCGAGGGATCTACCGGCATTTCGGTTGGACACTCGACGAAGACTACGGCCGTTGGCTGACGGAAGCGGCGCCGAAGCCCGACTCGTCGATCCCGACGCGGCGGCGACGACTCGAAGACTTTGGCTTCGACGAAGACGTGATCGCGGCACGGATCGCAAGCGCCGCGTCGAACGCGGGCGCACCGACGCAGCCGAACCAGGAGCCTGACCCAACCACCAGGTAGAGACGCCCGCCCATTTCTGGTAGAACCTCGGCGCCCCGGGCTGCCACAGGCCCCCGCAAGAGCGTGGCCGCGGCCCGGACGGCCTTCCCAACTCCGCGTCATTCATCACGAAAGCCAGAGGGACCCATGAGCCAGTCTCCGCCGATCATCTACACCTGGACCGACGAGGCCCCTGCCCTCGCCACGCATTCGTTCCTGCCCATCATCCGGGCCTTTGCCGGAGCGACCGGGGTGCCGGTGGAAACCCGCGACATTTCGCTGGCGGGGCGCGTGCTGGCGGTCTTTCCCGACCGGCTGACGCCGGAGCAACGTGTGGCAGACGGCCTCGCCGAACTCGGGGCGCTGGTGAAGACGCCCGAAGCGAACGTCATCAAGCTGCCCAACATCAGCGCTTCGGTGCCGCAGCTGAAGGCCTGCATCGCCGAACTCCAGGCCAAGGGCTTCGCCCTCCCCGACTACCCGGAAGAACCGCAGAACGACGAAGAGCACGAGATCAAGGCGGCCTACGACACCGTGAAGGGAAGCGCGGTGAACCCGGTCTTGCGCGAGGGCAATTCGGATCGCCGTGCACCGAACGCGGTCAAGGAGTTCGCGCGCCAGAACCCCCATCGGATGGGGGCGTGGGAAGCCGGCTCGAAGACCCACGTTTCGACGATGTCCGGCGGCGACTTCCGACACAACGAACAGTCGGTGACCATCGACGCCGACACCTCGGTTTCGATCGTGCACATCACAAGCGATGGCACGAAGACCGTGCTGAAGGAAGGCATCGCCCTACTCGCCGGTGAAGTCATGGACTCGACGCGCATGAGCAAGCGCGCGCTGGTCTCCTTCCTCGAAGAACAGATCGCCGACGCAAAGGCCAAGGGCGTCCTCTTTTCGCTGCACATGAAGGCGACGATGATGAAGGTCTCGGACCCGATCATCTTCGGACACGCGGTGAAGGTCTTCTTCGCGCCGGTCTTCGCAAAGCACGCGGCCACGATCGAAGAACTCGGCGTCGACACGAACAACGGCTTCGGGGACCTCGTCGAGAAGATGGCCTCGCTGCCCAACGCCGAGCGCAGCGAGATCGAAGCCGACATCGCAGCCTGCTACGCCGAGCGCCCCGCGATTGCGATGGTGAATTCGGACAAGGGCATCACCAACCTCCACGTGCCGAGTGACGTGATCATCGACGCCTCGATGCCGCCGATGATTCGCGATTCGGGTGGCATGTGGAACCCCGACGGCGCGCTGCAGGACTGCAAGGCCGTGATCCCCGACAGCAGCTATGCGGGTGTCTATCAGGCCGTCGTCGAAGACTGCCAGGCCAATGGTGCCTACGACCCCACCACGATGGGCACTGTCCCCAACGTCGGCTTGATGGCGCAGAAGGCCCAGGAGTACGGCTCCCACGACAAGACCTTCGAGATCGCCTCGGACGGCAAGGTGCAGGTCGTCGACGCAGCGGGAAGCGTGCTGATGGAGCACGACGTCGAAGCCGGCGACATCTGGCGCGCCTGCCAGGCCAAGGACGCCGCAGTACGCGACTGGGTCAAGCTCGCCGTGACGCGCGCGCGGGCGACCGGGTGGCCGGCGATCTTCTGGCTCGACGAAGCGCGCGCCCACGACCGACAGCTGATCCAGAAGGTGAACAGCTACCTCGGCGATCACGACACGAGCGGCCTCACGATCGAAATCATGTCGCCCGTTGACGCGACGAAGTTCTCGGTCGAACGCATTCGCCGCGGCGAGAACACGATCTCGGTCACGGGCAACGTGCTGCGCGACTACCTCACCGACCTCTTCCCGATCCTCGAGATCGGAACTTCGGCCAAGATGCTGTCGATCGTTCCGCTGATGCAGGGCGGTGGTCTGTTCGAAACCGGTGCTGGCGGGTCCGCACCGAAGCACGTGCAGCAGTTCGAAGAAGAAGGCCACTTGCGCTGGGATTCGCTCGGCGAGTTCCTCGCGCTGGCGGCTTCGCTCGACCATCTCGGCGAGAACTTCGACAACGCCGCGGCCCGCCTCCTCGGCCAGACCCTCGACGACGCCACGGCCCAGCTCCTGCTCAACAACAAGGGCCCTTCGCGCAAGGTGAACGAGATCGACAATCGCGGCAGCCAGTACTACCTGGCCCGCTATTGGGCAGAAGCGGTGGCGTCCCAGACGACCGACACCGCCCTCGCCGCGCGCTTTGCGCCGATCGCCGAACAGCTCGCCGAAAACGAAGACGCGATCACGGAAGAGCTCAACGCTGCCCAGGGCTCGGCCCAGGACATCGGCGG
Organism: Myxococcota bacterium; assembly: GCA_030748735.1. GTDB lineage: Bacteria > Myxococcota_A > UBA9160 > UBA9160 > UBA4427 > DUBZ01. The sequence goes on along the minus strand of JASMLK010000149.1, from coordinate 4,731 downwards.
CTACTACCGCCCCGACACCGCCCTGGCCGAAGCTGCCATGCGCCCGAGCGCCACGCTCAACAAGATCATCGACTCGATCTGAATCGCGGCGCTGCCGCCGTTCGATCAAGCCGGGTCGGGCGGTCCCTTCAATTCGACCACGTTGCCATCCGGGTCCTCGATGTACATCGAGGGCCCGTTGCCTTCGGCTCCGTAGCGGGTGGCGACGTCACCCGGCTCGACCCCGTGCTTTTCGAGGTGGCCGCGCAGGTTCGCCTCATCGAAGGACTCGAGGCGCAGGCAGAAGTGGTCGACGTTGCGCCCTTCGGTCGCCGGCGGCGCACCGCCGAGCTTGCCCAGGGGGCCCGCGACCGGCATGAGGTCGATCAGCGCAGTGCCGGCGCGAAGCTGGATGAGCCCGAGGGCTTCGCTTTCCCGCTCGACCGTACAGCCGAGCACGTCGCCGTAGAAGCGACGCACCGCGGCCGTATCGATCGTGCGGAGTACGACGTGGTCGAGGCCGCGAACCTCGATCATCCGTCCTTCATCTTCTCGAGCATCGCGGCCATCAGCTTGTGCAGCGTGTTGATGGCCTGCAGCGGGCGCACCATCACCTTGAACTCGATGATCTTGCCGTGGTCGTCGACGGTGATCATGTCGATGCCGTTCATGTACTTGCCGTCGAGGGTGCGCTCGAACTCGAGCACCGCGGTGTTCCCGCTCATCACTTCCTTGATGTAGCGGAACTTGATGTTCTTCTCGTCCTCGACGGCTTCCTCTTCGCTCGAAAAGGCCTTGTCGCCTCCGCCCAGCGTCGCACCGGCCGCGTTGAGATAGAGCTTGGTGATTTCCTTGCCCTCTTGCGGGGTGAAGACGACGGGCGAGTAGAAGACACAGTCGTCGTGGAGCAGGCCGTCGAGTCCGGGCTCGTACGTGCCTGCGAGGTATTGATGCCAGTTCTGCATGGTCTTTTCGATTGCGCTCATCACGGTCTCCTTGTGGGGTCCGCAGTCTACCGGGTGACGCAACGGCGTCGAGGGAGGCGCAACTCGGCCCGAATACACGCGAGACAGCGAGCCTCAACACTGCGTTAGAATCGCCGCCATGCCGGGCAGAGTGCACATCGAACGAGACGGAGAAGACGGCGAGATCGGCTGGTTGATCTTCGACCACCCCGAACGCCGAAACGCGCTTTCGCAGAACATGTGGAGCGAACTCACCGACGGCTGTGCCGAACTCGAAGCGGACGACCGCGTGCGCGTGATCGTCATGCGGGGTGCAGGTGAAACCGCCTTCGTTTCCGGGGCGGACATCTCACAGTTCGACCAGAGCGATGGCAGCCAGACTGGCAGCGCCGTGCAGGAAAGCGGCGGCAACGCTTTTTCCCAGCTCATCAATGCCACGAAACCCGTGATCGCGATGATCCACGGCTACTGCATCGGCGGCGGGCTCGCCGTCGCCCTGTGTGCAGACATGCGATACGCCGCCGACGACGCCAGGCTCGGGATCCCCGCTGCGAAACTCGGCGTCGGCTACGGCATGGGGGGCGTCGAGATCCTCGCCAACCTCGTGGGGCTCAGCAACGCGAAGGAAATCCTCTACACCGCCCAGCAATACCACGCGGACGAAGCGCTGCAGATGGGGCTCGTGAACGCCGTCCTGTCAAAAGCCGAGCTGGAAGATCACGTTCGCGAAACCGCGACGCGCATTGCGCGCAACGCCCCCTTCACCGTGCGAAGCGTCAAGCGAATCGGCCGCGAACTCGTGAAACCCAACAGCGAGCGCGATCACGAAGCGGTCAACGCCGCAATCGCGGCCTGCTTCGAAAGCGACGACTTCAAGGAAGGCGTGTCGGCCTTCATGGAAAAACGCAGGCCCGAGTTCAAGGGCGGCTGACAAGCACGTCGAATCGGAACGGATGACCGACCCCAACCCGTATCAGGCCGAAACGCAGAGCAACGCACCGGGCGCGCTCGACGGGGTTCGCGTCCTCGATCTGACGATCGCTCGCGCAGGGCCGACCTGTACCCGCCAGCTTGCCGACATGGGCGCCGAAGTGCTCCGCGTCGGCAACCCGGGACGCGCTGATCTCGGTGGCTCGGATGCCCACAACCTGCACCGGGACAAGCGATCGATCCTGCTGGACCTGAAGGCCGATCGCGGACGCGACGTCTTCATGCGACTGGTCGATCGCGCAGACGTACTGGTCGAAAACTTCCGCGCACCGGTAAAGGCGCGACTCGGCATCGACTACGCCGATGTCCACGCGCGCAACCCGCGCATCATCTACGCCTCGATCTCGGGCTTCGGCCAAGCGGGGCCGTACAGCGAGCGTGCGGGTGTCGATCAGATCGCCCAGGGAATGAGCGGCCTCATGACGCTGACGGGACCGCCAGAGACCGGGCCGTGGCGCACGGGGATCGCGATCTCCGACACCGCGAGCGGGACCTTCCTGACCCAGGGCGTGCTCGCTGCACTCTACGCCCGCGAACGAACCGGTCAGGGCCAGTGGGTCCACACATCGCTGCTCGAAGCGCTGGTGAACTTCATGGACTTCCAGGCGACGCGCTTCACCATCGACGGTGTCGTTCCCGAAACATCGGGGAACGACCACCCCACCCTGCAACCGATGGGCACGTTCGAGACGGCGGATGGTTACGTGAACATCGCGGCCATGCTGGGATGGGATCGCTTCGTGAAAGCGATCGACGCAGCGGACATCGACGCCGACCCGCGCTTTTCTTCAGTCGAGGCCCGCTACCAGCACAAAGAAGATCTCAAGGAAGCCATCGAGGCAAAGCTGGCCGCGAAGCCGACTTCGGACTGGGTCGAGATCCTGAACGACGCAGGCCTCCCCTGCGGCCCCGTCTATCACATGGACGAAACCTTCAGTGACCCGCAGGTCGAATACCTGAAGCTCGCGCAGACCGTCGAACACGAACGGGACGGTCCGGTCTCGCTCCTGCGCCACCCCGTCACGTTCTCGGAGACCCCCGCGCGACTCGAACGTGCGGCGCCGCTACCCGGACGGCATACACGCGAGATCTTGCAGGAACATGGCTTCGACGCGGACGAAATCGACACCCTCGTGGCCGAAGGCGTGGTGCACTGCGAAGCCGAAGCAAGCAGTTGGTGAAATCGCCGACTAGTACGTGTTCAAGCGAGGCTTCGGGAGCGCGATGTCCCGCACCCGCGAACCGTCGCGCCAACGCTCGGGACCCGCGAGTTCGACCTGGCGGTCCGGCTCGAGGGAGGGCGGGTCTTCGGCCGGGTCCTCGAAGCGACGCAGCACTTCGTAGGTCGTGCTGCGCTCGACGGGCATGCGGCCGATTTCGCGGATGTATTTGCGGAAGTCCTCGGCCGGCGTGTTCTCGCCGTGGTCGGAGCCCGACTCGCGGCTGATCGACTCTTCCATCAGCGTGCCACCGAAGTCGTTGGCACCACCGCATAGCGCCATCTGCCCGAGCTTGATTCCCATCTTGACCCACGACACCTGGATGTTCTTGATCCAGGGTCGCAGGAACAGGCGCGACACCGCGATCATGCGCAGGTCTTCGTTCATCGTGGCACCCGCACGTGCACCCATGTGGTGGTAGAGGGTGTTCTTTTCGTGGATGAAGCCGAGGGGAACGAATTCCGTGAAGCCACCGGTGTCGCGTTGGATGTTGCGCAGGATGCCGAGGTGATTGGCGATGTGTTCGGGCTTTTCGATGTGGCCGTACATCAGGGTTGCGGTCGAGCGAAGGCCGATCGAATGGGCCGTACGAATGATCTCCTCCCAGCGAGCCGACATGAGCTTGTTGGGCGAGAGCACCTTGCGCACGTCGTCGTCGAGGATCTCGGCCGCGGTCCCGGGCATCGTCCCGAGCCCGGCGTCGACCAACCACTGCAGATAGTCCGCGAGCGCCATCCCGCTCTTCTTGTGCCCGAAGTCGATTTCCTCGGGCGAATAGGCGTGGATGTGGAGGTCGGGATGGACGGCCTTGATGGTCTCGAGGATGTCGCGGTAGTGGGTGTGATCTTTCTGCGGATGAATGCCGCCCTGGATGCAGACTTCGGTTGCACCCCGTGTGACGGCGTCCTTGCACTTGGCCAGCAGCTCTTCGTCACTGCGATCGAAGGCACCGCCTTCGTCGGCGTGACGCGCGAAACCGCAGAACGAGCAGCCCACGTAACACACGTTGGTGAAGTTGACGTTGCGGCAGACGACGTAGGTGATGTCGTCGCCTACGTCTTCTTTGCGCGCCAGGTCGGCGGCCTGCAGCAGCGCGTGCAGGTCGGGGCCTTCCGCTCCGAGCAGCGTGACGGCGTCGTGGGTCGAGAGTTCGCGTCCCGACAGGGCGTCGTCGAGCACACGTGCAACGGCCGGGCTTACCGCGCTGGAGAGTCGTTCGAGCATCAGGCGGCCTCCACGTCTTTGCCGAAGCCGGCCTTGGCGAAACCCTTCGCGTCCATGAAGCGCGGCAGCAAGTCGAAGACAGCGTCGTCGAACCAGTCGCGTCCGGCTTCGATGTAGTTGGGATAGACCGGAAGGCGTTCGCGCAACACCTGCCCCGCCGCTTCGGTGCGGGCGCGCAATTGGGCGAGCTCGGGCCAGGGGGCTTCGGGGTTGATGAAGTCGACCGTTACCGGTGACACCCCACCCCAATCGTTGAGCCCGGAGCGGAGCAGCATCTCGAGCACCTCGGGCGCCAGGTTCGGGGGCGCCTGGATGTTCATCTCGGGTCCGAGGATGAGTCGTGCGATCGCGAC
>JASMLK010000148.1 GCA_030748735.1 Myxococcota bacterium | reverse complement strand
CGGCGTTCCGCCGCGCAGACGTGGTTCACCCCACGTCGAGCAGCGGGACGTCGATTTCTCTTGCCAGAGTGCGGAGATGTGCCGTCGCAGTAGGATGTTCATGAATAATGCGGGCTAGAAGCGCGGCACGCGGGGAAGGCCCAGGCCGAACAAGCCGATCAGGTCGCGCTGGATCTCGTTGGTGCCGCCGCCGAACGTCAGGATCAGCAGGCTGCGGTACAGGCGTTCGATCTGGCCTGCGACCACGGCCTCGGGTGACCCCGGCCGCAAGTAGGCGCGCTGGCCGACGACCTCCATCATCAAGCGCAGGCTTTCGAGATACCACTCGGTGCCGAAGACCTTGATGCTGGACGCGTCGGCGACCGAAACCTCACCCTGGGTGCCCTGCCAGGCGACCTTCCAGTTGGCGAGTCGCAGGAACTCGAGCCCCGTATGCACGCGCGCGAGGTTGACCTGCGCCCATTCCTGGTCGATCACGCGGCGGCCGTCGGTGAGCTTTGTTTCGCGTGCCCAGTCGAGCACCTTGACGTAGGTGGCTTCGAGCATGCCGGGAGAACAGATCGCGACGCGCTCGTGGTTGAGTTGGCCGGTGATCAGCTTCCAGCCCTTGTTGAGTTCGCCGACCAGCGCGGTCTTCGGGACGCGCACGTTGTCGAAGAACGTCGTGCAGATGTTGTGCGAAGACAGCAGGTCCATGGGCTCGGCCTTGATGCCCGGCGTATTCATGTCGACGAGGAACATCGAAAGGCCCGCGTGCTTGGGTGCATCCTGGTCGGTGCGGGCGGCGAGCCAGATGTAGTCCGAATCGCTCGCGAGGCTCGTGAACACCTTCTGGCCATTGATCACGAACTCGTCGCCGTCGGCATCCGCTCGAGTGGTGAGCGAAGCGAGATCGGTCCCCGCGTTGGGCTCGGTGTAGCCGACGCAGAAGTGCATCTCGCCCTGCAGGATCTTCGGCAGGAAGAACTGCTTCTGTTCCTCGGTCCCGTTCGAGTAGAGAGTCGGACCGACGGTGTTGATCGTGAGCATGGGAACCGGTGCACCAGCGCGCATGGATTCGTCGAAGAAGATGAACTGCTCGACCGCACTGCGACCCTGGCCCCCGAATTCCTTCGGCCAACCGATGCCGAGCCAACCGTCCTTGCCCATCTGACGCACGACCGACCGCATGGCGGGGCCCACGCCCTGCCCTTCGTGCAGGGCTTCGCGAATCCCGGGTGTCAGCAGGTCGTCGTAGTAGGCGCGCAATTCCTTGCGCAAGGCTTCCTGTTCTTCGTTGTATCCGATGTACATGGTCGCTCGGGTCTCCAGCGGATCCGTCTTTGCGAAACAGGAGCCAATATTCGCGGGTTTGATCTGGGGCGTCGACCCTCGCGGCAGCGAGAGCGTGCCTTCACTCGCGTTTCGTACTCGCGTTTGAACCGGGACGTTTCAGTCGAGTGGGCTCGGCGAACGGTGAACGCAGGAGTCGCGCTTCGCGATCGGGGACGAGCTGCTCGTGGACTGCGGCTATACGGCCCAGGTGTTCCGTGCGCGGCGACCGGGGTCGCCATAGGCGGCGTCCTTCGACGCAGCGCCCCGCCCGCGCGCATCGCTGAGTCGACGCGGCACGGAACGCGCCAGACACAGGATGTTCGTCACCGCCTCGACGTGCGCGCGCGGCGTCGCGTCCGACGCAGCGGCCAGGCACTCGTAGTAGTCGAGCGCCCGACATCCGTCGTCCAGTCGATACAGACCGTATTGCTTCGACAGCGCGCGCATCGTCGACGCGAGTTCGTCCCAGGTGTCCTCGCAGTATTCGAAGAGGATCGCCGGTGCAAATTCCGAGATGATGCGCTCAGCGCCCGCAATGACTTCGGGCTCGTGGCCCTCGGTGTCGATCTTGATGAAATCCGGGACCACGTCTTCGGCGACGCAGAATTCATCGATTGTCGTCATCGGCACGCGGCGCTTCTCGAGGTAGCCCGCACGCTCCTCCATGGAAGAGCCGTACGCCGCGCTGCCGGGCGGTTCGTAGATGTGGAAGTCGTGCTCGCCGACTCGATCGCTCAGGGTTTCGGCGTACAACATGACGTTGTCGCACCCGGCGGTGTTGGCCCGAAACACGCCCGCGAGATCCATGTTGGGTTCGAACGCGTAGACCCGATGAGCACGCTCGGCGAAGTGGCGGGTCACGACGCCGTTGTTGGCACCGACATCGAACACCACCGACCCCGGTGACAGGCAATAGTCGGTGATCGTCTTCCACGAAGGCGGCCCCGGCACCCGGGCGACGTCGCGGTAGTAGCGCCAGAGATTCAGGCGGTGGAAGTCACCGTATTCTGCGATCCGAGCCTCCAGCGCCGCGTAGTCTCGCGTGCACAGCAGGAGCGTGCCGTCACCCGAATAGCGCTTCATGAAGTAACGAAAGCTCGGCGTGTAGTTGTTGTACAGGTGGTTCGGACGGTCGCTGAACGCGTCGACCTCCGCGCGAACGTTGAAGTAGTAGTTGCTCTTCAGGCAACGGCTGACGGCCTCCATCACCTCGGGATAGCCGACCAGGTACAACGGTTCGTCTCGCGACAGTTCGTTGATGTCGAGGATCGTCCGCATCGTCGTTCACCCTTCGCCTTCAGTTGCGGGGGAGTCGTGCGGGGAGTCGATCATTGCATCGGAGCGCTCGAGGGCTCGGTTGACAGGATCGTCGCAATTCACTGCGCACAGCCTCGGTCCTGGTCGGGTGCACCTGCCCGCCCCACTCAAAACTGAACAAAAAAGGATCAGTTCTGAAGACACAGAGCCCTGACGACGCCAACGAATGCCGAACTGCGCAGAAATGACCAGTACATAGCGAGAATCGAGAGATCGGTTGCGTAGGGTCCATTGCGTCGCGCCCTCGCGACTGATATCTCGAGCGAGAGTCGGCTGTCGTACGGCGATTCACCCACGAACCTCACGGCGACGATCACCGAACCCGGGCCGACGACCGAACACGGGATCGCGATCACCGACCTTCAACCGTTCACGAAGTACTACTACTCCGTCGGCACTTCGACGCAGACGTTGGCGGGCGCCGACCCAGATCACTTCTTCGTGACTTCGCCGAGCGTTGGATCGCTCCAACACGTGCGCATCTGGGCGATCGGCGATTCGGGGTACAACACGCCCAAGTCGGCTGAGGTCAAGAACGAGTACCTGAACTTCGCCGGGAACCACCCGGCCGATGTCTTCTTGATGCTCGGCGACAATGCCTACGGGCAGGGAACCGACAATCAAGTCACAGTGGGGCTCTTCAACAACTACGAAGACATCGTGCGCAACACGGTGCTGTGGCCGACCCCGGGCAATCACGACTTCGCCGGGGTTCCCGAGTCGAGTGATCCCGCGACGGAAACCGGGCCCTACTACGAGGCCTTCGAGCTACCGACCCAGGCCGAAGTGGGTGGCGTCGCGAGCGGCACCGAGACCTACTACTCGTTCGACTACGCGAACATCCACTTCGTATCGATCAACATCCTGTCGATTCCGATCATGCCCGGGAGCACCCTCAGCAACTGGATCGCGGCCGACCTGGCTTCGACGAACCAGGACTGGGTGATCGTCTACCTCCACTACCCGTCGTACTCTCGCGGCGGTCGCGACTCCGACACGAGCTACTTCATGGTCCAGGTTCGCGAGTGGATCAATCCAATCCTGGAGCAGGGAGGCGCCGACCTCGTGCTGGCGGGCCACAGCCATACCTATGAGCGCTCGAAACTCATCGACGGGCACTACGGCGTCGCGGCCACCCTCACCCCCGCAAACGTTCTCGACCCTGGAGATGGCGATCCGCTGGGCGACGGTCCCTACCTGAAACCAGCCGGCAGGACCCCGCACTCTGGCACCGTATACGTAGTGAACGGTGTCGGGGAGAACGCCCACGCCGACGGAGGCGCGCTCGATCACCCCATCATGGTGACCTCGTTCGAACTCGAAGGATCTCTCGTCGTCGACGTCACGGGAGGCGTCCTCAACGCCAACTTCGTTTCGCGTTACGGAGACATCCTCGACAGTTTTTCGATCCAGAAGTCCGTCGCACTCCCATCACTCCGAGCGGGCCCGGTCGGCGCGCTGATCTTGTTGATCGCCTGGTTCGGCGCCCGAGCCCGACGCCGCGTACGCGCCACGGAGTTCACTTCGCGCTGAGCGCGCTGTACAACACCTGCACGAACGCATCGGGCTTCAAGCCCCCCCCCACCCCACTTCGCATCGTGATCAGCCGTCGGCTTGCTCGCCACGATCTCTTCGACGGTCTTGTCGTGCGACTTGCTCATGCGCACGCGCAGATTGTCATGGGCCACGATGGTCGCGCCCCGCCCCGCCATGGCGGCATTGCCTCCGGTGTGGTCGCCGTGCCAGTGGGTATTGAGCACATAGCGCGCAGCGGGGACTTCGACAGGCGATCGATCACGGCGAGAAGCTTCTCGGACGTTCGGGCGTACTGGTCGTCGACCACGAGCACGCCGTCCTCGCCGTAGCTCACGGCGAGATTGCCACCTTCGCCCAGCAACATGGCCAGGCCATTGCTGACCGGAAAAGTACGGACCACGGTGTGCGAATCCGCGCTCGCGATCATCGAAACGAACGCCACCAGCGTGACCATCAGAAAAACGCGAGCTGTTCGAGCTGCGTGCATGATGTCTCCTCCTTGCACCGAAACGGCCAAACGGGGCGCCGAGTCTCGCAGGCCGGACACGAAGAATCGACAACGATTCCGCGAGCCGCGTGAGCCGCTAGTCTCCCGCCCCCGCCAAGAGGAGCCTCCCATGAAGACCGAAATCTGCGACCGCCTCGGCATCGACGTACCGATCTTTGCCTTCACCCACTGCCGCGACGTCGTCGTCGCCGTGAGCAAGGCCGGAGGCCTCGGGGTGCTGGGCGCCGTCGGCTTCACACCCGAAGAACTCGAAACCGAATGCCAGTGGATCGACGAGAACATTGGCGACAAGCCCTACGGCGTCGACACGGTGATCCCGCAGAAGTACGAGGGGATGGGCGAGGTCGATCCCGAGAAACTCGAAAAGCAGCTCGAGGCTGCGATTCCTCCCGAACACCGCGAGTTCGTCGCCAAGTTCCTCAACGAACACGGCGTGCCCGAACTGCCCGAGGGCGAAAAGGCCATGGGGCTCCTGGGTTGGACTGAGGCCACGGCGAACCCACAGATCGATGTCGCCCTTTCGCATCCCAAGGTGAAGCTGATTGCGAACGCCCTCGGCACACCACCCAAGGACATCATCGACCGCATCCAGTCGAGCGGCCGCCTCGTCGCCGCTCTGTGCGGTAGCGCCAAGCAGGCGCGCGCCCACAAGGAAGCGGGCCTCGACATCATCATCGCCCAGGGCCACGAAGGCGGCGGTCACACGGGCGAAGTCGGCAGCGTCGTGCTCTGGCCCGAGGTCATCGACGCCGTTGCACCCACCCCCGTACTCGCTGCGGGCGGCATCGGCTCGGGACGCCAGATGGCCGCTGCGCTCGCGATGGGCGCGCAGGGGGTGTGGACGGGATCGATCTGGCTCACGGTGAAGGAAGCGTCGACGCCGATCGAGCAGAAGGAATCACTGCTCCACGCCGGCAGCCGCGACACCGTGCGCTCGCGCTCGGTGACGGGAAAGCCCGCCCGCATGCTGCGCAACAAGTGGACGGACGCGTGGGAGAACCCGGAAAACCCGCAGCCTCTTCCCATGCCGCTGCAGGGCCTCGTCACCATGGACATGGTGATGCGCACGCACCGCTACGCCGACAAGTCGCAGGACGTCAACTTCAATCCGGTCGGTCAGATCGTGGGTCGCATGAACCAGATCCTGCCGGCCAAGATGCTGATCGACAACCTGATCGACGAGTACGTCGAAGCCGTCGAGCGCATGCACGCCGGCCTCGAAGCGGACTGATACGCACCCACGAAAGGCGAGGCCCCAAAAGGGGCCGACGCTTTTCGTGATGTTGCTCGCGCGAAGCTAGTTCAGGCCCTTGGCCTTCACCGCATCAGCGTATTCCTTGTCGGACTTCATGATGTGGTTGGTCAACCACTCCTTCAGGAACTTCATCAGCTTGATGCCGATCATTCCGCTGCCCGAGTCGAGGCTCGCCTTGAACGCCATGACCTCTTCGACGAGCTGCTTGTGCTTTTCCTTGTGCGCGGCGGCACCGTCCCAGCCGGCCTTCGTGAAGAGAGCCTCTTCGAAGGTGAAGTGCTTGTCGACGTAGGCGACGAGCCCGTCGAAGATCTTCACCATCACGTCGTTGGCTTCTCCCTTTGCAAGGGCGTCGTTCAGCGCATTGATCATGTTGACGAGCTTCTTGTGCTGCTCGTCGATCGAGTCGATTCCGACACTGAGGTCGTCGGCTTCGACCGGCTCATCCTGTTCGCACGAGGACCATTCGAGGACCCGGCACGGCGCCGCGTCGAGGTGCGAAACCAGGGGACCGACCGACAGCCGCAACTTCCCGTCGCAGAGGGGTCGAGTGTCGAACGGGATGGCGATGCGATTGCATCGGCGAGTTCCGCAGCGTCGAGCCGGGTTGCCAACGGAACGCTGCTCGTCTCGTCCAACTCGACCCCGACACTCGCGAGCATCGCGGCGCACGGAGCATTGCGAAAAACGACGAGGCCCTGCTCGTCCACGCACATGATGGCGGTTTCGAGTTCGCCCAGGAGTTCCCTTGCAAGGCCGTACGAGTCCCCGTCACGGGAAGAATCGCTACCCGCATCGCAACCCGCATTGTCACCGGTGGAGCCATCGACCGGAGGGTCATCGGCGGACAGCGTCATTGAGTCGATCCCTTGCATTGGGGTTGAAGCGCCCTGCCTCCCTCGGCTGGCACTCGCGTAAGGCGATTGCATCCACGCCTGTCGTGCAGGTCGGCTGAACTCCAGCAGTGCTTGAGCCTTCCCACACGGACGAAATCACTGCGCGGGTAGATGAGACAACAATGGGCCAAATGACCCTTTCCTGTCGGCTTGGCGCGGTGCGGCCCACTGATTCAGGGTCGCGGGGGCGTCATCCCGTTGCGCATTCGTGAACACCATCCGCAGCAAGCGGGGACGGCAGTTGCGCTATCGAGAGGCTCCCGCCGCGTACTTCCGCAAGAGTCCCTTCGCCAGGGTGCGGGCTCGCTCGATCTCGTCTTCGCTCATGCGGGCTTCGAGTTCGGCTTCGTAGCTTCTTGCGCCTTCGAGCCCACGCGCGATCGCAACCTGATTCCACGCGTGAGCATTGGGCAGATTCACCTGGATCCCCGCACCCGTCGCATACATGCGCGCGATCGCGAGCGGTGCCGCACGCTCACCGCGCCCGGCCGCGCGGCGATACCAGTCGAAGGCGAGTTCGGCGTTGGCTTCAGTCCCAACACCCGACTCGTGGCTCATGGCGAGGAAGTAGGCGGCCTTCGCATGCCCCTGCTTCGCCGCGCTCGCGAACCAATCGAACGACTTCTTCTCGTCTGCTGGCGCTCCCTGAACCGCACCCACGAAGAGCAGCCCCAGGGCGAACTGCGATTCGACGTGCCCCATTTCGGCGGCGCGCTGATAGTGACGTACGGCTGCGACGAGGTCGCGCTCGCTGACGCGCCCACGCTCGTGGACCAGACCGAGTCGATAGTGACCTTCGGCATCGCCCACCTCGGCACGGGCCTTCGCCGCAGCGAGTTCGTCGGCCGCGGCATGCGTCGACAACGTCAACACGCATGTGACCAGAACGAAAACACTGCGCAGGGGCCCGGGCATCGTCTTTGATTCTAACCCGCACTGCGTTCGCGCGTGTAGATGACACGACCGCGTGCGATCGTCATGCGTACGTGATCTCGCACGAGGTCCGCACTGTGCGGCGCCCAGGGGCGATCGAGCAGACAGAGGTCGGCGGCGTCTCCTACAGCGAGTGGCCCCGGAACACGACCGGGCGCTTCGAGGGGCGAGGTAAACAGCGCAAGCGCGCGTTCGGGTGTCAGGCCTTCGCCCTCTCCCAGCAGATGACCGTCGCGGGTGGTGCGCGCAACCGCTGCGCGTACCGCGCACCAGGGGTCGGCATCGCCGTAGGGTGCGTCCGTGCCCGCACCCAGCGAGACACCGCCTTCGATGAAACCGCGGCCGCGGTATAGCCATGGACGATCGGCCGGGTCGACATCGCGCAGGTACACATCGCCGCGCTCGTAGACGAAGCCCGGCTGCGTCACGACCGTAACGCCGAGCTCGCTGAGCATCGCAACGAGATCGTCGGGCGCGATCGAGGCGTGCTCAATGCGGTCGCCGGGATGCACGCTCGCGGCGCGCAATGCCCCCGCGGCCAGCACGAGTTCCGCCCGCGTCACGCAATGAAAGGCGACACCTCGGTCCTGCTCGTGGGCCGCGCGAATCCGTGAGACCAGTGCCTCGAACTCGGGTAGCGCGGATTCACGCAACATCACCTTGTGGGCGCCGCGTTCGAGTCGCGTGCCGCTTTCCGGCGTCACTTCGAGGGCCCCCATCACGACGACGCGCTGGGGCAACGCCCCGCTTTCGACGGCGGCGTCGAGGGCAGCCAATGTCGCGCTGTCCTTGTCGGGCGTGGCATCGGTCAGCCCCGTGACGCCACACGAGGCAAGGAAACGACCGACCGAGGCGAGGTCGGGAAAGGACGCGTCGCCGAGGCGTTCGCGCAACCAGGCGTCTTCGGCGTAGACGCGGCCCGTGGGTGTGCCCTGTGCGTCGCACTCGACGCCCGAAGGCCAGCTGGCCAGGCCCGCACCCACCCGTTCGAGCGCGGCGGAGTTGAGCACCCACATGGCACCCGTGCGGTGTTGCACGCGGGCGGGTCGCGTCCCCGGCAAGAGCGCATCGAGCGCTCGACGATCGAGCGGGCCGGCAACCGATTCGTGGTAACCGAACCCGCGAAGCCAATCTTCCGGATCGATGCCCTCCGCATGGGCGGCGAGCGCGCGCGCCAATTCGTCTGCGCTCGTCACTTCGGGCGGACCGCAGGCAACGGACTGCCTGGCCGCGGCCAGCGCAAAGAGATGAATGTGATGATCGTGCAGACCGCGAAGCAGTGCGCCGCCAGCCGCATCGATCTGCTCCACGTCCGCGGTGGGCGAGAGCCGCGTTTCGATCGCCGCGATCCGTGTGTCGCGAATCAGCACGTCGCGCACGAACCCGGGTTCGACTTCCGCGCACTGCAAGAGAAGGGGCCTCACAGCGACACCCCCCAGGCACGCGAGACCTCCGCCGTGTCCGCCCCGAGCTGTGGCGCGCGTTCGCTCACGCGACGCGCGCGCGGAGGAGCCGGTGCTTCGCCCTGCCCCCCCGCCTGCAGTTCACCCGTGTAGACCGAATCGAACAACGGAGTCCCAGCGCACTCCAGCAAGGAAGCGACGACACTTCGAAGCGAGAGATCGATCAGACGACTCGTGCCACGCTGGTGGTTGGCCAGCGAGAACACGGCTGCGTGCAAACCGGCCAGCGGATCCGCGATGGCATCGCCGCAGAACACGGGAGCCGAGAGTCCGTTCGCGCGGGCCACGGCCCAGGCGAGGCCCGAAGCCGCCGCCGCATCATCGCCGAAGGCGACCCAGCTGCCTTCGGGTTCAGCACGGCCGTAGCCCGTGATCGCGACCCAGGTGCGGCCCGGTCGCTCGCGGACCCAACGCTCCGCGTCGATCCCAAGCCCGCGCAACGCCCGCGGTCGCGCGCTCTCGACGACGATGTCTGCAGCGTCGACCAATCGCTCGAGTGCGCGACGTCCCTCCGTGCTCGCAAACGCCAGGGCAACGCTGCGCTTGTTCGCGTTCAGCAGATCGTAGAAGTCGCTCGGCCCGCGGCGCGCTCCGTCGGGCCGCTGTTCGCTTTCGCACTTCACGACCTCTGCTCCCGCAAGCCCCAGCAGATGCGTACAGAGTGGTCCCGCCCACAAGCCCGACAGATCGACGACCCGCGCAGGCCGCGCCAAAGCCTCCGCCTCGCGCGCAGCCCCTTCGATCGTCCGGGCCCCCGCGATCTTCCCGTTGGCCCCACAGATGCGCTCGGGAACATCGGCGATCGCCAGCCCCATCAGTCGTGCGCGTTCCAGCAACGTCGCGTAGTCGCGGGTCGCGAGAGCCCGCTCGAGCGAGGCCCACAGGGTGTCGGGGATGCCTCCGTCACTTGCGCCACGCGCGCCTGCAGCCCCCACATCGCGCTCGAGCCACGCCGGCAGCATTTCGCGATCGCTCTCACGGGCGAGGTTCACCGCGAGCCATCCGCCGCGCGCAGCAAGCAAGCGACACGCGCCTCCAGGCGCCACGCAACCGTGGCGTTCGGCACCAATCAGCGCGGCGCGTTCGCCGAGCAGCGCGGCGCCGTCGAGATCGCCGCCCCGCCAGGCCCGACCCGCCAGGCTGCGTAACGCGAGCAATGCACCGTGGGCTGCAGTGGCGAGCGGTGCGGGGGCCAGGAGCGGCGCGCCATCGGCCTGCCCGGTCAGTAACATCGCGCCCGATCGCGCCCACGCGCGATGGGGTTCGTCGAGCTCCCAGTGGACCGAAGGTTCCACGGACAGCGGGACGCCCGCCTCTGCGAGCAACGCGCTCGCGTACCCGGCAACAAAACCGCCAGCCATCGTTGCGGTCGACGGTCTCCCTGCTCGCTTCGGGACTGATCGGTCTATGGACAAGCGTGGCCTCGGAGCGGATTCACATTCACCGGCACGAGCCCGAGCGACCCTAGCATCACCCCCATAAAACCTTTAATTTCATGCCCCTTGGCCGAATCCCCGTGACAACGATCGGCCGCGCGGTCCGCGCGTCCGGACAGCCGGGTGCTCGCGAATCGCACACGCCTCGTCACGGTTTCGGTCTACTTCCAATTCAACTCGGCGCACGCCCCCCAAAGCGTTGGGTGCGCGCGTGCGCAACAAGCGAGGAGCGAGGAACCACAATGGCCCTACTCAAGGCGGGAACCCGTTTGAAGAGCGCGGTGTGCAACACCGAAGTGATGATCGTCGCAGCCCCCAAGGACGAAGTCGAAGTGACCTGCGGTGGCGCACCGCTCGTCGCGATGGGTGAAGAAGGCGGCGGTACGATCGCCGACGACGCGAAGGAAGGCACCCAGATCGGCAAGCGCTACGTGAACGAAGCCGGCGACCTCGAGATCCTCTGCACCAAGCCCGGCGAAGGCAGCCTCGCTGCCGGCGGTACTGCGCTCACGATCAAGGGTGCAAAGCCGCTTCCGTCGTCCGACTGATCCGCACAGCCCAAGCCACCGGGAACGAACCGATGAATCTCATGATGCTGCTCGAGATGGCCTCTTCGGGCATGGGTGATCGCGTCGCCATTACCAATGGCGACGACAGCATGACCTACCAGGAACTCTTCGACGCCGCGAGCGCTGCCGGAGCCAAGGCAAGAGGCGCAGGCGCCGAGTACTTCGCGATGCTGGACGAAAGCAGCCTCGCGTTTCCGATTGCGCTCTTCGGCGCCGCCTGGTCGGGGATTCCATTCGTCCCCCTGAACTACCGACTCACCGGAGACGAACTCGACGCGTTGCTGACACGCGTCGAACCCTCGCTGCTCTTGTGCGAGCCGGAACGGGAAGAAGCGCTGGCCCAGCGCGAAAAGGCCAACCCGTTCGCGCGCCACGACTGCCTGAGTCACACGCGCTCCGAAGGTGTCGACCGACTCGACCCCGAATGGTCGATGGACCCCGAAGAGATCGCGATCCTGCTCTTCACGAGTGGTACGACCGGCGCGCCGAAGGCGGCGGTGCTGCGGCACCAGCACATCGTCTCCTACATCCTGAGCACGGTGGAGTTCATGAGCGCGGAGGAAGAAGCCGCGCAGCTCGTTTGCGTGCCTCCGTATCACATTGCGGGCATCGCTTCGCTTGCGAGTTCGATCTACTCGGGCCGCCGCATCGTCCAGCTCCCGGCCTTCACCGCCGAAAACTGGATCGAAACCGCACGGCGCGAGAAGATCACCAACGCGATGGTGGTGCCCACCATGCTCGCGCGCATCGTCGAAGCCCTCGAAGGCGAGTCGAGCGCCGATCTGCCCCACCTGCAGGCCGTGTCGTACGGCGGCGGCAAGATGCCACAGCCGGTGATCGAGCGGGCAATGGATCTGTTCCCCGACACCAACTTCACCAACGCTTACGGCCTGACCGAAACGAGTTCGACGATCGCGATCCTGGGGCCCGACGATCACCGAAGCGCCATGGCGAGTGACGAGCCCACCGTGCGCAAGCGGATCACGTCGGTCGGACAACCGATTCCGACGATCGAAGTCGAGATCCGCGACGACGACGGCAACGCGCTGCCCGCCGGTGAACGCGGCGAGATCTACGTGCGCGGCGAACAGGTTTCGGGCGAGTACCTCGGCAAGGGAAGCTTGCTGCTCGACGACGGCTTCTTCCCCACCAAGGACGGCGGCTACCTCGACGACGAGGGCTACCTCTTCCTCGAAGGCCGGATCGACGACATCATCGTGCGCGGCGGTGAAAACATGTCGCCCGGCGAAATCGAAGACGTCCTACTCGACCACGTTGCCATCGCCGACGCAGCCGTGATCGGCATCCCCGACGAACAGTGGGGCGAAGCCGTAGTCGCGTCCGTCGTGCTCAAGGCCGGCAAGTCGGCGAGCGCAAGCGAACTGCAGCAGTGGGTGAAGGAGCACCTCCGTTCTTCACGTACCCCCGAGCAGGTTCGCTTCGTCGACGAGCTTCCCTACAACGAAACGGGCAAGCTGCTGCGCCGCAAGGTGCGCGAAGACTTCGCCGATTGAGCGACACGGCGGGGGCCGCGGTAGCGAACATCGATACGCAGCGGGGTTGAAAGCTCTGGCGTGACGCAGACACCCACTCCGCTTTCGCTTGCCGACGCCATCGACGCCCTCGCATCCCCGTACGCGCACGAGCAGTATTCGCAGCTCACGGGCGACGCCGTCCTGCTCGTCGAGCTGGCGGGCCCACCCGTCGACCTCGACAGTGAAGCCGCGCGGCGTGCACACCGGAACCTGCGCGAGCTGCCGTGCGTGAGCATCGGCGTGGGTCTCGAAGCCCTGTTGCCCGAGAACGAAGTCTGGGCGCGCGCCGCCGACGTCTGGATCGACGCCAACATGCCGCTCGAACCCGTGCTCGAAGGCATCGCGAACAACCCGATCGCATCGCTCGCGATGGTGCAGCTCACACGTCACAGCGAACCGCTTTCGATCCACGAAGGGTTGATCGCCGAGTCGCTGGTCTACTCGACGCTGCAGAGTGGTCCGGAGTTCACGACCTGGTTGCGCGAACGCGAGGCGCGAGCCGGCGGCGAACCCTGCGACGAACCCGCGGTGCGGATGCTGCGCGACGGCGCCCGGCTACACCTCACCTTCGACCGCCCCGAACGACGCAACGCATTCAGCGCCGAAATGCGTGACGCACTGAGCGAAGCGCTGCGCGTGGTCGACAGCGACGACTCGATCGGGGAAGTCGTTCTGCGCGGTGCGGGCCCCGCCTTCTGCAGCGGAGGCGATCTTTCGGAATTCGGCACCCTGCCCGACCCGGCGACGGCACACGTCATCCGCTCGACGCGCAACCCCGGGCGCTGGCTCGCCCGCGTCGCGAATCGCATGCGCGCCGAAGTGCACGGCGCGTGTGTCGGCGCGGGGATCGAACTGCCCGCGTTTACATCCCATGTGCGCGCAAAGCGCGATGCGTGGTTCTGGCTGCCCGAGATCGGGATGGGGCTCGTGCCGGGCGCGGGCGGCACCGTGAGCCTGCCGCGCCGCATCGGACGTCAACACACGAACTGGATGGCGTTGTCGCGCGAACGCGTCGATGCCGAACGCGCCTTGCGTCTCGGGTTGGTCGACGAAGTTGTCGACTAGAACGGACGAGATCGTCGACTGAACCCAAGCGCAGCCGCGGGTCGAAGCTCGCGCCATGACGAAAAAGGAGTAGACGAAACATGCCCGGACCGATGGAAGGGGTGAAGGTGGTAGAGATGGGTGTCTGGGTCGCCGGCCCGGCCGCCGGGGGCATCCTTTCGGACTGGGGCGCCGACGTGATCAAGATCGAGCCGCCCGGCCTCGGCGATCCCGGGCGCTCGTTCGCGAGCCTGCTCGGTGGTGACCTCGACATGAACCCCATCTTCGAGATGGACAACCGCAACAAGCGCAGCGTGATCCTCGACCTCGGCAAGCCCGAGGCGAGGGAAGTGGCGCTCGAACTGATCGACGAAGCGGATGTGTTCATCACCAACATCCGCCTCGCCGCCCTCGAACGCCTGGGCCTCGACCCGGAGGCCATGGCGAAGCGCAACCCGCGGCTCATCTACGGCGCGATCACCGGCTACGGGATGGCGGGGCCCGATCGCGATCGGGCCGCCTACGACATCGCGGCCTTCTGGGCGCGCAGCGGTATCGCGAACGCGCTGACCGGGCCCGACATGCCCTCGCCGCCCTTCCAACGCGGCGGCATGGGGGACCACGGTGCAGGTCTGGCGCTCGCCGCGGCCGTTTCGGCCGCGCTCTATTCGCGCGAGAAGTCGGGGCGCGGACAGATCGTGTCGACGTCGCTCCTGCGTCAGGGCATCTACACGATGAGCTTCGATCTTTCGGTGAACCTGCGCTTCGGCGTGGAGATCCAGGCGGCGGATCGCAAGGTGATGGGCAACCCGGCGATGAATTGTTACCAGGATCGAGACGGCCGCTGGTTCTGGATCGTCGGCCTCGACCCCGACCGCCACTGGCCACCGCTGGCCCGCGCGGTCGGACACCCCGAATGGATCGAAGACGAACGCTTCGCCACGACACCCGCCCGCGCGCAGAACGCGGGGGAACTGATCGCAATGATCGACGAGATCTTCGCCACGAAGACCCGCGACGAATGGGCCGAGGTCTTCGCGGGCGAACCCGACTTCTGGTGGGCACCGGTGCAAAACTACGGCGAAGTGCTCGCCGACCCGCAGGTGCACGCGTCGGGGGCCATCGTCGAGGTGCCCGACGGCGAAGCCACGACGCTGCTTCCCGCAACGCCAGCGGACTTCGCGGGAACACCATGGACAGCGCGCAGCATGGCACCCGGGCATGGCGAGCACACCGAAGCAGTGCTTCGCGAACGCGGCCGAAGTGACGAGCAAATCTCGGCGCTTCGCAAGAAGGGCGCGATCGTCTAGCCGTCGTTTGCTACCGGGCTACGGAACGGAAGGCGGCGCGGCGCCGACGCGTTCGAGCACCCGTACGCCGAAGCGCGTGCCGGGGTCGAAGGGCGCACCACCCCAGGTTTCGGCGGGCCGATAGTTGGCCTGCACGAAGCCATACAGGGAGCGACCGTAGTCTCGGCCGAAGAAGGGCGTGCCGTAGAGCCCTGCCCGCTTGTGCACGTAGACGACGACGTCTGGCGGTGACGCACGGAACGCATCGACGATCGTCGCCTCCCCGTACATTTCCAGTTCGGGAGGCATGAAGTTGATGTACGGCGTCGGATTCACACGGCGCGCGAGATAGTTGAGCATGATGCCTTCGGGCAGAACCGCGACCGTCGCATCGCGCGGAAGCGCCTCGAGATACGCAAGAGCCTGGCTCATTTCGCGGGCCCGTGCGTCGGCCCGCATGGCGTCGCCCGCTTCGCCGAACTCGGCATTGCGCGCCTCGCGTTGCGTAGTCGTCTTCGCCTGGAGGCCCATGCCCGCTGCGATCACCAACGAACTCCCGAGCGCGACTGCGAGCACGCGGGAACCACCGCGCTTTTCGACTTGCCATGGGAAGAGCCCGACCAGGCACGCGACGCAGACGAGGGCTGCGGGCATGTAGAGCACGAACCCGTAGTGGGAGAGCTGCGCGCGGAGCGCCATCTTGGCCGCCAGCACGAGCGCGAACACCAACACCGCGGTCCGCGCAGCGTGGTCAACGCCTATGCGCTGCAGGTCCCGCACGAGGGACGCCCCGAAGAGCAGAGCGACGATCACGAAGATGGGCGAGATGGCGAGCGCGACGGCCATCCATGGCGGCTGCAACAGGAATGGCAGCAACACCACGCAAACCACGACTGCGGGCGTTGCGCGTTCGGAGCCGAAGCGACGCCAGCCGACCGCCAGACCTGCGATCCCTCCCAGCGCGACGAGATCGAACAGCCCGCCGCGCAAGATCCGCGAAAGACTCGCCGTGAGATCGAGGGTCCCCATCACGTAGCGATAGAACGGGAGTGCCGAGACGTCGGTGGTCATCAGCACACGCCAGGGTTCGGTCCATCCAATCAACGCAGCACCCGCCCCTGCATGCCAGGCCAGGAGCACGGTCCCGAGCAAGAGCCCCAACACGAGACCGGCAGCGAGCCGCCCCAGATCCGCAAGAGCCTTGCCCCGCCTTGCCGCGCAATCGGTCAGACACGGCAACCCGAAACCGAAGACGAGCGCCGCCGAATAGGCCACCACGACCTCGACTTTCGTCGCAGCTACTGCGGCCAGCAGCAGACCACAGACGAACGGCACGCGCGGCCTGTCCCGGTCGAGACACGCCATCGCATGGAGACCTGCGAGTGCGAGCACGAGACCGTGGGTGAGTTCGTGCGCGTAGGGCGTGAGGTAGTCGTAGTTCGCGAGTGGGAGCAGTTGGGCGAAAGCCAGGGCGCCGACGAAGAAGCCCGTCGTCACCACGGCTGCAATCTCACCGGCAAAGCGCACAGCGAGCGCGTGGACGAAGAACGAGATCGCCATCAAGACTGCGACGTTCGACAGCTTCACGATCGCGAGGGACTCGCCAAAGATCGTGAACAGCAATGCGTGCCACGCGACCGATAGCGGGCCGCTCCAGTGGGCAACGTCGACGTAGAGTCGATCTCCCTGCGCGACCCGCCAGGGCAGGTACAACTCGCGACCGAAGTCGACCTGCAGGTCTGGGCCGAAGACCCACGCCTGCGCGAGGGCGACGACGCCGACCAGCGCCACGAGGATCGGCCCCGCCCGGCTCACGTCGCGGCGTCTTGCAGCCTGCGACCCGTTCGATGACAGCTGGTCGATCAGCGCTCGTTCCACCCCGGATTCATTCCGGATTGCCCTCAGCCACGTGTCTGCGCGGGAGGCGTAGCCAACAAAGAAACCCCCCGCACCTCGGGAGGTGCGGGGGGGCGAAATCCAATCAGGCTGGATGTCCGGCTCAGCGTGCGCGCGCGTTGTGCTTCGCGCGGAAGATATGGCGCGACGCGCGGTCCTGCATCCGATCGAGACGGGCCCGTTCGGCCGGCCCGAGCTTGCCATCGTCCGCTCGCATGCGGCGCTTGGTCTTCTGGATGTGGCGTTGCTCGATGGCGAGGCGGCGCGCCTCGCGGGGCACCACATTGCCGCTCTTCACGCCGGTGTGAATCCGCGCGCGCTGCTGCGCCTGGCGCCCGGCGGGCGTGCCCGCGCTGGCGCTCGACACCCAGGTGGCAGCCACGGCAAAGACCGCAAGGACGGTCAGGACGTATGCTCTGTTCATGATTCTCGGCTCCTTCGTTCGAGCCCCCTCGCCGGAAGCTCGGTTCGAGGATTCAAACCCTCTATCGGCCACTTGGTTGCGCGAGCGCAGGGGATTCCCAGCACAGCTGCCCATCACAACAGCCCCGGGCGCCGTTTCTTCTGCTCGTTCGCGCACTTTTGGTACAGTCCTGCCCGCTCCCGAGCACTCGCGATGCGGCACCGAAACGGCCCTAGCCCGGACGACACGCTGTGCTCCAGCAGCCGAGACGCAGCTTCGTCGCCTGTGGTGAAGCGACCTGCCCCGCAGGTCGGCCCCGGGCGGACAGAGCGGTCGCAGTTGGAATCGAAAGGACGATCGAAGAAGACGTATGAAGGACGACCAGCGAATCGACGCAACCCATCCCCGGTGCAGCCGCTCACGGGCGCACCGGCTCCTCCGGCGAAGTTGGGGAACCACGGCCCTTCTCACCACGCTCGTCGCGCTCACCCTCGCTCCGGCCCTCGAGGCGGTCGCCCAGGAAAGGGCCTGGGTCCGCGGCGAGATCCGACTCAATCTCCGCAGCGGTCCGGGCACCCAGTT
Organism: Myxococcota bacterium; assembly: GCA_030748735.1. Lineage (GTDB taxonomy): Bacteria > Myxococcota_A > UBA9160 > UBA9160 > UBA4427 > DUBZ01. The sequence goes on along the minus strand of JASMLK010000148.1, from coordinate 30,187 downwards.
CCGCATTCTCGGCGGCGTTGCGACCGGAGACGGACTCGCCATCCTCAGCCGCGGCGATGGCTGGACCAAGGTGCGCATGGAAGACGGGACCAACGGTTGGATCCCGGAGGGGTACCTGAACCCCGAACCGCCACCGACGATTCGTCTCGCGCAACTCGAAGCCGAGGTGACCACGCTGCGCAGCCAACTCGAATCGGTCACCTCCGAAAGCGAAACCCTCAAGACTTCCAACGCGTCGCTTTCCGAAAACGACTCGGTGCAACGCGAAGAAATCGACCGGCTCATCTTCGACAACACGAAGCTTCGCGCGGGTGCGCGCTATCCCGAACTGATCGCGGGGGCGAGCATTCTCGCAGCCGGCATGATCCTCGGCGCCTGGCTCCACCGCAGTTCGTCGAACCGCCGTCCCGCATCGCGCATCCGGCTCTGAGCGATCAGGAATCGCCTTCGGCGTTTCCCCAGACGAGACTCGCTTCGGCGCGTGTTCCGCCCTTGCTGTAGACCCGCTCGCGCGTGAGCGTGCGAACCAGCACAAGACCTCGGCCGCTCTTCGAGGCGTTCTCTTCGAGTTCGAACGTGCTGGTTTCGACGTCGAAGCCGCTGCCCGTGTCCTCGACCCCGATCTGCAGACGGCCGCCCTCGCCAAATCGCTCGTGGGAAAGGGACACCTGGATCTTGCCCTCTTGCAGATCGGCGAGTCGCTTCGAACGCTCGCTGTAGTACTCGCAAAAACCGTCGGGCGTTTCCTTCAGCGCCGAATCGAGGCCCAGCAGCCCGTGGTCGAGAGCATTGAAGTACAGTTCGGCCAACACCATCTAGATCTTCTCTCGATGCGCCTGGAGGCCCTGTAGATCGACGGTGAGCTGCATCAGCACAGGCAGCGGGCCGCCGACGAGCACGCGCCCGCCACCAGAAGGGGTTTCGGCGTGGAAGACGACGTCCCCCGAAAAGATGGCCGCCGCTACTCGATCTTGAAGAGCTGTTCGAAGTTCGAAACCTGCAGGATGTTGCGGATCTCGGGTCGACCGTTGATCAGGCGAACATCGGCATCGTCTTCACCGACGTATTCGCGCAACAGCAGCATCACCCCGAGCGCAGAACTGTCCATGTAGTCGATGCCTTGCATATCGACGACGACCTTGCTCCCGCGAAACTCGAAGACCGCGCGACCTCCCACCAGGGACACGATTCGCTCACGACTCGCCATGCGGCCTTCGACGACCGCGCACAGCGGGAGTGCGAAGCGCTGCCCCGCAATGCGAACGATCTGCGCTTCGGCCGCAGTCCGAGGTCGCGCAGGCGGGTCGGCTGCACCGCGCTGCCGCACTCGATAGACCCCCTCCGCAGATCGTTCGCGGTCGATCGCGTGCACCATCGAGCCCGGCGTGTGCCATGGGAAGCGGTCTTCGGACCGTTGACCACCGGGGCGGCCCTCGCTGGCGATGAGCACGGTGTCGTAGCAGTGAGGGGCCTTCTCGTAGCGCGCCTGCGCGCTTTCGACCGACGTCACCGCCGTCACCTGGCAACCCGCCCCACCCAGCAGCGCTCGGAGCCAGAGCCGCTGCGTGAGGCTTGGTTCGACCACGAGGAGTCGTAAACTCGCTTCGTCTCGCGCGGGTGCCCTGGCGCCCCGGGTGTCCAAGACGCGAGGCGAACGCGCAGGGGCCCCTTCTGCGCCACGCGTGGCTTCATGCGGGACGAACACCGAAGTCAGGAAGCGGTGGTCGGTCACAGCCCGGCCTCGCCTGAGTCGAACGAAGCGCGTCGCGCGATCACCGACGTTCTCGTTTCGTGAAGACAGCTGCCGTCCCTACGTGGAGTGGAAAGCCCGGTCGCCTCTCCAGCTTCTTCCCGATACCGCTACCGCTTTGTGTTGCCTAGCTTTCACCAGATCACGCCTCCCCGGGCTTCGCCAGGGGACGTCTATCCACCATGCGCCGCATTGCAGTCTTCAGTACCGCCGGTGGTGCCGGCAAGACGACCACGGTCATGAACCTGGCCGCGACCCTTGCCGAACGCGGCAAGCGCGTTCTCGCCGTCGACCTCGACCCCGGTTCGCGACTGCTTCGCGCATTCGCTCGAACGCGCATCGACGACCTGCTCGACGTGGTCGAGCGCGGTCGGCCATTGGCCGAGACCGTACGCCCGACCCCGTTTGCCGGGATCTTCCTGCTCAACGCCGGCCTCGAAGTCGACGCCGAAGAACGCCTGCGACGCCTCAGGCGGGGTTTCGAACGACGCGTGGCCGCGGCATCACGGCTCGCTTCCGCAGGGGCCACGGTCTCGAGCCTGGTCGAGGAAGCACTGCGCCTCTACCTGCCGCGACTGCGCGCTCGCTACAACGCGGGCCTCGCGTTCGCTCCGCGCGGGCCGCGTTCGCGCGCGCCTCGCCCACGAGTCCTCGCGACCGACGAGTCCGTGAACCCAACGCAGGGCGATTCACCGCCCGAGTCGGCGGCGGAAACCATCGATCCGCTCGGAGGGAATACGCGATCCAGGTAGACCGATACGGGGGCTTATCTGCCGTTCCGGCGAGTGACCCAGACACTCGTGGGAAGGTGGCGTTGATGATGACGGAGCCCGGGTAGCGCGACGCGCAAAGTCGAACTCCGCTTTGCACGTCACGACGCCAACCGTCGCCTGCCTGGATCGCCCCTCCGGCATCTCCCTACCCGACGCCGCGCACGAGTCGCGCGCCGGCCGTTACGGGTTCAGTCGAGCGAACATGCCGGCCAACACGAAGCCTGCAGAGACGAAGCCCAAAAGCGCGCCCACGAGTCCGAAGCGCCCCGCCAGCCGATGACGTTTCAGGGTCGTCGGGTCGGGCCTCGGATCTTCGGGGTTGCGCGTGAACAGCCGTGTCTTGCGCAAGTGTCCGCCCCATAGGATCGCGAGCCCACCGCCGACCAACATCACGAGGACACAGCTCTCGTGAAAGCGCAGGATGTTGATGTCGCGCGCACTCCAGAAAGAGAGATCTTCCCGGCCGAGGAAGTAGAGCTTGAAGGCGTACGAAACGACGAAACCGACGACGAGTGCGGCGGCGCCCAACATCAACCGGCGATGCAACTCGGGGTTGCCGGCTTTCACGACCCCCATCGCGCGCAACGCAAGCGCAACGATCACACCCATGTTTGCGAACGCAAACGTCCAGTACAGAACCTTCGCATCCATGGCTGACCGAACTCCGATGGGTGGGTGAACGAAAGCGCTACAGCATCGTTCGTGCAACGCGCCGGCAGCATAGCGAGTCGGCGCGGGTCGCATCCCTGCGGCGCAGAGGTCTATTGGATAGGATTCGCCTTGGCGCCCGCGCCCGTTTTTCGAGGACCGATCTCCATCGCACCTCCGAGGACCCCCCGGTGAGAAAACCGCTCAACGCCCGAACCGTCCGCGAATGGGGCGAGTTGTACTCGAACTGGGGGCGTTGGGGCGACGACGACGAACGCGGCACGCTCAACTTCATCACGCCCGGCTGCGTGCTCCAGGCGTCCAGCTTGCCTCGAAGTGGACGCGTCATCAGTTGCGCCCTGCCCTTCGACGACCAGGGGCCACAGAGCGGGCGCGGTGGCCGTCACAATCCGATCCACACGATGCTGGCCGATGCAGGTGACGCCCTCGCGGGTGCCCAGGATGCCTTGCCCGGCGGCTTCCGCTACGCGGACGACGCGATCTCGATGACCTTGCAGTGCGGCACCCAATGGGATGCGCTCTCGCACATCTACTACGACGGGCTCATGTACAACGGCCGCGACATCCGTCTCGTCACCAGCCGCGGTGCAGCGGCCAACTCGATCGACAAGCTCAAACACGACGTCGTCGGGCGCGGCGTGCTGCTCGACCTGCCACGCGCACACGGCTGCGAATGGCTCGACGACGGCACGGCCATCATGCCCGAAGACCTGGACGCGTGCGCGGAATCGCAGGGCGTCACGATCGAATCCGGCGACATCCTGCTCGTGCGCACGGGCATGATGACCCGGTGCCTGCAGCAGCAGTCGTGGGAAGGCTACTGCGGCGGCCCGGCACCCGGGCTCTCGCTCTACTGCGCGCGTTGGCTCTACGAACGGGAGATCGCGGCCGTCGCCACCGACACCTGGGGCCTGGAAGTCCGCCCCAACGAAACCGAGGACTGCTTCCAGCCCCTCCACATGGTGAGTATCCGGAATACAGGGCTCACCTTCGGCGAGATCTTCTACCTGGACGATCTCGCCCAGGCCTGCGACGAAGACGGCAACTACGCCTTCCTCTTCGTCGGGGCCCCGTTGCCGTTCACCGGGGCCGTCGGGTCGCCGCTCAATCCACTCGCCATCAAGTAGGGCGGCGAGGAGAGCGGGCTCGGGGACAGGGAGAAGAAAACTCCCTGGGAGCGGGTCTGAAGTCGACCCTTTCGTAGAGCGGCTACGGCGTCCGCGCTCCCAGGGACGGTGGCGCTGGGAACTCTCGCGTCCCCCCCGCAACACCGAATCTTCTTGACGATTGATGTTCAGCGCGCGTTCAGAACGCCGCCACCTCACTCGCCGTAGAATCGCTACGTTTCACCTAGTACCCCCTTTTGCCGGCATAGAGACGTCCAAGCGAGGCCCAGTACCTCGCGTCCGACTCCCGCTTACCAGGGTTGGCGCCGCTCCGACCCCTACGGGCCGCCCGCCCGGCCCATTCGAAGCGGTCATTCCGCTGCGAGTGAACCCAACAGACTCGAGGATGAGTGAGATCCCCTACCCGGCAACGTAGGCGAGCAAGCGGGCCCGGTCCACGGGGGCTTCTGCCCAGGCACTTGGCGCAGCAACCCGGCACCGGTGCGGGCTAAACTCGGCGGCCGCTCGGGTTTGCAGCGGCCGGCGCCTACCGTGATCCTTCCCGAGCCTTTTCGCATTCACGCCGCACTGCGTCGTAATGACCTCGCGGCCATGGAGTCCCCGCATCGATGAACGCCCGTCTGATCCTCTACGTGATTCTCGCGGTCGTCATGGGCGTGAGCTGGGCGTCCACCTGCGTCATCTACCGCGCCGCAGAAATCGGCGAACTGGTGGCTCCCATCGATCAACGGCACATGGGAAACCTCGGGGCCATCGTCGTCGGTAGCGGCGGCGGTTTCGAAAACCCCGAGCGCTCGGGCCCCTCGATCGCAATCGGTTGGGAAACGCGGATGCTGATCGTCGACGCCGGACGCAGCATCGGCGAAGCCCTCCGCACGGCATCGATCCCCCTTGCACAACCCGAAGCCGTTCTGCTTTCGAACCTGCTTCCGGAAAACACCGTCGGCCTCGACGACCTGTTGCTCACCGGCTGGCGACAACCGCGGGAGCAACCGCTTCGTGTGTATGGCCCGCCGGGAACCGCGGTGATGTGCGAAGCGATCGTCGCAGCGCACCGGGTGGGGATCGAAGCGGAAGGACCGGGACGCGGGCTCCCCGAAGCAGGGGCCCAGCTGCTGGGCTTCGACGTCGACCCGGGCTGGACCGCCGAACTCGACGGGCTCGCGATCCGCGCTTTCGATCTACCCGGCGGCCCGATCCCCGCGCTCGCCTGGCGCTTCGAACGGGGCGGCCGCACGGTCGTGGTCGCCGGGGCCGGTTGGGCGAAGGACGCGGTGGTTACTGCCGCGAAGGACGCCGACGTCTTGTTCCACGAAGCCGTCATCATTCCCGAAGCCGACGGCGCCGAAGAAGCCGGCATCACGATCGACCCCGAACTCCTGCGCAAGGAAGCCGCGCTTCACACCTCGGTGGCCGAAGTGGGCGGAGTTGCAGCAAGAGCCGGCGTCGACACCCTGGTGCTCGTGCGCATGCGCCCGCCGCCCTTCTACAACTGGCAGATCGAAGGAACCGTGGCGCAGAGCTTCGAGGGCGACATCATCATCGGCGCCGACGCGGACGAAATCGAAGTGCCGCGGCCGCCGCTCTAGCAGGCCGATTCGCTTCAGATCACCACGCCTGGCTCGATGAGCCAGTCTTCCTCGCGTGGAGCCCGCTCTCGCCACGGCGTAGGCGGTGCGGGACGATCGTCGAAGTCGCGTTCGCCCGTGAAGCGGCGGCGCTGTTCGACGTAATAGCTCTCGCCCCGGGTCAGGCGGATGGCTTCGTCGATCGTGCGCAACGCACCTTCGCGATCGCCGCGCACGAAGAGCACTTCGGCGAGGGTGTCGAGGATTTCGGGGTTGCCGTAGTCGGTGCGGTCGGCGGCGCGCTCTGCGAGGCGTTGGGCGGTTTCCAGTTGTTCGACCGTGGCGCGGCTTTCGGTCGCCATGCGCCAGGCCGTACCGTTGTCGTGGTCGACCGTGATGTCGTCCGTCGCGAGCAACTGCTTGCCATAGCGTTCGAGGGCGTTGGACTCGCGCAGCAGCAGGAAGCTCACGTTCAACAGCGCGGCAACGGTGACCACCGCCATCGCAATGGCGGTTCGCCGCTGCCAGCGCGACGGCGGTGTCGTGAACGCGCCCTCCCCCATGACGACGCGCGTCGTGAGATAGCCCGCCATGAGCCCACCGAGATGCGCCTCTCCGGCGACGAAGGGCAGCGCGAACCCCATCACCGCTTCGAGTACGAGCAGCGCAACGAAGGGGCGCCTCGGCACGCGCCACCACACCGGCAAGCGATCCGCGCGATGCAGTTCGAGACACAGTGCCGACCCCGCCAGCCCCATCACGATGCCCGACGCACCGAGCACGGTGGCCCCGCCGATCGCATGACTCGAGAGCATCGCCATCAAGCCCGAGGCACCCATCACGACCGCAGTGCGAATGGACCCGAGCGGGCGTTCGACCAACAAGGCCAGACCGATCAGGCCGATCGCGTTGAAGAGCAGATGCACGGGGATCAGTGAAAGCCCGTGAAGGAAGTTCGCGCTGATCAGGCGATAGACCTGCCCCGAATCGACCAGGCTCGGCACCATCACCCCCACTTCCGAAACGAAGGGGTCTTGCCACTGCAGCACGTACACCGCGACGCATGCGAGGGCGAGGTAACGCGCTGCGCGCTGCGGAGCCGGCAGGCGCGCGAGGGTGTGGACCTGGGAGATGCGCGCGAGCTGATCGAAGCCCTGCGGCCTTCGCGCGATGGCCCGGATCAGCGCTTCGTTCAGCCGCTCGGGTCCGTCGTTCTCACCGAACCGGGAGCGCCTGACGGAAAAGACGTCTCGCTTCGTCCCCAGCCAGAAGCCGAAACGGGAAGTCGCGAAGTGGGTGATCTGGTCGTAGGGGATCTTCGGAGAACGAAAAAGGCTGCGGCCCGTATCGAGCTGCAGCCCTTCGTCGTCGAGAACGAACTCGCCGTGGCGATCTTTCAGCGCAACCCGTGCGATCGGTTCCGGAGCGTGCGCCCCGGCCTCTGCTTCGGGTGAGCGCGGTGGCGAACTCAGTCCTCGCGCTCCACCGCCAACGTCGGGAAGACGTGGGTGTAGAAGAGGAACACGAGGCCGAAGGCACCGGCGAAGCCGAGCGCGATCAAGATCTGGTAGACGCCGAGATACGACGTGCTGTCGTCCTTGATCACCGAAGGCCAGGTGAGCAGGTTTCGCTCGAGCCAGAAGCCGAACAGGATGATCGCGGCCACGGGGCCCAGGATCCAACGCGTCTTCTTGGGGCGCTGACCGAGCAGGACCCAGAAGGGAATGATCCACAGGCAGGCCCAGGTCGTCATCGCGGTCCAGCCGTACGCGGTGCTCAGGCGATCCCAGTCGAAGTCCCAGCTCGCCCACGCCTTGGCCCACGCGGAACCGGCCATCGCGCCGTACTCCATCTTGTCGATGACGAACTGCTGACCGAGGCGATCCATGAAGAACTGCGTTTCTTCGGGCAGGTTGCCGTACCAGATCACCAGGTACTGCGACCAGAAGAGATACATCCAGAAGATCGAGAAGGCGAAGCAGAGCTTGCCGATGTCGTGCATCCGATCTTCGGTGATCATGTGCTTGAACTCGTCCTTGCCCTTGTAGATCACCGAGCAAAGCGCGACTGCAGCCACGGCCGAGAGAATGCCGCCCCAGGTCACGTAGGCGCCGAACAGGTTCGAGAACCAGGTCTGCTCCATCGACATGACCTGGTCGAAGGCGAAGAACGACATGCCGAGGGCGTAGAAGAAGAGAATGCCGGCCGATTTGCCGGACAGCTTCTGGAAAGCGGCGTCGCGTTCTTCGACGTCGCCCTTCCAGTCAGCGGTCCACTTCTGCGCCATGCGCTGGCCGAAGCCCGTACCGTTGTCGGCGAGGTTCTTGAGCAGCGGTCGGTTGCTGGTCTTGAGGAACCACAGCGTCATCAGCGCCAGGGCGCCGAGGATGACGAGGTCCATCGTGTAGACGCGCGAAGCGTTGAGCCAGACCTCTTTGCCGTGGACCGCGCCTTCGCGCTTCCACTCGAAGAGGTAGTCGCCGCCCGCGATGCCGATCACACCGAGCACGAAGCTCACGGGCACCCAGGCGCCGAGCGCTTCGAACATGCGGCGCATCGGGCCGGGCCACCTGGCGCTCACCACGACCATGATCATCGCGAATGCCGCCCCGCCCTGCGCAAGCGTGGCGAAGTAGATGAAGTTCGCGTGGTAAGCGAGCCAGGCGGTCTGCGGATCGTTCATCAATGCCACGATGAAGGCGATCACACCGACCACGGCGAGGAAGGCACAGATCTGCGTGAGCGGCTTGGGCAGCTCCCGCGGCAGGGCCTGTTCCAGAACAGGGGATGCGGAACTCACGAGCGGCCTCCCTGACCGTTCAGGTCGCGAAGAAAGTTGACGAGGTCCCAGCGATCTTCGGGCCTGATGCGCCTGTAATTCGGCATGCGTCCGCGGCCGATCGAGATCGTCGTGTAGATGTGACCATCACTGAAGATCTTGGCCATGGAGTTCGGCCCCCCAACAGGCAAGACCATGCCGAACGGGCCGTCCTTGCCGAACGGCGGACCCGCGAGCGGGCCGTCACCGAGGCCCTCGGCGCCGTGGCAGACGGTGCAGTAGCGATTGAAGAGTTCTTCACCGCGCTTGAGGGAACCGAGGGTCGCGGGCACCGGGTTCGGGATTGCGTCCTGCTCGGGGATCGACATGCTCGCCAGATCCGGCACCGAACCCCAGCCCACCGGGACCGTGCCTTCGGGCGGCGAGAAGCCCTGCCGCTGGCCTTCCCAGGTGTTCTCCTCGAAGGGCTGCACGGTGATCTGCCGCTTCATCTGCGGGAACCAGTGACCGTCGTCGACCTGCTCCCAGCAGCCGAATGCGAACGGCAGCAGGGTGAAGATCGCGGTCATCCGCAGCCACTTACCGATCTTACGATTCGCCAAGGCTCACCTCCTTGGCCGATTCGGCGCGAAGCAGGGCGTCGACTTCCGCGACATCGCGATCGTCGCACTTCACCACGACACCGAATTCCTCCGCCGAGAAGCGGGGGCTGTATTCCTTGTCGAGGGTGAAGGTGGGATAGAGCTTGCCCACCAGCAGCATCCCGAGGAACGTGAGGAGACCACCGAAGAGGATCGTCAGCTCGAAGCCGATGATCACGTACGGCGGAATCGACGCGAAGGGCTTGCCCGCGATCTTGATCGGCCAGTCGAGGCTCATCCAGATCTGCAACCAGAAGCCGGTCACGACACCCGTCAGACCACCGACGAGGGTGAACAAGCGAACCAGGCTCGGCTTGGGATCGAGGGCGTCGTCGATCTCGGGAAACGGCGCGGGGCAGTAGGTTTCGATGTCATCGAACCCACGCTTCTTGAGCTTCGTGACCGCCGCGACGACGTCGCCCGGCAGGTCGAAGACACTCACCACGGTCGGCATCAGTGCGCTCCTCCGTGAGCCTTCTCGTGAATGGTGATTTCCTTCACTTCGGCAATGGCGATGATCGGGCCGCCCTTCAAGAACAAGATGAAGAACATGCTGAACCAGCAGAAGCTGCCCGCGAGGACCGAGAGCTCAGCTGCGCTCGGGATGTAGAGGCCCCACGCCGCCGGGATGAATTCACGCGACAGCGAAGTAATGATGATCACGTACCGCTCGAACCACATACCCAGGTTGATGAAGAAGCAGAGTACGAACAGGAACGGAATGTTCGTGCGTAACTTCTTGAACCAGAGCAACTGCGGGAACACCACGTTGAAGATGATCATGCACCAGGTCGAGAACCAGTAGGGGCCGAAGGCGCGCAGGTAGAACGAGGTCTGTTCGAACTCGACCATGCTGTACCAGGCGATGAAGTACTCCATCGCGTACGCGTACCCACAGATGTTCGCCGTGAGCAGGATGAACCTCGACATGTTCTCGAAGTGATAGTCGGTGATGTATTCCTCGAGGCCGTAGATCCGGCGCACCGGGATCATCACCACCATCACCATCGCGAAGCCACCGAACACAGCACCTGCGACGAAGTAGGGAGCGAAGATCGTGGCGTGCCAGCCAGGCACGATGGACATCGCGAAGTCCCAGGAAACGACCGAGTGCACCGAGAGCACCAGCGGTGTCGCCAGACCCGACAGGTGCAGCACCGTGCGGTTGTGCGCCTTCCACTGCGCGCTCTTGCCCTGCCAACCGAGGGCCAGGATCGTGTAGATGAACTTGCGCACGCCCGTGGTGCGATCGCGTGCGATCGCGAAGTCCGGGATCAGCCCCACGAAGAAGAAGACGATCGAGATCGTCATGTACGTGTTGACTGCGAACACGTCCCACAGGAGCGGGCTCTTGAAGTTCACCCACAGGCCCCGCTGATTCGGGTAGGGGATCAGGAAGTAGAACTTCCACAGGCGGCCGATGTGGATCAGCGGGAACAGCGCCGCGGTGAGAACGGCGAAGACCGTCATCGCCTCGGCGCCGCGGTTGATCGCGTTTCGCCACTTGGCGCGGAACAGGAAGAGAATCGCCGAGATCAGCGTGCCCGCGTGACCGATACCGATCCAGAACACGAAGGTCACGATGTAGACCGCCCAGAAGACGGGCGCCTGATAACCCGCGACCCCCAGCCCGTAGTAGGTCTGGTAAGCCAACGTGCCGACGGCCTGGGCGACGCCGAGAAGCGCCAACCCAAGAATGATCAACCAGGGTGCAGACACACCCCGGGTGATCACGTTCATGATGTCGACGTTGGCCTGGGAGTCCTGGGGAACCGCGCCCGCATTCATCGGAGGCGCTGCGGCAGCAGGAGGTGTCATCCGTGGGACCTCTCGTCATCCGAACCCGATCGATCCACCTGCTTCAAGTAGGTGATCGCCGGTCGGGTGTTCAAAATGTGCAACGAGTGGTAGGCGCGCGTTTCATCGTGCGCGGTTTCCACCACCTTGCTCTTCTTGTCCTTGGCGTTGCCGAATTCGATGGCCTGACTCGGGCAGGTCTGCTGGCAGGCCGTCTTGACCTCGCCGTCGGCAATGGGGCGGCCTTCGTCCTTGGCCTTCTGGCGCGCGGCGTGGATGCGCTGGACACAGAACGTGCACTTTTCCATCACGCCCTGCTGGCGGGTCGTGACGTCGGGGTTGTGCATCAGGTTCAGGTTGCCCGGCCAGGAATCGCGGCTGTAGTCCCAGTAGTTGAAGCGGCGGACCTTGTACACGCAGTTGTTCGCGCAGTAGCGCGTACCCACGCAGCGGTTGTAGATCATGCCGTTCAGCCCGTCGGGCGAGTGGTAGGTCGCGATCACGGGGCACACCGCTTCGCAGGGTGCCGCGCCGCACTGCTGGCAGAGCATCGGGGCGTAGCGGACGTCGGTCTTGCCGAGGTCTTCGCGGTCCGGATGCGGCCGGCGTTCGAGGCCGTCGCTGCGGTCGCCTTCGTCGACGTAGCGCTCGATGCGGATCCAGCTCGTCTCCCGATGCATCGCCATGCCTTCTTCGCCGACGATCGGGATGTTGTTCTCGGTGTAACAGGCCGCCACGCAGGCGCCACAACCCGAGCACTTGTCGTTGTCGATCGACATGGCCCAGCGGTATTCGCTTTCGGGGTCGGCGTCGTTGGCCGGGTCGAAGGGCAGGATGAAGGCGTGGTGGCCGCCGTCGTCGTGCCCGTCGCCATGCTCGTCACCGCCATGGCCCGCGTCCTTCGGGTCGGCGAGGTGACCTTCGCCCGCAGCCACCGCCGCAAGCGAAACCGTCGGCGCCAGCTCGCGCTCGCGCTGGTTGTCGGTGAACTGCGTGAGCGGAATGCGCTGGTATTCGCCGCTCGCCGACACGCTGGCCCTGGTGTTCAACCAGGTGCGCGCGCCGCTGCCGTCCGCCATGTCGGCGAGCAGTGAGATCACGCTCACGCCGCGTGCGACACCCGGGCGGCCGTCGCCTTCGAGCGACGCGTAGTGGCCAACGGTGTGGCCCTGACCGGTCGCGATGGCGATCACGTCTTCCTGGATGCCACCGCGCGGGTAGACCGGGAGCTTGACGCTGCCACCTGCGGTCGACACCTCGACCACTTCGCCGTAGTCGACGCCGAGCTTCTCGCAGGTCTTGTCGTTGACCTCGAGCCACGACAGCCAAGAAGCACGCGCCACCGGGTCGGGGATCTCCTGCATCCAGGGAAGCGCTGCGGCGCTGCCGTCGCCGAGGAAGGTATGGGGATAGGCGACCAGCGTGTATTCGCCGCTGCCCGCGAGTTCCACCGGCGCCACGTTGATCTGCGAAACCGTAGCCGCGACCTCGGCGGCCGGAGCTTCGGCTGCGTCGAGCAGGCCACCGTTTGCCACGGCCTGGCGCCAGTCGGTCCCCATGAAGCCCGTCTTCAGGCGATCGAGGAAGCTGCCCTCGCCGACGCTCGCACCCGCTTCGCGCGCAATCGCGAGCAGCGTGTCGCCGAGCGCCTGCGTGTCGTGCAGCGGTCGAATGGTCGGCTGCACGATGCTGTGCACGCCGGCGCGGGGGGAGGCGTCACCCCACGATTCGAAGGCGTCGTGATCGGGAAGGACCAGCCCTGCGGCCTCGGCCGTTTCGTCCTTCATCGTGGCGAAGGACACCACCGTGTCGACCTTGGCCAACGCATCGGCGAAGCCCGACGAAGCCGGCAGCGAGTAGAGCGGGTTCGAGTCGTTGATCAGCAGCACGTCGACCCGGCCGGCCTGCATGTCCGCCACGAGCTTCTGGACGTCGTTGTACGACGACGCGCGCTCGGCCGTGTCTTCCGCGGGGATCTTGAGCTGCGAATCCAGCGCGCCGAGCAGTGCGTTCAAGAGAAGCACCGCCGCCGCGTCCGAAGTTGCGTTCTGGCTGGCGGCCGAAATGCCCGGCGGCAGCGCCACCGCGTGCTTCGCGTGCAGCACCTTGTCGACCAGGGCGTCGAAGTCGTGGCTGTCGACGCCCGCCTGCTTGAGCAGTTGCCCCTGGTTGAGGCCCGACATCAGGTCGCTCACGCCGCGCGCGTCGCCCGCCACCGAACCACCCTTCTTGTGGGCGCCGCCGCTCTTGTTATAGACCGCGAGTGCGAGCGCCAGAGCCAGCGCACCTTCGCCGCCCGCTGCGCTCGGGATCCACTTGTCGGCCTTCGAGGCGGTCATCGAAAGGCGCGGCCCCACGCTCACGAGCGCGGCGCCACCGTGGTTCGCTACGTCCTTGGCCTGCGCGAACTGCATCGCGTGGGCGACCGGCGAGGTGCCCTGGTCGAGGAAGTCGGAGCTGAAGTCGAGCACGAGATCCGCGCCGCTGAGATCGAATTCGGGTTCGACCTCGCGGCCGAAGACCAGGCCCGTCGCGGCCCGCAGTGCCGCGTGATCGAACGGGTCGTAGACGACCCGGCCCGCGGCGCCCGTGGCCTGCACGAATTCGTCCATCACTCCGGCGAGGGTCGGACCGACCGGCCCACCGAGGATCCAGGTGCCACCCGGTGATGCCTTCACCTTGGCCGCGACCTTGGCGGTCGCGTCCTGCCAGGAGATGTCACCGAGGCCGTTACTGCCGCTCACCTTCGGGCCTTCGTAGCGGTCCGGGTGATAGGTGCGGCCGAGCCCCACCTGACCGCGTGCGCAGAGCGCGCCCTGGTTGGTCGGGTGGTCGGGGTTGCCTTCGAGTTTGATCGGCCGGCCTTCCCGGGTCGTCACATGCAGACCGCATGCGACGGGGCATTCCAGGCAAGTCGACGCGTAGTCGACTGCGATGCCCGGCGTCACCTCTTCCGGCTGAATGACATACGGAATCAGGTTCTCGACGGGATCGGAACAACCGGCCGCCGCTGCGGCGCCGGTGGTCGCTCCGACCAGCTTCAGAAAATCTCGACGATCGAGCTCGGGCATACGTTCGTCCTGTCTTGTATCGCTTGCTTGATTCGCTGAAAGCGGCCGCGACGAGAAGCGCCTGCGGCCGAGCAAGTTGCCGTAAGGCGACTTGCTGTCAGTAATGACAAAGAAGGCAGTCTTGCGACGCCTGCTGGTTGTTTTCGCGGTGGCACTGGATGCACCAACCCATTTCGAGCTTGTGGGTCGGAAGACCGTACTGCCAGTATTCGGTGTCCGGCACGAGGCTCAGCTTCTCGATGGTCTCGACCGGGCCGTGGCAGCGCTGGCACTCGAGGCCGGCCTTGATGTGCCGGTTGTGACGGAACTTCGCGTGCTCGGGCAGGCGATGGATCTGCTTCCAGACGAGGGGCTCTTTCTTTTCCCAGTGCTCCTTGAGCGTCTGGATGCCCTCGAGCTCGTCGTATTCCTTGGGGAACTGCCCGTGGCAGCCCATGCAGACCTCGACCGAGGGCATGCCCGCGGTGCGCGACTCGTCGGTGTTCGAATGGCAGTACTGGCAGTCGATCTCGAAGTCGCCCGCGTGATGCTTGTGGCTGAAGGGAATCGGCTGCATCGGCCCCGGCGCTTCGACGTCCTGGGCGAGCTCATGCGAATTACAGGCGCTGGCGGTCGGAAACTTCTTGTCGAACTCGGCCGGGATCTCGATCTCGAGGTGCGGATCGAGGGCCTTCATTTCCTTCAGGCGGTGGGCGTCACACACACTGGTCGCGACCTTCTTCTCACCGCTTCCGGCGAACGCGGCCCCCGCGGTGAGCACCATCGCCAAGACGACGACGAGACCCGTCTGGGCCGCGCGCCCGGTCGACGCAAACCCTTCGCGGTGCGTCCCCGTTCGGCAACTTCGGCAATTGTGGCTGCTCATACGATTCTCGATGGCCTCCGTCGATCTCTATATTTCGCTGGTTTGCTGGTTCGCTGGATTGGGTCCCGACGGCCGTCGAGCTGTCTTTGTGGCGCTTGCTTCCCTGCGTACAGCTCCGCACGCGCCGAAACCGGCCAGTGCGCGGAGCCGCTGACCGGACTTTGCCTACGACTTGTGGGGAGTTCCCGTCCGCGTCGGGCCTGGACACAGGCACCGGCGCCAACGTCGTGCAAAGAACAGCTTCCAACTTTCCAAGCGAAAATTCGTGCGAAGTAGAAAGGGCGCGAAGGTCGCTGCGATCTTGAAACCGGCTCGATCGCCGCTCCATCCCGCCCGCGGCCTACTTTCGCGAGGTGGTTTTACGACTTCGCCCGATCGCCGTCAACCAGCTTCCGTCCGAATGCCGAACCCCGCGGCGCATCGAATCGTTGCGGACGCTCGCTGCGAGACGTTCGGCAGGGGTGTTTTCCCGAGTTCGCCGCGCAACCACGACCGGCGACCGTACATCCTCCGATTTGCTGTTAGAATCCGCGCGCCCGACGGGCGGACTGCCCGAATTCGGGCCCTGACGGCGGCGAGCGGCCGGACGGACGGCCCCGCCCACGTGGAATCCGCCACATCCCCGATCCACTTCGTACCCCACCTCGAACCCGAGCCAGCGCGCGCGTCCCCTTCGATGCGGGCGCACGGCCGACCTGCGAGAACCGGAAATCATGATCGAGTTCCAGCCCAGTGACGATCAGGCCCTGATCGCCGAAACCGTTCGCCAGTTCGCCGAAAACGAAGTCCGGCCCCAGGCGCGAACGTGTGACGAAACCGGCGAGATGCCTGCGGAAATCGTATCCGCCGCCCACGAACTCGGACTCGTGGCCAACGCCCTGCCCGAGGCGGTCGGCGGCGGCGGTGAGCGCAGTGCGGTCACTGGCTGCCTGATCGCCGAAGAGCTCGCCTGGGGCGACCTCGCGATCGCCGTCGGTATATTGACGCCCTCCCTCGTAGGCCTGCCCGTTGCCGACTTCGGAACCGACGAACAGAAGAACACGGTTCTAAAGGCGCTGTGCGGGAGTGAATTCCAAGCCGGTGCGCTCGCGATCACCGAGCCCGAGTTCGACTTCGACGTGTTTCGGCCTCGAACCACGGCAACCCGAAACGGCGACCACTACGTGATCGAGGGTCGCAAGTGCCAGGTCCCCGCCCCCGGCGAACTCCCGATGCTCGTGACTGCGATGGAGGGGGATGCGCTTCAGGCGTTTCTCGTCGATGCGAAATCCTCGGGCATCGATCGCAAGCGCGAGTCGAATCTGGGGCTGCGCGGGCTGGCCACCGAGGAGATCACCCTCTCGGGTGTCGAAGTCCCGGCCTCGGCCCGCCTCGGCGGTGAGGCGGGTGCCGACGTGCGCAGCCTGATCGTTCGCGGTCGCGTGGCGATGGCCGCGATGGCGATCGGCGTGGCGCGAGCGGCCTTCGAAACCTCGCGCGACTACGCGAAGGAACGCGAGACCTTCGGTGCGCCCATCGCCACGCGGCAGGCCATCGCGTTCAAGCTGGCCGACATGGCGATCGAGATCGACGGCGCGCGTCTGCTCACCTGGGAAGCCGCATGGCGTCTCGACGATGGCAAGGACGCCCTGCGCGAGGCCACCCTGGCGTACCAGCAGGCGCAGAAGGTCGCGCTGACGGTTTCGGACGGCGCCGTTCAGGTCTTTGGCGGGCATGGCTACATCCGCGACTACCTGCCGGAAATGCACCTTCGAAACGCCAGCGGCTTCGCGAGCTTCGAAGCCCTGTCCCTCGTGTAGTCGCACTCGCCCTTCCCGTTCGCACCACACCTTCTTCACCTCTGGCAAGGAATCCCATGGCCATCTCATTCGAACCCACCGAAAACACCGTCGCGGCCAAAGAGCACTTCAACAGCATCGCCATGGAGCAGATGCGCCCCATCTCGCGCCGCTACGACGAAAACGAGGGCGAAGTCCCCACCGAGTGGGTCGAGTGGTGGTGGAACACCGGTCGCAAGCAGACCTCGGGCAAGCTCGACGGCCCCTCGGACGGCTTCATCCAGGCCTGCGTGCAGGCCGAAGAACTCTGCTTCGGCGACGCCGCGCTCTACCTGCGAATGCCGACGCCCGCGCTCGGTGGTTCGGCGGTCGGCGCAGCCGGGACGTCCGAGCAGAAGGTGCAGTTCCTGAAGCACTTCCACGCCGACGGTGGACACCCGATCTGGGGCGCGATGGCGATCACCGAACCCCAGGCCGGCTCCGACGCCTCGGCGATCGAAACCACCGCCGAATTCGACGAAGCCAGCGACGAATGGGTGATCAACGGGCAGAAGATCTTCTGCACCGCGGGCAAGGGTTCATCGACCGTCGACGGCGGCTTCACCGTCGTGTGGGCGACGATCGACCCCGAAGCGGGACGCGCCGGCATCAAGTCGTTCGTGGTCCCGGCCAACACCCCCGGCATGGAACTCGTCGGCTGTGAAAAGAAGCTCGGCATCCGCGCATCGGACACCGCGACCCTGCGCTTCGAAAACTGCCGCGTGCCCCGCGACCACCTGCTGGGCAGCGCCGAGGTGAAGAAGAAGGACCCCAAGAAGGCGGGGGACAAGGGCTTCAAGGGCGTGCTCGCGACCTTCGACGCCAGCCGCCCCATCGTCGCCGCCATGGCGGTGGGCGTGGGCCGTGCGTCCCTCGACTTCGTGAAGGAAAACCTCGCCGAACGCGGGGTCGAGATCCGCTACGACGCCCCGCCCGCGGAACTCACCGCCCTCGAACGCGACCTGATGGAAATGGAGGCCGAACTCCAGGCCGCGCGCCTGCTCACCTGGCGGGCGGCGTCGCTCATCAGCAAGGGCCGGCCCAACAACCTCGAAGCGTCGATGGCGAAGGCCAAGGCGGGCCTCGCAGTCACCCGGATCACCCAGAAGGCGGTCGGCCTGCTCGGGGCCGAGGGCTATTCGACGAAGCTCATGGTCGAAAAGTGGATGCGGGACGCCAAGATCAACGACATCTACGAAGGGACCCAGCAGATCAATCAGTTGATTGTCGCGCGGCGCATTCTGGACTACCCGTCGTCCGTGCTCCGATAATCGAAGAACCACCAACGCTCGTCTCTCGCCAAGGGAACAACACTATGCCGGTCAGCCAGGAGCTTCTCGAGATACTCGTCTGCCCCGAAACCAAGCAACGGGTCGCGCCCGCCGCCGACGAGATCATCCGGCAGGTGAACACACGCATCGAAGCGGGCGACCTGCGCAACCGCGGCGGCGACGCGGTCGGCAAGGCGATCAGCGAAGGCTTGCTCCGCGAAGACGGCAAGGTCCTCTACATCGTCGACGACGGCATCCCCGTGATGCTGGTCGAGGAATCGATCGAGCTTTCCTGACCCGACCACCCCGACCACCCCGCCGCGGCACCGCGGCCCCGCGCCGCGGGTCGAACGAACTACTGGGCGAACTCGCGCTTCTTCAGCTGTCTTACGTAGTCGCTGAGTTCGGGGTCCGTCGCCACGAGCTTCGAGATGCGTTCTTCGAACTCGGCCGCCTTGCGGTAGAGCGGGTCGAGATCGAAGCGGATGTCCAGGCACTCGCCGAGGATCTGCACCAACGCCAACGCACCGCGCGGGTTCGGGCGTGCGTTGATGTAATGCGGAAGCCCCGCCCAGAGGCTCACGACTTCGAGCCCATCGACGGCAAACTGCTCGCTCAACACGCCCAGGATACCCGTGGGCCCCTGGTAGTTGGACGCTGCAACGCCGACCCGTTCGAGAAGCACCGGATCGGAAGCGATCCCGGTCACCTGTACGGGTTGCGAATAGATCACGTCCGCGAGGAACGACCCAAGCATCACCACCCGGCGCACACCTGCAGCCTTGACGACCTCACCGACGCAATCGGTGAAACATCGCCAACGCAGATGGGGCTCGACACCGGTGCAGGTCACCAGGTCGTGTTGCGCGTCGGCCGCGCCGTAACGGAATTCGTTCCCCGGCCAGTGGATCTCTCGTTGCCCGTCCACACCGATCACCACTTCGGGTCGTGTCACGGTGAAGTCGTAGAAGATCTCCGAATCGATCTCTGCGAGGGGGACCGATCGAATCGACTCGTTGATGAACGACAATGCGGTGCTCGCCGCTTCGCCCGCATCGTTCCACCCCTCGAAGGCGAAGATCGCCGTCGAGTCTTGCAGCGTAGGCTGCACCATCATGCGGACGAGGTCGGTCACGACGAAAGGGTGGCACGCGCACGCCGGTTTCCACAAGCGAATTCTCGCAGGCAGACACATCACCACCGAATGCGAATGTCGCGATGCACCCACGTTGCGATCGTCAACGCACTCAGCTTGACAATTCGCCGCAGTATCGAACGGCGACGTCGATGAAACGTGCTTGACGAAGGCGGTGCGACGCAGTAAGTCGCGTCGTCAGCTGACGAAGCGATAGCCGCGGCCGCGCACCGAAACGATGTGCCGCGGTTTGGACGGATCGTCCTCGACGTAGCGGCGCAGGCGAACGATGAAGCTGTCGATCACGCGCGTCTGCGTGTCGGGACGAAGTCCCCAGACCTCTTCGAGCAACTCGCCGCGTGTCACCACTTCACCGTCGCGCGCGATCAGCGCGCGCAACAAGCCCATCTCGCGCGTGGTCAGTTCGATCGTTTCACCGTCTCGCTCGATCGCGAATTGATCGAAGCTGACGCGGACGTTGCCGAAGCGCACTTCGCGCGGGCCTGCGGATTCCTCTTCGACGCCGTCCCAGCGTCGGCGCCGCAGCAGCACCTTCACCCGAGCCAGCAGCTCGTCGAGATGAAACGGTTTGGTGAGATAGTCGTCGGCGCCTTCCTCGAGCCCACGCACGATGTCCTCGGGCGAATCCTTGGCCGTGAGCATCAAGATCGCCACGAAGTTGCCCGTGGCGCGAACCCGGCGCGCGACCTCGAAGCCGCTCATGCGGGGCAACATCAGGTCGAGAATCACCAGATCGAAGGGCTGCCCGGCTTCCACCAGCAGGTCGACCGCGGCCCGGCCGTCGCTTGCCACCACCACGGCATGCCCCTCGCATTCGAGGTTGTACCTGAGCCCTTCCGCAATGTGGGCGTCGTCTTCGACGATCAAGACCCGGGGCATCGATCGCTCCTTCGTACGCTGGTGTCTTCCGGGCCCATCACGATTGCAGCGGCATGGTGCGCAGGGTCACCACGAAGCGGCTGCCGCGCCCCGCGCCCTCGCTGCGCGCCACGACCTGCCCACCCTGCCTGCGGACCAGACTTCGCACCACGAACAACCCCAGGCCCAGGCCCGACACGGTTCGCTGCACATCACGCCCGACCCGGTAGAAGCGCTTGAAGATCTTGCGCAGTTCGCGCGGAGGGATCCCGATGCCCGAATCGGCGATCTCGACGCGCACGCGATTGTCGCGCGGCGTTTCCACCTTGACTTCGACGTGCACCGGGTCTTCCGAATACTTGATGGCGTTCTCGAGCAGGTTCTTGAACACCAACTCGAGCTCGGACGCGTCGCCGCGAACGCTGGGCGTACGATCGACCCGCAGGTCCACCGCATCCCTTGCGAGCTGATGGCGGCGACGGATCTCCTCGATGCAACGCTCGAGCAGCGCCGGCAAGTCGACACGCTCTCGGATCGGGTTGCTTCCGCGTTCCTCCGCGCGTGCGGCCTGCAGCACCTGCTCGACCGTGCGGTCGAGCCGATCGAGGTCTTCGCTCATGCGCTCGATGAACGCGCGACGCTGCTCCTCGGGCGGGTCGTGCCGTTTGAGGGTGTCGAGCGACAACCGGAACGACGCCATCGGTGTCTTCATTTCGTGAGTGACCGCGTCGAGAAACGCGCGTTGGCGCTGGTTGCTGCGCATTTCCTGGAGCAGCCACGCGCACAGCCCCACCAGCCCGATCATCACGAGCACGAAGAAGATCGTTCCGAGGATCAGGAACAACCACTCGCGGGTGTCCAGCCCGCCGGAGCGCGGATCGATGCCGCTCCACAACATCACCTGCCACCCGACGGCGAGCGCCAGCAGCAACACCATCAAGACGATGCCGACGGTCAGTCGGGGGGCAATGGATCTTCGCGACACGCGGAACTCCGGGGCGGGTTCCCGCTAGAGTACCACTCACCCCGCCGGAGGAAGGACCGACGATGGCGTGCACATCCAGCGACAGCCATGAGCGTGAAGACAGCCATGAGCGTGAAGACAGCCCTGAGCCTAAAGGCAGCCCTGAGCGCAAGAACAGCCCCGAGCGCGTAGCGACGCGAAGCGCCGTGGCGTGCTGTCTCTTGCTCGTCGGCCTCATCGCGGGCGCCGGCTCGACGCTGGCTACCGGCGCAGCCGCAGCCACGCTCCCGAACGAAGACGAGTGTCCGAAGATCACCCTCGAGCCCGACGGCAGCGAGCCCCGCGAAGACGCGGTCGCCGTCGCGATCGAACCCGGCATGGTCCTCGGTGAAGAAGACCTCATGCTGCTTCGCCAGCTGATCCCCAAAGAACTCTGGCGACACCGCGAAGTCTTCTTCCACGAAGGGATGCGGATCGAAGTCGGGCCCTGTCATCGCCGCTACCCACAACCCGACTTCTTTCGCACGGCTACCGAACGATTCGCGGGCCAGAGCCGGATCGACGCCAAAGGCAACCTCGCGAACTACACCGCGGGCCTCCCCTTCCCTCTCTCGGCGATCGCCGACGACGAAGAAGCGGGAGCGCGTTGGGCCTTCAATCTCGAGCAGCGCTATGTGGGCGCCGCGCTGCGAGGCAAGTTCCGCATCACCGACCTCCCCGGTCGCGTCGGACGCGCGCAGATCTACGACGGGAACTTCTACTACCTGAAGGCCGCGCACCGGGCCGACCTCGCCGACACCGACTACCGCATCCCGAGCAAGAAGAAGACGCTCAGTGCGGCTGGGGGTGAGTTCACGAAGCCCTTCAACGCGCGCCATCTCGCCTGGCGGCAGTTCCGGCCCGCCCGGGCGGCAGAACGCCACGGCGAACCCGACGACGTCTTCACCTACATCCCATCGATGCGCAAGTCGCGCCGTGCTGCGGCCAGTTGGGTCGATGGCCTCTACGTGCCTCGCTACACGGTGAGCGGCGACGACGGTGGGGGGTCGATGCAATTCGGCGAAGGCGCGTCCATCAATCCCACCGCCGGGCGCTCGATCGCAGTGTCGGAAAACATGCGCCGTGGCTTCGTCGGCTTCACCCTGCGCGCCAACGCCTACCACTGGCGTCTGCTCGGCGAGCGCGACGTACTCGCCCCACTCAACAGTTCGAATCGTGGTTATCCGCTCAGCGACGAGCGCAACTTCGGTACCAGCGGGCTTTCCCTGGCCAATGATCGCTGGGACCTGCGGCGCGTGGTCCTGATCGAGGGGGCGGCCAGAAAGAAGGGGCGCGACGTCGCCTCACTCGTCGTCGCGATCGACATGCAAACGCAGCAGCCGCTCTACTGGTTCACCCGAACCGCGCGCGGTCGCCTGCTCGACGTGGGCGCCCTCGCCTACCAGTTCAGCGACGACCTCCCCCTCGCCCCCCAATGGCCCGGGGGCAAGCCGGCGTCGGTCTTCCTTCCCGTAGCCGCGGTGTTCTTCGACGCCGGAGCGGGAGCCGGAGGCTGGCGGCGCGAGTCTTTCGAACTCGACGCAACACCGGTCAGCAAGCAGCGCCGCCAGCAGATGATGACGTCGAGCAGCCTGGATCGGGGCCGCTGATCAGGACGCTGGCGCTTCGAGCTGCTCGCGCACCAGGTCGATCAGGGCCTCGGGAAGGAAGGGTTTCTGCAGGAAGCCCGCGAGTCCCGCATCGCGCAACTCGGCCGCCGCGCGCTCTTCCGAAAAACCGCTGACCAGGATCACGCAAGCTTGCGGGTCGATCGCGCGAAGCTCGCGAAACACGTCCATGCCCGACAGGGCCGGCATCGTGCGGTCGAGCAAGACGATGCGGATCTCGCTGGCGCGCTGCGAGTAGATTTCGATGCCTTCGCGCCCGTCGGCCGCAGTCACCACCTGCAGCCCCACGCGTGAGAGGATGTCCGCGGCAAGCTCGCGCACCGACGCATCGTCGTCGATCACCAGGACCGTGTCCGAAGCACGCCACACCGTCCCCGAATGCCCGACCCGCGGGAGGCTCGCACCGACCGTCTCGACGGCAGGGAACAACACCCGGAAGATCGTGCCGTGGCCGGGCTCGCTTTCGATTTCGACCGCCCCGCGATGTCCCCGCACGATCCCCGCGACCGCCGCGAGCCCGAGCCCTCGGCCGGTGAACTTGGTCGTGTAGAAGGGGTCGAAGATCCGCTTCTGGGTTTCCGCGTCCATTCCACACCCGGTGTCGGCGACCTCGAGGTAGACGTGGCGGCCCGCGCGGAGGTTTTCGGCGAACAGCGCCTTCGACGGGACGCTGTCGAGTTCGATGGCGCCCGTGCGCACGTGGATCGTGCCCGCACCGTCGGGTAGCGCTTCACTCGCGTTGGAGATCAGGTTGATCACCACCTGACTCACCTGCGCGGCGTCGGCTTCGACGCGCGGCAGGTCGCGCGCGAGATCGAAGGCCAGCACGGTCTTGCCCGACACGGCCGATTCGAAGAGCCGCCCCATCTCGTTGACCTGCTCGGAAAGGTCGAGGCTTTCGAGCTGCAGCGGGCCCTTGCCAGCGTAGGAGAGCATCTGCTCGGTCAGAGCCGCGGCGCGCTGGGCGGCGCCCCGAACCTTGTGCAGCCGCTCACGCACCGGCGAATCTTCGGGCAGGTCCTCCAGCCCCAGGCTTGCCTCGCCCAGGATCGGCGTGAGCAGGTTGTTGAAGTCGTGCGCGATCCCGCCCGCCATCACGCCGAGACTCTCGAGTTTCTGTCCCGCGACGAGCTGCTCCTCGAGTTCGCGGCCGCGCAATTCCTCGGCCACCTCGTCCGTCACGTTGTGGCTGACCGTGATCACGTGGATATCGCCGTCGCGCGTCTCGTAGCGAATGCCCTTCGACTCGATCCAGAGTTCCCGGCCGTCTCGCGTGCGCGCCCGGTAGCGGCCGTAGTCGATCGCCTCGCCGAGTGCGTGTTCCTGATCGTTGATCGCCCGCAACACCGGCATGTCGTCGGGGTGCAGAAGCGTCTGACCGGGCATCTCGAGGAACTCGTCGAACGAGTAGCCGAAGGTCGCTTCGACTGCGGGACTGATGTAGACGAGCCTCCCGTCGGGAAGACCTTCGGTGATGAGATCGCGACCCATCTCCGAAACGACGCGATAGCGCTCCTCACTGTCGCGCAAGCCGCGTTGGGCGTTCACCAATTCGGTGATGTCGCGGTTGAGCGACGTCGACTGGTAGCGGCCGTCCTCCGACACGTAGGACGCCTGGCTCGTGATCTCGACGAAGCGCCAGCCGCCCTGCTTGTCGAGCATGCGAATCACCTCGCGAAACGGCCGCCCTTCGCGGGCCAACGCGGTGGCTCCCTCGACGAGTCGCGTCTCGTCGCTCGGGTGGATGTGGATGCACTCCCCCTTCACGACCTCCTCGGGGGTGAACCCGATCGCGTCCTCCACGCTCGGACTCGCGTAGATGGTCTGCGGCTTGCTGTCGGCCTCGGTGATCCAGGTGTTCGACTGGGCGAGCAGGTGGATGATGCGATCGGCGCGCTCGGGGATGAGCGGCAGGGGCAACCGGGGATTCGCGGTGGGGATCTGCCGGATCACCTCCGCGTGGTTGCCCGCGAGGTCCTTGTCGCGTCGTGCCAATGGGGGCTCCCGACCGAGCGGCGCGCTTCAGGCGCCGTCACCGTGGTGGTTCGAGCCAGGACCCGAGGAGATCGAATCAGAAGGTGTACCGCAAGCGCATGAACACTTCGTCGCGATCGCGAACGAGGGAAATCCCGTTTTCGACGCCCACCTTGTAGGCGTACCTGCCGCGCTGATTGGCGGCGGGACCAATCCCGCGAATCGGCATTTCGTGGATCTGCTGGCGTCCCATGAAGATGTTGGCGCCGACCACGATGGAGAAGCTCTCGGTGTAGCGGTACGTCACCTGCGGCAGCGCCGCGCCCGAGCGCGACAGGAAGTCGTACACGCCGATCAAGCCCGGGAGCAGGCGATCCTGGAAGTAACCCGTCTGGACGAACACGAGCCCGAGCACGTTGATGGGCCCGTTGCTCGGCATGCTGTTGCGGTAGCCGTCGCGATACTGAAAGAACCACTGCGTGTTCAGGAAGAACGTCTTGTTCGGGTTCAAGAAGTTGAGGAACGTGGGGCGGTCCATCGAGACCGTGAGGTTGAAATCGTCGACGGTGGTGAGGCCGTCCCACTCGTCGTAGTCGGCAACGCGCACGCCTTCGACCCAGGTGAATTCCACGCCCCAATTCGACTTCGTGACGTCTTCGGCGAAGTCCATCGCCAGGCCGAGCACGTTGCGGCGATCGAATTTCGCAATCACTTCACCACCGCTGTGCCAGATGAAGGTGCGGCGCCCGAACTCACCGCTGCCACCGGCCTTCACCGAGCGGTTCTGGACGCCCGCGATCGCGAAGATGTTCTGGATGATCTCGCAGTGCTGGGGCGTAACGAAGCTGCAGTGCTTGCCGGCCTTGATGAACTCACCGCTGCCCACGGTGGAGTCGGATTCGAGGATTTCCATGCCGACGAAGCGGTTTTCGACGTACTCGTAGGTGAGGTTGAAGGGTGTCCCGCCGTTCTCTGCAGTAAGGAACTCGTCCTCGAATTCTTCGTCGGGATCGTGGGTTCCCCACTCGTTGCCGGAAAACGCATAATGGACCGCAAAGCGGCGGCGCTCGATGCCACAGATGATCTGGTTCTCGGCGTCGCGGTTGATCTGGCTGGCTGCCGTGGAGCGAATGTCCTCGTGGCAGTTGCCCTGTCGCTGACCGACCGGTGGCCCGTTCGTATACCAGGGTTCGGTGTACGAGAGACCGATCTCGCGAGGCAGGACCGCCGTGTTGCCCGTCGGGCCGGACGTGATGGTGTCCATGACGAGCTGGAAGTCCTCGTCGAAGGCCACCAGCATCATCATGAAGTTGAACGAGAAGCCGGCCATCTCACTCGTGAACAAATCGCCGGTGAAGGGATGGCCCCCACCGAGCTTCCCCGCCTTCGTGAGCCCCGTGTGCAGGACCGGGCAAGTCGGGCAGTTGGGGGTGGCCCGGTCGCGCAAGGCGGGGGTCGCATTGTCGACCTGACCGGGCAACCGCAGGGTCGTCGTCCCGGTTTCGTTCTTCAGGTTCAGCAGGAACGGGCTGCCATCGACGCTGAGCTTGTAGCCCTCGTCCCACTGGTTGTGATATTCGGGCTTGTCCTCGAAGCCCTTGAGGGCAGGGGAGCAGACAGAATCGATGTCGGGGCTGCATTCGACGCCGCGGTAACGGTGATCGGGGATCCCGTCCATGTCGATGTCGATGATGTTTCCGTTGGCGTCGCGTTCGGCATCTTCGGGCGCCACGTATGCGTGGAACTGATAGAAGTCCTCGTTGATGTAGAACGCTTCGTCTGCGGCGGCTCCGTCCGGTTGGTAGATATTGCCGTTCGTGATGTACGGCACGATCAGAAGCCTCTCACCGATCGAAATGGCGTAGTCATCGACGATCTTGGTCGCCCTCTCGACACCGTCGCCCCTCGAGGCGTCCCGCAGGCCGCGACAACCCGGCAGGCGGTTGGGTGCCGTTTCGAGCTTGCCGTCCGAGCGCGTGCGGGTTCGCCCCTTGAGATCGGCCGTGGTGCAGACCGGCGTATCGATGCCCGCCTGACGCCAGCGCACGGTTCCCGGCTGCAACATGGGATCGACCAACTCGCTGAGCGCTCGCGTCGCGTCGGTATCCGGGTCCGTCCCCGTTTCTCGTTCGAGGAATGGGATCCACCCGTCCGTACGGAAATACACGTCGACATCGTCTCGCCCGGCGGCCTTGAGCTGCTCGCGAAAGATGTCGATCGACTTCGTCGTGCCTTCGATTCCGACGAACGACTGCAGCATCGCGCTCGCTTCGGCGTTCAGCAAGTCGAGGCCGGAGAAGTCGCAGTTGGTCCCGAAGAACGGACCGCAACCGAGCAATGCTTCCTGCTCGGGCGTGAGCGATTTGGTGAGCTTGCCCTCGGCCTGGCCGCAGCCGACGTTGTCGGGGGCCAGCGGCTCGATATTGTCGGGATCGAAGTCCGTGGCCTCGTGTGATGGGTCGAAGCAGCCGTAGTTCTCGAGCACGCGCTTGGCGATCGTCGAGGGAAAGTTCGGGTCGGCGTTTTCCGGGCTGTCGAGGGTCACCACCGGAAGCGAAACCGGAAGGAAGTCCGAGGTATTGCCGGAAAGGAAGGTCAGCAGGTTGTTCTTGCCGGGCTGGCCACCCACGAGGGCACCGATCAAGAGCGCAATCGGACCGACGCCGCCGACGTCGCGCGTACTGCCGAAGATCGTCTGCGCACACGCGTTGGGGTCGAGGGTCAGGAAGCCGACCGTCGACGAGCAGACCCAGGTAAAGAAGTTGAGGTTCGCGTGGTGCTCGTCGAGAGCGTTGCCCTCGATGAAGGCGCGGTAGCTGTTGTTGGTCGGGAGCCGCGCGTCGAGCGGATTGATCACGCCCGGCACTTCGCGCAGTTCCCGGATCTCGAGCGCGGCGCCTACGAGATCCGACAGGTCCTGGTCCGTGGGCAGGTCGGCGAGGAAGGCTTCGCGGTGAGTCGGGCCGGGCCGCAAGCAGCTTTCCTGAACGTTCCCATCCTGGTACTGCGAGAGGATCGACGGGTTGCCGGGGCCGTCGCTTCCGTCGGCAATGATCGCGTCGATGAACCCCTGCGCGTCGTTGTTGTTGACGTCGAGGCCCGCCGCGGTTCGCGTCGTGATGATGTCCTGCTGGTCGCTATCGCAGCGCCCGTAGTGACCCATCCGGCGCGGACGTCCCGAGAAGGGGTCCACGTTGCGCTCGAAGTGCGAGATGAACTCGACCGTCGGAAGGTCGTTGTAGCCCCAGAAATCGGTCAACGCGAAGCTGAAGCGATCCCAGCGCCACTCGATGCGCGCGCCCGCTTCCCAGCCACGCGGGTCGTACCAGCGATACGGCGGCGTCATGATGCCCGCGACACCGACGCCCGTCATGCCGTGGACCATCGCGCCAAGGGTGAGCTGACACACCACGTTCGGGGTGAAGGCTTCGCCACAAGCACCGAAGTCGCTGGCCTGGAAGTCGTCGAAGTTGAATGCGAACTCGACGCGCACGTCCGACAGCGGACCGATTTCGTAGAGCGAATACACCGCGCGGAAGGCCCAGAGGTTGATGCGCGATTCCTCGAGACTCGGCAGCGAAGCCAGCGCGAGGTCCTGGGGATTGAACTGGTCGGTGGTGCGGAAGAGTTCGGTCTTGCCCCAGACGATGGACTGCTTGCCGATGCGCAGCCAAAGGCGGCTATCCATCAGCTCGATGTCGAGATAGGCCTCCTTCAGTTCCTTTTCGTCGTTCTGCGCGTAGCCGCGATTCCAGGCGCGCTCGGACTCGCTGATGTTGAACGGCAGCTTGGCCAGACGTCCCGAATCGATCAGGTCGCGCAGCGGCTTGCTGGGGATGAAGTTGCCCCGTGCAACGCTTTCGCTCCGGTTTGCGCTGATCACGTAGTGGGTGCCGAAACGGATGAGGTACTTCGAGAGGTCGACGTCGCAGTCGACGCCGTCCTCGCAGGTCAGGGTCGCGCCGTCGGCTTCGAGGTCCGCGAGGGTCTCTTCGACCGACTCGATCAGCTGATCGGAGCAGTTCCATTCACTCTCGAGACAGTCGAGGCTCTCGATCTCTTCGAAGGTCTCCTCGATCACGCTCGCGAGCGAAACCCCGCAGCCGTCGCCCATCGCGCCGCACTCGACGTTGAAGCCCTCGGTTTCCATCTCGTCGCGGAAGACCGTTTCGAAACAGGCCATGTCTCCGGTCTGGCAGACGGTGCGATTCGCAACCTGGAGTTCGCGGTAGTACTCCTGGAACTTCACGTTGAAGTCGTCGATGTCGACCACGAGATCGTTCACGTCGTATTCGATCGTCGCCCCGACCTCGCGCACGTGACAGCGCGAACCGCCCTGCGAAGTGCGCTCGCAATCGAGGTTGAGTTCGATCTCTTCGACGTCGTCGCCGTAGTAGAAGGCTTCGTCGTGATCGACGATCGAGGCGGGGCGGTAGGGCTTGGCCCCCAGCCCACCGACGCCGAGCTCGGGGTAGTTCAACGTCACGAGCGAGTTGCCGCCGATGGTGCCGCGGCCCGACTCGGCATCGATGTCGATGAACAGTGTGTCGGTTTCGGACAGCGGGGGCGGAAGACCCGGGTTCGTCTGGATCAGCGGCAACCGCAGTCCGACGGTGTTCCCCGCCTCTTCGGGGAACTTCATGTTCACCGTGACGATGACTTCGGGATCGGTTTCCAGCGTCGCGTCCAGATCGCCTGGGCCCACACCGGGTGGGAAGGGCGCGTCGCTCTCTTCCCATTCGTTCAGGTAGTCGGTGCGGAAACCGTCGTGGTCCACGTAGCCGACGAACAGCACTTCGTTGATGGCGGCCGTGTCGAAGGGGTTGGGGATCGTCGACATGGTGCCGATCGAAGCGATCTTGTTCTTCGGCAGCCAGGGACCGAGGCGCACGATCTCACCCGTCCTCGTTTCGAGCTGGGTGAACTTGTAGTCCTCGAAGTCGTTGAAGTTGAGGCTGAACGGCGTCGGGCCGACGAAGCAGTTGTGGTACTGGGCGTTGCCGCGCTCGCAGTTTTCGCCCGGCTCGGGTGCGAGGAAGCGGTCCTGTCCGCTGTCTCTCGCGAGGGTGCGTTGGTAGAGCGTCTGCCCCTTGGTTTCCGAAACGATCCGAAAGCCCGAGAGGTCGTCGAGCGCGACGGGGTCCGTCGTTGCCCCCGAAAGGCGATCCCCCCGGGCAATCAACAGCTCACCGGCCACGTCCTGATCGTTGCCGTTGCTCAGGCGCCGGGGAAGGCTCTGCGCGTCGTCACCCCATGCGTTGATCGACCGGAACATCCCACAGCCGTGGGAATAGACGCAGTCGTAACGAACTTCGAGGCGAACGAAGGCCGACATCAGGTCGATGCCCATCGTGGTGTCGTCGATGATGTCGAGTTCCATCTCGACATTGAGCACCTGGTACCACTGGGCGACGTCCCAGTCTTCGCTGTAGTCCTCGTT
>JASMLK010000147.1 GCA_030748735.1 Myxococcota bacterium | reverse complement strand
AGCAATATGCCGAGGGCGACGTGAGAACTTGGCGAGGCGATCAGCCGCCAGAGCTTGCGAATCGACACCAACTGTCCCCGCTCCCGCCGCGCTCTACCGCCAAGTCGCCCCCTCTTCGAGAAGACCATAGCCCCGGCGGTTCAGGCACGCGACGGGCGGCTTTCGCGTGTGCGACGCACGTTTCGAAATTCAGCCGATCGGGAAACGCTTGGCCAGTTCATCCCGATGGTCGTGCGTGATGTCGTGGCGAACTTCTAGCTCGGCGCAGTCTCGTAGTCGTCGAGATCCGGCGTTTCGAGCATTTCCCTCAGTTGGCTCATCCGCCTGGGCCATTGCGTGACGATGCGCCCGGTGCCCGAGCGGTAGTAGTCCTTCACCTCCGACTGCCAGGGCGTGACGGCCGCGATGTCCTTCTGCAGGGCTTCGTTGTAGGCCTCCATGGCTTCGGGCTTCACGTCGATCCAGGCCAGGTTCTCGTCGACCAGGCGCTGGATCTGGCGCACCGCGTATTGCGCTTCGAACTCGATGGTCGTGATGAGTGAGTCGCCGTTGGTGTTGGGGCCGTAGAGCATGAAGAGGTTTGGGAAGCCCGCCGTCATCACCCCCTTGTACGCCTGGGCACCGTCGCTCCACGCGTCGTCGATCGCCTGGCCACCGCGTCCGACGAAGTCGATGACGGAAGCGAACTTCGTCGTCTCGTAGCCGGTGGCGAGAACCAGGGTGTCGATCCGCCGCTCGCTGCCGTCCACCGTGACGACCGAGGTCGGCGTGATGCGCTCGATCCCCTCGGTCACGAGCTCCAGGTTCGGACTGTTGAAGGCCGGGTAGTAGTGATTCGAAAGCAGGGGGCGCTTGCCGCCCCAGGGATAGTCGGGCAGGAGCTTCGCTCGAACCTCGGGGTCTTCGACCACCTCCATGCTCTGGCGACAGGCCTCCTCCATCGCCGTATGGATCAGCGGGAAGGCCCCCGCGCCCCCCGGATCGAGGAGGTTCCAGATCTCGTCGCGCGCCGCCTGGAGGGCTTCGGGGTCGCTGCGAAAGATCTCGCGCTGCTCTTCGTTGTAGGGGGTGTCTTCCTTCGGCGTGACCCAGTTGGGCGAGCGCTGGAAGAGATGGACCTGCCCCGCCTGCTTGACGATCTCCGGAACGAACTGGATCGCACTCGCCGCACTGCCGATCACGCCGACGGTCTCACCCGTGATGTCGTGATCCCAATTCCAGGACGCCGAGTGGAAGCTCGTGCCCTCGAAGGAATCGAGGCCCTCGATTTCGGGATAGACGAGGTCGCCGAACATCCCGACACCGCTCACCACGAAATCGGCTTCGATGGTTTCGCCAGAGTCGAGGGTCAACGTCCACTGGGCAGCGTCTTCGTCCCACACCGCGCGCTTCACCGCGACCTCGAAGCGGCAATGGGGCAGCAGCCCGTACTTCTCGGCGCAGTGTTCGAAGTAGGCGAGGAGTTCGGGCTGCGGGGGATAGGGGCCCGACCACTCGGGATTCAGCTCGAAGGAAAACTGATAGAGCGGAGCCGCGATGTCACACACCAGCCCCGGGTAACTCGTTCGGTACCACGTGCCCCCAACACCCGCGTTCTTCTCGAGGATGACGAAGTCCTCGAATCCGGCCTGCTTGAGAAACACACCGGTCGAGAGCCCCCCCGCACCGGCTCCTACGATTGCGACGCGCGGAGCGCGCCTTCCCTTTGCTGCCATCTCCGATCTCCCGTCTTTGCTGGCCCGATCGCCAACATCCTAACGGGAACGGTGTGCCGCACGACTCGCATCTACGGGCCTGCGGTCGTGAAAGGAATAGGTCTTCGATGCACCAGACCTTCTTGATGTCGGCGCAAGACGCCTCGGCCGCCACCCGCGGTGAGATCCGGTCGGCCGGTGCGGTCCAGGGGCTGGCGGAGAAGTTGCTCCCGTGGGTTTCGCCCATCGGGCTAGAGCGGTTCGGTGATCGGCAGGTCTTCCCACATCAGCTGCAGGAATACGCCGATGAAGAACGAAAGGAAGGTCATCACGAAGACCGCCGAGGGGAAGGCGATCATCGGGTCGATCCCGATCACCAGTGGGAGCTGACCCAGGAAGGGCGCGCTGCCCACTTCGGCGAGGGTCAAGGTCGGGTCCGAACCGCCCTCGGTCCAGTTCCGCATCGCCATGAAGCGGCCCACCAGGTTCGTCATCACGGCACCGATCGAGAAGGCCTGTAGGAGCCCGAACACGAAGATCGCGCGGGCTCGCGCAAACGCCTGCGCGCTGTCCTGCAAACGCTGCTGTACCTCGACGTAGATGTAGAGCAGGGTGACGAGCCCGAGCATCGTGCACACGGCACCCAAGGCGAGTGCGGGTTGGGTCGCGAGATCCCACACCTCGTCGATCAAGAACACCGGCAGATAACCGACGATGATCCCCGCGCCGATCCGCGGCACCGATGCATAGAAGAACGAAAGATCCCGCTTCCAGCAGAACTTGTAGAACAGGAACCAGGCCGCGGCGGCGTTCACCACAGCGACCTCAGCCGAGCAGATCAAGTCGAAGGCGTGCGGGTAGCGATCATAAAAGAAGGCAGCCGCAACGAACGGCACCACCATCGCGAGCAATAGCAACGCGTGATTGCGCGGTGTGTGCCAGGAAAGGTGAAGATCGGTCGTGTCGATACCGTGGTCGAGCGCAGCTTCGTGCTGGATCAGCGCCGACGAGGTACGGACGTCGTAGCGGCGGAGGAACCAGCGTTCGAGTCTGTCGAGCAGACGCTTGCAATCCTTGCTGGGGCGGCGCAAGAACGGCACCAGATCGCGACCCCGCTCGATCGTGAGTTCTTCGTTCACGCAGATCGCGTGGACGATCTCATCCTCGCGGGTGCCAAAGGGAGAGTCTTCTTTTTCGAAGGCCTGGTTCTCTTCGTCGAGACACGAGCGCTCGAGCCAGATGAAGAATGCGCGCTCCGCCATGCGAACCACCATGCGGTTCACCGCTTCCTGCTCGCCCGATTCCATCGTGTGCAGGAAGCCCGCTTCGCTCGGGTCGTCGCCCGGGTCGACGGGGTCGGCTTCGCCGCGCACGTAGCGTTCGAGGTAGTCGGCTTCGACACGGCCGCCCACGAGTTCGAACATCGAGCGATAGACGATCTTGCGCATGTGCAAGGTCGCGATGCGCCCGCGGCGCTGCTCGTTGAATTCGCGCGTGACCAGCAGACGGTTTGCGATCTGACAGAAGAGCGCGACGTCTTGATGGAAGTGCAGTCGCGTCGCGTCGGGCAAGCGGGGCGCCACGTCGGCCGAGAGTGCTTCGAGATACGCGGGGGCCTGGGTGACGAGGCGAATCATGAGTTCGCGGCTGTCGCGGGAACGGGCTTTCGGGGAAAGCAGCTCGGGGCGGTTCAGCAGATCGTCGAGCTGAAAGTACAACTCCGCCGGGTCGTGCTGCGCCGAGTGAAACGAAAACGTCTCGGGAAAGACGCGCTCGAAGCCATCACCGCGATCGACTTCGAAACGGATCTCACGCGCGTGGAACGCAAAGGTAAAGCGGAAGCAGAGCCCGAGACGTTCGACGCGAAGGTCGAGACGCCGGAGCGCGCCGCCTTCATCCGCCACGCTACAGCACCCGCTGTTTTGGGTTCTCGCCGGACTCGTAGTAGGACTCGACGCGCTGCCCGAGCTGCTCGACCCGCGCGGGCAACGGCATGCTGGCAGGCCAGCGCTTGTTCGCGATTCGCATGCGCTCGATCAACATCTGCGCGTCGGGAAAGTCTTCGCGGCACATCAGGTCGTCGATTTCGAGCCAACTACTGATTGCAGTTTGCGTACGCGTCACGCGTTCGGCGAGGAGCGACATGCTGGGAGACGTAATGCCCGACCCCGAAACTTCGGCGCCCAGGGTCGAAAGTTCCTTGGAGGTTTCGTTCAAGGCGTCGCGCAGGTCACCTTCGATCTGTGAAAGACACTGAAGCAGTTCTTCGAAACGCCGCCGGAGCGGTTCGTGGGAGATCTCTTTGAAGAACAACACGCGTCCGAGAGGCGAACCACCGTGCCCTTCGAGGGGACGTGCGCTGATGCGTAGCTGGTGCGCGCTGCCGTTCGACGGCACTTCCACGCCCTCGAAGGCGCCACCCTCTTCTTCGGCGGCACGCACGAGTGCGTCCGCGATCGCATCGAGACCATTGCCCTGCAGCAGATCGTTGACCTTCGACCCGGCCGGATCTCCGTCGATCTTCAGGTAGCGCCTCGCGGGGTGATTGATCGCGTGGATCACGTCGTCGTTGTCGAGCGCGACGGCGCCGGTTTCGAACTTGTCCATCAACGCTTCGAGGAAGCGGTAGCCGTCGGCGAGGTCTTCGAGCAGCCGCCGGTTTTCGAGCGTGAGCGTGAAGAGTTCGACGGCGTTCTTCACCGTCTGCTTCAGTTCGGTGGGCTCCCACGGCTTGTCGAGATACGCATAGATGTGGCCGTCGTTGATGGCCTGGATCGTGGCGTCCGAATCCGCGAAGCCCGTCAACATGATGCGCACGGTGTCGGGGTGGCGCTTGTAGACCTCGGCGAGCAGCTCGACCCCGGTCATGTGGGGCATGCGCTGGTCGGAGAGCACCACGGCCACCGGCGCCTGCTCGTCGAGGATCTCGAGTGCGCGGCGGGCGTCGTTGGTGGTCAGCACCTCGTAGTCGTCCGCAAAGGTGAACGACATGGTTTCGAGGATCGCGTCCTCGTCGTCGACCACGAGCAGACGCGCGGGGCTGGGAACATTCATGGTGGGTTGCTCTTGGGGCTCGCGCTTGGGGTAGCTCAGAAGCCGGGGCGGCCGCGTGCTTCGTCGCGCGCGCGGCGGGCGCCGATCTCCACACGGATCTTCTTGCGAATCTCGGCCAGGCGCTTGGGCAGGCGTGCTCGCGCGACGTTCGTCCACGGCCTGTGCTCCAGGCCGTAGCGCTGCTTGCGGAACTTACGGAAGCCCCACAGTTCGTGTTTGAACTGCTCTTCGACGATCGCGATCATGAGCGCGTCGTCGAGAAAGCCGAAGACCGGTACGTGGTCGGGAATCAAGTCGTCGGGGTTCGCGAAATAGGCCAACGCACCGAGCACCTGCTTCTTGACCGACTTGGGCGGGTTGTAGTCTCGGTCGGTCACGATGGCGGTGAGGTCATCGATCGCGTCGACCGCTTCGACGATGAAATGCGGCGCCTTCTTCGTGGCGCGAACCTTCGTCACCATCTCGTGGGCGGCGTCGAGGATCTCTTGCGGATCCCTGTCCCTCGCAGCTCTTCGCGCCACGCGAAAGAGCCGACGGAAGTACGCGACGTCTGATTCATCGAGTTCGAAGCTGACCTTGAACTGCCTGACCGTCTTCGTTTTTGCCGTCATCTCTGCCGCCATTCCCCCGGCCGCAGATGCGGCCGCAAACGAGCCGTTCGGGGCCGCGAGCGCCCGAAGCGCCGAACACCCGGCTTCCCCGCGGGCGACTCTATCAGTATTTCGCACTCTCGATCAAGCGCTCGATCGAGCCGTTCCATTCGCTTCGGAAGCGCGCCACCAGTTCCTCTCCCGGGCTGCGGCCGCGTTCGACGATCTCGAAGAGTGGGTCGAGAAAGGCGGTCTCGCCGGGTGCGGTTTCG
Organism: Myxococcota bacterium; assembly: GCA_030748735.1. Lineage (GTDB taxonomy): Bacteria > Myxococcota_A > UBA9160 > UBA9160 > UBA4427 > DUBZ01. Next base: position 3,107 of record JASMLK010000147.1, on the reverse strand, counting down.
CCCCGGTTCTCGATCGCACGCAGACCGCGTGCGGAGATGTCGAGCAGCTCGCGCGCCCATTCCAGAGCACCGCGACCCGCGTACTGCGCCGAGAGACCCCGGCGCGAAATGTCGACGAGGCCTTCGTGACGCTCGCTACTCGAAACGCCCGCCACCAGCGCCGCCGCGGCCTCGAGACCGTCGGGGTCGTACAAGATGCCCTTCCACACGGCCGGCAACGCACAGATGAGTTCGCGCGAAGCCGCGTCGGCCCCACGTACTTCGATGATGTGCTTGAGGCGCACTTCGGGAAACAGCGTCGTGAGATGGCTGTCGAAGTCGCCCATGGTGGCCCGTTCGCCGTCGAGGCCCTCCGCCATGAACTGACGGAACGTAAGGCGCGTGGCGTCGATGTACCGGTGATCGCGAACGATGAAGAACATCGGTACGTCGAGCGCCCATTCGAGGTAGTCGCGGTAGCCGAAGTCGCGCTCGAAGATGAATTCGAGCATGCCGCAGCGGTCCGGGTCGGTGTCGCGCCAGATGTCCGCGCGCCGTGACGCGAAACCGTTCTCCTTGCCCAGCGAAAAGCTCGAGTTGGCGAACATCGCGGTCACGATCGGCGTGACCGCCATCGCGGTGCGGAACTTCGCCACCATGTCGGCTTCGCTCGCGTAGTCGAAGTTGGCCTGCACGGTCGCGGTCGCGTGCATCATGTGCAGCGCGAGTCCGCCGCGGGTGGGCAGGTAGTTGCGCATGATGTCGTAGCGGGCCTTCGGCATGCGGGGGATCTCGTCAACCGTGTGGAGCGGGTCGTGGCCGATGCCGAGCCACAAGACCCCCATGTCGGCCGAGATGTCCTTCAACAGGTCGACGTGCGCGTTGAACTCCGCGCAGGTCTCACGCGTCGTGCGAAGCGGCGCACCCGACAGCTCGAGCTGCCCACCCGGTTCGAGGGTGATGCTCGCGCCATCCTTCTCGAGGGCGATCACGTTCTCGCCTTCGAAGACCCGTTCCCAACTGTCGCGCGAGGCGATGCGTTCGAGCAGCACCCCGATGCCGCGCTCTCCCTCGTAGGGGATGCGTTCGAGCGAATCGGCCAGCAGGCCGATCTTCTCGTGCTCGGTACCCACCATCCATTGGGCCGGTTCGGTTTCACCATCGACGAAGTATTGGAGGAGGTCCCCCTCGCCCTCGATGAGCCGGGTGGCTTTGGTCACGCACGGACTCCTTGGGGCGCGGGTCACAGCTGCTGCGTCACAGCTCCGAAGAGCCGAGGATATCGAACCCCAACCCCGGTGCCGCCGCGCATTTTCACTACTCAGGACGCGAACGCAGTGTCGAGAAAATCAGCAAGAACAGCCTCGAGCCCCGCGTCGATCGCCGCATCGTCGTCGAGATCGATCCGCTTGCACGGCCCCTCGGTGTCCCCATCCTTGAAGGGTCCCACGAGCGTCACGACCCCCTTGGTCTTCACCGTCGCAATCACCCGATGCCTACCCCGCGACACATCGAACTGCACCGCATGAAAATGCTTGTCGTCCCGCCGCGGCGCCGACAACTCGACCGCAAGGTGCTCGACACCCCCGGCCCCGCGCGCAAACCCGGCAAGCCCCGCTTCGACCCGCCCATGAATCTCACCAGCCCGCTTCCAGGCGTATTCGAGTTTCTCCCGCTCGGCTTCCTCCCGCTCCCGAAGCCCAGCCCCAATCCCTTCCAACCGCTCACTCAACCCCAAAACGCACCTCCTCCCCAAACCCACCCAATACAGTCGGTCGCGGATGCCCCCGCGCACAACCGTCCCATGGACGAACGCGGCGCCAATCGCCCAGCCATGCGGTACCGAGCCCGGGTTGGGGGGGGGCCCGCGCGCAGCGTCTGTCGTGAGCACGGGACCCCCTCAACCCGGGCCCCCTACCAACCCCGCGCTACAACGAACTCCCGGCCGCAACATCGACCGTCCGCCCAGCCTCCAAATCCGCGAGCAACTGATCCCTCACCAATTCGAAGTCCGACCAGGAAGCATCCGCCACCTGCCGCGAAACCGGCCTGTCGCGATTGAGCGAAGCGGGGTTCACGTACTTGCCGTGCTTGGTCACGCGGAAACAAACATGGGGACCGGTCGCCAGGCCCGTTTGCCCCACGTATCCGATCACCTGCTTCTGACGCACTTTGTCTCCAACCACGAGCCCCTGCCCATACGCCGAAAGATGCGCGTAGTAGGACACGTAACCGTTGGCGTGACGCACCTTCACCCGGTTGCCGACGCCACCGTTCTTGCCGCGGAAGATCACTTCACCGTCCGCCACGCTCCAGACCGGCGAGCCTTCGCGGGCCGCGTAGTCGATGCCGTGGTGCGGGCGCACGACCTTCAAGATCGGGTGATTGCGCGCCGACGAATAGCGCGAGCTGATGCGGCTGAACTTGAGGGGTGCCACGAGAAACGCCTGCTCGAGGGTTTCGCCGTCGGGTCGAAAGTAGCTCCCGATGCCGTCGTGCTCTTCGAAGTACACCGCTGTGTGTTTGCCCACCGAACCGCGGAACTGGGCTGCGAGGATGCGCCCGGGGCGCACGTAGACCTCGTCCCCTTCTTCTTCGCGGTAGAGCCGTTCGTAGACGATCGAGAACCGGTCACCGCGCTTCAGCTGCCGCGTGAAGTCGATGTCCCAGGCGAAGATGTCCGCGAACGCGCTCGCGAGCCCCGGGTCGTGACCCAGCCCGCGGATGCTCTTGTAGAGGGACGAGTCGATCGTCCCCTCCATGCGGGTCAGCCGGCTGTGCAGCACCGAGGGCACACGCTCGACCACGTAGCCGCCCCGGGTCTGGCGCATCACGAAGCTCTCTTCCTGTGACGCGCGATAGCGGAAGCCCACGAGCCGCCCATCGTTGTCGCGGCTCAACCGAAATGTGTCGCCCGGCTGCGCGCGGCGGAAGTCGAACTTCGGCCGCATCGTGCGGTCGATCATGCGAACCATCTGGGGCGAGATCCCGCGGCGGTGCAGAACACCCGCGATCGATTCGCCCCGAGCGATCTTCCCCTTGATGACCGACAGCCCGAGTGGCGAACGCAACAGATCCACATCGCCTGACTCACGCGTCGTAGCCGCCGATTCGACCGGAGCGCCAAT
>JASMLK010000146.1 GCA_030748735.1 Myxococcota bacterium | reverse complement strand
ACGACCATCGAGACCTACTTCTTTCGCGAGCGCCGCCAGCTCGACGTGTTGGTTGGCGAGATCATTCCCGAATTGCTGCTGCGCAAACGGCACGCCGGTGCCCGCGGGCCGGTGAACATCTGGTCGGCGGGTTGCTCGAGCGGCGAAGAGCCCCTTTCCATCGTGATGCTGGGCCTGGAAAACAACCTGCGGCCGGGGGTCGACTTCCGGGTCTACGCGTCCGACATCTCTCGCAACATGCTGCATCGCTGTCGCAAGGGGATCTACCGCGAAGCGTCCTTTCGCGAGACCGAGCCGCGACTGCGAGAGCGCTACTTCAGCGAGAAAGACGGCCAGCACGAAATTGCCCCCGATGTGCGCAAGGCCATCGACTTCATCCAGATCAACCTGCTCGCTCCCGCCAAGGTGGGGCTGCTGGGTGTGATGGACACGATCGTGTGTCGCAACGTGATCATCTACTTCGATCTCGAAACCAAGAAGCAGGTGATGTCGACGTTCCACGACAAGCTCGTACCGGGCGGTTATCTGCTTCTCGGGCATTCCGAATCGTTGATCAACGTGACGAACGCCTTCGAGCTGTCGCAGCTGCGCGACGACCTGGTCTATCGCCGGCCGGGCCTCGGCAGCGAGGTCACCGATCCCTGGCAGACCCTTGCGCGGGCGGGCATCGACGAGGTCGAAGCAGGCGAAGGGGGGGAGGGCGAACTCTCGTGACGACGAATCAGACGATTCGCGTTCTGGTGATCGACGATTCGGCGTTCAGTCGCCGGACGATCACGCGCATGCTCGGATCGTCACCGCTCGTTCAGGTCGTCGGTTCGGCGCGCGACGGTGAGGAAGCCCTGCGCAAGGCGTTCGAATTGACACCGGACCTCATTACCCTCGACCTGGAAATGCCGCGCATGGACGGTTTTACCTTCCTGCGCCTGCTGATGGCGAAGCTGCCGATTCCCGTCATGGTGATCAGCAGTCGTTCGGGCGAAAGCGATGTCTTCAAGGCTCTCGATCTCGGTGCCGTGGACTTCATCGCCAAACCCTCGGTGCGCGCGAACCTCGAACTCAACAACATCCAGGCCGAGCTGATCCGCAAGGTCCACGCGATCCGCGACCTGCGTATCGATCGCGTGAAGGCGCGCATCTCGGCGGCCCCGCCGCTGGTCAGTGACGCGATCGAACCCGTCGTACCCGAAAAGACCGCGTCCGATGTATGCAGCGTCGTGGCCATCGGCGCCTCGACCGGTGGACCGGCCGCGATCATGCAGGTGCTCGCCGCTTTCTCGGAACCCCCGTCTTCTCCGATCCTGATCGCGCAGCACATGCCGGCGGGCTTTACCGAGGGTTTTGCAGAGCGATTGAACCGCTTGACGTGCTTCGACGTTCGTGAGGCGAAGGGCGGAGAAGTGCCGGTCGCTGGGATGGTGCTCCTCGCGCCGGGCGGACAGAACCTCGAAGTCGAATCGCGCGGGGGGGAGATCCGTACGCGGCTCGCTCCGAGCGATCCCAGCGAGAAGCACGTGCCCTCGGTCGACCGCCTGTTTGCGACAGCCGCTGAACACTATGGGTCGAAGCTCCTCGGTGTCGTGCTGACGGGGATGGGCGACGACGGCCGTCGTGGCTCACTCGCGATCAAGGAACACGGCGGCCGCGTATTCGCCGAATCCGAGGAAACCGCCGTCATCTTCGGCATGCCCGCACAGGCCATTCGCGCCGGTGCGGTCGACGAAGTCATTCCACTCCATGCAGTGCGCGCTGCGGTCCAGTCGGTCGTGGCGTCCGACGAAGCAAAGCAGGCAAGAGGAAGGGGGTCTCTGTGACCCACGAAGAAGAAGACGAGCACGCTCGGGACGAGCAGCGGTGCGAAGCGGTGCTCTCGATCTTCAAGCGAGGTGCGGAGTTCACCAAGCAACTCCTCGCCGAGAACGAGAGTTTGCGCAAGGAATTGCGCGAAGTGCACGACCGCCAGAACGAAGCGTTCCAGTGTCCAGATCGATGGGAACAGCTTCGGCAGGAGTTGAAGAGCCGCATCTCGACGCTGGAAGAAGAAAACCAGCGGTTTCGCGAACAGCTCGATGATGTCGAGCGCGAGAACCATCACTTCGCCGAGCGCTATCTCGCGATCGAAGAAGAAAACAACAACCTCGCGAATCTCTACGTGGCGAGTTACCAGCTCCATTCGACGCTGGACGCCGGCGAGGTCTTGAAGGTCATCCTCGAGATCGTGATCAACCTCGTGGGTGCGGAGACCTTCGCGGTCTACGTGTACGACGACACGGCGAACACGCTTCAGCCTGTGGCTTCGGAAGGGCGCCTCCTCGAGGCCTTTCCGACGGTTCCGAAGGGTGATGGCTTCGTCGGCGAATCGATCGAGCGCGGCGAGGTGATGACCAGGGAAATCGCCTCATCCGACGGCGAAACCCCGGTCGTCTGCATCCCCCTCCAAGTCGAGGAACGACCGGTCGGCGCGATCGTGATCTACAGCTTGTTGCAGCAGAAGCCGGGCTTCACGCCGCTCGACCACGAGTTGTTCACGCTGCTCGCGGGCCATGCGGCGACGGCGGTCTTCGCATCACAGTTGCATTCACAGTCGAAGCGCAGGCTTACGACCATCCAGGGCTTCATCGATCTTCTGACGAAGTAAGCGGCAGCGGGAAGGAACGCCGGACGCGGGTCCGGTGGCAAGGAGTTCAACGTGGCGAACCAACGAATTCTGATCGTGGAAGACAGCCCGACGATGCGTCAGCTGCTCGTCTTCGCACTCAAACGAATGAAGAACATCGATATCGTCGAGGCACAGGACGGCATGGATGGCCTGCGCAAGGTCACCAGCGACGACTTCGACCTGGCGCTGATCGACATCAACATGCCCGTGATGGACGGCTTGAAGCTCATCAGCCTGATCCGCGGCGACAAGAACCTCGAACAGATGCCGATCTGCGTGATCACGACCGAAGGGGCCAGCGAGGATCGCGAGCGCGCCATGGGGCTGGGGGCCGACGAGTATCTCACCAAGCCGATCCAGGCGAACAAGGTGCTTGCGGTCGCGAAGAGCCTGCTCAAGAAGGAAAACGGCTGAGGGGCACGGCCGGGTCGACCCCGCCACGGCCCGAGAGTTCGTGCGATTCGATCGCTGCCGGTGCTATAGATGCGCGCGTGACGCACCGACCTCGCGCATTCGCGCTTCTTCATCAACGTCATGAGCGCCGTCCCGGACGCCCGCACGTCGCAGTGCTGCTGGTCTGCATCGTGTCGTTCTTGTCGGGTGCGTTCGGCTGTGGCTATCGTTTCGTAGGCTACGACGCGACCCAGCGAGACGGCGAACCGCGGCGCATTGCCGTGGTGACCCTCGAAAACGACTCCTACGAACCCGGCGTCGAACTCGTGGTTTCGCAGGCGCTTCGCCACGAGATCCTGGGTCGCGGCGGGCTTTCCCTGGTGGATTCGGGGGCCGCCCCCGACTACACGCTGCGCGGCCGCGTCCTGCCCGTGGATACGCGCAGTCGCAGTTTCACCGGCGACGTCCTGGCGCGTGAGTACGAGGTCACCCTGCGCTTCCAGATCCGGGTCGACGAAGCGGGCGGACCCGGGCTCGACGATGCAGAATTCAGCGCCAAGGAGCTGTATCTGGCGAGTGCCGACGCAGCTGTCCTGAGAAAGAATCGCCAGGAGGCGTTACGCTATCTGGGCGGCTTGCTCGCACGGCGTGTTCACGACAAGTTGGATCGCGAACTGCTCGGGGTCGTGTCCCGAGAGCCGTAGCGAGGGGCATTGGCAAGACCGACAGGTGATCGACAGCCGATCGATCGCCGCACGAAATCGACCGGGGGTCGGGTGACCGGAGCGGAACTGACGCGCGAGTTGAAGAAGGGCACGATTCGCCCCGCGTATCTGCTCGCGGGCGAGGAGCCGCTCCTGCGTGACGACGCGCTCGCCGCGATTCGCGCGGCGGTCCTCGACGGCTCGGCCGACGACTTCAACCTCGATCGGCTCGACGGGGTGAAGACCAGCGGCGATGGCCTGCGCGATGCCGTTCGTGCGCTTCCCGTCATGGCCGAGCGACGTCTCGTCATTCTCGTAGCGCCCGAGGCTGCCCGCGGAAACGCAGGCAAGCAGCTCACCGCCGCCCTGGCCGACGTGGTGCGCGAACTCGCCGACCAGCGCGAAACCGTGCTCGTCGTCGTTGCCGCGAAGGTCGACAAGCGGTTGGGCTGGGTGAAGGCCTTTGGGGGTCCTGCGGCCATGGTGGCCTGCGATTCGCCCAAGGGTGCCAAAGCCGTGACGTCTTTCGTGAACAGCGAGGCGAAGCGGCAGGGCGTCGACCTCGAACCCGGCGCCGCTGAAATGCTCGCCGAGCGGATCGGTCCTCAGCTGCTGATGCTGCGCCAGGAGGTCGCCAAGGTGGCCCTGCTCGCCGGAGAGGGTGAAACCGTACGGTGTCGACACGTCGAGGCATCGACGAGCCATCTGGCCGAAGACTCGATCTGGGACCTGATGGATGCCATCGGGGATGGGCGCAGCGCGCTCGCCTTGATGTTGCTCGCGCGCATGGCGGGGAAGGGTGCTCCCGCGCAGGTCGTGCTCGGATCGCTCGCCGCACACTTCCGCAAGCTGGCCCGCTTGAGCAGCGGCGGCAACGTCCCCGGGCCACCGTTCGTGGTAAAGAAACTGCAGGGGCAGGCGCGGCGTTTCACACGGCTTCGCCTGTTGCAGTGCCTCGAGGCGATTCACGCCACAGACACTGCACTCAAGGGTGCCGGTTCCATGCCCCCCGACATGGCCCTCGAAAGACTCGTAGTCGGGCTATCGGGCTGAAGCCCTACGAGCTTCAGCCTTCGACTTGCTATGACAAACCGTTTAGAGCCTTCGCGAGTCGGCTCACCTGACGGCTCGCGCGTGTCTTCGGAATGATGCCCTTGGTGGCGGCCTTGCGAATGGCGCGCGTTGCGGCGGCGAGGTTGGTGGTGGCCGCATCGCGGTCCCCAGCGTCGACCGACGCCTTGAAGCGCTTCACGAGCGTGCCGGTGCCGACCTTGATGTGTCGGTTCCGTGCGCGTCGGCGCAGCGATTGTCGGTGCCGCTTGATGGCAGATTTGTGCGTGGCCAAAGCCGTCTCCCTGGTTTCTGGCGGGCGCGCAGCATAGGCGGGCAGGGGCCCCTTGTCGATCCCTGGTCAGACACGCAGGCCCAGGCCCGCAAGTTGCGGTCGCCGACCCCGCGTCATTTCTCGACTTCGGTTTAGCCCGCGCGGCGATCCGCCGATGTTCGGAGGGGCCGAGATCGATGCGAGGGAACGCAGTTTGTCTTCGACACGTGGAAGCTGGATCCGGACGTTCGCGATTGCGCTGGCGGTTGCGAGCCTGGCCGCCGCGGGGCTCGCACAGGGAGCCACGGGCGCTGGCGACTCGCCTGAAGCGGGAGCCCCCGCAGGGGATGTCCAACTGGCCGCTGTGACGGCCCCGGCCGTTCTGTCCGCGGACGATGACGTCGTCCCGCGTTCCCCCACCCCCGAGGAAGAGGGATTCCGCAGCGAAGTCGAACGCGCCTGGTTCGGCTCCGACGAAGGGCTGAACTCGGCCGCGACCCGAGCCCGCGCAACGGCCTTTGCTCTCGGGATCGAGAACCTCGACGCCGCGGCACGCGCCCTGATCGCGGCCGATGACCCCGAAAACGCACTGGCGAACGCCACCCTCGCGGTTCGCCTGGCCCCAGACCTGCCCGTCGCCCACGTGGCCCTGGCCCAGGCGCTCTTCGACGACGGTCAAACGATGGCGTCCATGGACCAGACCGTGAACGGTGTGCTGGCGATCTTTCGCAACTTCGAAGCGATGGCCTGGCTGGTGGGATCGCTCCTGCTGATGGTCGCGATCGTCATGGTCGCCACCCCGCTGCTCTTCATGACCTTCGTCGCGATCAGCGTGTTTCGGCGCGCTGCTCACGATCTCGGTGACCCCATCACCCGCCACATGCCGGACTTCGCGCGCGCCGCGCTGCTCGGCTGCCTTCTCCTCGTCCCCCTGGCGCTGGGCGAAGGCGTGATGGGCCTCGTGCTCGCGCTGCTCGCCCTGGGCATCGTCTACGGCTCGCGGCGCCATCGCATGGCGCTGGGGCTGGCAGTGGTCTTCTTCGTGGCCGGGCTCTACCCGGTCGCGCGGACGGCCGGTACCGCACTCGTGGTGCTCGAAAGCGATCCGGTCGCGAGGGCCACCATGGCCGTCGTGCAGGGGATCGAAAGCGAGCGCGACGTTGCACTGCTCGAAGCCGCGAGCGGCGACGAGTTCCTGGCCCAGCACATCCTCGCGGTTCGCGCGCGTCGCCTCGGCCGCGTCGAAGAAGCGACCCAACGCTACGCAGCGCTTTACGCCGAGCATCCGCGCAACGCCGAGATCCTCACCAACTACGCGAATCTGCGCTTTCGCGGCGGCGACGATGCTGCGGCCGTCGAACTCTACGAACGTGCGGTCGCGCTACTCGATTCGGCACGCGTCATGTTCAACCTCTCGCAGGCGAACGCGCGGCTGTTCCGGATCGAAGAATTCGAAGCCGCCATGCGCAGCGCGCAGGAACTCGACGCGGGCACGGTGGCGGAACTCTCGCGCATCGGTGATTCGGACTTCGTCGCGGACCTGGGCTTCCCGCTTTCGGCCCTGCGCTCGCGCCTGCTGGCCGCGGCCAAGGAACAGGGCACGTCGCAGATCGCCGTGGCCTGGCTGATGCCGGGTTGGCTCGGCGGTCATCCGACGCGTCTGCTCGGCGCCCTGGCGTTGGTGATTGGTTTCGGGATCTTCCTGGCGTCACGCTTCGAGCAGGCGAGCAGTTGCACGCGCTGTGGCAAACGCATCTGCGGTCGTTGCGATGGCACGGTGTGGAACGCCGAAACCTGCGACGCCTGCCACCATCTCTTCCACCGCCCCGAAACCACCGACCCGAAGCTTCGCATGCAGCGGCTCTACGAGTTGCAGGCACGCGACGCGCGCCTCGGCAAGCTGGCCTTCCTGGCCTCGTTGTTCATTCCCGGTGCAGCCGGCTTGTTGGCACGGCGGCCGGATCTCGGTTTCCTGGGCATCCTGTCATGTGGCTTTGCCGTCGTCTTCCTGGGCTGGCCCGGTGGCGTCGTGCCCGACCCGCTCGCGGTTGGTGAAGCGGGGACCCTGGCCTTCCTGGCGGCCGGCAGCGCCGCGCTGTTCTGTTACGCGCTGATCGTGACGGCGGGGCTCGTGAAGCGGAGGCAGCTCTGATCATGGCGTCGGCACTCAACGGCAATCTTCAGGACTTCGGCATCGCCGAGGTATTCCAGCTGATCGGACATCAGCGCAAGACCGGCATGCTGAAAGTCGACCACGCAGGCCGCGAAGTCTGCCTCGCCTTCGATGCGGGGTCGGTGGTCTGGGGAGCGCCCTCTGCGCGGACCCCCGACGAGGTGCTGGGTCAGCGTCTGATCCGCTGTGGTTTCGTCACCGCCGATGCGCTCGCTGCCCTGCACGGTCAGGCGCGATCGTCCGGGCGTCCCTTCCGTGCCTTGTTGGTGTCGGAGGGCGTGATCTCGAACGTCGACCTCGAAGCGATCGACGCGCTGATCACCCACGATACGATCTTCGACGTGCTGCGCTGGGCCGATGGCTCGTTCAACTTCATGGCCCAGGCCATCGAGCACGATCGTCCGGCAGAGAAGCTGCTCGGTGCCGAACAGATCCTGATGGACGGCCTGCGCATGGTCGACGAATGGCAGACCTTCCGCTCGAAGGTCCCGCCCTTCGACGCGATCGTCGAACGCACGGGTAACGTGGCCGCGCACCGCGAGCGGGTCGGCCGCGAGGGCGATAGCCAGGCGGCCCACTTCGAACGGATCGTGCAGTTGATCGATGGCCGCATGACGCTGCAGCGGGTCATCGACCTTTCGCGCCTGGGGCTGTTCGACGCCACACGCGCCATCGCGGATCTCGCCGAAGCGGGGCTGATCGCGACAGTCGAGCGAAAGGGTAAGGCGCGCAAACCCGAAGCCGGCGCTCGCCGCGTGCCTGGTGCGGCGCGGCACGCGCTGCGAGCGATCGCGGCCGCCGTGCCGATCGCATTGCTCGCCGGACTCGTCTTCTGGATCGGCCAGCTGGGTCCCGAGGCCACGGAGCAAATCGAAGCCTTTCCGATCGAACGGCACGTCCTCGACGACGCACGCACGATGTTCGAGAGGCGGCGTATTCGACATGCCCTCGAGGCCCATCGCTACCGCACCGGCGGATGGCCCGAGACACTCGAAAACCTCGACGGTGAGGGCTGGATCGGCAGCGACGCGATGGCAGGCGATCCCGCCGCTGCGTACTATTACGAACGTGGCGAGGGCAATATCGTGCTCGTCGCACGGGAACGTTGATCGCGCGTTTGCGCGTTGACCACCCCCGAGAAGCCCTGAACATCGCCGTTCCATCAAGATCCCGATGAACGACCGGGAGCCTCGCCTGGCCAATCCTGCCGAACCGACCCAGCGCAGCATCACCTTCGACGACAACCACGCCGCGGCAACGCTCTACGGAGATCGTGAGCGGCACCTGCGACTGCTCTCCGCGCAACTCGGGGTAAAGGTCCACGCGCGCGGCAACACCGTGCGCCTCGAAGGACGGGCCGACGACATCGACCGCGCGAACAACGTCCTCGAAGAACTCTATGGGCTGGTGAAGCGCGGGCAGACCCTGCGGCCCGTGGACGTGCGCGAAGCCGTTCGCATGCTCGAACAGGCTCCGGACACGAACCTTTCGGAAGTGACGCGCGACGTGCTCGACAGTGTCGGTTCGCGTCACCGCATCCGCGCCAAGAATCTTTCACAGCGCAAGTACGTCGAGCTGATTCGCGAAAACGACATCGTCTTCGCAACCGGGCCGGCTGGCACCGGCAAGACCTATCTCGCCATGGCGATGGCGATCGCCGCGCTCAACCGCCAGGACGTGAGTCGCGTCGTGCTGACGCGCCCCGCGGTCGAAGCGGGTGAGAAGCTCGGCTTCCTGCCGGGAGACCTCGCCGAAAAGGTGAACCCCTACCTGCGTCCGCTCTACGACGCCCTTCACGACATGATGCACTTCGAGAAGGTCGGTCGCTTGATGGAGCGCGGCGTGATCGAAGTGGCACCGCTGGCCTTCATGCGTGGCCGGACCCTCAACGACGCCTTCGTGATCCTCGACGAAGCGCAGAACACGACGCCCGAGCAGATGAAGATGTTCCTGACGCGGCTGGGTTTCAATTCGGTCGCCGTGGTCACGGGGGACATCACGCAGTCGGACCTCGGTGCCGATGCGCGCAGTGGCCTGGTCGAAGCGCTCGAGATCCTGCGCGACGTCGAGGGCATCGGCTTTACGTCGTTCACCAAGCAGGACGTCGTGCGTCACCCGCTCGTGCAGTCGATCGTGCGGGCGTACGAGGACGCCGAGCTGGAACAGCAGGAACTCGGCCAGGGCACGCGCAGCAGCGACCCGAAGACGCCGTGAGCGTTTCGCTGGTCTCCTCTCCCGCCGAGCTCGATCATGGCCGCCTCGACCTGCGCTTGTTCAAGCAGCGCGCTCGTGCCGTGCTTCGGCTGCTCGGTCACGCGAAGAGCGAACTCTCGATCGGTCTGGTCGACGACGCTGGGATACGAGAACTGAATCGCGATCACCGCGGGCGCGACCGGGCCACCGACGTGTTGTCGTTCTCGCTCGTCGAAGGTGACCACGCCCTGTTTCGGGGCAACCTGCTCGGGGACGTCGTGATCTCGCTCGACACGGCGAAGCGTCAAGCGCGCGAGCGCCACCGCAGCCTCGACCAAGAAGCGGCGCGTTTGTTGATCCACGGGGTGCTCCACCTGATCGGGCACGACCACGAAGACGACGAGGGCCATCGCCGGATGCGCGCCGAAGAACGCAGGCTTTCAGCCGTACTTCGGCACTGAAGGACGTGCACGATGCCCCCGTCGGTGATATCCCCCTGCTGCCACGAGGGAGACCGAGAGCGATGAGTGACGACAAGGGAATGCTCGATGCCGGCGAGCTCGCCGAGCGTCTGCGCAAACTGCGGGGCCGCTTCGGAGAGTTCCGGGGGCGTCTTTGACCTCGCTGGCCTGCGTCACCGCTTCGAAGAACTCGAAAACGAATGCGGGCGTCCCGACCTGTGGGATGACCGTGAAAATGCCGAGCGGGTAAACCGCGAGAAGACCCGCCTCGAAGACGAGTTGCGCTTCTACGACAAGATCGAAAGCGATCTCGAAGACGCCGACGTCCTGCTCGAACTCGCCAACGAAGCCGACGACCAGGAAACCCGGGTCGAGGCCGTCGCGAAGTTCGAAGAAGTCGAACTCGCCCTCGAAGACGCCGAGTTGCGGCAGCTACTGGGCGGCGAGCATGACGGCCGCAACGCGATCCTCTCGGTCAACTCGGGTGCCGGCGGCACGGACGCCTGCGACTGGGCCGAGATGCTGATGCGGATGTATCTGCGCTGGGCCGAACGCCGGGGCTTCAAGGTCCAGATCCTCGACGTCCAGTACGCCGACGAGGCGGGCATTCGCAGCGCTACGCTCCAGATCGAAGGGCCCAACGCCTACGGCTACCTGAACTCGGAGCAGGGCGTGCATCGGCTGGTGCGCATTTCGCCCTTCGACTCCCAGGCCCGCCGGCACACCGCCTTTGCGAGCGTGACCGCGGTTCCCGAGGTCGACGACGACATCGACATCGATATCGACGAGAAGGACCTCCGGGTCGACACCTACCGTTCGAGCGGGGCGGGGGGGCAGCACGTCAACAAGACGGATTCGGCGATTCGCATCACCCATCTTCCGACGGGCATCGTGGTGCAGTGTCAGAACGAGCGTTCCCAACACAAGAACCGAAGCTCGGCGATGAAGGTGCTGCGCGCCCACCTGTTCGAGCGCGAGCGCCAGCAGCAGGCCGAGAAGCTCGCCGAGCTGACGGGCGAGAAGCGCGAGATCGGCTTCGGGAGCCAGATCCGCTCCTACACCCTTCACCCACAGCAGCGGGTGAAGGACCATCGCAGCGACTTCGAGGTCGGCAACGTGAACGCCGTGCTCGACGGGGACCTCGACCGGCTGATCCACGCCACCCTGCTCCACCAGTCCGGGGCGGCGACAGACGCTGAGGCGGCCCAGCCCGCGAGCGCCTGAGACCGGGAGAGGCCGGGAACCGCGTCGGCGTGAGCGCGGTCCAACGGAGCGGTCCCCGCCCGGGGGCCAGGCGGGTCCCCGGCTCGCGGAAACACGCGTCAGGCGTTCCCAAGTGGTGGGAAACGTTGTAGAACTTGGGCGGCCCGGCGGAACCCTCTGCGCGCCGGCCTCCCCACCTGGCACCCGATGGGCAGCCGATGCAGGCGCCCTTTGACCACCACCCCAACCACTCCCCGCAATCGCAGCTGCCCGCCCCCAGGGCCTGGTGAAGTCTTCGAGATTCGAGACGCTTGATGGAATTCGGTTCTGGGATCGGGGCGACGCTCGTGACCGTCGGTGCGTCGGCCGCGCTGGCGTTCATCGTGGTGTTGATCCTCGCGATCGCGCTGCTGGCGCTGATCTACCTCGGGTCGGCGATCGTGGTGCTCGAACGCTTCGCGCGGGTGACGTCTCGCGTGGGCTGGCCGGTGTTCTTCTGTCTACTCGTGAGTGCGTTGTGCGGTGTGCTCGCGATCGAAATCGGACGCCCCGAGCTCGGCGTTCGGCCCTGGTCCGAATGGGGCGAAGCCTTCCTTTCGGTGGCAGGGCGGACTGCAGCGCTCAGCCTGGTCGCGACGCTGATCATGCGCTTCGCCCTCGGCCGGCTCGAAGGGCGGCCCCTGGGGCTGATCGTGCTCGGGCTGGCGAGCCTGGGGACGTCGCTATGGTGCGCGGTGCTGATCCCCGCGACCTGGATGGTGGCGCCGGTCGGCGTGGCCGTGGCCGGCATGTTGTGGTTGGCGCGCCGCCGGCGTGCAGCCCACGTCACGAAGTTGGGCGAACTCGAAGCCACCCTGCGCGCCTTCGCGCTCCCCTGGGCGGTCGGGTTCGTGAGTTGGTTGCTCCCGGCATCGACACAGCAAGGCGCAGCTGCCGCGGGCTCGGGGCTGGTGACGCTCTTCGGTGTGGTCGTCTTGCTCGGCCTCCTGCCTCTCGCCGCTGCGGGGCTCGTCGAAATGCGCCGCTCGGTCGAGTGGTTCATCGCATTGCGGTACCTCGTCGCGAAGCGCAGGCAGGTCTTCATCTCTGCGATCACCTCGATCTGCGTGGTGGGGATCGCGGCCGGGGTGTGTCTCATCATCGTCGTGCTTTCGGTGATGAACGGGTTCGAAGCGACCTGGCGCGAAGAGATCCTGGGCAACCGCGCGCACTTCACCGTGCATAGCGGCACGGGGGCGTTCACCGGCTACGACGAAGTGCTCGAAGTCGTGCGCGACGTTCCGGGTGTGACGGGTGCGTCGCCCTTCGTCGATGCGCAGGGCATGGTGCGCGGGCGCGCGGGGGACATCTACAGCGTGCGCTTGCGCGGCATCGACCCCGAAAGCGTCGCCGACGTCACCGACCTGCGCGACGACATGGTGACGGGGTCGGTGGATCGGGTCCTGGCCGGCGAAGCAGGGGATGACCCGGGCATCGTGATCGGCAATCAGCTCTCGGTGGCTTCAGGCGCCCAGGTGGGCGACGAACTCGTGTTGATCTCACCGGTCGGGGGGCCGCAGACGCCTCTCGGTCCGGCACCGCGTCTCAAGCGTTTTCGCGTGGTCGGGATCTTTCAATCGAGCTTCTTCCAGTACGACGAGGTCTTCACCTACACGAGCCTCGCCGGCGCGCAGGACTTCCGGCGCACGGGCGACGTCGTCGACGGCATCGAGGCGCGCACCACCGACTTCTATCGCTCGCAGCGGGTGGGGTCCGCCGTGCGCCAGGCCCTCGGCTATCCCTACTACACGCGCGATTGGAAGGAGTTCTTCCCCACCTTCTTCCAGGCGCTGAAGAGCGAGCGGGTGATGATGTTCCTGCTGCTCACGATGATCCTGGTGGTCGCCGCCTTCTTGATCGTGGCGACGCTCATCATGATGATCATGGAGAAGTCGAGCGACATCGCGATCTTGAAGGCGATGGGGGCCGAGGACGCCGCGATCGAACGCATCTTCGCCATCGAAGGCACGCTGATCGGTCTGATGGGGACGAGCGCCGGGGTCGCGGGCGGCATCGCGATCACCAATCAGCTCACCTGGTTCCAACGCACGATCGAGGAACTCACGGGCATCGATACGCTGCCCGCGAGCATCTATCAGTTCTCGAGCCTGCCCTCGAGTGTGGATCCCGTGCAGATCGCGTTGATGGCCGGGATCGCGATGGTGTTGTCGCTCGGCGCGACGCTGTTGCCGAGCCGCCAGGGTGCACGCCTCGACCCCGCGGAGGCGCTCCGTTATGAGTGACGCCACCGCGCGAGCCGACACCCAGCCTCTCGTCCGCATCGATGGGCTCACCAAGACCTACCAGACGGGCGACGGCACGATCGAAGTGTTGAAGAAGATCGACTTCGAGATCGAAAGCAGCGAGCGCATCGCGATCGTCGGGCAATCGGGCGTCGGGAAGTCGACCTTCCTCCACATCCTGGGGACCCTCGATCATCCGACCGAAGGCAAGGTGTGGTTCCGGGGTGAAGACGTCTTCGCCAAGGACAACGCCGGCCTCGCGAAGATTCGCGGCGAGTTCATCGGCTTCGTCTTCCAGTTCCATCATCTGCTGCCCGAGTTCACGGCGCTCGAAAACGTCATGATCCCGGGCCTGATCGGACGTCGCAGCAAGAGTGAAATGCGCGAACGCGCGACCCGCATACTCGACGAGGTCGGGCTATCGCATCGCCTCGACCATCGCGCGGGCAAGCTCTCGGGCGGTGAGCGGCAGCGCGTCGCGGTGGCGCGGGCCCTGGTACTGGATCCACCGCTCGTGCTCGCCGACGAACCCACCGGCAACCTCGACCCCACGATCGGTCGGCAGATTTCGGAATTACTCTTCGAGATCAACCGCACGCGTGGTACCACGCTGGTCGTCGTGACCCACAACGAACGCATGGCCGACGAACTCGGCAAGACGGTCGTGCTCGAGGACGGCCGACTCGTGCCCGACACCGGTAGCTGGAACTCCCACGGATGATGCGCGGATGAACATTCGACTTCGCATGCACATGCTGGCGGCTCTGTTCGTCGCCTCGACGTGGTTGTGCGTCGCGCCCGCGGCCATCGCGCAGGAAGCTGTGGGCTCCGATTCGGCAGAAAGCGCCGAGCCCGCTGCCAGCGCCGAAGCGGCGCGCATCCCGATCGCCGTGCTGCCTTTCCGCATGCACAGTGCGCGGCCACTCGGCTTTCTGACGCAGTCGCTCGCCGACCTGTTGGCCACCCGCCTCGAAGCCACGGGAAAGGTGGATGTCGCGAGCCACCTGCGCGTGAGCGAACAACTCGGCGACGACCCGCGCGTCGAACGCGGCGAAGAAGAACTGCGGCAGTTGGCCGAGCGTCTCGCGGTGCAGGCCGTGCTCTCCGGCAGCGTTACCGAACTCGCGGGCCGCTTCAGCCTCGACGTGCGCCTCACGCCCCAGGGCGGCGGCCGCAGTGCTTCAATCGCGATGATCGCCGAAAGCGAAGAAGACCTGATCGAACGCCTCGACGAACTGGCCGATCGCAGCGTGGCCGCACTATCGGGCACCAACCCCGACACCATCGTCGAAGTGCGCTTCGAGGCGGCGGGCGGGATCGAAGAAGAGTTGCGAAGCGGGCTGCAATACGCCGCCGGGGCCATCTACGAACCCGCCGAAGTGCAGAAGGATCGCGCGCGCATCGAAGAGCATCCGGGGGTTGCGCGGGTGAACCTCGACGTGGAACGCAGCAGCGATGGTGTTGCGTTGGTCTACAAGCTCGTGCGCGCCGAGCGGTTGTTTGGCTCTGCTGCGCGCGACCGCGAGGGCGCCGCCATCGGGGCCGTGGTGATTCGCGGCAACCGCCGGATCGATTCGGAGGCGATCCTCGCCCGCGTGGGTTCGACGGTCGGTGTGCCGCTGAATGAAGGGCAGGTGGCGTCGGACATTCGCGAGATCTTCCGGCTCGGCTACTTCGGCGACGTAAAGACCTACGTCGACAGTGGGCCGGAAGGCAAGCGGCTGATCTTCGACGTGGTCGAAAACCCGGTCGTTCGCCAGATCTCGATCTCGGGCAACGACAACATCGACGCTGACAAGATCAAGGAAATCCTCACCCTCACGACCGGTTCGACTCTCGACCGTTCGCTGCTCAAGGAAAACAGCCAGCGCATCAACGCGTTGTACCGCGCCGAGGGGTACTACCTCGCCAAGTCGGGCTTCAAGATCGAAGACATCGTCGAGGGCTCGGTGGTCGTGCACTTCGAGGTGGAGGAGAACCAAAAGCTCCGCCTCAAGAAGATCCACTTCACTGGCAACGAAGCTTTCACGGAGCGAGAACTCAAGCAAGATTTCGCGACACGGCTGTGGCGTCCGTGGTCCTACATCACGAGTTGGTTCGATCGTTCCGGCACCTATTCCGAACCGATCTTCATGCGGGACCTGCGCAGCATCGAAAAGAAGTACAGCGACGTCGGCTACCTGCAGGCCGAACTCTCGGAGCCCAAGATCGACGCCAGCGAGAAGGGCCTCGAAGTCACGGTCGCCATTCGCGAGGGGCCGCAATTCAGCGTTGGCAACATCGACATCAGCGGCGACCAGTCGATGGACTTCGATGCGCTGCTGAAGAAGCTCGAACTCGAAACCGGTGAGATCTTCAACCGATCCCATCTCACCGATGACGTCGAGACCCTCGAGCGCCACTACACCGACCGCGGCTTCTTCTTCGCCGGCGTGCAGCCGGGTACCCGCCTGAACGTCGAAGAGCGAACCATCGACCTCGAGTTCCGGGTCGAAAAGGGGCCTCTCTACTTCATTCGCCATATCGACGTGTCGGGCAATACGACCACCATCGACCCGGTGATCCGGCGTGAACTCAAGGTGGTCGAGGGGCAGCTCTATTCGGCCCGCGACGTCCAGATCAGCAACTCGAAGGTGCGCCGCCTCGGTTACTTCGAAGACGTGAGCTTCGAAACCGAGCAGACGGGAGACCCCGCGCAGCTCGATCTCGACATCGGCGTGGCCGAACGTCCGACGGGCTCGTTCAGTTTCGGTGCCGGCTACTCGTCCCAGGACAACCTGGTGTTCACCGCTTCGCTCGCGCAGGCGAATCTATTCGGTCGCGGCTATGGGGTGAACTTCCAGATCGACATTGGTGGGCGCACGAGTCGTTACAACATCTCGCTGCGCGACTCGCACTTCCTCGGCAGCGACTTCAGCGCCGGGCTCTCGCTCTTCTTGTCGGAGGTGAACTTCGACAACTTCAAGCAGCGGCAGCGTGGCTTCGACATCAGCCTCGGGCACTCGCTGCGCGAAGACAACACGGCTTCGGGCTTCGTTCGCTACAGCTATTCGACGCGGCGCATCGAACAGGACACGGGCGTCAACGCTTCGGCGCCGGTGTTTCGCCAGATCCTGCAGGGCAACGAGAGCAGCAGCTTGATTGGCCTCAGCGCGCGCAGCGACACGCGCAACGATCGCTTCTCGCCCACCGCGGGCCGGGTCTATGGCGGCACCCTCGAAGTTTCGGGTCTCGGCGGCTTTGCGAAGTTCGTGCGGCTCGAGGGGCGTTATTCCTGGTACCTCGGTGCGCCGAAGTGGTTGTTCTACCGCTCGTCGTTCGTGTTCAGTTCGCGCATCGGATACACGTACAGCTACAACAAGCTGAGCGACTACGACTTCCAGGGCTTCGAAGGGGCCACGGTCTGCGACGACGGCGCCTGCGACAACGCCGCTCCCCTCGACGAGATCGACGACACCCTCACGCTGCCACTGACCGAGCGCTACTTCCTCGGCGGCATCGGTTCGTACCAGCTGCGCGGCTACAAGGCGCGCACGATCGGGCCGCGGCGCGCCATCCTCTACCGCGTCGACGAGACCACCGGCTTCCCATCGCGCGACGGCAAGGTCTTCGTGCCGGTGGGGCGGGCCTTCGATCCCATTACTCGCACGGCCACCTGCGCGGACGTCGAACCGACCATCGGCGGGCAGTTCTTCAACACCCAGGGCGACCAGGACGGCAAGTGCAACGACATCGACGACAAGAAGATCGACGACTTCGAAGATCTCGGTGAAACCGACGTCATCGGCGGCAACAAGTTCGTGCTGACGAACTTCGAGTATCGCTTCCCCTTGTCGGAGGAAGTCGGGCTTCAGGCCGTGTTCTTCGTCGACGGTGGGAACGCCTACGGAGAGGGTGAAACCCTGTTCGACGTTACGGACTGGCGCTACGCTTACGGTGGTGGATTGTTGTGGTTCTCCCCCTTTGGTCCGCTCCAGATCGTGCTCGGCTGGCCCATTGACCCGCTACCCCATCACAGCAGCCCGGTTTTCGAGTTTTCGGTCGGGGGATTCGTCCAATGATCGCGTCCAACCCAGGTTGGACTACGCGCATCGTTCAATCCAGCCATTCAACAGAGCTACCCCACAAAGGCACGAGGCAAATGAACCAGACAAGCAAGCGACCCCTTTCTCAACGACTCCTCCTCCTGATCGCCGCCGGGCTTCTCATCGGCTTCGCGATCGGCGCAGGCGGCGACGCCAACAAGATCGGTATCGTCGATCTCGACCAGGCCGTTTCGTCGACCACCGAGGGCAAGGCCGCCCGTGACGAACTCGAGCGCAAGAAGCGCGAAGCCGAGCAGTCGCTCCAGCCGTTGGTCGAGCGCTACCAGGAACTCGCCAAGGAGTTCGAAGCCAAGCAGTTCGTGCTTTCCGACGACGCGCGCTTCCAGAAGCAGCTCGACCTGCAGGAGCTTCGCAACGAGATCGAGAACAAGCAGAAGCAGCTTCAGGGCCAGCTCGAGGTTGCACGCGAACGCCTCGTCGGGCCGCTTCGCACCAAGCTCGTCGAGATCGTCGAAAACGTCGGCCGCGACGAAGGCTTCGCGTTCATCATGATGCGCAGCACGCCGGGTCTCATGTACGCGCGCGAAGCGCTCGACATCACCGACCTCGTGATCAAGAAGTTCAACGAAAAGGGCTGATCTCCGCGTGCCCGACGTGCACGAAACCGCGGTCGTGGATTCGCGCGCGCAGCTTTCGAGCGGCGTGGTCGTGGGGCCCTACGCGGTCGTCGGACCCGATGTCGTTCTTGGCGACGATGTCAGGGTTGGCGCGCACGTCGTGATCGAAGGGCGTACCCGCATCGGGCCCGCCACGCGGATCCACCCCTTCGCCTGCCTCGGTGGGCCACCGCAGGACACCGTGGCCGAGGGCGACGACCCCGCGGACCCATCGATCGGTCTCGAGATCGGCAAAGGCAATGTGCTGCGTGAGCACGTCACCATCCACGTCGGCACCGCGAAGGGGCGGGGCCGCACGCGGATCGGCGACCACAGCCATCTGATGAACACCGTGCACGTGGCCCATGACTGTGAGGTCGGGTCGCATTGTGTATTGGCGAACTTCAGCGGGTTGGCGGGGCATGTCTCGATCGGCGACCACGCGGTTCTGGGGGCCTATACGGGGGTGCACCAGCATGGTCGCGTGGGCGAGTCGGTGATGGCGGCTTCGGGGACGAAGTTGTCGCTCGACGCGCCGCCGTTTGCCCTGGTGGCCGGCGATCGCGCGCGACTCATGGGCGTGAACCACGTGGGGCTCAAGCGTCGGGGGTATTCGCGCGAAAGGCTCCAGCAGATCAAGCGCGCGTTTCACCTCTGCTTCCATGCGGGGCTGCGGCTCGAAGAAGCACTCACGAGCGTGCGTGAGGAATTGAAGGACGCGGCCGACGTCGAACGTCTGCTGGCGTTTCTCGAAACGAGTGAGCGCGGCTGCTGTCGACCGTAGCCGGGCGATTCAAGCAGCGAATCCAGCAGGGGTCGGAGGAAATCGTGGTCGCCGCGCAGCAGAGCAAGCCGTCGTCGTCGCCCCTCGGTCTCATCGCTGGCGATGGCCAGCTACCGATCGCGGTGGCTCACGCCGCGCGGGCGGCGGGCCACGAGGTGTGCGCGATCGGCTACCACGGCATTACCGACCCCGCCCTGGGCGTTGCCGTCGACCGGATCGACTGGCTTCACCTCGGCGAGTTCGAGGCCTTGCTCGAGCGCTTCGTTCGCAGTGAAGTGAACCAGGTGGTGCTGGCTGGCAAGGTGTCGAAGCAACACCTCTACGGTGACGTCGCGTCCCTTCGCCCCGACGCACGTGCCCTCGACGTGATCTCGCGTCTGAAAGATCGTCGCGACGATTCGCTGCTCGACGCGATCGCGGGTGCGCTGGGCGAAGAGGGCATCGGCCTCAGGAGTCAACTCGACTTTTGCGGGGAACTCGTGTCCGCACCCGGGGTGCTGGGCGCGGTCGAACCGACGCCCGCGCAGTGGGAAGACATCCGCTTTGGCTGGCCCATCGCGAGAGCCATGGGGGGGCTGGACATCGGCCAGTCGGTGGTGGTCGAATCTCGGGCTGTCCTCGCCGTCGAAGCGATCGAAGGTACTGACGAGGCGATTCGCCGCGGGGGTGCACTCGGGAGCGGCGAACCCACCCTGATCAAGGTCTCCAAGCCGGACCAGGACCCGCGTTTCGATCTTCCGACTGTGGGTCAGGGTACGCTCGAGGCGATGTGTGAATCCGGTGTGCGCGTGTTGGCCATCGAAGCGCACTGCACGATCATTCTCGAACGTGAATTGTTGCTGCGGATTGCCGATGCAAATGGAGTTGCGGTCGTAGCGGTCGCCGACCCCGACCGTTCCGGCACCGTCGGCTAGAGGTTCGGCCGGAAAGTCCCCCGTCGCACCAGGGGCGTGGCTGCGGCCTTCGTTCTGCGTTGCGCTCCCATCGCCGTAGCGACGCTACGGTCGCGATTTCGCAACGCAGAGATCGGGCCGAAGGGCTGCAGATGGCGATCGAAGGGTTTTTCCGCAGCCTGCTAGGAAGTAGCCTTGCGCATCGACGGTCCACGTCGGCATCGCAGCGGAAGTGGCGCGAGCAAGCGAAGCGGAACACAAGCGGAAGTCGAAGTTCGAGAGGGACGAGCAAGGTGAAGGAACTCAGCATCGTCGTCATCGGCGCGGGCCACATGGGTCGCCATCACGCGCAGAAGGTCGCCGACCTGGCCGCAACCGGTGCGGGGGTGCGACTCGCCGGCGTGGTCGACATCGTCGAGCAACGCGCGGGTGATCTCGGGCGTCGTCTCGGGGTTCCCCATTCCGCCGACACCGAGGCGATGGTCGATGCGGCCGACATTGCGATCGTCGCGGTTTCGACCGTGGGCCACTACGAAGTCGTTCGCACGGCGCTGCTGGCCGGCTGCGACGTACTCGTCGAAAAGCCCATCGCCGCGACCCTCGAAGAAGGCGAAGCCCTGATCGCGCTCGCCCAGCAGACGGGCCGCGTGCTGCAGGTCGGTCATCTCGAATGGTTCAACAATGCGATGCGTGTGATTCGCAACCGCATTCATCGTCCCCGCTTCATCGAAGCCCATCGCATGGGCCCGTACTCCCATCGCGCGACCGACATCGACGTCGTGCGCGACTTGATGATTCACGATCTCGAAATTCTGCAACGCCTCGTGGGTGAACCGCCCGAGCGCATCGAGGCGATCGGGATCATCGTGATGAGCGACAAGGCCGACATCGCCAACGCGCGGCTCACCTTTCCCGATGGCCGCGTGGCCAACCTGACCGCGAGCCGCGTTTCGCTCGTGCCGATGCGTCGGCTGCGCTTCTTCCAGAACGATGGCTACTTCTCGATCGACTTCCTCGAGCAGACGGCGGCCGTGATTCGCCGCGAAGTGCCGCAGGACGGAGCGGCTGCGGAACTCACGGTCGAAAAGGTCGAAGTCGATCGCGGCGACGCCTTGTTGGGCCAGCTGAAGCACTTCGTCGAAGCGGTGCGCACCGGGAGCAAGCCCGTCGTCGATGGGGCCGAAGGGCTCGGGGCCTTGCGGACGGCGGTGCGGGTCAACGAGGCGATGCCCCCGCTCGAAGACGCGCCGACGCCATGACGACGGTGTTGATCTCCGCAGGCGATGCCTCCGGCGATCTTCACGCGGCAGGCTTTGCTCGTGCCTTTCGCGAGCGACATCCCGAAGCTCGTTTGATCGGGCTCGGGGGCGAAGCGATGCGACGAGCCGGAGTCGACGTGCGCGTCGATGCCCGGGCGCTCGCCACCGGCGGGTTCCTGGAGTTGTTCACCCAGCTCCCACGCATCGTTTCGGTGTGGTGGGGCATGAATCGACTGTTGCGCGAGGCGGACCCGGACCTCGTGGTGCTGGTGGATTCGGGTGGGTTCAACATTCCTTTCGCACGCCGTGTGCGGAGGCGCAGTCGGGCACGCATCCTTTATTACGTGGCGCCCCAGGTCTGGGCCTGGCGCAAGGGACGCGTCGGCCGGATGGCTCGGCGCGTCGACGAGGTAGCGGTGATCTTTCCCTTCGAGCCCGATGTCTATGCCGCGCGCGGTGCACGGGCGACCTTCGTCGGGCATCCACTGGTCGACGAGGTGAGCCGGGGGGGCGGCGATGCCCTGAGGCGTGCGCACGGAGTGGCGCCGGGAGAGAAGGTGATCGCGGTCTTGCCGGGGAGTCGGCGGAACGAAGTCACGCGCCAGTTGCCCATCCAACTGGCGGCGTGCCGTGTGTTGGCGGCACGGGTTCCTGGCCTGCGTGTCTGGGTGGTTCGCGCGCCGTCGATCGAACCCGACGACCTGGAGCGTGCAGTCGCGGGCCTCGAAGGGGGCTCGTCCGATGGGTGCGAATTCGTCGATCTCGACGCGCGCGACGCGATGCGGGCGAGTGACGTGGTGCTCGCGAAGCCCGGCACCGTCACCCTCGAGGCCGCATTGATCGGAAGGCCGATGGTCGTGGTGGCGAGTGTGCATCCCTTGACCGCCTTGATCGTGAGTCGTCTGGTTGCGCTTCCCCACTACGCGATGCCGAATCTCATCGAGGATGCACCCGTGGTTCCCGAATTCGTTCAAGAAGAGGCCGACCCGGAGGCGATCGCCGATGCCCTCGAGGCGCTCTTCGAGGGTCAGGCACGCGATGCGCAGTGCAAGGCGCTCGACAGGGTTGCCGCTCGACTCGGGGCGGGTGGGGCGGCGGGGCGAGCATGCGACCTGGCGGAGAAGTTGCTTGTCGATCCTGCGTAGAGGTCTGGTTCTGATCGCGGGCCTGTTGCTCGCGCCGGTGGTTGCGCTCGTGTGGCTCGCAAGGCCCGCCTTGCGGGACGGCTGGCGCGAACGTCTCGGTGGGGGCGACGCCGTCAAGCCCGGCAGGGTGTGGGTACACGGTGCAAGTCTCGGCGAAGCGCACGTGGCGACGTCGCTTCTGCTGCGCCTCGAAGCGGAGGAGGTTCCTGGCTTCGCGTCCGCGGTGACGCGCGCGGGGCGTGATGTGCTCGCGAAGCGTCTGCCCGACGTGCCGCATGCCTATCTGCCCATCGACCATCCGTGGCTCGTGGCGCGCGCTCTCGACCGCGTGGTGCCTCGCGCGTTGGTTCTCGTCGAAACCGAACTCTGGCCCTGCTTGATCGTTGCGGCGTTCACGCGGGGGATCCCGGTATTTGCCGTCTCGGCGCGTCTGTCGGATGCTTCGTTTCCGCGTTATCGCGTCTTCCGTTTCGCCTTGGCGGCCTTGCTCTCGCGCTTCGCGGGCATCGCGGCTCGCTCCCAGGCGGACGCCGATCGATTCGTTGCTCTCGGGGCCAGTCCCGAGCGGGTGGCGGTCTTCGGCGATCTCAAGCTCGACCCGGTCGCGGGTGTCGAGCAAGTGGCGGCCGACCTCGTCCGTGCGCTTGAAGGCCGTAGAGTCGTGATTGCAGGCAGCACCCATGAAGGAGAAGAAGCCGCGATGCTCGACGCGGTCGAAGCCTGTGAGCGACGGGGTGAGTCGGTCGTCCTCGTGATTGCGCCGCGACACCTCGATCGGGTCGCTGGCATCGAGCGTGCGCTGGCGGCACGTGGTCGGCGCGTCGTGCGTCGTACGTGGCTCGACCCGGCGAGCCTCTCTGAAGGCGATGTCCTGCTGCTCGATACGACCGGCGAACTTGGTGCCCTCTATGCGACCGCGACCGTGGCCTTCGTCGGCGGTACGCTCGTCGCGATCGGTGGGCACAATCTGCTCGAACCACTCTTTCAGGAAGCACCGGTGTTGTTCGGTCCTCATACGGAAAACGTTCGCGACGGGGCTGCGCTCGCACTCGAATGCGGCGGCGGGCGCCAGGTCGCCAACGACGAAGAACTCGCAAGCGAACTCGTGTCGCTGCTGCGCGACCCCAAGGATGCCCGCGCGCGCGGTGTCGCGGGGCGCGAAGCCCTCGAGGCGCGCCGAGGCAACGTCGGGCGAGTGGCGGCGTGGTTGAGAGCGCAACTCGGAGACGACGCTCCGTGAAGTTCCCCTGGCGCAACGCGGAGCGGGAGGGGTGGGGGGACAAACTGCTCTGGTGGCCGTTGGCCTTGCCCGCGGTGCTCTACGGTGGAGGTGCGCGTTTCGATCGCTGGCGCAAGCAACGCGGTCGCGACCGTCCCGTCCGCGTGGACGCCCGCGTGCTGAGTGTCGGTGGCCTGACTGCCGGTGGTTCGGGCAAAACGCCCCTGGCCGCCTGGATCGCGCATGCCCTCTACGCGCGAGGCACGAAGGTGGCGTTGCTGACCCGAGGCTACCGCCGGACCCGCGGCGCCGATGTCACGATCGCGAGTGATGGGCAGGCACTCTGCGCGGCCGCAGCCGAAGTCGGCGACGAAGCGCACTTGCTCGCGCGACACGCGTCCGGTGTTCCGGTCGTCGTGTCCCCCGACCGCGCCCTTGCAGCGCTTCGCGCGATTGCGCTCTATGGCGCGGAAGTGCTGGTGCTCGACGATGGCTTCCAGCACCACGGCCTGGCACGGGACCTCGATCTCGTCGCCATCGACACGGCTTCGGGGTTGGGCAACAGCAAGCTGCTTCCGCGCGGGCCCTTGCGCGAACCGTTGGCGGCATTGGGACGGGCGGACGTGATCGCCATGGTCGGGTCTGCAGCCGACGAGAAGTTGGTCTCGCAGGTCTCTCGGCTCGCCCCCGATGCAACTCGCTTTGCTGCACGGCGCCAACCCACGAGCCTGCGCCAGCACAACGGCACCCTCGAAGTCGACCCGCGCGTGCTTCGCGACATGAAGGTCGGCCTGCTCGCGGGCATTGCACGCCCGGAATCGCTGCGCGCCAGCCTCGAGGCACTGGGCGCCGTGGTCATCGCGGAACGCGTGTTTCGCGATCATCATCGTTATCGCGCACGGAATCTCCGGCGTCTCGCGAAACAAGCCGACATCTGGATTACGACCGAAAAAGACGCGGGCAAGATCCACGCGGACTGGGTTCGCGAGATCGACTTGCGCGTACTCGGCATTCGCATGCAAGTCGAGCAACCCGATCGGGTTCTCGATCAGGTGGAGGCGCGGCTTGGGATTCGACGGCAATGACAGTCGTCGATCGGTTCGACTGCCAGGCCGACGCGACCTGCGGCGAACCGGTCATGGGCGCGTGCGTCGCGGAGGCCCAGGCCGTAGCGCTCCAATGGTTTGGAGCGCCGTAGCGGTTGGTCATGGACTGCGATCCGGGCTAGAACGCCGCGAGAAACGACGAAGGACAACCCCAGCACCCGCGACGCGCCAGCCATTGTGGGTGGTGTCCCGTGACGCGGTGTCTTGCCTCCCGTTTGCGAGTCGCCTGCACCGAGGTGATCGCCACGTCGTTGCGATGTCGATGACGTGGTTTTCCTAGACGAAACGAAGCTGCCCATTCGGTGCATGTTGCATGCACCGCGCTGACGATGTGACGACACGCACACTTGTCTTTGGCCGATTGCCCGAAAATCCTCACGTATAGAGCACGGGAATCCGACAGCAAGTCGTCGGAAGGGCCCAAGAACAATTCAACCAACGGTGCGTGTCATGCCCCCCCTCGCCCGATCGACATCGGCCAACGACTGGCCGCATGCAGTGCTGAACCGTCACGACGATGAGCACCGCAAGCCGAAGCTTCGACAGCTTGCCTATTGGAATGCTGTCACCGTAGTCGTATTCGCGCTGCTCCTGATCTCCGGCAGTGCGTGGGCCGACCCGAAGGCCGAGATGCAGGGGCTCGATGAGCAGGTCCAGGAGATCAAATCGGACGTTCTGGGGATCGCCGAAGAACTCCGGCGGCTCGAAGAGAAGCTGCTCTTTCCTTCGAACACCCAGGTGGCCGTATTCGTTTCGATGCCGTCCGGCAATGGCTTCCGCCTCGACTCGGTCAAGCTCCAGATCGATGGTCAGCCGGCTGCACGGCATATCTACAGCTTCAAGGAACTCGACGCCCTCGAGAAGGGCGGGGTGCAGCGTCTATACACAGGCAATGTCGCGACCGGCGCGCATGAGATCCGGGTCGAGGTCGCGGGCAAGCTGGCCAGTGGTGCCGAGGTGCGAGGCAGCGAGGCGATCCGCTTCGACAAGGCCGCCGAACCCAGGTTGATCGAGCTGTCACTCGCCGGCAGCGACGTAGGCGGCGTTCGGATCGAGCTCGGCGGGCGCTAGCCATGACCCGGGTCTCACCGAAAGCGATCGCGGTCATAGCGCTGGGCGTTGCCCTTGCGGTGCCGGCAGCGGCCAGTCCGCTGCGTGATCTCCATTTCGGAGAGGCGTTGTTCCATGCGCATCAGGACGAGTACTTCGATGCACTCGAACGACTCGATGCGGAGATCGCCCAGCACTACCGCGTGGACGAGCCGGCCCTGGATTCCTTGATCTACCACATCGAAGAAGCCGAATTCTCCATCGGCGACTTCGAGCTGCACTACCGCATGCATCATCGCGCGGGGCGTGCCATCCGGGCGGTGCTCGAGGCCGATGTTTCGGACAGCGTGCGCAATGAAGCCGCCTATCGCCTCGCACGGATCCATTTCCAGAAGGATCAGCCCGAACCCGCCCTTCGCGTTCTCGATGCGATGACGGGCGAAATCCCCGTGGCGATTCGCGCGGACGTGGCGTTCCTCCGGGCCAACGTCTACCTCGCCCTCGGGCGAGCGGCCAAAGCCATCGCGACGCTCGGTCCGGTTCAAGATGCGGAGAGCCTCGCTGGTTTTGCGAACTACAACCTCGGCATCGCGATGTTGCGAGATGGCAAGCCGAAGCAGGCGGCGCGTCAACTCGACCGCGCTGGGCGTGTGCGCTCGGGCGATCCCGCCACCCTGGCGATTCGCGACAAGTCGAATCTGGTGCTGGGGACGTTGCTGCTCGAGGCCGAGGAATTCGACGAGGCGCAGGGCTTCCTCGATCGTGTGCGCCTTTCCGGGCCGTACTCGAACCAGGCGCTGCTTCGCGCCGGGCGGGCTGATCTTTCCACTGGGCGTTTCGAACGCGCGCTCGTGCCGTGGAGTGTTCTCGTCGAGCGCGACGTCACCGACATCGCGGTTCAGGAAGCACGACTCGCGCTTCCCTACGCGTACGGAAAGCTCGGCGTGCATGGTCGCGCGGCGGTCTTGTATGGCGAAGCCGTCGAGCGTTTCGACGTAGAACTCCAGAAGCTCGACGCATCGATCCAGAACATTCGCAGTGGGGACTTTCTGGAAGCACTCGTGCGCGAGGAGATTCGCCACGACAAGGACTGGGTGATCCGGCTGCGCAATCTCCCCGACGCGCCCGAGACCTTCTACCTGGTCGGCTTGATGGCGTCTCACGACTTTCAGACGTCGCTGCAGAACTACCTCGATCTCGACGACCTGCGGCGCAAGCTGCGCGAGTGGCATGGTTCGCTGGATGCGTTCGCCGATGTGATTGCACTCCGCCGCAAATTCTATGAACCGCGTCTGCCTGAGATCGATCGCACCTTCCGCCGCCTGGACGCCCAGGTGAGGCTGCGACTCGAACAGCGGGACCACGTGCGCGAGCGACTCGAGGGGATGTTGGTTGCGCCGCGCGCGGACTACCTCGCCACGGCGGAAGAGCAGGGGGCCCTGCAGGCCCTCGAGCGGGTTGCGGCGCGGTTGGAACGCGATGGAAGCGCAGACGCCGCGGCGCTGCGTGCGCGGGTTGCCCGGTTGGAGGGGCTGCTTCGCTTCCGCGTCGAAACCGAGTATCACGAACGTCTGACCGAAACCCATGAACATCTGCGCTCCCTCGAAGCGGACGTCGCGACCCTCGACGCTCGATACGACGCCTTCGTTCGTACCCGGCAGGCCGCACGCCAGAGCTACGTCGGCTATGGCGATGCGCTCGCGGATCTGGGTGCCCGGATCGAACGCAACCTCGCTCGCATCGACGCAGTGATGCAGCGCCAGGGTCGCGTGCTCGAAACCGTGGCGATCGACGAGCTCGAGCAGCGGCGGGCGCGATTGACCGAATTTCAGAACCAGGCTCGTTTTGCATACGCGGACAGCTATGACCGCGCAGCCAAAGCGCAGGCGCAGTGAGGCGGGGGCGATGCGTAGTCGAAGCACAGCCTGGTTGCTCCTGCCCGCGATGGCGATCGCTTGCGCGGGCAACCCCGACCGGCAGACGCTCGCGGGCCTTCATCGCGTGGAGCCCGACATGAATGAAGTTCGTGTCGAAGATGGTCTCGAGCAGGCGATGGAGGGCTATCGCGAATTCCTCGCGGAGGCCCCGACCTCGAACCTCACCCCCGAGGCCATGCGTCGCCTCGCCGATCTTCAGCTGGAAAGGGAGTTCGGGATCCACGGTGCTGCGCCGGTTGCTCCTCCCACAGTCGAACCCACGCAGGAGGCCCGTGGAACTTCGAATTCCGTCCCTGCGCGTCTCGACCCGGCTGCGGAGCCGGACGGAGTATTCGAGCAGCGCGCGACCGAGGCGGCTGCTCCCGGTCCGGCGGTCACCGCCAACGACCTCGATCTGCCCGAAGCCGACGACGTCGCCTGGGCCGGGCCCGAAGAAGCCATCGTGCTCTACGACAAGATCCTGGCCGTCTATCCCGACTACGCGCAGAACGACCAGGTGCTCTATCAGAAGGCGCGCGCCTTCGACGAACTCGGCCGCAGTGATGACGCGATCGCGGTGATCGAAGAGCTGATCACCCGCTATCCACACTCGACCTACCTCGACGAAGTGCAGTTTCGGCGCGGCGAATACTTCTTCATGCGGCGCAAGTACTACGAGGCCGAACTCGCCTATGCGGCCGCCGTCGAAGTCGGCAAGGACTCGGCGTACTTCGAACTCGCCTTGTACAAGCTCGGTTGGTCCCTCTACAAGCAGGAAATGCACGAAGAAGCCCTGCGCCGTTACATCGCGCTGCTCGACTACAAAGTCGAGTCGGGATACGACTTCGACAATGCGGGGGACGATTCCGAAGAGCAGCGGGTCGCTGACACGTATCGGGTGATCAGCCTCAGCTTCTCGAGTCTGGGTGGTGCGTCGGCCGTCACGGACTACTTCGCGGCTTACGGGCGACGGGACTACGAAGATCGTGTCTACCGCCGGCTCGGCGACTTCTATTTCGAGAAGCGTCGCTACCAGGACGCGGCCGAAGCCTACGCCGCGTTCGTGACGCTGAACCCGAACCATCGCAGTGCGCCGCAGTTCGGGATGCAGATCGTCGAGATCTACGAGGCCGGAGGCTTCCCGAAGCTGGTACTCGAGTCGAAGAAGGAATTCGCGGAGCGCTACGCTCTCGACGCCGAGTATTGGAGCCACGTTGCGGTGGACGAAGCGCCTGAGGTCGTGGCCTATCTGCGCGAGAACCTCGAGGACCTCGCGACTCACCATCACGCCGTCTTCCAGGACGAAAAGCATCGCGACGAGCGGCCGCTCCACTTCGCAGAGGCCTCGCGCTGGTACCGCGCCTACCTGAAGTCGTTCGCGAGCGAGGCTACGGCACCCGGGGTCCACCACCGATTCTCGGATCTGCTCCTGGAGAACGAGAACTTCGCCCAGGCCGCCCTCGAGTACGAGCACACGGCCTATTCATACGACGAACACGAGAAGGCCCCGGCGGCCGGCTACGCGGCGATCTATGCGCACCGCGAAAACGAGAAGCGGGCCGAAGAGGGCGAAGCTCGCGATGCCGTTCGTCGCGACGCGGTCACGAGCACGTTGCGATTCGTAGAGAGCTTCCCCGAGCATGAGCATGCTGCCGTGGTGTTGGGTGCGGCAGTCGACGATCTGTACGCGATGGAAGACTACGTCGCGGCCATCGAGCGCGGCGAACAGTTGATCGAGCGCTATCCCGACGCAGAGCCAGCCATCGTGCGGGCGGCCTGGGCCGCGGTGGCACACAGCTACTTCGACACCCAGAACTACGCCGATGCAGAAGCCGCCTACGGGAGCGTTCTCGAATGGACGAACGGCGACGACCCGGCGCGCGCCAATGTCACCGAGAACCTGGCCGCGGCCATCTACAAGCAGGGCGAAGCTGCTCGCACGGCTGGTGATCATCGCGTGGCCGCAGATCACTTCCTGCGGGTGCGAGACGCAGCACCGCAGAGTGCGATCCGGCCGGCGGCAGAGTACGACGCAGGTGCTTCGCTGATCGCGTTGGAAGATTGGGCGCAAGCGGCCGAAGTGCTCGAAGCGTTCCGTGGGGCCCACCCCGAGCACGAGCTGCGCCGCGAAGCTACGAAACAGATCGCGTCCGTCTACCGCTCGGCCGGCGACCCCGGCAAGGCCGCGTCCGAATACGAGCGGGTCGCCGAGGAGGCCGAAGGCGCCGAAGAGCGACGGGAAGCGTTGCTGATCGCAGGGGAACTCTACGAGGAAGCCGATCGAACCCGCAGTGCCGTTGCGGTCTACGAGCGTTACGTCAAGGCGTTTCCAGAGCCCCTCGAAACCTCGATAGAGATGCGCTTCAAGGTCGCGTCGCTCTACGGCGAACTCGGTGACGTTTCGAGGCGCGACGACGAACTCCGCGAGATCGTGGCGCTCGAAAAGAAGTCTGGGAACACGACCCAGGGGCCCGTTCGCTACTTCGCAGCAAAGTCCGCGCTCGCGCTGGCCGCACAGGACTACGAACGCTTCGCGGCCATCCAGCTCGATCAACCCTTCGAGATAAACCTCGCGAAGAAGAAGAAGCGCATGGACGAGGCGCTGAAGGTGTTCGGCACCTTGATCGACTACGAGGTCGGTGAGGCGACCGCCGGGGCGACCTTCTACATCGCACAGGTCTACTTCGAATTCAGTCGGGCGCTGCTCGAATCCGAGCGACCGGCATCGCTTTCCGGTAGCGAGTTGGTCGACTACGAAATGGTGCTCGAAGAAGAGGCGTTTCCCTTCGAGGAGCAGGCGATCGAAGTCCACGAGAAAAACCTCGAACTGATGTTGGTCGGTGTGTACAACGACTGGATCGACAAGAGTTTGCACGAACTCGCGGAGATGATGCCTGGTCGCTACGCGAAGTTCGAAGAGAGCGCCGGGCCCATCGCATCGATCGACGAGTACGCGTATCGCATGCCGGAGATCGAGATTCCGTCTGCTGATGAGTCGGTTCCGGACGATTCACCCGATGCATCGTCGGCTCCCGTCGAGTCGGTTCAGACCAGCGCGCAAGACACTCACGTGGAGGCCGTATAGATGCCTGTCGCCTCTACGACGAAGCGCAGCCTCGCCTCGGCCCTGCGCGTGCTCTGCACGGGGTGTCTCTTTTGGTTCGCGACGGGGTGCGCCACCAGTGGTCCCCCGGCTTCGGGCCGCTTCGAGAGCAAGGACGACCGGGGCTTCGTGATCGTTCAGGATGTCGGTATCGCGAGCAGCTTGCGTTCGGACTTCCGTCGCGCGGTGCGATCGATGGAGGACGAGCAGTACGCCGAAGCGGTCGAGCTGCTGAGTGTCGTCACCGAGGCCGCGCCGCACATCACGGTGGCCCACATCAACCTCGGCATCGCCCAAGGTGAGTTGGGTGAGCTGGAAGAAGCCGAGCGCAGCATGACCCGCGCGGTCGAGTCGAACCCCAACCATCCGGTTGCGCACAACGAGTTGGGCATCATTCACCGCAAGCGTGGGAAGTTCGAAGAGGCGCGCAGCAGCTACGAGCGCGCCCTCGACATCTATCCGGGCTTCCATTTCGCGCGCCGGAATCTGGCGATCCTCTGCGACCTCTATCTGTCGGATCTCGACTGCGCGCTCGAGAACTACGAACGCTATCACCGCGCGGTCCCCGACGACGCCGAGGCCGGGATCTGGATCGCGGACCTGCGCAACCGAACGGGGAGGGCGGCCCAATGATCAAGACGCTCGGCCTGGCACTCGCGATGGCGCTGCTGATGAACGGTGTCGCCGTCGCAGAAAGCGAGAAGAAGGCGAAGGCCAAAGGGCCGGAAGCGCAGCACCTCAGCGGGATGTCGATCGTGGGCAACGACGAGGCGCCCAAGTCCCTGGCCATCGTGCCGTGGAAGGGCTCTCAACTCGGCGACACCCTGAACGCCATCAAGGCGCTCGACTCGGGGCGCCAACCCGTCGATCGCGATGTCTTCGCACGAGCGCTCGCCTACTACGAACTCCGAGTTGGCAATGCCCCATCAAGCGCTGCTGCTCGCAAGGACCCCCAACCCTGAAACACCGCACCGGGCTGTCCCGGTCACCAGGAGTACCTCATCATGGATCTCATCTACGGCATCGTCGGATTCTTCACAACGGGTGGACCGTTCATGTATCCGATCCTGATCGTCTTCGCCGTTGGCGCTGCGATCGCGGTCGAGCGATACGTGACCCTCACCGCGATTCGCGCCAAGAACCAGTCGGCCTGGTCTCGCGTGCAACCGGCACTCGAGAGCGGTGACTTCAACGAGGCACGCGAGATGACGTCCGAGGACGACTCGGCCGTCGGGCGGCTGCTCGGCATGGGGCTCGCGCTCCAGGGAGCCGTGCGACGTCGCGAGGACATCGAAATCGCGATGGAAGAGGGCATGATGGAAATCATCCCGCAGCTCGAAAAGCGCACGCCCTACGTGGCGCTCGCGTCGAGCATCGCAACGTTGCTCGGGCTGCTCGGGACCATCATGGGCCTGATCGAGGCCTTTACCGCGGTGGCGAACGCCAACCCCGCGGAGAAGGCGGACCTGCTCTCGGCCAGCATCTCGGTCGCGATGAACACCACGGCCTTCGGCTTGATGGTGGCGATCCCGCTGCTGGTCACGAGCTCGGTGCTCTCGGCCAAGACGGGTGAGATCATCGACAGCCTCGAAATGGCTTCGGTGAAGGCGCTCAACGTGATCTCGACGAAAGCCAAGCGCCAGCAGGCCGAGGCGTAGTTCGTCATGCGTAGGCGACATCACTTTCGACGACGCACGGCAGACGCGCCGGAGTTGGACATGACCACCTTCCTCAACTTGATGGTGGTGCTGGTCCCGTTCCTGTTGATCACGGCCGTCTTCTCGCGCATCACGATCATCGAACTCAGCCTGCCCACGACCGAGGGCGGAGCGGCTTCGGTCGCGCCCATTTACCGGGTCGAGGTGGTCGTGCGGGAAGGTGGTCTCGAAATCCTCGACACCTCGGGCAAGGTCGCGACCCTGCCCAAGGTCGACGATCGGTATGACTTCGCTGGCTTGCGGGAACACGTGATCGCGCTGAAGCAGAGCCACCCCGACGGCGAAGATGCATCGGTGCTGCTCGAACCCGAAATCGAGTACGACCACCTGATCCAGGTGATGGACACCCTGCGCAGCGCTGAGGTCCCGGCCGAAGCGGCGGGCCAGCCCCCGGTTCGCCTGGCGCTGTTCAGTGACGTCGCCATAGGAGATGCCCCGTGAAGAATTCTCGCCGCATGCGGCGGATGTCGCGCAACCGCCAGGCGCTTCCGAAGATGAACCTCACCTCGTTGATGGACGTGTTCACGATCCTCGTGTTCTTCCTGCTCGTGAACTCGGCTTCGACCGAGGTGCTCGAGACGCCCAAGCAGATCACCCTGCCGGCGTCGGTGGTTGAAGACAAGCCGCGGGAAACCGTCGTGATCTTCGTGAGCCCCCATGAAGTGACCGTGCAGGGTGAACCCGTCGTTCGGACCGAAGAAATCCGCGCCTTCGGCGGGCAGATCATCGCCCCCATTGCCAAGCGGCTGGGCGAGATCGACGAACGCATCATCGGGATCAAGACGCTCACGGTGGCGGGGAGACGAGAGGTGACGGTGTTGGCCGACAAGCGCGTTCCCTTCGACGTCATCAAGAAGGTGATGTCGACCGCGACGGGGCAGGGCTACGGGCGCATCTCGCTCGCCGTACTCCAGAAAGCCCCCGAACATCCGCATACCTAACCCACAGGCCGAGCCCAATTCCGTGGAAGAACTCGAAACAACCGATACGAGTGCGCTGAACTCGCAACTCGATCAAACACAGGCGAACCTCGAGAGCCTCGAGGCGCAGCTGCGTGCGATCGACGCCGAACTCGAGCAGCACGCTGTCGAACAGCGGCAGATCGCCGTACTGGGTGATGTCTGTCGCGGCCTCGACGAGCTTCGAGAGCTGGGGGGCGAGGGTCTCTTCTGGTCGGGCGAACACGCCGCGATCGATGGGGAGGACCATCTCGTCGTCGTCCGACGCCGCATCGACGCCTTCGCGGAGCGGCTCGCCGAGATCGAGAGTCGCCGGCAGGCGGTGCTCTGCAAGATCTCGGACGAAGAACTGAACGCCGACGACATCGTCGACGAGCTCTACGAGATCAAACTCGAAGAAGAAGCGCGCAAGCGAGAGTGGCTGATCGAACGGGAGATCGAACCCGGGCAAGAGCGCGTGACCATCATGCCCTGGACGCGCGGCGGCGAGGACGACCAGCGCTTCCGCAAGGCCCTGATGGTGTCGCTCCTGCTGAGCCTCTTGCTGGGTGTGGTGTTCCCGTGGATCAAGATTCCGCTGCCCGACCCGTGGCAGCCGGTCGATGTACCGGAGCGCCTGACGCGACTCGTGCGCGAAGTCCCCCCGCCTCCACCGCCGAAGCAGGTGGAGTTGAAGCCGGCCGAAACCAAGCCGCAGACGTCGGATGAGCCGGCCGTGGCGGATACCAAGGCGCCCGAACCCGCGTCCCGGCCCGAACCAAAGGTGGCCAGCCGCAAGAAGACCGAGTCGACCGGCATCCTCGCGTTCCGCGAGAAGTTCTCGGGTCTCGCCTCGAACACGACGACAGCCAGACTGGGGGCCCAGGCGCGCATCCAGCAGGCGGAGCCGAAGCCCGGCCACGGTGCAGTGCGTTCGATGGTGGCGACGCGCGCCGCCGGAACGAGTGGTGGCATCAACCTCGCTTCTGTGAGTCGCGACATCGGCGGCGCCGGTGGATCGATCGAAGGCGTGGAAGTCGGAATGGCGACCAGCGGCATCGGCGAGATCGTGGGCGACGAGCGTCCGCTGAGCGGAGGCCCCGGCCCCGCGCGTACGGACGAAGAGATCCAGATCGTCTTCGATCGCCACAAGGCTGCGCTCTATCGTCTCTACAACAGGGAGCTGCGGCGAGACCCCACGCTGCAGGGGCAGATCGTGCTGCGCTTCCAGGTCGAGCCGGACGGCAGCGTATCGCTGTGCGAAGTGCAGTCGACGGACATGAACGCACCCAAGCTCGCCCGGCAGGTGGTGGCCCGGGTCGGCCAGTTCGACTTCGGCGGCAAAGAGGGCGTACCGCCGGTCTTGATCGTCTATCCGATCGACTTCCTCCCGGCGAGTTGATTCGCAATTTCGAAGGAGCAACCAGACCCAACGCGCGAAATGAAAAAGCAGTGAAAGGTTGAGCCGGCGGCTCAACGCGATTCAGACAAAGGCAAAGCCGCTGAAAGGCGGCGACGCAAAGTCACCGGTCTAAAGAAGGCCCGGAAGCTTCGAAAGTGCTTCCAGGCGTTCCATGGCAGCGGGACCGCCGGAATCCAGTGTGAGGATCTTTCTCTTTGCGCTGCCTCGGTCCCCATTTTCGAAACGCAAGCGAAAGCTTGCGTCGGACGAGGCAGTCGTGCACGACGGCAAGGGACAGCGAGCGAAAGTGCAACGCAACAAGGGCGGGTTTCTCGCGATCTTGTCTGCGTTGTCGTTTGCGCTGATCGCTCTCTCGGCGCCGCCTGCACTCGCGCAGACCGTGCCGCCCGGCTGCCCTTCCAGCCTCGGAACGGCCGACCTGATCGATCATGACTTCACGGTCAGCTTCTGCGAACTGTGCAGCATCGGCACCGTGAACATCGTGATCAAGAACCCCACCTCGGTACCGGACGAGGTCGATCTTTCCGAGATCATCGTGCGAGAGGACCTGGGCAGCTCGGGGCTCACCTACGTTGCGGGGTCGACCACCTTCACCGGCACGAATGTCACCGCCCCGGCCGTCGTCGAACCCACGGTCGCTGCACCCAATGGCTCACGCCTCACCTGGACCCTGCCCGCGGGCTTCACCCTCGAAGCCGATGCACCGGGACCGGGCAATCGCGAGAGCCTCGCGATCGAATTCAACGTCGAGCGCCACTCGAACTTCGACGAAGAGGGGCTCGTTACGGCGAATCGCTCGATCGAAGCCGAGATCGAAGCGACCCCGAGCTGCGCCCTGGGCGATCGTTTCACGACCGACACGGGCACCGAGACGCTGCCTTTGCGAGAGCCCGAGCCCGACCTCTCGAAGGGGGGCCGGAACATCGACGCCGCACAGGGTGGCTACGCGAGTGTCGTGTATGGGCACGAGAACGACGACGTCATCTGGCGCATTCGGGTGCGCAACGACGGCAATGCACCGTTGCAAGATGTCTTGTTCGACGACTCGATCGTGCCGGGCAACTACGTATTCGACTGGGCCTGTGACGACGAAGGCGATGCCGAAGCGGCGGCCGGTGGGGCGGCACCCGCGGGCTGCGTGAGCCTCGGCGGTACCACGAACATCAACGACTTCGACGTCGCGCAGGAGTTCGGGGGCGGCGCCAACCCCTACATCGTGGCGCCAGCTGGCGGCAGAGGCTTCTACTACTTCGTGGGTCGCGTCACCGATTCATGCCGTGATCGGACCAACACGGTCAACGACGGGGAATGGGGTTGCCAGGTCGACACGCCCGCCGGCGGCATTTCGCTCACCTCCGGTGGTTCGGACGCCGGCGATGACGACGACCCGCTCCGCACGGATTCGCAGGCCAGCGGCGTCGACGTCGGCGTGGCCTATACGGGCATCGACACCGCCCAGCCGATGGGCGCCACGGGCTTCGTCACCATCACGATCGACAACAACTCGAACGGCACGATCAAGGGCGAAACGGGTGGGCTTCGGCTCAACCACCTGCTGCCGGCCGAGTACGTCATCGACCCGACGTTCACGCCCACGATCTCGATGAACCCGCGCTACGGCACCTACGACGGGATGATCGACACGATCCAGTGGACGAACCCCCAGGCCGGGACCGTGCCGCTCACGTCGAGCGACCCCGCCGATCCGCTGGCGAACAGCGCTCTCGACTTCCTGCTCACGAGTTCGACGGTCCACCCGGACTTTGCCGACCAGATCCACATGATCCGCCACGGCGACGAAGTCACGATCACCTTCCGAACCGTGCTGGTCGACCCGACCGACTACGACCTCACGGCGAACATCGACGTGCGGGAAGAGTCCCCGACGAGTTCACCGGCCAACACCGATCCGATCGAGAGCTTCACGATCACGAGCCAGACCGAGCTCTGGTGGGAGGAGTACTGTACCGCCACGTTGCACAACGACGTGATCGTCGACAACGACACGGCCGTGCCGGAAGACCTCGACCCGAACATCGTGGGAAGCGAGCTGCTCTTCATCCTCACCAGTACGGGCGATCCGTTGTCTCTCAGCGTCGAACTCACGAACAACGGTGGGCACGATGCCGACGACTACTTCGCCTATGTGACCTTCGGTGAGGCCATGGTCGTGCAGACAGCTCCGGCCGGTTGTTCGGCAACGACGAACCCGCCCGCCATGCCGAACTGGACGATCCCCGCGAATCTTCCGGCGACGGCGAGCGTGTATGTCTGCGATCGCGGTGCGATCGGCCCCGGCGCGACCGAGACCCTCACCTTCGAAGTGGTGAAGAACACCGCATTGAGCTTCGACGACGATCTGACGTTCCGCGTGGACGTGATCGGCGAGATCACCCTCAGCGATGGTACGCCCCTCTGGTTCCCCGCTCCCTCGGCACGTAGTGACGGCATCACGGACCGCGCCAACGACTACAGCCTCGACGCCCTGCGCGCTCGCGTCGTGGGCTATGACCTCCTGAAGAGCCAGGCCGCCGATTGTTCCGAAAACAATCCTCCCCCCGGTTCCCCCGACGACCAGATCGAGATCGGCGAAGAGTGCAGCTTCTCGATCGAGTCGGGTGGCTGGTTCGGCTTCCAGACGCCGGGCTTCAGCTACATCGCGGTGCAGAATGTCCAGGTCGTCGACGGGCTGCCGGATGGGCAGGGCTACATCTCGTCGACCGATCCACTGCTCACGAGTACCTCGGCGATTGCGGGGGTCAGCCTCAACCCGCCGCCGTCGCCGCTTGACGAGGGCGACTTCGACTGGACGTTCAATACGGTCGTGCCCGCGGAGCGCATTACCCAGAAGGATCACTGGTTCCGCGCCGAAGCGGTCACGCGCATGCTCAACGACCCGATCGATACGAGCGCGCTCCCCAACGAACACGCCGAGCAGAGCAGCAACATCTTGACCTCGACCTTCGAGGTGGTCTTCTTCAACGCGCTGCTTCCGGGCGAGGAAACCTTCACCCTCGGGCCGAGCACGATCGGCTATCCGCGCGAAGTGCATCGACGCGTGGATCTCACGGTGACCGAGCCGAGCCTGACCGTGACCAAAGAGGTGTGCAACGAAACCCTCTACGGCTCGGGCGCGGCCTGCAGCAACTTCGTGGCCCTCGCCGACGACGGCGATGCGTTCGATACCTACGTCTATCGGATCACGGTCAGCAACGCGGCTTCGACCGATGGTGTGGTCCATGCGCCGGCCTACGACGTCACGGTCACGAGCGTCGCCGATCCTTCGGATCAGCTGTTCGTCGAGTTGCTGACGGGCGACGGGGTCGACAACGATGGTGACGCATTCATCGACGGTGCGGACGCGGGCGGGGAGGGCACGATCAGCGACAACGTGCTCGAGAACCTGAACCCCGCCCAGGTGATCGCCTCCCATACCCACAGTGATGCGCTCTTGAAGATCGACGCGGGGGACAGTGTCGTCCTCTACTACCGCGTCGACCCCCTCGACGACGTGGCCCCGCTCGAAACGCTCACGAATAGCGTCAGCGCGAGCTACGACAGCCTCGAGGGGGCGAGCGGCAACCAGAGCGCGCCGCTGGGGACCAACGGCCAGGCCGGTGGTGCGCGCCAATTCACGACGGCTTCCGCCGAGGCGACGATCCAGATCATTCCGGTCGAGGTCGACCCCAAGGCGGTGATCGCGGCGTCGAACAGCGCGCTCGCGACCCCGCCGACCCCGCAGCCGGTTTCGATCGGTGAGGAGGTGGAGTTCCAACTCCACACGATGATCCCCGTCGCGCAGCTTCGAAGCTTCACGGTCCGCGATGAACTGCCGGCGGGCATCCGCTGCGTCGAGGCCCCGGACGTCGATCTCGATTCGCCACCCTACGACGCTGCGGGCTTCAGCCCGGGTGGCACATTTACTCCGACCTGTACCGATAGCCTGGTCGAATGGGACTTCGGGGATCAGACCGTCACGGCGGGCGCCGGAGGTGGCACGCGTTTCGATTTCGAGATCGACTTCGTCGCGCGCGTCGACAACGTGGCGGGCAACCAGGAAGGCACGACGATCACCAACGGTGGTACGGCCACCGTGGCCGAAGTCCGCTACGTCGACGAGGACAGCAATCCCGTCGTCATTCCGATCGACGAAGCCGTGCTCGTCGTGCGCGAACCCGCGATCGATCTCACCAAGGCCTTCTCGGTCGTCGAAGCCGACGCGGACGACATCCCGCGCGTCACGGTGACGGCCACGAACAACGGCACCGCGACGGCCTACAACCTGCGCGTGCTCGACGATCTCGACTCGATTGGACTGTCCTACGAGGGCGACATCCAGGGCGCGCTCCCGCCGACCGCAGATGTCATCACCTTTGGCGCCGACCAGCCCCTGTTCACCTGGGCACCCGGGTTCGGCATCGATCCAGGCGATACGGTCACCTTCTCCTTCGAGGTGCAGGTCAATACGCTGGTCGGACCGCTCAGCGAGATGGACAACACGATCCAGGCGGACTGGACCTCGCTGCCCACCACCAGCACCGCGCTCAACGCGACCGGCATGATCGGCGCGGATGGCAGCGCGACGGGCATGCGAATCGGTGCACTCCCGAACGCCGCCGAGCCATTGAACGACTACGAGGCCGAAGCCGATGCGACGCTTCCGGTCCCGGGTCTTACGATCACGAAGACCGACCTCACGCCGGCGCTTCTACCGCAGATCGGCGCGCACAAGAGCTTCGAGGTGCGAATCGATCTGCCCGAGGGCATGACGGAGAACCTCGTCGTTGCGGACAGCCTCGACTTCGCAGCGGTGAGCTACGTGCTCGCCCACAACGGCGACTACGACATCACCTATCAGTTCGACGGCATCGCGACGATCAATGGCGTGGCGCCGAGCGAAGTGGCGATGACCTCGGTGCCGGGCGACGCCACGTCGGGCACCGCGACCTGGACGATCGGCACGGTCGTCACGCAGACCGAAGACGACCTCACGACGACCGCGATCGATCCCGCGATCCGGATCACCTACGCGGCGCGCATCAACAACGATCTCGTCACCGACG
This sequence comes from Myxococcota bacterium, assembly GCA_030748735.1. Taxonomy (GTDB): domain Bacteria; phylum Myxococcota_A; class UBA9160; order UBA9160; family UBA4427; genus DUBZ01. Next base: position 28,657 of record JASMLK010000146.1, on the reverse strand, counting down.
TTGGCGACGCGTTGCAGAATTCGGCCGAGGTCTCCTACACGAACGGCGAAACGGGCTCACCCGAGACCATGTCGGACACGACGGCGCTCATCATGGCGACCGAGCCGAACCTCACGTCCACCAAGGCGTCGTCGAATGCGACGCCGGGCAAGGATCCCGATGATCCGATCGCCTTCGGCGACACCATTGAGTACCTGCTCAGCTACGTGAATGGTGGCGATGCGACGGCCTACGACCTGAACATCGTCGACACCCTGCCGGATGAGCTGACGTTCGACGCCACCTTCACCCCGACCGCAACCATCAATGGGGTGCCGGTGGTCGGTTTCGTCGCGATGCCGAGCGGCCCCGCCTCGGGTCCGCTCAACTGGGGACGAGGGCAGGGCGACGAAACGCTGGACATCCCGGCAGGCGGCTTCCTCCAGCTGACGTATCACACGATCCTGACGACGCCGACGCCGGACCCCGAGACGATCCAGAACACGGTCTGGGGTGACTGGACCTCCCTCGACGGCGCGAGTGTCTACGAACGCACAGGCGACGGCTGCCCGACCGTGACGGCTCCCGACGACTATTGCTTCGGGCCCGCGCTGGCCGTCGATACGACGGACCCGGTGTTGCCCCCCGATCCGTTGCTGAAGGAGAACACGCAGAGCGAGGCGTCGGTCGGCGAAGCCTTCCGCTACCGCATCACGGTCCCCGAGACACCGTACGACTTTCCGATCTACGACTTGAAGATCTACGACGATCTTTCGGCGTCGGCCGCGGATCTGCGCTTCATCGAAGTCGACAAGATTTCGGGTTCAGGGAGTTGGACACCGGTCAACACGGGGGATTCGACGAACCTCGTGATCGAGGACACCACGACCGGCATCGATATCCCGGCGATGGAACAGGTCGTCGTCGAGATCACGGTCGTTCTCGAGGACACACCCACCAACACCAGCGGCCTCAGCTTCACCAATACGGCCTGGTACGCCTGGAACTGGTTCGACGACGACGATGTGAGTGAACGCCCGGGCAATTCCGACACGACAGGCACGATGACCATCGTCGGCCCCGACACGATGACGCTCCAGAAGTCGGGCCCGGCCACGATGACCATCGGCACGCCCGAAACCTTCAGCCTGGATGTCCAGAATACGGGCACCGGTACGGCGTGGAACCTCACCATCATCGATCAACTGCCCAGCGGTGCGGCGGGCGGCACCTGCGACGTCGCGCCCACGAATGTGAGTGCAGAAGTCTTCGAATCGAACGGGACCACGACGGTTTCGGGCCCCCTTGTTCGCGACACCGATTACTCACTCACGTTCGCGGGGGATCCGACCTGCGAGATCACCATCGAGGCGTTGTCGACGAGTGCAGCGGTAGGCGCGAGCGAGCGCTTCATCGTGAGCTACGAAACGTCGCTCGACAACGGAAGCCAGGACGCGGTCGTGCTGACCAACGTCGCGGGCACGACCCAGTGGTACAGCACGGACGGCAGCGACGCGGCGACGGCCGGCGACCGCCGCAGCTACACGCGAACGATCACCGATGGCACCGTCGGTACCCTCGATCACGAGGACGCCCACTCGACGTCTAGCGCGCTTCCGCTCTACCGCTTCGAAAAGACGGTTTCGAACCTCACCCAGGGCACCGATCCGGCCTCCGAGGCGACGCCGGGTGACACCCTTCGCTACCGCATCGAGGTCGAAAACACGGGTGCCACGCCGCTTCAGAACATCACCTTGTTCGACGAACCCGACCGGCTGAACGGCGCGGCACGCTTCGTCCCCGGTTCGCTTTCACTGGTGACGGTGCCGGGCACGGCGGATTCGAGCAACACCAGTGCGACGGGCGGCACCCACGGCAGCGGCGTGATCGACATCCGCGATCTCGACCTGCCGAATCTGAACGACACCGCCGTGATCGAGTACGACATCACGCTGGCCGCCGTGATCGCGGTCGGTACGACGATCAGCAACCAGGCCGAACTCCAGGCCAACGCAAGCGCCTTTGCTTCGAGTGACGATCCAGCGGTCAACGGCAGCGCGGACCCGCTGGTCGCGGGCGACGAAGATCCGACTTCTCTCACGATCGTATCGATGCCGGTCTTCCAGGTCGAAAAGGTGTCGACGGACCTCGATGGGGATCCGCTGGTGCTGCTGGCGGGCGAGCGCCTGCGCTACACGATCACGATCAAAAACATCGGTACCGACGACGCGGTCGACGCGATGCTGCGTGACGCGATCCCGGTGAACACCCGGTATGTCGCGGGCAGTACGACGTTGAACGGCGGCGCGGTTGCGGACGGGGCCGGTGGCGTACCCGCCTTCGTCGGCGGCATGGCGATCTACGCCCCCGAAGACCCGACCCCTGGCGCGATGCGCGCCGACGCATCGGCCACGACCGACAACGTCGCGACCCTGGTGTTCGACGTCACGGTCGACGCCGACGTGGTCGATGGCACGGTGATCTCGAACCAGGCCTTCGTGAGTGCAGTCACCGGGGGCGCGGTCGATACGCCGTCCGACGACCCCGATACCGCCGTCCCGAACGACCCGACGCGCGACACCGTGGGTAGCGTGCCGCTGCTGTTCGCGAGCAAGGCTGCCGCGTTGTATACGGATGCGGGCACCATCGGCGTCGTCGATCCGGGGGACATCCTCGAGTACACGATCGTCGTCTACAACAACGGCACCAGCTCCGTGACCGCGGTCGAGCTGCAGGACGACGTTCCCGCCAACACGACGTATGTCGACGACACCGTCACCCTCAACGGGATCGCCCTGGGTCAGCCGGATGGCGGAACGTCCCCCTTGATCGCGAGCATCCCGATCAGCTCGAGCGATCTGACGCCGCCGCTACCGGCCACTGGCATGGGGGTCCTTTCGCCCGGCGAGAGCGCGACCGTCACCTTCCGTCTCGAAGTCGACGCCGGAACGCCCGCGGGCACGCTGATCAGCAACCAGGCCACGGTGATGACCGCGGAAACCGCAAACCTGCTGACGGATGGCGATGGCGATCCCGCGACCGGGCCGGAGCCGACCATCGTCGTGGTGGGGGCGGGCCAGCAGCTTGCGATCACCAAGCAGGTCAGTGTCGTCGGCGGTGGTGCGGCGGTTGCGGGTGCCGAACTCGAGTACGTCGTGCGCATCGACAACATTGCGACGGTGACGGCCAGCGATGTGGTGATCAGCGATGACCTCGATGATCCGGTCGCGGGCCAGCTCAGCTATGTCGCCAGCTCGGCAACGCTGAACGGCGCTACGGCGGGCGTCACCGTCGTGGGGTCGCTGATCACGGCCGACTATTCGACCACGAACGGCCCGCTGGCAGTGGGTGGCGCCCTGGTGTTGCGCTTCCGCGCGACCCTCGACGCAGGGCTCGCGACCGGCACGAACGTCAGGAACACGGCCAGCGTGGAATGGAACGCGGCTAGCCAGACCGAAAGCGCCAGCGTGGACATCGCGGTCGGCGGCATGCCGGGCGTCGGCACCCTGAACGGCGCCTTGTGGCACGACGTGGACTTCGACGAAACGCAGGGCGGTGGCGAGACCACGCTCGCGGGTTGGTTCATCGACCTCTATCGCAACAGTCTGCTCGTGCAGACTGTCACGGCCGACGCCGCTGGCGCGTTCACGATGGCGGGCCTTGCCCCGAACGATTCGAACGGGGATGTCTACTCGCTGTCGTTCCGCGCCGCCGATGCCACGTCGAACTCGGCCTCGATCGGCAACGCGAGCTCCGCGTTCACCGACGGGCCGCAGCAGATCACGGATCTGATGGTGCCGGGCGGTAGCAACCTGTTGGGGCTCGATCTGCCGATCCAACCCAATGGCGTCGTCTACAGCGCCGTCGAACGGACCCCGATTCGCGGCGCGAGTCTCGTGCTCGAGCGGGAGGGTGGCGTTTCGATTCCCTCGTCGTGCTTCGACGATCCCGATCAGCAGGGCCAGGTCACGCGCGCAGATGGTTTCTACAAATTCGATCTGAACTTCTCGGCGGCAGTGTGTTCGGGTTCGGCGAACTACGTGCTCCGCGTTTCGCCGCCAGCTTCGGGCTTCGCCGCCGGGGATTCGCAGATCATTCCCCCGACATCTTCCCCGGGTACCACGGCTTTCGATGTGCCGGGGTGTCCGACGACGGCCGATGACGCCGTGCCGGCCACGACGTCGCACTGCGAGGTGCAGGCTTCGGCGCTCGCACCGCCGACATCGGTGGCGGCAACGTCCCCGGCGACGGCGTATCACACCTTCTTCACGCTCGACGAATTCGCGCCGCCCGGCAGCGCGCAGATCTTCAACAACCACGTGGCCCTCGATCCGTCGATCGACTCGGCGGTCGGGCTCACGAAGACGACGCCGCTGGTGAACGTCAGCATCGGCGAACTCGTCCCCTATGAGATCACCCTGATCAACGGGCTTGCGACGACGCTGCCCGATCTCAGCATCGTCGACCGCTATCCCGCGGGCTTCCGGTACATCGAAGGCTCTGCGCGCATCGACGGTGTGCCGACGGAACCCGATGTCGAAGGGCATGTGCTGACCTGGCCGGGGCTCACGGTCGAAGCGTCTGGTCGGCGCACGGCGGCGCTGCTGTTGGCGGTTGGTGCTGGCGTGACCGAGGGCGAGTTCACCAACCGCGCGCAGGCGCTGACCTCGTCGACGGGTGTGCCGCTTACGGGCGAAGCCAGCGCCACGGTGCGTGTCGTTCCCGACCCGGATTTCGCCTGCACGGATGTCCTCGGCAAGGTGTTCGACGACCACAACGGCAACGGTGTGCAGGACGAAGGTGAAGCCGGGCTTTCCAGCATTCGACTCGTGACCCCGCGCGGGCTCGCGGCGACGACCGACGCCCACGGTCGCTATCACATCACCTGCGCGGTCGTGCCGAAGGAAGGGCGGGGCAGCAACTTCGCCCTGAAGCTCGACGAGCGCACCCTGCCCACGGGCTATCGCCTGACGACCCGTGGTGTGAACCTCGCGCGCGCGACCCGCGGTAAGGCGCTCAAGCTCAACTTCGGTGCCACGATCGATCGCGTCGTCAGCCTCGATCTCATCGACGCGGTCTTCCGGCCGGGCTCCACGCTGATTCGCGAACAGTGGATCCCCCGTCTCGATCGGCTGATCGAAGAACTCGAAGCCGGGCCGTCGATCCTGCGGCTTTCCTATGTCGCGGATGTCGAAGACGCCGGGTTGGTGGGGCGTCGCCTGGATGCAATGCGTGAAACGATCGAATCGCGCTGGACCCACGAACCGCTTCGCATCGAGAACGATGTGTTCTGGCGACTCGGTCAACCGGCTACCGAAACCACGTCGGAGCGCATCCGGCGCAATGCCTGGGACATCCTCGCATCGCCGTTCGCTTCCACGCGCAGGATCGACGGCGGATCGACCGTCGAGCAACAACTCCCGGCGGATGCGTCCTACACGGCCTGGGCGCAGGACGAAGCGCGGCTCGAGGTGCAGCAGGGGGATCGGCTGAGTGAGCGTGAGGTGCTCACCGACGTGTTCGAAACCGTCAAGCTCAAGAACGTCGTGCCCCCGATCCACTTCGCTTCGGGGCAGGCGGACATTCCTCCGACCACGATCGAGACGCTGCGCCTGATCCTCGACGGTATGCGGCACCTCGAAAAGGTTCGTATCCACCTCACCGGGCATTCCGACAACCAGCCCCTCTCGGGTAAGTTGGCCGCCCGCTACGGCGACAACGAAGGTCTTTCGCGCGAGCGTGCAGGCAAAGCCGCGGAGTTGATTCAACGCCAGCTTGCCCTCGGTCCCGACGCGATCTCATACGAGTGGGCGGGCGATGCACATCCCCTGGAGTCGAACGACACGGAGCCGGGCCGCGCCCGCAATCGGCGCGTGGAAATCGAGGTCTGGTACGACGAGCCGCGTCAGGCCGTCGCCGTCGAAGACGTGGTGACGCGCGAAGACATCCAGCGCGTGAAGGTCTGTCGCGCGGAGACCGTGTGCAAGATGCGCTTCCGCGAAGGCCACGCCCGCCGTGCGCGCGTGAAGAACCTGATCGCGCCGCTTCGCTACAGCGAGAAGGGCGTGGGCAAGCTCGAGCCCTTCATCGCGCAGATCTCGCGGGCGCTCGGTGACCTGTCGAACAAGCAGAACGTGACGGTCAAGCTGGTCGGTTACAGCGACGACGCCCCGCTCGCCGGCCGCTCGGCTCAGATCTATGGCGACCATCTCGCGCTCTCGAAGGCGCGCGCCCGCCGGGTGGCGCTGTCGCTCGAGGATGCGCTCGGCCAAGCGACGGCAGCGGTGGAAAGTGACGGCCGGGGTGCCGCACGACCCGTCGCATCGAACGACAACGAACTTGGCCGCGCCCTCAATCGCCGGATCGAGGTGGAGTTCTGGTACGACGACCCGCTGCAGGATCTGCCCGACGAGCCCCAGGTGTGTCCGGACGCGGGCGACGCCGAGTGGATGGCCCAGGTCTACGACCCGGTGTGGGGTCGCATTGCGCCGCTGCCGCTGGTCGATGGGGAAGCGAGGATTTCCCCGAGCTACCTCGAGAACCTGAAGCGTGCGCTCGCAGACGTTGCGGGCCGAACGCGCCCCCGCCTGCGCTTCGTCGGCTACACGAGCAACGAACGCCTCGATCGCCGCACGGCGGTCGCTTACGGCGACGACATCGGCCTTTCGACTGCACGCGCGCAACGCGTCATGCAGGCCGTGCAGGCGGAACTCGGGCTCGAGGACGATCAGGTCGAGCACGAAGGGCGCGGCTACGTGTACTCGAACGACGTGGTCAACGGCGGCTTCATCGAAGGCGCCCAGTCGCAGGTCGCAGTGCAGGTGGTCTACGACGAGGCTTCGGTCCTCGACGACCTCGAAGGCGTGTCGATCACGCCGATTACCCGAGAGATCGTGCCGCGCAGTGTCCTCGAACTGAACGTGATGCGCATCAGTGTCGACGGCCAGCCGATCGACGATCCGGGCCGCAGCCATGCGGACATCGCGCGCTGCACCGACGTGGCGCTCTCGGAAGCGGATGTGAAGTTCCGCTTCGACGCGCTCACGTCCGAGCGCCGACTCAGCGTGACCGTCGAATCGGGCACGGTTGCGCTCGCCGCGGAACCCGGTTCGTCGTCGCAGGCCGCGGGCCCGGCGCGCTTCCGGATGGATACGAACTATCCCCACTTCATCGCACGAGCCGAGGTGCGGATCTTCGAAGCGGGCGACTCGATGCGAAGCGAACCGCTCGTGGTTCTGCCGATCGAGCAGGCGGGCGTCGCCGAGTGGCAGCCGGAAGCATCGCCTTTCGCTTCGCCGAAGCGGGAACTGGCTTTCGTCCTCCGTGCCTACGACGCCGAGGGGCGATTCGACGAGACGGCGCCCCAGACGCTCTGGATCGTGAAGTCACCGGTCGGGAGGAGCCTGCCAGGGGAGACGCCCGGAGGTGGTCCGCTGCTCGTTTCGGGCTCTGGCGCCAGTGACGCGGGTTCGCTGTTCGCGGGTTACGGTGAGAGTGGCCCGCTGCTGGTCAACATTCCTCTCGACAGTGCGGGGACCGTGCGCGTGCACGGCACGAGCGTGCCGGAAGGGCACCGCGTGTGGTTGGCCGGGCGCCCGGTTCCGGTCGATGAGCGGGGCGAATTCGTTGCCGAGGCGATTCTGCCTTCTGGCCTGCACACGGTCGAAGTGAACATCCAGGACGAAGAAGGGCGGGGTGACCTTTTTCTGCGCGATCTCGACATCCGCAAGGAAGACTGGTTCTACGTCGGCATCGCGGACGTCACGTTCTCCCTCGACAAGACGAACGGACCGAAGGATCGCCTCGAAGGCGAAAACCAGCCCTTCGATTCCGATCCGTGGGCGGAAGGGCGCTTGGCCTTCTTCCTGACGGGCAAGTTCGCCGAGGACTGGAAGCTCACCGCCAGCGCCGACACGCGCGAAGGTTCGGTCGACGAACTCTTCAGCAACTTCCTCGACAAGTCGCCCGATTCGCTCTTCCGTCGCATCGATCCCGACTACCACTACCCGACCTTCGGCGACGACGGCACGGTCGAAGAACTGGCGCCGACGCTCGGCAAGTTCTACGTCAAGTTGAGCAAGGACGAGAGCCACTTGATGTGGGGCAACTTCAATGTCGGCTACCGCGACAACGAGCTGGCCCTCGTCGAGCGTGGGCTGTACGGCGGGAAGCTCCACGCGGTGTCGAACGACACCACGAGCTTCGGCGAAAAGCGCTACATGCTGGGTGGCTTCGCGGCCGACCCGGGCACCGTGCGCGGCCGGGACGAGTTCCGCGGTACGGGTGGCTCGCTCTACTACCTGCGCAATCGCGATCTCTTGAACGGTTCGGAAACCCTGCGTATCGAGTTGCGCGACAAGGATTCGGGGCTGGTTTCAGGCGTCGTCGACCTGCGGCCCGGGCTCGACTACGACATCGACTACTTCCAGGGGCGGATCCTGCTCTCCGAACCCATGGCTTCGACCGTGGCGGACGAACTGCTGATTCGAAGTGATGGGCTGAGCGGGTACGAATCCTGGCTCGTTGCGCAGTACGAGTACACCCCGGGCTTCGACGAACTCGACACGCTGAGTACCGGTGGCCGAGCCCATGCCTGGCTGGGTGACTTCTTGAAGCTCGGCGTGACGGCGAACCGCAACGACGACGAGGGTGAACGCAGCGAACTCTACGCGACGGACCTCACCCTGCGGATGTCGTCACAGTCGTGGCTCAAGTTGCAGGCGGGCCGCAGCGAAGGGCAGCTTTCCTTCGCTTCGCGCTCGGACGACGGCGGCTTCGAATTCGAGGGCGGAAACGATCTCGGGCTCGAGAACGTCGACGCCTACGGCTATCGCGCAGACATCAGCCTCGGCTTTGCGGATGCGCTTTCTCTTACACCCTTCGCACCCCTCGCAGATCGGCTCCCCGTCGCACTCGGGCGCCTCGACATGTACGCCCAGTTCCTCGACGCGGGGTACAGCGCGCCCGGTCTCACGACCCTGGTGGACACCGAGCAATTCGGCGGCAACCTCGAACTTCCGATCACCCAGCGGCTCGCGATTCGCGCAAAGGCCGATCACGCAAAGGAAGACAGGGGGCTCGAGACCACGACGATGGAAGTCGATGTCGACTTCGCCTTGACCGACGAGGTGGAACTCTCGGCGGGGGTGCGACGGGACGAACGCGAAGACCGCTCGCCTGTCGTACCGGAAACCCAGGAAGAGGGCGACCGTACCGACGCAGTCGTGCAGGCCGAATACGACCCGGGTGATCGTTGGCGAAGCTACGTCTTCGGGCAGACCAGCCTGGAAGCCACGGGCAATCGCGAGAAGAACTGGCGCAGCGGCGCCGGTGGTGAAGTCCTGGTGACCGAGCGATTGAGCGCCGAGGGTGAAGCTTCCCACGGCGAGCTGGGGCCGGCTGCGCGCGTGGGGACGAACTTCCAGAAGTCTGACCGCACGAACGTCTACCTCAACTACACCCTCGAAAACGAACGCGGGGCCAATGGCGTCCACACCCGAACGGGGAACCTCGTGGGTGGCGCCAACTCGCGCATGTCCGACAGCGCGAGCGTGTACATGGAGAACCGCTACCAGCATTCGAAGCCCGAAACGGGGCTCACGCGTGCCGTGGGGATGACCCTCACCCCGACCGAGCGCTGGACGATCGGTGCGAATCTGGAAGTCGGGACACTGAAGGATCGCCGCACGAGCGCCGAAACCGAGCGCATCGCCGCCGGGGCGAGTGTCGGGTACCACTTCGACGAGGCGTCGGTCACGAGCGGGGTCGAGTTCCGCTACGACGACATCGAACGACCCGACGCGAGCAACGACGACCGCACGAGCTGGCTGTTCAAGAACGGGCTCCGCGTACAGCTCACCGACGACTGGCGACTGCTCGCGAAGTTCAATCACGCCATGAGCCACAGCTCGCTCGGCGACTTCTTCGACGCCGACTACACCGAAGCGGTGCTCGGCTATGCGTATCGCCCGGTCGCCAACGACCGACTGAACGCGCTGCTGAAGTACACCTACTTCTACAGCTTCCCGAGTGCCGAACAGGCGAACAGCAGCGGCACGGCTTCGGCCTCGTTCGTTCAGCGCAGTCACGTGTTTGCGGTCGATGCCGGCTACGACATCACCCGCGTCTGGACCCTGGGCGGAAAGTACGCCTACCGATCCAGCCAGGTGAGTCTCGATCGCGACGATCCGAAGTTCTTCGAGAACGACGCCCATCTCTACATCCTGCGGTCGGATCTGCGCCTCTTCGAAAACTGGGAGAGCACCGTCGAAGGACGCATGCTCGATCTTCCCGACCTCGACGAACGCAAGAGCGGCGCGCTCGTCACGCTGAACCGCTACTTCGGCGAGCACTTCAAGGTTGGCCTCGGGTACAACTTCACGGACTTCTCCGAAGACCTCACGGACCTCGACTACGACGACCACGGTTGGTTCCTGAACATGGTCGGTAGCTTCTGATCCAGCGGCGTTTCGCGCGGTAGAGCACGCTGCTATTCATCGGTTGTCCAATCACCGAGAGGGGCAAGCAGCATGGCGATCATCACCGGTGGAGAGCTTCTGGCGCGCTGCCTGGCGGCCGAAGGCGTTCGATTCGTATTCGGCTTGCCCTGTCCCGAGGTCGATCCCCTGCTCGCGGCACTCGAGGACAACGGCATTCGTCTCGTTCCGATTCGCCACGAGGCGGCAGCGGTGCACATGGCCGAGGGGCTGTACAAGACCACGGGCGAAACCGCGGTCGTGCTCGGCAACCCGGGGCCCGGCTCTGCGAACCTGCTTCCCGGCATGATCACGGCACGGCACGAGGGTGTGCCGGTGCTGGCGATCACTTCGCAGCACCGCATGGACATCGTCTACCCCTCGCCGCCTTCCACCTTCCAGGGGCAGGACCAACTCGACGCGTTCTCGGCCAGCGTGAAGTGGGGCGGACCGATCTTCTCGTGGGATCGCATCGCCGAAGTGACGCGCATGGCGTTCCGCGAGATGTGGTCCGGGCGGCCGGGACCGGTGCAACTCGAAGTGCCCGGCCCGATTCTCTACGAAGAGCAGGAGGAGGTGAACATCTCCGTGCTCCCGCCCGAGCGGTACCGGGCAACGCGGCCGCAGGCTTCCGAGAGTCAGCTGGAGCAGGCGGCGGAACTACTCGCCGGTGCGGAGCGCCCGATGATCTTCGCGGGTTGCGGAGTCGAGCGCGCCGACGCCGTGACGGAACTGATGCAATTGGCCGAGCGGATCGGTGGTCCACTGATGCCCAGCATGGCGGGGCGCGGGGTCGTGCCCAGCGATCACCCGCAGTTCGTGTCCGGCATGAGCGCCGGCGGTGACGTGGCGCGGCGCGAAGCCGACGTGGTACTGATCGTCGGCTCGCGGCTCGGCAACCTCGATCTGCCCTTCGACAAGTACTGGGGCGACCCGGCCAGTCAGAAGCTCATCCAGATCGATATCGATGACCGGCACATCGGTGTGACGCGACCGATCGAACTGGGCATCGTGGCCGACGCCAAAGATGCATTGGCTGGCCTGCTGCGCGTGCTGGAAAAGCGCGGCGCTCGTCCCTCCGACGGCGCGCACCTTTCCCGTGCGAAGGAAGCCCTCGAAGCCTGGACGGCCGAAGCGGCGAAGCCCGTGCTCGAGTGGAGTGGCCCGGGCATCCATCCCGCGCACGCCATGATGGTGATCGGCCAGGTCTTCGGTCGCGACGCCATCTATGCGACGGACGGCGGGCAGACTTCTCTGTGGGCGAGTTCGACGCTGCCGCCGACGCAACCGCGCTCGTACCTCAGCATCCTCGAACTCGGCATGTTGGGGACCGGCATCCCCTCGGCCATCGGTGCGAAGCTCGGCAATCCCGAGCGCGAGGTCGTCTGCGTCACCGGCGACGGTGCGGCGGGCTTCAACTTCATGGAAATGCAGTCGGCTGCACGCGATGGCATCAACGTCACGACCATCGTATTCGCGGAAGGTTCGTGGACCATGGAAGAGCCCAACGAGCGCTTGCGCTGGGGCAAGACCTTCGGCACGGACCAGGGCGAGATCCGCTGGGACATCGTCGGGCAGGGCCTCGGTTGCGACCACGAGTACGTCGACGCAATGGATCAGCTCGAACCCGCGCTCGCGCGCGCAAAGGCGAGCGATCGGCCTACGGTCGTATGCATCCGCAGCGACCGAGACGCCAACATGGCCACGCCCGCAGACGCCTCGATGCGCTTCGTCGAGGTGTACCAGGGGCCGATGTAGCGGTCGCGCGCAAGGCGCGGGCGCTCACGGCTCCACCAAGACCTTGCATTGCGTACTCGGCGTTCGCAGCCCCTCGAACGCCGCAGGGAGTCCTGCGAGGTCGACGACGTCCGTCACCATGGGTGCGCCTGCGATCCGTTTCTGGTCCAGTAGTGCTGCAGTTCCTTGAGGACCGCCGCGAGCGGCAGGACCGTGTCGGGTTCCATGCAAACCTCCTCGCTGCGCGCGCTCCCTATTCCTGGCTCGCTTCCACGATCGCTTCGACCCGCGCCGGATCGACGCGGCGCATCAGGTGCTCGAACTTCGCGACGGTGTTGCCGACGAGAGGCGTTGCTGCGTCTTCCCAGCGCGGCGTTTCTGCGTTCAAGAGTGCGCTCGCCTTTTGCGCCAGTCCGGGCAGCACGGGTGCGAGATAGACCGTGATCTGCCGGAAGAGATTCAGCGAGACCGTGCACACTTCGAGCAACTCGTCGGCCTTGTCGGGATCCTTGCGCAGCACCCAGGGCGCCTTCGCTTCGACGTATTCGTTGGCCTTGTCGGCCAGCGCCATCACGGTGCGAATCGCCTTGCTGTAGTCGCAGGCTTCGTAGTCCGCAGCGATCTCTTCGCCCGCGGCGTCCCCGGCTTCGAAGAGCCCGCCATCGTCGGGGTAGGGCGCAAGCGCCTTGCCTTCGACGAAGCGCGCCGTGCGGCTCGCGAGGTTCACCACCTTGCCCACGAGGTCGCTGTTCACCTTGGCGGTGAACTCTTCGAGGTTGAGGTCGATGTCCTGTACCGCGCTCGAAAGCTTGCTCGCGTAGAAGTAACGCAGAAAGTCCGGCGAGAGATGCTCGCGGTAGACGCGCGCATTGATGAACGTGCCCTTGCTCTTGCTCATCTTCTCGCCGTTCACGGTGAGGAAGCCGTGGATGTGAACCTTGCGCGGAAGCTCGAAGCCTGCAGATTGCAGCATCGCGGGCCAGAAGAGCGTGTGGAAGTAGGCGATGTCCTTGCCGATGAAGTGATGGATCTCGCAGTCGGGGTTTCGCCACCAGTGGTCGAGGGACTCGCCGACCTCGTCGCACCAATCCTTCGTCGCGCTGATGTAGCCGATCGGCGCGTCGACCCAGACATAGAAGTAGTGGCCGGGGGCATCGGGGATTTCGAAGCCGAAGTACGGCGCCGGGCGACTGATGTCCCAATCGCGCAGCGGTTCGCTCAGGAAGCTGCCCTTCAACCAGTTGGCGATTTCGGGTTGGACGTGATCGTCGCTCTGTGTCCAGTCGTCGAGGAAGTCCTGGAAGTCCGAAAGGCGCACGAAGAGATGCTTGGCTGTGCGGTTTTCCGGTGTGCTTCCCGACAGGGTGCTCTTCGGGTTGCCGAGTTCGTCCGGGGTGTACGTGGCGCCGCAGTTGTCGCAGTTGTCTCCGTACTGGTCGTCCTTGCCGCAGCGCGGACACTCGCCCTTGACGAAGCGGTCGGCGAGAAACACGCCGGCTTCGGGGTCGAAGAGCTGGGTGACGTCGCGCTCGACGACGTGACCGCCCGCGCGAAGTGCTGCCCAGATCTCGTTCACGAGATCGCGATTGCTTTCGGCGTGGGTGCTGCCGAAGTGATCGAATTCGACTCCGAAAGCGCGGAAGTCCTCCTGATGGGCCTCACTCATCTGTGCGAGCAGGACATCGGGTTCGATCCCCTCGTCGCGCGCGCGAATCATCGTTGCCGTGCCGTGGGTGTCGTCCGCGCAGAAGAAGCGGACGTCGTTCCCGCGCAAGCGCTGAAATCGGACCCAGATGTCGGTTTGCAGGTATTCGACGAGATGGCCGAGGTGGATGTGTCCATTCACATAGGGCAGGGCGCTCGTAACGAGGATCTGGCGCGGCTCGGATGCCATCGGGATGGGCTCCGTGGTAACGGGGGGCAGCGTGAAGGGTTGGTCGGGACGCGGCTGCGAGATGCGAGCTGCGGTCGACGCGGGGGCGGGGCCAGACTTTCGCTCGAAAACGCTCGCTAGCCAAGGCTCGAGTCTTCGAACAAACTCGGGGCCGCACCGAGACCCCCACAATCACGCGAATCCACCCGCGAACCAGGAGCCCACCATGAGTGAAATCGCCGTCCACCTCGACTTCGAATCCAGCGCCGACGCCGTCTGGAAGGAACTCGCCGACTACGGAGGGATCGGTGCGTGGGCCCCGGGTGTGGTGAGCTGCAAGCTCGACGGCAGCGGCATTGGCGCCGTGCGGTCGGTCGAGATGCCCGGTGGGGCCGTGATGGAAGAGCGGCTGGAGAGCTTCGACGACGCGAGCCGCACGTTGAGCTACGCGATCGTCGGCGGCCCGCTGCCGGTGAACGATTATCTCGCGACCGTCAAGGTGAGCGAGACCGATGGCGGCTGCCGTGTCGACTGGGGCGCCAGCTTCGTCGCACCCGAGGGCGTGCCGGCCGACGGTGTCGCGGGTGGGATCTCGGGTGCCTACACGGGTATGCTCGCGGCCCTGAAGAAGCACCTCGGCGAGGAGGCCTGAGGCGTTGGCCGAGCACTTCGATCTCGTCGTACGCAACGGAACCCTCGTCGACGGGACCGGCGCCCGCGTCGCAGCGGCGATCTCGGCGTGAAGGACGGTCGCATCGTCGCGCTCGGCGACTTCGAGGGCACGGCCGATCGCGAGATCGCCGCAGTCCTCTACAAGGTCTCGAGGACGTACTCGGAAGTCGGATGTGACTCGATCTTCGACAGGTCGAGAAAAGCCGAGACGCTTTCGATCATGTGTCCACGGTTTTCTTCGAGCTTCTCCTGTGAGCCGTCTGCCCTGTACCAGAGCATCGGGTCGGTGACGGCTTCGGTGGGAAAGCCCTCTTCGACGATCCCGGCCCAGGCCGGCGCGCCTTCGCTGAGCGGGCGGACGATGACGTTGCGCACATAGCGATACGTGCACTGGGTCTCCATCGCGACCTTGCGTTGAACCACCTGCCAGTGTTCGAGGAAGGCGTCGTAGGAGATCCCCTCCTTGGGGGTGATGCTCGTGAGCAGGGTCGTCCCCGGTGTGCGTTCACCGACGGGTGCCGTGTGGGTCGTATTCAGCAGGGGAACGGACTCGACCATCAGGTAGCCGACGATGCGCGCCGTGACGTCGCGCAGTGCCAACTCGATGAGAGCACGGTCGAGGGCGTCCGCGAGGTCGACCCAGACGTTGACCATGCCGCAGTGGGGATCGTCGACCTGGGTGATGCGCGCGGGGGCGAGGGCCTCGGTGGTTTCGTCGGGGCAGAGGATCGAAAGCCCGTGTACGCCCGGGGTGCCGAGGATGCGCTTTGCGGTTTCGCCGACGAGTTGGTCGCGAAGCGCCACGTCCGAAACGTCTGCGGGCTTCCAGATCACGTAGGAGATTTTTTCCATGGGGTTCCTCTAGCCCGCATTATTCATGAACATCCGGGCTAGTCCTCTTTCGAAGCGTCGTTTGCCGCCCGCTGTTCGTAGAACGCGGTGAGCGATGCATGCACCTGGCTGGCGCGTTCACCTCGCCAGCCCTGGAGCGCACTGAGTACGTAGTACACCTGCTCGCGCATGACGGCGGCGTCGCCTTTGATGGCGTCGAGGGCGTTCTGCGCGACACCCCGAACGGGACCACTCGGGCATTCACGGGTGATGGCCACCAGGCTCTCCACGACACCGAGTTGGCGCGTGTAGTCCTTGCTGGCGCGGGGCGCGGTCGGGTCGGGCGTTTCGCTCGGTTCGCGCATGGCGAAAAACGTATCACGCGTTTCCCGGGCGAGGTGGAGACACGAGCACTGCGTTGTCGAGCCACAACTCGAGCAGTTCGGCGAAGCGCTCGCTCGTTTCTTCGGCCGACGCATCGTGCTTGAGCAGTCGTTCGGCCAGCTCGGGCAGCGAAATGGGCTCGGCTCCGATCGCCTCGAGGCAGCGGGCTTCGTCTTCGATGCACGGACGGTGGAAGACGGCGTGGCCTGTTCGGTAGACGAACGCGTGCGTCGGGGTGTTGGTGCTCGGAAGATCGGGCGGTGCCGCTGCGGGTTCGCGCCAGAGCGCGAAGGCGCGCGGATCGACCTGGAATACACGCGTCGCAGCGGCGATCTTCAGCTTGAAGGTCTCGGGTGCGGCGGCCGACTCGGCGAGGAAGGCGTCGCGATCGAGGACGTCTTCGTCGAGCGCGTCGAAGACTTCGAGCCGTGCACGCTCGATGCGCGCGACATCGCCCAGGGCCGGAAAAGACGAGGCGAGCGCATGTCCGTCGAGAAAGGAAGGGAAGGCGGCACCCGCTTCGCGAAGCGACGGCGCCGAAGGGGGATGCGCGATCAGGTAATCGGTGACCAGGTTGTGGAAGTTCACTTCGCCGATCCGCTCCGCCGTGCGAGCATGTTCGTCCGCAAGCACGTCGAGCAGGCGGTAGAAGTACATCCCCGCATAGATGTCGAGACGCCCGGTCGCATCGAGTCGATCGTCTCCCACGATTGCGAATGAGATGTCCGCCCGGTCGAGCTCACCCCGTTCCACCATCGCGTCCAGGCCCGACTGAACGCCTTCGGGTGCGCGCAGCAGGTCGTGGAAGAGCCGTTGGAGTTGGGCGAGGGGAAGCGGCGCCTTCACGTGCGTGCCTCCGCGCTCGCGTCCGCGGGTGTTGGCTCATCGACCGCCCCCTTGCCCGCGAGCGCTGCCGCACGTGCGTGCCGGGCGCGTTCGCTTTCGGCTTCGAGTTCGTCCCATTCGGGGATGTCTTCGTCCCATTCGATCAACGTCGACACCGCCCCGCAGCGCGCGATCGCGTCGCGATACAGCGCCCAGACTTCGTCGCAAACGGGCCGGCTGTGGGTGTCGAGCAAATGGGTGCCGTGGTCGGTGTGTCCGGCGAGATGGATCTTCCTCCAGGTTCGGGTCGTTCCGATGGGGTGTTCCGTTGCGTCCCCCAGACCCGACCTCGGTTGCACGGTGGTTGCTTCGCCCCTTCGAGGCCACCGCCGCACCTGTGTTGATCGGAACGCTACAGCAGACACATGCTGCCGCTCTTTCGTTCGATACGTCGCTCGGCAATCGACGGTTACGGTGGAAAAAGCCATCATGCTGTCTCCTCTACGAAAGGCGCTCCAAGAGGGCTCAGGAGGCGGGTGGCATGGGCGTTGTGGGGCTCGATCATCTCGCGATCACGGAGGCGAGCATCGAAGAAACGGTGTCGTTCTACCAGCGCGTGCTGGGCGCCGAAGATCTCCATGCGCAAACGCGCGCACGTTCGAGTGCGCACATGGACACCCCTTGACCTCCGTCGAAGCGGGCTCGGCTGTCGGGGGGGCGGCGAAACTCTAGCGTGTCGTGTTGCGACCCGAGAGACTCACCCGTGCGGCCCATGGCCCCGTCGCCGCGTGTGCCCGAACAGATCGATGAACTCACTGAACACGCGGTCCGATAGATCGTGCAGGTCGGTGGTGAGACGCCCAGTGTCGGCGCGGATTTCTTCGGGGTGGATGTGATCGCCTTCGGCTTCGATCTCTTCGAGGTGTTTCGGAACACCGAGCCAGCGTTCGATCAGCGGTTCGTCGACCTCGAGATGGAACTGCAGGCCGTAGGCATTTTCGCCGTAGCGAAAGGCCTGGTTCGGGCAGGCTTCGGAGCTTGCGAGGTGGGTTGCGCCGTCGGGGATGTCGAAGGTGTCGCCGTGCCATTGGAAGACGGGTTCGACCTCGCGGAAGTGCGAGAAGAGCGGGTCGTCTGCCCCCTCCGCCGTGCGCTCGATGTCGTACCAGCCGATTTCCTTCTCCCCATTCGCCCGCACCGGAGCCCCGAGCGCCTTGGCGAGGAGTTGCGCGCCCAGACAGATCCCGAGGATCGGCATTTCTCGTTCCAGCGCCTCCTGGATGACCTCGACCTCGGTGGCGAGGTAGGGATG
The DNA here is from genome assembly GCA_030748735.1 of Myxococcota bacterium. Taxonomy (GTDB): domain Bacteria; phylum Myxococcota_A; class UBA9160; order UBA9160; family UBA4427; genus DUBZ01. The sequence continues at coordinate 10,569 of JASMLK010000146.1, read as the reverse complement.
TTCGTCAGTCTGGTCGACGTTCATCGGCCCACCGAGCACGATCATTCCGTGGTAACCCTCGACGCTGGGGCGCGTATCAGGGTGGCGGCCGAAGTTCACGTAGCGGTTTCGAAAGCCGTGGTTTCGCAGGAGCGGATCGAGCGTCCCGAGGAGTTCCCAAGCGACATGTTGAAAGACGAGCAGCTTCGGCATCGGTTCTGGAACGACTCCCATTCGCGTCGAGGGCGTGAGGAAGGCAGGCAGGATAGCAGTGGAAGGTTCGCTGCGGGAAGGCCCCGAACGTCGCGTCTGGCGCGCTGTACGTGGGTGGCCACACTGGTGCTGGTGGTGTCGTCGCTCGTCTCCGTTGCCGGTCAGTCGGATGCGGAAGGGCACGCGCACGATACGCTGGCGCGCTTCTCCACCGCTGCCGGGAAACTGCCGGCGAGTTGGGAGCCCCTGCGTTTCCCCAAGATCGATCGCCCGACCCGGTACGCGATCGAGCGCGACGAAGCGACCGGCGACTTCGTGGTCGCCGCCGTGGCCGACGACAGCGCCGCGGGCTTGATCCACCGCACCGAGATCGACCTGCGCAGCCACCCGATCCTGCGTTGGCGCTGGAAGATCGACCGCGTGCTCGAAGCTGGCGATGCGCGCAGCAAGCAGGGCGACGACTACCCCGCACGCATCTATCTCACCTTCGAACCGAAGAGCGATTCGCTTTCCTTCTTCGAGCGTGCAGCCCTGCGACTCGCGCGCAGCATCTACGGCGACGTGCCGAGTCGCGCGATCAACTACATCTGGGCGAGTAAGCTCCCGCGTGGCAAGCATGTCGACAGCGCGTACGTGGGACGCTTCGTGAAACTGCTTGCCGTCGAGTCGGGCGACGAACATGCGGGGACATGGCGTGCCGCAGAACGCGACGTTGCGGCCGACTACGAGAAGCTCTTTGGCGGAGAACTTCCACCGCTCGCCGGCGTCGCGTTGATGACCGACACTGACGACACGGGAGAAAGCGTGCGCGCCTGGTATGGCGACGTCGAGTTCGTGTCGCGCGGCGAAGCGTCTTTGTCGCGCGATGCGGCGGCAGGTTCGCGATCAGGCGCCGCCCGGTAACGGGGGCAGTTCGTAGGGCCACGGCTTGCAGATGCCGCCCCCGAACGCTTCGCAGTAGGGCTTCATGAATCGGCCGGACCTCTAGCCCGGATTATTCGTGAAGCCCTACTGCGAAGCCCGAAAGCACTGCCATTTCACGGCCTTCTCCCTTCGGCCTCCTCGACGTACTGAAAGTACGTCTCCGGGGGCCTACGGTCCGAGGTCCGCGAACTGTCAGCACTTTCGGACTTCTCGCTACGGGCTTCACGAATAATCCGGGCTAGCGATACACCGCGATCCAGTGTGAGTCACGCCCGTCGGTGCCGGGTGCGAAGTCCACCTCGGTCGGCAGGCCGTGGCGTTTGGTGAGGGCGCCGAGTGACAAGCCCTTGCGCTCATCGCTGTCGCTCCGGGCGCGCGGGTTGTGCTCGCGGATCACGACGTTCGAGCTGAGCTTGCGCGCCTTCTCGACGACGCGGTGGAAGGTGTGGTCGTCGACGCCGTGGCCCACCAGGGCGTGCAGGAAGATCGTGCTGTGAAGCGCGTCGTAGTGGTCCGACGCGAAAGCGTCGAAGGGGCAGTAGCGCGTGTTGGGGAGCTTCGAGATGCCGTCGTCCCGGTCGATCCAGGCGCGGTCGGGCACCACTTCGAGACCGCTCGTTCCGCGCAACTGGCGCGCAACCCGATAGAGCGATTCGGTGGTGGTCGACCAGGGGCGATGGTGGATGCCCCAGTCGTTGACGCGTCGGTCGATCCAGGCACCACATCGCCTGTCCTGATGAACCCAGATGTCGAGCTCGCTTTCCGGTGCACCGCCACCGCCCATGCGTGCGATCACCTCGCGGGTGCGCGCGACGCGGCGGTCCTGGGCTTCTTCGCGCAGCCAATCCGACGCCCACAACCACGTCGGTTGGAAACGATGGGCAAGCAGCAGGTCGTCGAGTTCGTCGTCCCCCTCGAGCAGGATGGGATAGGTGGGCGTTTCGGCGAGGAGTTTGCGCAGCGCCTGGAAGCGACGTTCACCACCGAGGAAGCCAGTGCCGAATGCCGCGGTCACAGGAGTCCAGGTGTAGTCGTCCCGCGAACCACACAGGAAGGTCGCCACGTAGTCGTCGCGTCCGTGGCCCGTGGGCTTGATGTGCAGCCCCGCCGAGAGCGGCTCGGCGACGAGGCCCGTTTCGGTAGCGAACCGATGTGCGTCGAACTCACAACCCCGCCACAGCGAACGTTCGAGTTCGAGGTAGGCATCCTTGCGCACGCAGCCGTGAACGTAGCGGCGGCCGCGAGGGTGGAAGTGTTCGAGTGCGTGTCGCGCACCCGTACCGAAGTGCACGCAGAACAAGCGCTCCAGGAAGTCGACGCGATTGACACTGTCGAGGATCAGTCCGCGCATGCGCACGAAGTGCTGCAGCGCTTCGGGGCGCGTTTCGAAAGCGATCAGGCGTTGTAAGGTCGCGTCGCGCAGGGCGGTGGTGAGGCCGAGGGCGTGGAACCAGTGGCTGTCCGCGACGCCGAGGAACGCAACGTCGCGGCTGCGCGACAGCCAACGCGTGCGATCTTCGATGGTCGCACCCGACAGGAAACGGGCGGCGCGGTTGGCTTGCGGTTCGGGCGCATCGCTCGCGTGGTCGAGCAGCGGGTGCACCGCAAGGAAAGCGTCGTCTCGCATCGACTCGACGAGCGGAAGGCCCGGATACGACAGAGGGTGCATCGGTGAACGCCGTCCCAAAGCGCGCGCTTGCGTTACGCAATCGCGTCGTCATTGGGAGGCAAGAAGAACCTAGCGCATGGTTGAGAGAATGGGTTCAGGGTTTGCCGCAACTTGCCGGATCTTGAGGTGTTGTCGACTCCCAACGCCTTGCCAGCCAGCGGTCGGCGCATGGGGAACGCGCCGACGGGAACTCCGGCCGGCGCTCCGGCATCTAGCGCTTGCGAACGATTTCACAGGGTCCGGAACCCGCTCCACCCGCACCCGTTGCTAGACTGCGCCGCCCTCGCAGCCCCCGGGACTGCGGGGCCGGGGGGAGCAGCGTCGCGCAGGCGGCGGGCCAGCGGGGCCGGCGCGCCAGTCGCAGCGCTGGCGTGGCAGAGAACAAGATCAGATGGAGGCGAAGAGTACGATGAGTGTCGGGGACCTGGGAGAACAAGTTCAGGCGCATTCGAAGGTTGTGCGCGATCTCGTCAGCGAGGTCGGCAAGGTCCTGGTCGGCCAGGAGGCGATGGTCCAGCGGCTCTTGATGGGGCTCTTGTCGGGTGGCCACGTGCTGCTCGAGGGCGTCCCCGGGCTCGCGAAGACGCTGACCGTACGAAGCCTCGCCGATGCCCTCGCCACCGAGTTTTCTCGTATCCAGTTCACCCCCGACATGCTGCCGGCCGACGTCGTGGGGACCGAGGTCTTCAATCCCAAGGACGGCACCTACAGCGTCAAGAAGGGACCGATCTTCGCGAACATCGTGCTCGCGGACGAAATCAACCGCGCTCCGGCAAAGGTGCAGGCCGCGCTGCTCGAGTGCATGCAGGAACAACAAGCCACGATCGGTGGAGAGAGCTTCTCCCTCGCCGCCCCCTTTCTTGTACTCGCTACCCAGAACCCGATCGAACAGGAAGGCACCTATCCGCTGCCCGAAGCCCAGGTCGATCGCTTCATGATGAAAGTCCAGGTCGCGTATCCGACCGCTGACGAAGAACGGAAGATCATCGACCGCATGGCGGGTGGGGTTCCAGCCCAGGAAATCCAGGCCGTGACGACCGCGGACGAGATCATCGCGGCCCGCGAGGTCGTCGAGCAGGTCTTCGTCGACGAGAAAATCCGCAGCTACATCGTCGAACTCGTGCGCGCGACCCGCGACCCGGTGGGGGCAGGCATCCCGAAACTCGATGGACTGATCGAGATGGGCGCGAGCCCGCGCGCGAGCATCTGGCTCATGAAGGCCGCCAAGGCGCAGGCCTTCATGGAAGGCCGAAGCTACGCGACACCCCACGACGTGAAGTCCCTCGCCCCCGATGTGCTGCGCCACCGCATCGCACTTTCGTACGAAGCGGAGGCCGAGGGGCAGAGCGCCGATGACGTGATCAACCTCGTCCTCGACAGCGTGCTCGTTCCGTAGCGAAGCCTCGGGCGATGTTGACGCGGGAAATCATTCGGCGGGTTCGCGAAATCCAGCTGCGAACCGGGCGCCAGGTCGCAGACGTCCTGGCGGGCGAATACGTGTCCGTGTTCAAGGGCACGGGCGTCGAGTTCGACGAGGTGCGCCCCTACGTGCCCGGCGACGACGTGCGGTCGATCGACTGGAACGTGACCGCGCGCATGGGGGAACCCTTCGTCAAGCGATATGTCGAAGAGCGCCAACTCACCATCATGATCATGGCCGACGTTTCGGCTTCGCAGGACTTCGGTTCGGTCGGACGCTCGAAGCGGGAAGCCGCTGCCGAGCTCTGCGCCCTGATCGCGTTTTCGGCGATCAAGAACGACGACAAGGTGGGGCTCACGCTCTTTCACAGCGAGATCGAGCAGTACATCCCGCCGCGCAAAGGGCAGAAGCACGCGTTGCGGGTGGTGCGTGAAGTGCTTGCGCACGGTCTCGACAACGAAGAAGAGGAGGGCAGCAAACCTCCCTTCTGGAAGCGTCTGTTCGCGTCGGAGGCACCGCTCTTCGGCTCCGACGGCTTCCGCTTTCCCAAACGCCTGCGGCCACCGCGCGAAGCGACGCGGATCGCGACGGCGCTCGAATTCTTGATGTCGGTGCGCTCGCGCAAGAGCGTGTGCTTCCTGGTGAGCGACTTCATCGACGAAGGCTATGAACAGGCGCTGGTCGCCGCGAATCGCAAGCATGACGTGATCGGGGTGCTGATCAGCGACCCGCGCGAGTTCGAATTCCCTGCGCTCGGCCTGGTCGAACTGCGTGACGCCGAAACCGGCCGTACCCAGGTGGTCGACACCGCCTCGCAGGCGTTTCGTCGTGATTTCGAACGAAAGTCGCGCGAACGGATCGAGGCTCTCGAACGCAAGCTGCGCGGGTCGGGCATCGACTTCATCCATGTGGACGCGTCGGGTTCGGTCGTCGAGCCGTTGATCAAGTTCTTCCGCATGCGCGAGCGGAGGCAGCGGCGATGATGGGGCGCTACTTCGCAGCCCTGGCACTCGTGGTCTTCGCTGTCGCGTCGACGGCGCAGGCCGACTTGATCGAGCGCGAGACGTCGCGCGGTCCCGTCGATGTTTCGGTGCGCCTCGAACCGAGCGAACCCTTGATCGGCGCCGCCATCCATCTCGAAGTCGAAGTGCTGGCCGAAGACGGCGTCGAAGTGCTGATGCCCGAATTCGGTGAAGCCCTCGACCGCTTCCTGATCCTCGACTTCGCGCCGAGTGCAAACGTGGCAGAGGATGGCCGCAATCGCTTCATCCAGCGCTACAACCTCGAACCTCCGCGGTCGGGCGAGCACAGCATTCCGCCGTTGCTCGTCGAGTTCGTCGACCGCCGACAAGGGGCGAAGCCGGCGCCGCAGGGCGCTGACGCCTACGAAGTGCTGACGGAGCGCATCGACTTCACCGTGCAGTCGGTGCTACCGGAAAACGCCGGTGATGCCCTGCGTCCGATGCCGGGGCGGTTGCGCGCGCGCGGTGTGGCGGGGGTTCCGTACTGGGTGATCGGCACGGTTGCCGCCGTGCTGCTGCTCGCGGCCCTCCCGTTCGCATATCGCTACTGGCAGGCCCGCGAGATCGCTCGGCGCAAACGCACGGCCTACGAGATCGCGCGCGGCGAACTCGACGATCTGCTGCAGTGGGAACGGCATCCGGCCGGCGATCAGGTCGAGGCCTTCTACGTGAAGCTTTCGGGCATCATTCGTCGTTACCTCGAAAACCGTTTCGACCTGCGTTCGCCCGAATTGACGACCGAAGAGTTCCTGGTCGTCGCGAGTCGCTCGCCGGATCTGACCCCCGACTGGCGCGAGCGCCTGGGTGACTTCCTGAAACAAGCCGACCTCGTGAAGTTCGCCGGCGTGGTTCCGGGCGAGGGCGAAATCGACGACTCGGTCGAAGCCGCGCGCCGCTTCCTCGAAGACACGCGCACGCCCGACGACCCGCGCGAGGCGCCGAGCTTCGGGGCCGAGGAGCGGGCGGCATGAACGACCTCGAACTGCGAGATCCGCTGTTCCTGCTCGCCGCGCTGCTCGGTCCGGTGATCATCTGGCTCGCCGTGCGAGGGGGCGGGCGCCTTTCGTATTCGAGCGTGCAGCTCGTCGAGGGGACGGGGCATTCGCTGCGGCATCGGGTGGCGCATCTGCCCGCCTTGCTGCTCGGTGTGGCGTGCGCGCTATTGGCGGTGGCCTTCGCGGGCCCGCGCGTTGGCGATGCGACGACCGAGGTTCACCGCGAAGGCATCGCGATCGAACTCGCGATCGACGTTTCGGGGTCGATGGATGCCCGCGACTTCGTGCGCGGTGACATGGGGGTGAGCCGGCTCGACACCGTGAAGGAGATCGTCAGCCGCTTCATCAAGGGAGACAGCGACGACCTCGGTGGTCGCCCCGACGACTTGATCGGCCTGGTGGTGTTCGCGCGCTATGCGGACGCGATCTGCCCCCTCACCCTCGACCACCTGAACCTCGATCACATCCTCAGCCAGGTCGCGATCAACTTCGACCCCAACGAACAGGGCACGTCGGTGGGAGAGGGGCTCGCGCTTGCGGTCGAGCGGCTGCATCGGCACCCCGCGAAGTCGAAGGTGATCATCCTGCTGACGGATGGCGTGAGCAATACGGGGGCGATCGATCCGCTGCAGGCGGCGTCCCTTGCGGCGCAACACGACATCAAGGTCTACGCGATCGGTGCGGGACGTACGGGGCTCGCACCGGTTCCCTTCCAGACCCCCGACGGTCGCACCGTTATTCGCCGCGCCAGGGTCGAACTCGATGAGAAGTCTTTGCAGGAAATCGCATCCCGAACAGGAGGCCGGTACTTCCACGCGGCGAGTTCCGAGGGGCTGGCCGCGGTGTACGAAGAGATCGACGCCCTCGAGCGGACCGAGATCACCGAGACGCGCTACCTGCAGTACAGCGAGCACTTCGACACCTGGGTGATGGCGTCGCTCGGCTGTATTGCCCTGGCGGGCCTGCTCGCGAGTAGCGTGTTGCGGAGGTACCCGTGAGCGACTTCCGCTTCGCCGATCCGCAGTGGGCCCACGCTTTGTGGGCGGTGATCGTGTTCGCCGTTGCGTTGTTCGCCCTCGAGCGACGTGGTGCGGAACGCTTCGAAGGCCTGGTCGCGAGTGCGCTGCAGGCGCGTCTGGTCGACGGCCCGAGTTCCCTGCAACGACATGCGCGCAACGCCTTCCTGGTGCTCGCATGCGTGTTCGGTGTATTCGCCTTGATGCGACCGCAGTGGGGCTTCGAGTACATCGAGTCGCCGCGCGCGAGCGCCGAACTCATGGTCGCGATCGATGTATCGCGCTCGATGTTGGCGGAAGACGTCGCACCCAATCGACTCGAACGCGCCAAGAGCGAGATCCGCGACCTGCTCGACTATCTCCACGGCGACCAGGTCGGGCTGATCGCCTTCGCGGGGCGCGCGAGTGTGCTCGCGCCGATGACCCCCGACTTCGGTTTCTTCAGGCTGGTGCTCGATACGCTCGGGCCCAACAGTGTCGGGCGCGGAGGCACGCGCCTCGAAGAGCCGATTCGCAAGGCGATCGCGGGCTTCCGTGCGAGCGGTGACATCTCGCGCGTGCTCGTGCTCATCACCGACGGCGAAGATCACGATTCGTTCCCCCTCGAAGCGGCGAAGGAAGCGGCGCTGCGCGGCATTCGCATCGTGGCGATCGGCTTCGGATCGGAATCGGGGAGCGAGATCCCGATCACCGATCGCGAAACCGGAGCGCGGACGCTGTTGCGCGACAGCAACGGCGATGTCGTCACCACGCGCCTCGACGGTGACACCCTGCGCGAGATGGCCCTGCTCACCGACGGGGTCTACGTGCCGGCGGGCCTCGGCGCACTCGACCTCGAATCGATCTACGACAAACACATCCGCAACCTGATGCGTGCCGAGATCGACAGCGAAGGGCGTGTGGTTCGCAGTGAAGGTTTCCAGTGGTTCGTGTTGCTCGCGATGGTGTGTCTGCTGGTGAGCGTGGCGATCGGACAGCGTGCGCCGGGACGAGCGGCGGTCCCGAGTTTCCTGGTGCTGCTTGCGGTTGGGCTCGGGAGCGCGCCCATCGCCGAGGCGCAGCCGACTTCGCCCCCCGATGCCACGGCCTCGGCGCCGACAGCGCCGGACGAACCCATGGACGACGCCATCGAATCGCCCGACTTCAACGCCGGTGCCGACAGCGAGCCGGAACTGGAGGCCGTCGATCCGCGCGAAGCCTACAACTCGGGTCTCGACGCGATGGAGCTGGGTGCCCTCGAGGTTGCAGAGCAGCACTTCGAAGCCGCGCGTGCCGCCGCCGCTACCGATGGCGAAGCCCGCTACCGCGCGACCTACGGCCTGGCCTATGTCGCGGTCGCCGAAGCGGATGCCGCGCTCGAGACGAATCCCGAAACCGCCCTCGACGCCCTCTATCGAGCCGGCGACTTCTTCCGCGAAGCAGTGCGGCTCCAGCCCGCGAACGAAAACCCGCGGCACAACCTCGAAATCGTGCTGCGGCGTGCGCGGGTGTTGGCTGATCGTTTGTCGCAGCAGGACGAAAAGGACATCGCCGCCGAACTCGACGCGTTGATCGAACGCCAGCGCGAGGTGGGGGCCGCCGTGCGGCTGTTGCTCGAACACGGCGCGACGCGCGAAGCGGGCCCCGCAGCGGACGATGCCGCGCGCGTCGAATTTCGCCGCGTGTCGACCGAACAGCGCCAACTGCTTTCCGACGCAGATCGCTTTGCCGAGCGCGTCGACGGTGAGCGCGCGAGCCTCGAAGCCGCGCCAGATGAAGAGCGCGCACCCGAAGACGCGATTCGCCTCGTGCAGCTTTCGCAGCTCGAGGTGTTCTTGTCTCGTGCGCGCGAACGCATGGGGCATGCCCGGCGCGAACTGCGCACCCGCCGTGGCGAACGCGCCCACCGGCGCGCCAACGCCGCGCTCGCCGAATTGAAACGCGCGCGCGATCAACTGCGCGATCCCGTGCAGGTCCTCGACGGTCTCTTGCGGGACGCAGCCGAACTCTCCCGCTATACCCAGGCGACGGCGGTCCTCGGTGGCGGCGCAGCGGCCCCACCCGGGGGAGCAGGCCCGCTCGGGGCGGATGCTCCCGACGCGCCTCCGTGGCTCACCTTCGACGCCCTGCGTGAAGACCAGGCGAGCGTGACCGAACGCACCGAAGAACTCGACGCGCGCTTGCGCGCGGGCCTGGAGCAGGCGGCCAACATGCCGCCCCCGCAACCGACTTCGCCCGAAGAAGCCTCTGAGCTGGATGCCCGGCTGCGGATGCTCGCGCAGGTCGAAGCCGCGTCGCCTTTCATTGGCGAAGCGCGTGGCGCATTCGAGGAAGCCGGTGTGGGGCTCGACGTCGACGACGCGCGCCGCGCCGCGATCGAACAGCTTCGTGCGCTCGCAGCGCTGGCCGAAGCACGCGAACGCTTCCTCGACCTGCGCCGATTGATCGAACTCGCGCACGCGGATCAACAGCGCCTGCAACAGGTCCTCGACCCCGAAGACGAAGAGACCGCCCGCGCTCTCGAAGCGAGCCGAAGCGAGTTGTTGCCCAGCTTGCGCGAAGCGCAGGGTCGCAATTTCGGCCGTGTCGCCCGACTCGGTGAATTGATCGAACAAGAACGCGCGGCGCTGCCCGACGAAGAGACCATCGCCGCGATGGGAGAAGACGAGGCGACCGCGCCCGGCAGCGCGCCCGACCCCGCAGGCGTCGCGGCCGAGCGCGAACGATACGAACTCGCCGAGCAGATCCTGCTCGTGACGGCGTCGAGCATGGAGGGTGTGGTCTCGGGGCTGGGCGATGAAACCACGACCGACTGGCAACCCGCCGTGGTCGCGGGTGCACAAGCGGTTCGGGGCCTCGAAAGCCTGCGCAGGCTCTTCTTCTCGGTGATCGAGTTGTTGCGCGACACCGCGCAGCGCCAGCTCGAACTCGCTGACGACACCGACGAGGTGGCGGCTCTCGAAGTCGACGACCAGGAGCGCCGCCTTGCGCCCCTCGACCCGCGTCAACGCGAACTCGCCGAGATCACCGGCCAGATCGCGAACGCCCTCGAAGAACAGTCACGCGCGCAACCCGGCAACCTGGTCACGGGTGCCGACCCGAGCGCTTCGCCAGACGAACAGAAGCAGGCGCAGCAGGCCGAGCAGTTGCGACGCGCTGCCGAACTCGTCCTCGAAGCGCAGATCGAAATGGAAGGCAGTTCCGAAGGGCTGGCCGAACGACCGGTTCCCTTCGAACGAACGCGTGAGCATCAGGGTGTGGCGGTCGAACGCCTCCGCGAGGCGCTCGAATTGCTTTCGCCTCCACCAGAGGAACAGCAGGGAGACGAACAACAGGAGCAGCAGCAGGGGCA
>JASMLK010000145.1 GCA_030748735.1 Myxococcota bacterium | reverse complement strand
CGCCGGCCTACAAGGGCGTGCTCGAAAGTGTGGGACGTCATGATCTACAGCCCGAACTCAACAGGCTCTCGAAGCAGGGAGGCTGGGCCGACATGCCGGCACACATCGACGACGAGCTGCTCGAGCAGATCGCCATCGTGGGTCCTCTGGACGACGTCGCCGCGCGCATCCACGAGCGTTACGGAAAGCTCGCCGAGCGCATCAGCCTGGTCTGTTACGGCATCGACGACGACGAGCGTGCAGCCTTGATCCCCGCCATCAAGAACGCCTGACGACGGGCCTCAACGCCCCTTCAACCCGGCGACAGCTGGCGCAGTCGTTCGCCCATCACGACGGCCATCGCAGCCTGCAGGTTGTAAGAGGGCAAGAATCCGTGCATCGGTACACGAATCACATGATCGGCTTCGGCGAGTAGCGCCTGGGGAATGCCGGCTTGCTCTCCGCCGACCACGATGAGCGGCGAGCCCGTCAAGTCGACTTCCCACGGCATCTGCTTGCCGACATCTTCGACGGCGATCACCTCGCGCCCGACCGCGCGGGCCCTTGCAACCGTCGCTTGCGCGTCTTCGAAGTGCACGGGAAAGAAACGATCGACCCGCATTGCGTAACGCAGGCAGTCGCGGCGCTCGACGCGATCGAACGCGCTCGCGACCACCACCCCGGCCGCGCCGGAAACTTCGGCACTGCGGATCACCGCGCCCGCATTGCCGGGATAGCCACAACCGACGAGCAGCCAGACCACACCCGGCGCACCGAGCACGCCTTCGAGATCGCTTCCGGGTGGAGGGCCCTCCAGGGCAAGCCATTGGCAATCGTGTCCGAACGGAACCAGGCGACGCATCGCGTGTTGCGTGACGCGCCGGATCGGTACCCCCTGCCCTCCGCAACGGCGGATGCGTGCGCCCCCCGCTTCGTCGAGCGCCCCTTCGAGACACAGCACGAAGCGAAGCGACGCTCCCCTTTCGAGGGCCGCGTCGATCTCACTTGCACTGCGAAGTTGCCGCCTCTCGATAGGCGCATGCGCAACGAGCGGATCGCTGATCGCGGCCTCGCGTGCGGTGGGAGCGGAATCGTGCTTGCGGGCGGGCATGGACGCGCAGCATAGCGGCGGAAACGAGCGGGGATTCGCTCAGAACTCATGTCGGCGACCTCTAGCCGCCTCCCGGGTCCGCCGATACACCCCCCGATGCCCCACCCCGATTCCCCCAACACGCACACCGCCCTTGCGCGGCGCTGGCCCCGTCGGTTCGGCTGGCTCGTCGCCATGGCGGCGCTCGCCCTCGTGCTCCCCGACTACGTCTCGACGCGGCGCAGCCCGGTGGGCGGTCCCGACGACGCCGACCTTCGCGTGCGCGACGAAGTGATCGCCCCACCCCAGGACGGCCTGTATCACCTACGCGCAGCCGTCGCCGTACTCGATCTCGACGAAGCCGACGTGCTTTCGCTCAATCACATGCTCGACAGCGGTAGCGCGATGCCCGACGCCCGGGCACGCGCATCGCTCGAGGAACTGCTCGATCGCAACGAGCTTTCGCTCGACGGCCTGCGGGCGAGCGTCGAAGCGCCGCACTTCCTGATGCCCGAGATGAGTGCAGACGAGTTCGAGTTCGCTCCCGAGATCCCCCTCGAAACCGAGCAGCTCGTCGACCTGCTTCGCGTGCGCGCCCTGCTACTCGCCGGCAGCGCCTCATGGGACCCGGCTTTCGAAAGCGCGCTCGACATCCTGCGCCTCGCACGACGCATCGAAGGCGCGCAGCGGGCCGTCCTCACCACCACGATGATGAGCGTCGGCTACCGCGCCGACGGGCTGGAAACGCTGCGGCGACTCGTCGCCATGGCGCCGCTCGAAAACCAACAAGCGCGCCGCTGGGCTGAAGACCTGCGCGCGTACCGCAGCGACCCAGCCGCATGGAAGCGCATGTGGGCGGTCGAGTATCAGCAGTGGAAGTCGCTGCTGGGCTGGATCGGTGAACGCGCTGCCGAGGAATCGCGCACCCGTCCCGAGCGTCTCGCGGAAGCCGAGATCACCCACGCCAACCTCAATGCGTTGCGCCGCGAAACGACGCGGACCCTCGAGACCTTTGCCGAACTGACGCGTACCTATCAGCGCGCGAGCGACCACAACTGCGAAGCGCTGGGTGAGATGCGCTTCCCAGCGCCAACCGACCGCCGTGGCGGCGGCGCGATTGCGAGCGACCTCGCCCTCGACATCAATGCGCCCGACTATCGCGACTTCTTCCTGCGCCGTTGCGCCGAAGACACCGCGCTCGCCGCCACCCAGACCCTGATCGCCTTGCGCGCCTTCCAGCACGACAACGACCGCCTGCCCGATGTGCTCGGCGAACTGGTTCCGCGATATCTCACCGCGATTCCCACCGACGCTTTCCGCGGCGAGCCGATCCGCTACTCGAAGACCGACCGCCTGGTCTTCTCGCCCGGCACCGCGGGTCTCGAACCCCCTCCCGAAGGTCTGCTCGCGGCCTACGAAGCCTTCCGCGACCTGCGCTATCCGATCGAATTCTAGCGCTCGCCGGCGCCAGGTCAGAAAGGTGCCACGAAACACCTCGACCGCAGGACCGTCCAGAAAGGCCTCGCCTTCCCCGAGTCATCGGAATCGAAGATGCGCATGCGAACCGGGGCACAGTCCGACTGCTCGACCACCGCGAGACCGTCGGACCCGATGCCCATGTGTGGGTCCGTCATACGCGGAGCGAGCGCCGACCAGTCGCAGGAAAGCTCGCGACCATCGATCGCGATCTAGCCGTTGCCCGCGCCCTGGAGTTTCGCGAAGGGGATATCCAACCTGGTTGCCTCGTTGCTGTGATCTTCCCGGCGAACCCACCGAGCTGGCACACGAATAGTACTACCACCGGAAACAGCCCTTCTGGTACAAGAGAGCGAATGATCTCCGATTGGCTAGCCTGATACTCAGGCTGCTTTAATCTCGCTAGAGGTTGTACCTGTCGTGGCGGACTTTCACAGACGCGCAATACCGGAGGCCGTCGCTCTTCCCTCCAAACGCAGATCGCGATTCCGCGTCATGACCTTGGGCACGTTGGCCGCATTCCTTCTGGCGGTCGCCCACGCTGTATCGGCACAGGCTGGTACTCCGGCCCTCTACCACAGCCCAGCGGACGATGGCGTTGCGCCGATTTCCACTCCGGTGGAGCCTGGCTCACCATCGGTTGCGCTCTATCTCTACGTGGATTCGGGCGCCGTACAGACCACGACCGGAACAGCCTGTGTCGATGGCAATGGCGACGAGGTGTGTGCCTGGGAATTCCTGCTCAAGACGACTGGCCCGGTTACGATCCAGACCTTCATCCCCGAACCGCAACTGGATGTCGTCTCGCGCGTCGCTACGGACGAAATCGCGGCCACTGGGGGAAACGCAGTCAGCGGCGAAATCGGTCCGATCCGGATCGGCGAACTCGATCTGAACGTGACCGGCAGCGGCTGGGCGGTCACGATCGATGAGGGCACGACCGTCGACTCGGCCTTCAACGCAGTCAATCTTCCGTTGCAGGCGATTGCCGTGCCCGAGCCTGGCGTATTGGCCCAGTTCGCGACGGGAACCCTGTTGCTGCTGGGCCTTCTGCGGCATCGCCGTGCGCGGTCGAACCCGACGCGTGTCACGACACAACACCGTCGAATGCGACTCACCTGCGTGGGATTCGCTTTCCTGGTGACGACGGCCGCCGCAACCGCGGCGAACGCGCAGGACACGGATTCAGATGGTGTCCCCGACGCCTCCGACAACTGCATCCACGTCCCGAACCCGCTCCAGGAAGATGTGGGCGGGCTCTATGGTCCTCCAGGAGATGGCGTCGGCGATGTCTGCCAATGCGGCGACGTGAATGACGATGGGTTGGTCGACCTGCTCGACATCGCGACCTATCAGCGGGGTCTGGCCAATGTCTTGCCCATGCCCCTCGACGAGGACAAATGCAGTGTGGTCGGCGGTCGCCTCGATTGTGACCCCAACGACCGGCAGACCTTGCGCGAGGCATTCGTCGGATTGGCGCCGGGCATATCCCAGGTCTGCCAGAGTGCAAACGCGATCCCCCCACTTCCAACGGGAATCGTGGCTGCGGGCGACAGCATCACCCAGGGTTTTGCCGCCGACTGCACGTGCAACGCCGGGCTGTTCGGCCTCATCTGCCTACTCTGCCCGGCCGGCGGCGACCAACCCCACCACTCCTGGTTCAGCGGCGGGTCGCTCGGCAACAGTTTCTACGATTTCTACGGCGGCACGGGCTCCGGCATCACCTCGAATCGCGTGTCGGTGAGCGGCGCCGAGATGACGAGCGGAGCGAACAACTTCGCCGATCAGGTCGACGACATCCTCGCGCTCGTTCCGATTCCAGATCTCATCGTGATCGAACTCGGCGGCAATGACGTATGCAGTCGTGATTGCGTCGATCCCGGCCATTGCGGAAACCCGCTCTACGACGACTCAGCCTGGACGAGCGCCGTCGAGGCTGGTCTCGAAAAGCTCGTCGGCTTCAACCACCCGACTTCGCTTCCGGCCGGGGCGACCGTGTACCTGCTCGGTGTACCGCGTGTCCAGGATCTCTACGCAGCCGGCGTGGCCAAGCAACAGACGTCGTCGAGCATCGATTGTGATTCCTTCCGCGACACCTTCAACGTCTGCGAGATCGCGACCCTCGATGCCCCAATGAGCGGTGAAGACCTGCCGACACGCCTCGCCGAGATCAGCCTGCGGATTCCTCGCTACAACGAGATCCTGCGTGACCTGGCTTTGGAGTACACGACCAACAGCAACGGGAAGAATCCCAACGGGATCGAAATCGTCTCCGACTACGTAAACGAGTCGGTGCCCTCGATCGGGACGACTTCATTCGGGGCTGACGAGATCAACGGTGGCGACTGTTTCCACCCTTCGCTGAGCGGTCAATCGGACATCGCAGCCGGCGCCTGGTCTTCGAACCCGCGCTAGTCCGCTCCCACCCCGCCCGCATGACTCATCGAATCTGATACTCGTAGACTTGCGGCAGTCCACGTCGCATGAACAACAGGGTGACCTTGCCCTCTGTCTCGAAGGCATCCCAGATCCAATTGTGCTCGAGCGTGACGAATTCGCCGTTCACGATCATCAGCACGTCGCCTTCTTCGAGCCCCAGGCGCGCGTGGAAGTCGTGGTCCGATACTTCGCCAATCGTCAGCAGGCGCTGACCTGAAAACTCCGCGCGACTCGCCTCGAGCTTGCGATCGAGGTCGTTTCGGTCCCGGAGTGCGTGGTCGACTTCGGCTCTGGTCAACCGGATGATCGCCTCGGGTTCGGCGATCTTCCCGGGCGGGATCTCGGGCAACGCTGCTCGGCGCGCAGCCCGCGTCGCCTCACGCTCCGCCGAGATCGCATCGGACGAACCCTGATCGGCTGCGCCTCGGGCGTCCGGATCGTGCCCGAGCCGAACGAGTTCTTCGCGAACGACTCGTTCGATCTCTTCGTGAGACGGAACCCCACTCAGGTAGAGGCCGTTCACGAAGAGGGTCGCCGCACGCCGAACACCGAGCCTCGAGGCCAGGTCGATGTCTTCGTCGATCCGACCGGAATGGCGCCCCGAGTCGATACAGGATTCGAGCGCCTCCGTGTCGAGTCCCAAGCGGGACGCATGGAGGGCCAGGTCCGAGGGAGCGAGCCTTCCCAGTTCCAACAGGAGCATGTCGCGGTAGCTCCAATACGCGCGCTGCTCGCCGGCACAGTGGGCCGCGACAGCAGCTTGCCGAGCGTAGCGGTGGTATGGGAGTGGCAGATCGCGAACCAGGAGTCGAACGCGTTCCGGGTACCGCTCGAGGATGCGAACCAGGGCGGGTTGGATCGAGCGGGAGTGAGAGGATTCGAAGTCGAAAAACTCGACGATCGCAACAGGGGCCGAAGCGGGGCCGCGCGCTGGCCCACGGCCGTCTGGGATTTCGAGTCGAGGCGGAGGTGGAGCGGTCAGGTTGATTTCGACGCGCTCGTTCCATGTCGCGGAGGCCGGGCGAACGTTCGAACCCAGGCGATTCTCGATCAGCAGGTGAAGCCGTTCTTCGCGGGCACGAAACTTCGCCAGGTCGAGATCATGCAGATGAAGGCGAAGGGGTGCATCGACTGTGGATGCGGGGATTGGCTTTCCGTCGACGGTTGCGAAGACGACCTCGCTGCCGTCGTCCTGCTGCTCAGCTCCGACCGGAACATCAGCCCGTTCGCAGCCGAGCATGAAGCCGAGCAGCATCACGAGAGTCGCGCATGTAGCGTTCTGTCCGCCCATCAGCGGACGCTATCATGCCCGAAGGAGAACCGATGCGCCTCTACACTGCCCAGACCCCGAACGGACGCAAGATCTCGATCGCTCTCGAAGAGCTCGGCAAGGGCTACGACGTCGAGTGGGTCCACCTCGACGAGGAAGAACAACTCGAAGCGTCCTTCCTTGCGATGAATCCCAATCACAAGATTCCCGTGCTCGAGGACGACGGTCAGGTGATCTGGGAATCGGGGGCCATCCTTCTTTACCTCGGAGAGAACCACGATCCCGAAGGGCGCATCCTGCCGCAGGACCCCAAGCAACGAATGGAAGCCATCCAGTACGCCTTCTTCCAGACCGGCGGCATCGGCCCCAACCTGGGACGCCCCGCGTCGAAGCATGGCTCGACCGAACCAACGATCGCCCCGCGGTCGCCCGGGGGCTCGCGATTCCCGGCTGAAGCCGTGGGGATGACCTCGCGCCCTACTTCTTCTTCGCCACCTTGGCCCAGGTGTCGCGCAGGGTCACCGTGCGGTTGAAGACCGGGCGTTCGGGAGTCGAGTCGGGGTCCACGCAGAAGTAGCCCATGCGTTCGAACTGGAAGGCCGTGCCGGCATCGACACCGGCCAGGCTCGGTTCGACGAGACAGCCGGTCAGCACTTCGAGCGAATCGCGCCGCACGTGGTCGATCAGGCTCTTGCCCTCTTCGATGTCGCCAGGGTCCTCGATGTCGAGCAGCGTTTCGTAGAGACGCACCTCGGCGGGCACACCGGCCGACGCCGACACCCAGTGAAGCGTGCCCTTGACCTTGCGGCCGTCCGGGGCGTCGCCGCCGCGGGTTTCGGGATCGTAGGTGCAGCGCAGTTCGACGACTTCGCCGTTTTCGTCCTTGATGACGTCGGTGCAGGTAATGAAGTACGCGTAACGCAGCCGTACCTCGCGACCGAGGGTGAGGCGGAAGAACTTCTTGGGAGCGTCCTCCATGAAGTCTTCGCGTTCGATGTAGATCTCTCGCGAGAACGGCACCTTGCGCTTGCCCGCGGCTTCGTCCTCGGGGTTGTTGATCGCGTCGAGTTCCTCGATCTCGCCCTCGGGATAGTTCTCGATCACCACCTTGAGCGGGTTCAACACCCCCATGCGACGCTCGGCCACGCGATTGAGGTGTTCGCGCACACTGAACTCGAGACGCGCGACCTGGATCAGGTTCTCTCGCTTCGCGACACCGATGCCTTCACAGAAGTTGCGAATCGACTCCGGGGTGTAACCGCGGCGGCGCAGGGCCGCGATGGTCGGCATGCGGGGATCGTCCCAGCCGGCGACGAGGCCCTGGTTCACGACTTCCTTCAAGAAGCGCTTGGACGTCACCGTGTAGGCGACGTTCAGCCGCGCGAATTCGATCTGCTGGGGATTCGACGGCACGTCGAGTTGTTCGAGGAACCAGTCGTAGAGCGGCCGGCGATCGACGAACTCGAGCGAGCAGAGCGAGTGGGTGATCGACTCGAGCGCGTCCGAAAGGCAATGAGCGAAGTCGTAGATCGGGTAGATGCACCAATCGGTGCCCGTGCGATGATGGGGCGTGTTCAGGATCCGATAGATCGCGGGGTCGCGCATGGGAAGCACAGAAGAGCCGAGGTCGATCTTCGCGCGCAGGATATAGGCGCCCTCCTCGAACTCGCCGTTCTTCATGCGCTCGAAGAGGTCGAGGTTTTCTTCGATCGGTCGCGAGCGTCCGGGGCTTGGGTTCGCGGGTTCGGTGAGTGTGCCGCGATTGGCGAGGATCTCCTCGCTGCTCCAATCACAGACGTACGCCTTGCCCTTCTCGATCAGCTCGACCGAAAATTCGTACAAGCGCTCGAAGTAGCCCGATGCGTAGTAGAGGTGCTCGCCCCAGTCGAAGCCGAGCCAGCGGATGTCTTCTTCGATGGCTTCGACGAATTCGGTTTCTTCGCTGGTGGGGTTGGTGTCGTCGAAGCGCAGGTGGCAGCGGCCACCGTTTTCGGCTGCGACACCGAAGTCGAGACAGATCGCCTTCGCGTGGCCGATGTGGAGCAGCCCACTCGGCTCGGGGGGAAAGCGCGTGATGACATTCCCATCGTTCTTGTTCGCCGCGATGTCGGCGGCGATCTGCGCGCGAATGAAATCGCGGCCGCCTTCCGCCGCTTCGTTCGAATCTTCTGCGCTCACGTTCGATCCACTCCCGTGATGAACGTCGCAACGCTCGTCATCTCACCCCCCTTTCGACCAGGTCCTTCACCAGGTCTCTCTCACCCGGCACCTCGGTCCGGCGCTTTCTGCCGCGGAACGCGTGCGCCGAACGGCGCGTTACGCTAACCAGATCAACCACTTAGGTCAATCCGCCCCCCCCAATACATCGCAGCGCATGCAGCTGGACCGCCCGCAGCGGCCTCGCACACGCGCGTGCATTAAGCTCCCCGCCCGATTTTCGAGGGATGAGGCCGTCGATGGCAGAGCACGACCAGATTCAAGCGCGCGCCGAAGCGGAGATTCTCGCCGCCGATGCGCCTGCTGCCTTGAAGGACATCGAGCGCGCCTATCTCGGCAAAAAGGGCGAGGTCGCGCAGCTGCTCGCGTCGATCCCCACGCTCGCGCCCGAAGAGCGGCCCGTGGTCGGCAAGAACGCCAATCTGCTCAAGCAGGCGATCCAGCGCGCCCTCGATGCGCGCAGCGCCGAACTCGAGGCGTCGAGTCTCGATACCGAGCGCGGGGCCGGCGACTTCGACCCGACCCTGCCCCCGGCCTCCCTCGACACCGGCTCCCTGCACCCCATCACCCAGGTCACTCGCGAACTCGAAGACCTTTTCCTCTCCATGGGTTACACGGTGCTCGACGGGCCGGAGGTCGAGCGCGACTACTACAACTTCGAGGCGCTCAACATCCCGCGCGATCATCCGGCGCGCGACTCGCAGGACACCTTCTACTGCGACGACGCGGGAGACATGTCGCTGCGACCGCACACCTCGCCCGTGCAGGTGCGCGCCATGGAACGGCTCGAACCGCCCTTCCGGGTGATCGCCCCCGGGCGCGTCTTTCGTCACGAGACCACCGACGCGAGCCACGAGCACACCTTCCACCAGATGGAGGGCATGGTGGTCGGCAAGGACATTTCGGTCGGACACCTGATCGGTGCGATGAAAACGCTGTTGCGGGGCATCTTCAACCGCGAGGTCGAAGTGCGTCTGCGCCCCGGACACTTTCCGTTCGTCGAACCCGGCTTCGAACTCGACGCGCGCTGCCCCTTCTGCAGTGATGGATGCAGCGTGTGCGGGCGCACGACCTGGATCGAGCTGCTGCCCTGCGGCCTGGTTCACCCGAACGTCCTGCGCATGAGCGGGATCGACCCCGAAGAATGGAGCGGATTCGCGTTCGGTCTCGGCCTCTCCCGCCTCGTCATGCTCCGATACAACATCGACGATGTTCGTCATCTGTTGGGCGGCGACCTGCGTTTCCTGGAGCAGTTCTGATGTTGATTTCGATGCGTTGGCTCGAACGCCACGTCGATCTTTCGGGCATCGACCCCGAAACCCTGGCGAACGACCTCACCCTTTCGACCGCCGAGGTCGAGGGCATCGAGCCCTTCGCGCCGCATCTGTCGCGCGTGGTCGTGGGACATGTCGTCGAGCGCGAAGCCCACCCCGACGCCGACAAGCTATCGGCCTGCAAGGTCGATGTCGGCAGTGGCGAGTTGCTCTCGATCGTGTGCGGCGCACCGAACGTGGCCGCCGGCCAGAAGGTCGCCGCTGCGACCGTCGGCACGGTGCTACCCGGTGACTTCAAGATCAAGAAGTCGAAGATCCGCGGCGTCGCGTCGTTCGGGATGATCTGCTCGGTACGCGAACTCGAGCTGGGTGACGAACACGACGGTATCTGGGTGCTGCCCGATGAGGCTCCTGTCGGCAAACCGGTCGCGGAAGCGCTCGGGTTGCAGGATTGGGTGATCGAGATCGACAACAAGTCGCTCACCCACCGGCCCGATCTCTGGGGACATCGGGGGATTGCGAACGAAGTTGCGGCGATCTATCGCCGTGAACTCAAGCCCCTCGATCTTTCGTGGCCTGCGCTGGGCAATGGCGAGCCCTGCGGGCTCAGCGTCGAGTCCGAAGCGTGCAGTCGGTACCTCGGCCTCGCGATCGACAACGCGCGCCCGTTGCCCTCCCCCGATTGGCTCAAGTACCTGCTACTCGCGGTGGACCAACGGCCCATCGACCAGATCGTCGACCTTTCGAACTTCGTGATGCTCGACCTCGGGCAACCCAACCACACCTTCGACGCCAGCCAACTCGCGGAAGGCGGCATCGTGGTGCGCGACGCGCGAGCCGGCGAGACCATCACCACCCTCGACGGCGAAGAACGCGAGCTCGAACCGAGTGATCTGCTGATCTGCTCGGGCGACGAGCCGGTGGCACTGGCTGGCATCATGGGCGGCGAAGCCTCGAAGGTCGGCGACGACACGAGCCGGCTGCTGCTCGAAGTCGCAACCTTCCAGCCGACCGTCATCCGTCGCACGTCTTCGAGGCTCGGGCTGCGCACCGACTCGTCTTCGCGCTTCGAGAAGACCCTCGACCCGAATCTGCCCGAGAAGGCGGCCAGACACTTCGCGCGGCTGTTGCAGGAATTGCAGCCCGACGTGCAGTTCCCTGCGCCGCTGGCCGACGCAGGCGATTGGTCGGACCCGGCCCTCACGATCCGCTTGCGTCCCGACCGCGTGCGAACCGCGCTCGGCAAGGACATCCCCAACGACGAGTTCGAGGACATCCTGGTGCGCCTGGGTTTCGGCGTCACGCGCGAGGGAGACGGCTTCAACGTCGCCGTGCCTTCCGGGCGCGCAACCAAGGACATCACGATCGAGCAAGACCTCATCGAAGAGATCGGGCGTATCTATCGCTACGGCAACATTCCCGAGCGCCCGTTGGTCGCCGAAATCACTCCGCCCATCCGCGACGAACGACGGCTGATGGTCCGCGCCATCCAGGACCGCCTCTCGGGTGGCGGGCGGCTTCACGAAGTGATGAGTTACTCCTTCGTGCCCGACAGCATGGTGGCGCGACTCGGCGAAGACGAGCTGCCCCACGTGCGGATCGTGAACCCCATCGACCAGGCCGAAGCGCGCATGCGGCGCAGCATCCTGCCCTCGCTGCTCGTGATCCTCGAGAACAACCGTCGCCAGCGTGACGAGGTGCGGCTGTTCGAGATCGGAAAGGGCTACCACCCCGAACACGCGAACGAGCGCGGAGAGCCCAGGGAAGTCCATCGCGTGGCGCTGGCCATCGCTGCGCCGCCGCCCGGCAAGAAGTCGGCCTTCGATGACCACGCCTTTGCGAAGCTGCAGGGCGTCATCGTCGACCTGATCGATCGGCTCGGACTCGAGCCCGCGACCTTCGCACCCGCCGAGACCACCCCGGCCTGGGCGCACCCCGCGCGTGCCCTCGAAGCATCACTCGAAGGCGCAGCGGGTTCCACCATCGTGCTCGCCAACCTCGAACCCGGGATGGCACGCGAGCTCGGCCTTTCGGGAGATCTTGCCAGTGACGTGGCGGTCGCCGAGGTTTCGATCGACCACCTGCTCGAAGCGAAGCCGCGCGGCTCGAACTACCGCGCGATCCCCCGCTTCCCGGCCGTGAAGGTCGATGTCGCGGTCGACTTGCCGCTGCAGACGCACGCGGCGGAACTCGTCGCCGTGATCGAGAAGGCGGGTAAGGGTCAGGTGGTGCGCAGCGAACTGTTCGACGTCTACACCGGCGACAACGTCGACGCGGGTCGCAAGAGCCTCGCCTACCACGTGCACCTGCAGTCCGAAACCAAGACGCTCAGCGACAAGGACCAGGCCAGGTTCCTGAAGCGCTTCGAACAGGGCCTCGACGCGATCGACGGCCGGCTGCGCAAGTAGCCGCGCGCCTTGGATCTCGTCATCGTTCATCCCGAGATCCCGCAGAACACGGGGACCTCGGCCCGGCTCGCTGCCGCGATCGACGTGGCGCTTCACCTCGTCGAACCGATCGGCTTCAGCCTCGACAGCAAGTACCTGAAGCGGGCGGGCCTCGACTACTGGCCCGACGTCGAGATGCACGTCCACGGCGACTGGAACGCACTCGTGACCGCACTCGAGCCCGCGAGCCCGCGACCCTTCGCATCGCGCCTGCGCCTCTTCACCGCGCGCGGGGGTTCATCGCTCTTCGAGGTCGCGTTCGAGGCTGACGACATCCTCGTCTTCGGAAGCGAATCCAAGGGCCTGCCCGGCACGCTACTCGAAACGCACGCAAGCCAACGCGTACGCGTCCCCACCCTCGACAGCGTTCGCAGCCTCAACCTCGCAAACGTCGTCTGCCTGGGCGCCTACGTGGCACTCGACCGCACGGGGACCCTCGCAAGGTTCGAAACCCGGGAGTAGCCGCCCGGTTCCGCGCTCGATCGCCTTTCGAAGCGTGCAGAGCACCCCGCCGAACAGCCGAACGACCTCGAAGATTCTCCAAGATGAGCGAAGCCAGCCGGAAGCACACCGTCCCCGGCGTCGACTCGGCCAGGACGCGGATCGGCGACAGACTCGAGACCGCTTACGAACCGGAGATCCCCGTCCCCGAAATCGGGACGTAGGTCCGAGGCGGCAGAGGATGTGTACCTCAAACTCGTCCGGTATCCGCCATGGAGCCCTGACACGTTGAGCGAAGTTGCGAAGCTCGCACTCGAACAGTACAACAGGCTCGTGAACGAACCTATCGACGCTGTCTACACATGGGTCGATGACGCGGACCCCGCGTGGGCGGCCCGCAAGCGCGACGTTCTCGCGTCACTCGGTGCGGACGCCGACGAACTCCACGCCAGCAGTACATCGGCCTCGCGATTCAAGAATCGCGACGAATTGCGCTACTCGCTCCGCTCTCTAGAACGGTACGCACCCTTCGTGCGAAACGTCTACCTCGTAACCGACCAACAGGTGCCTCACTGGCTCGACGAGAGGCGCGTCAAGGTCATCGACCACCGCGACATATTCCTCTGGCCCGAGCACCTGCCGACCTTCAACTCGCGCGCGATCGAATGCCACCTCCACCGCATCGAGGGGCTCTCCGAACGCTTCCTCTATCTGAACGACGATGTACTGCTCTGTGGTGCCACAGCCCCCACCGACTACTTCGATGAGCAGGGGCGCGCCATAGTCCACCTCGATTCGCGTGAGGTCGTGTGGGACCAGGGGCATCACGCCTACGATCGACCTGTACATGTCGCGATGCGAAACACCAGCGCATTGTTGGAAGCCAACGGCTACGACCGCATCGTTCATCGCATCGACCACGTGCCTTATGCTCTGAATCGAAGTGAACTCAAGGCGCTTTCGAAGCGATTTCAGAGCGAGACCCACGAGTGCTCGTCCCATCGCTTCCGAGATCCCAGGGACATCAAGCTCACGTCGGGTCTGTTTCAGTATGTGGGATTGGCATCGAACACGGCGGTCGAATCGACGGGACCGGGATCAAACTACATCAAACTCGGCAATCGACACTCCGCCCTGATCTCGGTGCTCAAGAAACTGGTCAAACACCACATCTCACGGAGCACCCGAGGTGTGAAGTATTTCTCAGCCAACGACGCGGGCAGACTTCCGAATTCTCTACTGCTCGACTTCGCGATTCGCGCCTACTTTTTGACTGCGTACCCGAACCGCAGCCGATACGAGAAGCACTGAACGGCCTTGCACGGCGATCAAAGGTGCCGAACTGCCGTCGAGCGGGAGGTGGATGTCTTCATGCCGAGTGCCCGGTGGGCTCGCACCGCGAGCACGCTGCTCCAACGCGGACGGGAGAGGCGACGCCATTGGTCATGATCATCAGGACGCTTTGCGTTTCTCGACCGGAAGATTCATCGTCGCTTTCGTAGCGTGCCTGGCCAGCAGTCCGGCCCTCGCTGACTACTGGAGCCATTACTCGCGCGAGAATCAGCGGAAACAACTGCGCCACATTCTCGACACACTTCGAGTTTCGTGCGTCGAAACAACGGGTTACGAGTCGGGTGGCCCATTTCTCGATAAAGCGGTCACAGCCCAGGCAAAAACATCGGGCCAAGTCGGGACGTTTCGGGTCCTACAAGGGATCCTCACGAATTCTCCAGGTTCGACGATGAGGAGTGAGTAGAGTTGAGTCTTCTGGGCGAATCGATGCGAGAGATCCTGCAACGCAGCAAGGACGGAGTGTTGTCAGGTGACGACGTCGCCGACTACGCACTGGAACTCAACCGGTTGATCGGCGACTTTTCTGGACGGGAGAGACTCGGCCGAAACGCGAGAGCCTCTGCCCACGAGTTCGAACGGGAGCCGAGTGCGCCGGCCCAACGATCTTTGGTTCACCCTGACCGCTGGGTCGCGATTTCCACTTCCTTCGGAGACTCCTGACCGCCATGGAGCCAAGCGAATCGACCAAGCCGCGAAACAGCCCGGCTCCAACGGGGTCCTCGTTCCGAGAGATCGCCAAAACGACTCGGCGCTCATTTCGCCTGAGCTGGGAAGTCTCGCCCGCGAGTTTCGCCACGCTGCTCGCCGCGGCGACGATCAGCTCCTTTCTTCCCGCGGCATTGGCAGCCACCGCAGGGCTGGTCGTCAATCGAACGGAGCAGTTGATCGAGGGAAAGATCTTCGAGCTGACTCCGCTACTACCGTGGCTCGGACTCTTCGCCGGGATCATGTTGTTGAGTGGCGGCTTGCAGGCGATCCGTGGCTATTTCGAATCGGTACTCGGCTTCGACATGGATCGCGTGCTGTCTCGGCGCGTACTCAATCATCGCCTTTCGCTCGACATGGCCTTCTATGAAGACCCTCGGAATCACAATCTTCTCTCGCGCGGTTCGCAGTTCGCGGGTCGGGAGTACCTCAAGTTCATTCTGCAAGTGGTAAACCTGGGATCCCTGGGGATTCAGTTCGTCACGCTTCTGGGCGTCATGATGTGGATCCTGCCGACGGTAACACCGCTTCTTGCCGCACTCGCGGCACCGATGATCCTCTTCCGGTGGCGACTTTCGAAATTGCAGTACGAGTTGAACCTCGTAACCACCACGCAATCGCGCCTGCGGGGTTACTACGCGAATTCGTTGGCGTCGAAGGAATCGCTGCCGACGATCAAGTTCTTCGATCTGAAGGATCTCCTGTCCGAACGATTCGACACGCTGAGTCGCGAATTGCTCGATGTGAACCGAAACCTCTATCGCCGTCGAGCGGTCGGACAGATGGCCGGGTCGATGGCGTTTGCGGCGGCCTTCTTGTTCGCGGCGGGCTGGGCGGCGCGGTCCGCGTTGATCGGCGAGCTCGCAATCGGTTCGCTCGTCACCTACCTCGCGAGCGCCGATCGATTTCGCACGAGCCTCAACAAGCTCACCAAGGCGGCGTCGACGGTCTTCACGAATCTGCTCTTCGTGCGGAACCTCTACGACTTCTTCGATGCCGAACCGGCCATCCATCCCACGGAGGGTTCACAACTCGAAGAGGTCGATGGCCGAATCCGTCTCGAAAACGTTTCATTTCGCTACCCGTGCGCATCCAGGGACACTCTTTCGGGAATCGACCTCGAGATCGAAGCGGGCAAGACGATCGCCATCGTGGGCGGGAATGGCGCGGGCAAGACCACCCTCGCGAATCTCATTACGCGTCTCTTCGATCCGACGGGCGGCGCTGTGTTCCTCGACGACGTCGACGTGCGGAAGCTCTCGGCGCGCTGGCTCTATCGCCAGATTGCCTATGTACCCCAAGCACCGGTGCGCTTCGAGACGACCGCCGAAGAGAACATCGCCTTCGGCGACTTCGGTCGGCTGGAAGGCAGACGCGACGTGGTTTCGCGAATCGCAACGGAAGCTGCCCTGGATCCGGTCATTGCCAAGATGCCGGACGGACTCGACACCGTGCTCGGCAAGCGGTTCGGCGACTATGACCTCTCGGGCGGCGAGTGGCAGCGTATGGCCGTCGCGCGGGCCCTTGCCAAGAGAGCCCCGATCCTGGTCTTCGACGAACCCACTGCGAACCTCGACGCACGTTCCGAGTATGAGCTCTTTACCGCGCTGAAGGAGATGACAAGCGACCGGACGGCGATCATCATCTCCCATCGCTTCGCAACCGTTCGCTCCGCCGATCAGATCATCGTCCTGGAAGACGGCCAGATCGTCGAGGTTGGCAACCATGATGAACTGATCGAACTCGGTCAGGTCTACGCTGGTCTGTATCGGGTTCAACAGAAGGCCCTCAATGGCTGAGCTCGACACGTCGGCTTCCGCTGGCAGATCACGTGCCCTGGAAAAGAGCGCCCATGCAACAGGAACCAACTGCCGGCTCGGGCGGGCATCCTCGACAACGAAGCCCTCGGTCCGTGCACGACCGAGTCCCCCATCCACGCCACCTCGCGGATCGTGGCCGGTGGGCCGATCACGGTCGATGTCTTCAAGTGCCACCTGATGTCGATCGACGATGCGATCGCGAACGGCATCTACGGGGATGTCGAGTTCACGCCGGCACAGCGTGCGGCACTCGACGCGATCTTCCCGACGGGCGTTTGTGACTACGCGCAGGGAGACGCGCGGCGGCCGTAGCGCCATCGCACAAGGGGAAGCGCCAGAGAGCAGACGGCCCCGTGTCGCCCCGTTTCGGGGTTGCACGGGGCCGTCGTCATTGCCGTGCTTCGTGTTGCGTCGTCGGCCCGCCGACCGCGCGAATCAGTTCGGCCGGTACCAGATGGGTGACGTCCAGGCCATTTCCTGGAGTGTCGACGGGTACGTGCCGTCGCTGCAGACGGCGGGACGTTCTGCTTCGGGGATCCGCAGGCAGTCGAAGACCGTCCAGCGCGCGCTCGGGTTCTCGACCGCACGCAGGTAGTAGTACGAGGGCACGCTGGGATCGAAGTCATCGTCGCGATACACGGTGCACAGGCTGTCGTGCCCGGTGCCCGTGCGCGCGCCCGTCGCGGGATCGACCCCGGCGCCGTTGTCGGGCGTGCCCGCGATCGTGACTACGCTGCTGTGCATCCGGCCTTCGGCGTCGATCCAACCCTTGATGAGCTGAAGCTGCTGCAGGGGAGCACCCAGATCGCTCGAGTCGCGCGCCACCGAGGCGACGAAGACCGGGGCACCGCCATCCGGTGCCGACGAGAGATCGCTCCCCATCGGTACGCCGTCGCGATACCCCACTTCGACCAGTGACGCGCTGTCACACAGGTCTTCCGGATACGACCAACCGGCGAAGAAACGCGGCACGATGCGGGGCCCCGAGGTGCCCCAGACTTCGCGTCGCTTCATCGCGTCGAAGATCGCGTCGCGGGTGTTCTCTTCAGCCCAGACACCGGCGAGGCCACCGGGATTGCCGTCGATGCCGCTGGTGAGCAGGCCAGGCTCGAGGCGTTCCTGAGGCGTCGCTTCGCCGGACACTGCACCGCGCCAATCGCGTTCGTCGACGGCACCGGGAGTCGCGGTATGGGTATCGGTCGCAGCGATCATGCCGAGCTTCATCGGGTTGAGGCCCGTCTCCTGCTCTTCTTTGAGACCGATCAACAAGCCGCTGCGCACGAAGTCGGTTTCGTCGACACAGCCGGCCCCGAGCATGCCCTGTGCGCCGATCGCGCCTTCCGCACACTCACCCGTGACTTCCGAGGTCTCGCCCATCTTCATCTCGGTGCCCGCGCCTTCGCGGGTGATGTAGGTCTCCTCGCGGCCCATCACGCGCACCGCTTCGACGTTGCACAGTTCGTCCGGCGGCCCGAGCACCGTCGACAGGCCATTGATGCACTCGGACCCGCCCTTGTGCTGGAACATCTCGATGATGGGCTCGCGGTCCATGCGCTTTTCCGCGTAGGCGCGACGGTTTTCCATCGTCGCTTCGATGCGGCGGTACGGCTGCATGCGGCCGTTGGCGAGGTTCGAGTTGTGGGGGATGGTGAGGTAGTCGCAGCCTTCTTCGCGCTTGCAGACCGCGTCGAGTTGCTTCCAGAGCTCGCTGTCGAACGGGGCGTCGATGTAGGACACCGGAAGCTCCGGCACCTTGCTCCCCCGGAAGATCACGTTGCGGTGATAGTTCGAAGTCTCGGGGGTGCCGGTGTACTCGTACGCGATGTAGCTCGTGAACTCGCACGCGTCGTTCGCATTGTTCGCTGCGTCGATCATGAACTGCCACGGCTCCTTGGCGAACTCGCGACAGAGCTCGCCGTCTTCACCGCAGATCTGCGGCAGGCGCCTGGGATGATCGGTCGAAATCACTTCCGCCATCATCACCATGCCCTGGCGCTCGCTCACCCGCGTTGCCTTGCAGAATTCGGAGTCGTAGGTGGGAGAGTCGGGCTCGCGACAGAGCCTTCGCTCACCGAGCAACTCGCCGTGATCACTTACCGCGAGGAAGTCGAGGGGCCGATCGATCTTGTACTGGCCCTCGGGCGTGCCGTCCGCACCGATGGGCCAGAAGGGGATCGCTTCGCCCTTCGCGAAGCGGTTGGCGTCCACCGGCGTCGCACCCGTCGTATTCGCAGCGGCATCGAACGAAAGGCGGGTATGCACGTGGGTGTCGCCGAAGAACGGCTGCCGGTTCGCATCATAGTCGGCGCAACGTTCGGGCGACTGGCCGCGACTGGGCGTGGGAGGCGGAGCGGGTTCGGCCGGGGCCGTCTTTGCGGCATCGATCGCAGCCGGCGGCGCCGCCTTGTCGTCCGCGCACCCCGCGACGATCACGATCGCCGCACACGCGAGAACCAGACCGACTACACCAACTACACCAACTCCCCGATTCTTCAGATCCACCGTCGCCCCTCCTGAATGAAACGCACGGCGAACCGCTCAGCGCTTGCCGCCCTTGCGCTTCTGCCTGAACCCACGCCTCGGCATTCCTGGAGGCGCCTGGCGCATGGACGCCGGCGGGTTCTCGAGTTTGAGCGCGTACCAAGACATCCCGAAGCGCTTCATGTTGAGCTTCTTGCCGTTCTGCACGCGATTGAGATTGTCCTTCGTCGCCTCGCTGTCTTTGTCCGCCTTTTCGGCCCGCAGCAGGACATCGATCGCTTCCTTGCGTTCGCCTTCCTTCACCAACAACCAGGCGAGCGCGTTGTAGGGCAGCATCTGCTTCTTGTTGAACGCGATGGTGTCCTCGAGGGTCTTCTTCGCCTGATCGATCTGCTTCTGCCGCACCTGCAATGCGGCCAGGAAGAGCTGCGCCTCGGCACTGCGGCGCGAGGCCCTGGTCAGGCTTTCGGCGGCGTCCTTGTCGTCGCCGAGCGTGTACTGCAGGCAGCCCAGCTGGGCGTAGATCTGGCCCTTCAGCATCACCTGCCAACGCGCCATCGGAAGCAGGGCCTCGAGCCCCTGGATCGCGCTGCGCGTGGCCCCGGCCTGCATCTGCTTCTGCACGGCCAGGAATTCGGGCTCGATGCGGCGCGAGATGATCCGGCTGATCACGAAGAACGCGACCATGAAGACGAGGATGCAGAGCACGATCCCCATCTGCCATCCCTTCCACAGGTCGAGCAACGTCCACACGACGCCGGCGGTGGCGCCGATCAGGAGGGAGACCAATGCGGTGTACACGTGACTTCGCTCGCGGTTTCGCGACGAGGGATGCCGTCGCGGCCCCGCACTATACCGAAGGCCCCCGCTTTCGGGGATCGCGCGGCCCCGCGCGAATCCAGCGCCACAGCCCCGCCAACGCGGCGAGGCCCGCTGCGTAGAGGTCGCGCGAAACGATCGGTCGGAGAGCCGCCGAAACGACACGGTGGGACGCATCCTCCGCTTCGTCGGGCATCCAGGCGAACTGCTTCGGCGCAAAGCTCACCCGCAGCCACGGCGCCCCGCGCCGCGTTCGCGCGCGTTGGTCGAGGGGCAGTCGCTGCCCGTCTTCCAGGCGCGCCACCACCGGGGCACCGAGGGACGGCTTCGCGTGCAAGACCTTCCCGACGCTCTGTACCTCGACCCACTGCGTCCCTTCGACCGCGAGGTCGCGGCGCCACTCGCCCGGCCACTCGAGCGACGTGTGTTGGGCAACCCCCTGCAAGAGAGCGAAGACGATCCAGGTCATCATCAGCGCACGCAGCAGGCGCAGGCCGACCCTGCTCGCACAAGCCGCGAGTGTGAGCAGGAGCGCCGGGCCGGCCAGGAGCGCCCCGATCATCGCCGGGTCGTGGGAGGCGCTGAACACGGGATTCAGCGCGACCGCCTGCCAACCCGGTCGACTCGCGAGCCACAGGGGACCATAGGTCGACGCGAGAAGGGCCAGCCCCGCGGTGCTGACGGCCGCGGGACCGAGCGCCCGCACGAATCGCGTGCCAGTGACGCGTCGAATCCACGATGTCCGTAAACAGGATCGTGATCCAACGGCGTGGTGCGGCACTGCGATCGGGCGAATCCATCGCTGTGGGAACGTCGCTCATGGGGGGGCCTCGTTGCGCCCTTCTCGAATCGGACGTTCTCGCCGCGCGTTTGAGCGGGCATCGCCGCGAATGCAGCCATTCGCTCGCGCCCGCCCCTGCGCCTCGGGAAAGCTATCGAGCAGTTTCGCCGCGAGTGGCAGCCGACTCACTCGGTGCAAGCAGATTTGCCGCGTGGAAACAGGCCAGCGAAGCCGCCACGGCGACATTGAGCGATTCGACCGGCCCCACGAGCGGAACCTCGAGCGTGGCATCAGATAGCTCGCGCACCGCCCCGGAAAGGCCATGGGTTTCACTCCCGGCAACGAAGATGGCGCGATGGGCGGGGGCGTGATCGAACAGCCGTGCCTCGCCGGGATGCGCGAGCCCCAACACCTCGAAGCCTGCACCCTGGAGTGCGTGAAGCCCCTCGACCAGGGTTTCGCAGCGCAGCACGTTGCAGCGATAGACCGCCGAAGCCGAAGCCTTGACCACCAACCCCTGAACCCAGGGCATGCCCGTCCGCGGCCACAGCATGCCATCGAGCCCGCAAGCCACGACCGTCCTCACCACCATGCCGACGTTCTGGGCGTTGGTCACCCCGTCGAGGGCGAGCAGGCGAAGCGGCTTCCTCGCCCGACGCCCCGTGTGCTGTTCGAGGAACGTTTCGACTTCGACGACGCGCGAAAGCGCTACCCGCGCCACGACTCCCTGGTCGTGACGAGGCGCTTCACTCAGGGCGTTGACTTCGGACATCGCAACGCTGCGCATCTCCACCCCGCGCTCGCGGCACGCGCGCTCGAGGTCGATGCGAAACGACGAAGCGGTCGACTTCGCGACCTGCACCTCGAGCACCGCGAGATCGTCCGGGCGCTGGCCCAGCGCTTCGTGCACCGCGCGACGCCCGAAGACAACCAGCTCGCGGTGGCCTCGGCGTGTTCTGCGACTTTCGCTGCTGACCAAGTCGAACCTCCGCGCTCACATTAACCCAGGCGAAAGCGTTGCTAGCCCCTTGAAGAACCGTGACCGAGTTCAGGCTAGGCTCCGCCCCCTGTTAGCACTCGAAAGGAAAGCCCAGCAATGATCCGGGTCTGCTTCGTCTGTCTGGGAAACATCTGTCGTTCACCAACCGCCGAGGGCGTGATGAAGCGCCTCGTGCGCGATGCCGATCTCGCCCATGCGATCGAAACCGAGAGCGCGGGAACCGCGGGCTACCACGTCGGCGAGACACCCGATCCCCGTAGTCGCGAAGAAGCCATGCGCCGCGGCGTGCAACTCGAAAGCCGCGCCCAGCAGTTCCAGGCACACCACTTCCCACGCTTCGACTACGTACTCGCCATGGACGGGGAGAACTTCGCCGACCTGAAGCGACTGACCGACGACGCGGCCCATCACGCCCGCCTGTATCTGCTGCGGCACTTCGAGCCGGGAGACTCGAAAGAGCGAAACGTGCCCGACCCCTACTACGGCGGGGACGACGGCTTCGCCCACGTCTTCGAGATCTGCGAAGCCGCCTGCCGCGGACTGCTCGATCACATCGTCGAGCAGCACGCGCTTCGCTGAGCGCGGGCGCCCGATGACCATCCACGACGAGGGCCTCGCAGCGCGCGTCGAGAGTCTGCTGGGCCAGCCCGTAGTCGAGAGCAGTACCGCCCACGGAGGCGACATCGGGGTGAGCGCCCGAGTCCGCCTGGCGGACGGACGCGGCTGCTTCGCGAAGCGCTACCCGGACGCACCGGCCGCAATGGCGCAGGCCGAAGCGGCCGGCCTCGACTGGCTGCGCGAAGTTCGCGCCCTTCGCATCCCCGAAGTCGTCGCGGTTTCGCAGGACGGCGAAGCCCTGCTCCTCCTCGAATGGATCGACGAAGGACGCCCCGCGGCCCGCCACGACGAAGAACTCGGCCGCGGTCTCGCCGCGCTTCACGCAGCGGGCGCCCCGGCCTTTGGTTTCGGCGCGGACGGCTACATCGCGACACTTCCCCAATCGAACCGCGAACGCGAGCGCTGGTGCGACTTCTATCGCGCTGAACGCCTTGCGCCACTGGCCGATCGCGCAGCCGGGCGCGACCTGCTGCCGAGCGGGCTGCGCACGGACCTCGGCCGCTTGTTCGACGCGCTGCCGGATCTCTGTGGTCCCGACGAAGCCCCCGCCCGTCTGCACGGGGACCTCTGGGCGGGCAACCGCATCACGGACTCGAGTGGAGCGCCCTGCCTGATCGACCCCGCCGTCTACGGGGGACACCGCGAAATCGACCTCGCGATGATGCGGCTGTTCGGAGGCTTCGGGGGACGGGTCTTCGACGCCTACGAAGACGCCTTCCCGCTCGCGCCCGGCGCCCGAGACCGCGTCGGGCTCTACCAACTCTACCCGCTACTGGTCCACGTGAACCTCTTTGGCGCGGGCTACGTGGGGCAACTCGCCGAAGCGGTTCGGCGCTACCTGTGACGCGCTGCGTCGCGGTTCGCCTCGAGCGCGCGGCTCAGCGGGGCGCGGGCAGGTGCGCGAGGACCAGCAGGTAGATGCCAAAGGCCAGGCCCGCAGCCACCGCTGCGACGCGTCGCCAGGCGAACGGCTTGACGCCGATTCGCCTCGGGAGCATGAGGGCCGTGGGATCCGTGATCGCGATCGTGTCTCGCCGCATTGCAACCTCCGCGCTTACACAGAAGGGTTGCAAGAAGCGTGCGAACACCGATCGGGCGAGCACGAAGTGACGATTCGAGCGCGATCACGCGACTTGTCGGCGTGTTTGCGTGACGCTGATGGAATTCACGGCGACGCAGCGAGCGAGCAGGATCGGAAGTTCGTTTCCGTGACCGTTCCCCTGCGCTTCCCCTCGACGGCGCCGAGGCTTGACGGTCCCGAGCAGCGAACCACGCCGCCACAACGGCAGCGGCGAAGCCCGGCTAGCCGGTCAGGAAGCGGCGGCTCCCGGTCTCGACGGCACCGCCCCCCTCGCCGAACTGGTACTGCGGGTCGACGAGTTCGTTGATCCGATCCATCACCACGTCGACGTACCCCTGCAAATTGGCGCGGTGCGTCGCTTCGTGCTGGGGATCGAAGGGAACGAAGTCCTCCGGCAGGTGGAAGCGCTCCATTTCCTCGTGGGAGATCGGCTGCCCCATCCGGTAGACGATGTGGCCCTTCTTTCCGAACGGGGAGCCACCGGGGTAGACGTGGTCCGATCCGCTGCAGCCGACCGGCACCACGGTGGCCTTGAATGACATCGCGAGTTCCGCCAAACCGATGTGTCCGGGGAGCAGGCGAACCGACCGCGTGCCCTGGGGAAAGATCAGGACGTCGAGCCCCAATTCGAGGCAGCGCCGATTGAGCCCGACGAACTTCTCCATCATGATCCGAAAGATCTCGTTGATGTAGTCGGCATAGCTCTCTCGAGCGGGATCGAAGGCGTAGCCGAGCACGTTGCGCGCAGCTCCCAGCAAGCTCTTTTCGAGTTCGGCGTCGAATACCGGGACGGCCGGCGATTCGCCCCGCGACACCGCGTCGACCCAGCGTCGCAGGTTCGTGTATTCCTCGTCGCTCGGAGGCCGGTTCATCGCGCTCAAGAAGTCGCGCGTAATGAGGTAGCCACGCGACACCGTCGGCAGGTTGTTCGTGTACTGCATGAACTTGCCGAGCAGCCAGTTCTCGTAGTACTTGCCCTTGACCCAGGTCGCCGTGTACCGGTCGTAGTCCCGCCAGATCCGATATTGAAACGGCCAGTAGTTGTAGCGGTCGGTGTGGTTCATCGCGTAGATGACCGACCCGCTGGGCACGTGATCGAAGTCGACGACCTCGATCTTCACCGGCGCGAACGTGTAGTTCGGACCGAGGCCAAGCCAGCCGATGATCTTCTGGCTGAGCGGCGTGGGCGAGAGCGGGATGTGATCGAGGCGCGGGATATCCAGCACGCGCAAAAACCTCCGGCAGATCGAGTCGGGCCGGGATTCTCGCACACGTGCAAATCGGCTTCACGCCTGAAGCCGCGGGTGTGGGGATAGACGTAGGCGTGGGAAGATGCGTCAGCGATCGCCGCGTCTTGCTCGGCGCCCCGTTCTAGTACGAGAGCAGCAGCAAGGCAAAGAGCATGATCGCGGCCCATAACGTCGTAGCACCGGTTGGCCACGGGTTCCCCAACACGCCATCGGGGCGATGGATGCGTTCGACGGTGGACATCACCTGCGACAACAGGCCACGTGCGGGGCCGAGCCCTCGATCGACTGCCCGGTTGTACGCGAACGCGAGGCCGTCGTTGATCCAGGGCAGCATGCGACGGTAGATCCAGTCGCTGTCGAGCAACGTGCTCCGCAGTTCGGGCGGATACAGGCCGGCCTTCCTCAGGAATGCGAAAGCCAACACCGAGAACAAGAGCAGCTGCAGGATCGTGACGACGTGAGACACCGTGTACGGCACATAGTCGACGGGATACGGAAGCAGGCCGTAGAGCGTGCCCGGGAACATGCCGATGCCCAGGCACAACGCCGCAGCGCCGCCCATCGCGATCAACATGTTGAGTGGCGCCTCTTTCACGCGGAACCCACGGTCCTGCCCGAAGAAGGCGAAGAAGCAAACCTTGATCCCCAGGTAGAGGAAGGCACCGGCCGATGCCAGCAGCAGCACGAGGAAGACGACGGTGTAGTGCTCTTCGGCGGCCGCGCTCACGATCATCGACTTCGACACGAAGCCACCGGTCAGCGGAGCCGAAATCGAGGCCGCGCCCACGATGCAGAGCAGCGTCGTGATCGGCATCGACTTGTACAAGCCACCCAGCTCCGACGCCTTCACCGTACCCACACGATAGAGCACAGCCCCCATGCTCATGAAGAGCAGGCCCTTGTAGATGACGTGGGCCACGACATGGGCCACGGTACCGTTGAGCGCGAACTCGGTCCCGATGCCCACGCCGACGACCATGTAACCGAGTTGGTTGTTCAGGCCGTAGGCAAGTACGCGGCGAAGGTCGTTTTCGATCACGGCGTAGAAGATCGGGAAGACGGCCATCACGGCCCCGATCGGAATCAGGATCTCGGTGCCCGCGAAGCCACGCGCCAGAGCGTAGATCGCGAGCTTCGTGGTGAAGGCCGAGAGAAAGACCGTGCCGGTGACCGTCGCGTTCGGATAGGCGTCCTGCAGCCAGTTGTGCAGGAATGGGAACGCCGCCTTGATTCCGAAGGCCACGAAGATCAGCCCGGTTCCGAAACCCACCAGCCCCAGGTGATCGAAGGCGAGTGAACCCGTTTCGGCGTAGTGGATGATCGTACCGGCGAGCAGCAAGACGCCGGAGCCCACCTGCACGATCAGGTATCGCATGCCGCTGCGGTTCGCGCGCTCGTTCCCACTCGCCCAGATGAGGAAGACCGACGAGACCGCCGTGAGCTCCCAGCAGATGAACAGCGTGATCAGGTCCCCGGCGAAGACCGCCGAGATCGCGCTCCCCGAATAGACGAGCGCTGCACTGCCCTCGAGCGCGCTGTCGTTCTTCATCGCATAGACGACGCTCAGGATCGCGGCGCTGTGAAAGACCAGGCCGAACGCCCGCGCGATGCTGTCGAAGCGCAAGAGCTCCAGTTCGTAGGCGAAGAACGTCGCCGACATCTCGCTGCCGAGCGGAAGCGCGAGCATCTGGAACAGACCGAGAACCGGGAGCGCGAGCATCCACCCCTGGCGCACGGGACCGCGAAGCAGCGGCACGACGAGCGCGCCGAGCATCATGATCCAACCGGGCGGGAGCATCGCCGCGAGGCGCGCACCACCGTCGATGAGTGCAGCGCCCTCAGTCATAGTAGTTCTCGTCGCGCATCGAGACCTTGCGCAACTGCTTCGCGACGAGCACGAGAAGCACGCAGGACACGAAGCCATAGAACGCGTCGAAGCCGATCCACTCCTGGAACCCGTAGTGGCCGTGCTTGTGATAGAGAGAGAAGAGGTCGGCACCGACCGACGCGACACAGACGGCGACCAGTGCCCAGATGATCTTGTTGATGTTGGAGGGTTGCTCGAACCACCCTTCGCCGACCGCAGGGATTCGGGCGCTCTCAGCGGCGCTCAGCGTGTGGCCTTCGCGTCCATGGAGGTCGACTTGCGGCGCCTGGCGATGTCCGCGCGCTTCGTCGACCTCAGGCGCTTCGCTCAAGGGCCCTTCCTCACTCATCGCCCTACCCTCCCACCACGGGCAGCAGCAGTTCGCGCAGCTGCGGCGCAAAGAGGAACAATGCGACGCTCCCGACCGCAGTGATGGAAAGCGGCACGACCATGGCAAGCGAGGCTTCCTGCATGCCTCCTTCTTCACCCTCCGGCGAGGGCCGGAAGAAGCCGCGAACCACGATCGGCATCAGGTACGCGATGCTGAGCAGACTACTCAGCATCAGCACGAAGACGAACACCAGCTGATGGCCCTCGGCCGCGCCGAGGGCGAGGTACCACTTGCTCCAGGCGCCGCCCGTCGGCGGCACACCGATGATCGAGAGCGACCCGAGGAAGAACGCCGCAAAGGTGATCGGCATGCGGCGACCGAGCCCGTCGAGTTGGGAGATCTCGGACTTGTGCGCGGCCACGTAGATCGCCCCGGCACAGAAGAAGAGCGTGATCTTGCCCACGGCGTGCATCGCGATGTGCATCCCGGCGCCGAGCACCGCCGAAGACGTCGCGAGCGCCGCACCGAGGGTGATGTACGAAAGCTGGCTGATCGTCGAGTAGGCGAGTCGGGCCTTGAGGTTCTCCATCGCGATCGCGCGCACCGAGGCGATCAGGATCGACGCGGCAGCGAGATACATCAGCCAGACCGACGCCCCCGAATCGTGCAGGAAGTCGATCCCGAAGACGTAGACCAGGATCTTCACCATCGAAAAAACGCCGGCCTTCACGACGGCCACGGCGTGCAGCAAGGCGCTGACCGGGGTCGGGGCCACCATCGCAGCCGGAAGCCAGCGATGGAAGGGCATGAGCGCCGCTTTGCCGAGACCGAATGCGAACAAACCCAACAGGATCGCGAGCGCAGTGCCTTCGATGTGTCCGGACAGGATCCCGCCGGACCGGAACTCCAGGTGCCCGACGAGCGAATAGGTCCACAGCACCGCGAACAACAGGAAAGCAACCGAGGTCGTGACCAGAATCCCCAGGTAGACGCGACCCGCGCGCTTCGCCTCGGGTGTGCCGTGGTGGGTGACGAGGGGATAGGTGGAAAAGGTCATCGCCTCGTAGAAGAGGAAGAGCGTGAAGAGGTTCGCCGAAAAGGCGATCCCCAACGCCGCCGAAATCGCGATCGCGAAGCAGACGAAGAAGCGCGTCTGGTTCGCTTCGTGATGCCCGCGCATGTACCCGAAGGCGTAGATCGAGGTCACGATCCACAGGGAAGACGCCACGAGCCCGAACAGCATGCCCAGCGGCTCGATGCGGAATGCGAGGCTCACGCCGGGTAACACCTGCAGGACTTCGGCAGACGGGCGTGCGCCGTCCATTACCTGGGGTGCGATGCTCGCTACGACGGCGAACGTCACGAGCGAGGTCACGACGGTCATCGCGTCGCGCAGGTTCGCGTTGCGTCCCGTCACCGCGACCAGCACGGCACCGCAGAGCGGCAGCATGACGCTCAGAAGGACTTCGTTCACCCGGCCCCCCCGAGCAACTGATGGGCCGCCGCGCGCGCCACGCCGAGCGTGCTCTCGGTGTTGAAGCCGAAGTAGACGCTGGCCAGCACGAGGATCCAGGTCGGAATCAGGTACAGGGGCGGTGCTTCCCTTCGCTCCGCCCCCTCCGGCGCTTCAGTGAGATACATCACTTCGATCAGGCGCCAGACGTAGACCAGTGCGAGCAGAGAACTCAGCAGGATCAACACCGTGATCTGCCACGCCTGCTGGTCGAGGGCCGCCGAGACCAGCGCCCACTTGCTCACGAAGCCCACGGTTCCGGGCACGCCGATCATTCCGAGCCCGGCGATCACCAGAGCAGACGCGGTCAGCGGCATGCGAGAGCCGAGGCCGCGCATGTCTACGATCGCGGTACTCCCGACGCGCAGCAGCACGCAGCCGGCCACGAGGAAGAGCCCACCCTTCATCAGCGCGTGATTGAAGAGATGCACGATGCCCGCGGCCGCGCCGAGTTCGGAGTTGAGGCTGAGCCCCAGGGTCATGTAGCCGATCTGCGCGATGCTCGAATAGGCGAGCAGTCTCTTGAAGTCGGTCTGGTAGATGGCGGCAAGAGAGCCGATGAACATCGCCGCGAGGGAGAGCGGCGTCAGGATCACGTCGAACTGCAGTACGTCGAACACGAAGCCCGCGCCCAGGATCGTGTAGATGAACCGCAACATCAGGTAGTACGCGACCTTGGTCGCCGTCGCGGACAGGAAGGCCGATACCACCGGCGGCGCGTGGGTGTACGCGTTTGGCAGCCAGTGGTGTAGCGGGAGGACCGCGAGCTTGATGCTGATCCCGACCATCGCGAAGGCAAAGGCCACGATGACGGTGCGCGTTTCCTTCACGTCTTCGAGACGCACCGCGAGATCGGCGATGTTGAGGGTCCCGGTCATCTGATACAGCAGGCCGATCCCGATCAGCAGAAAGGTGGCGCCGATCGTGCCGACGATCAGGTAGCTGTACGCCGCCATGATCGCCCGGCGATCGCGCCCCATGGCGATCAGGATGTAGGTCGCAAGAGACGAGATTTCGAGAAAGACGAAGATGTTGAAGACGTCGCCGGTAATCGCGACACCCAGCAGCCCGCCGAAGCACAGGAGGAAGGCCGAGTAGAAGAGATATTCTCGCCCCTCCGGCACCTGGCTGTTGCGACAGCCGATCGGCAGCACCACCGCAGCGATCATCGAAACGATCACCAGCACGAAGGCATTCGTGGTGTCGACGGCGTACTCGATGCCGAGAGGTCGCGGCCAGTTGCCGAATTCGTAGACGACGGTGCCGACCTCGCGCGCCTGCTCCATCAGGGCAAGCGAGATCCCGAGACATCCGACGGTCACCGCGAGAGACAGCACACGAACCAGCGTCGGGTGCCGGAGCAACAGACAAAGTGGCGCCGTCAGGACGGGAAGCAGGACCTGCAGCGCGGGAAAGTGCTCGCTCACGCGCCCTCTCCGTGCGCCGCCTCGGCCGCCCGTGCGGCTGCAGCCTCTTCGCGATCGGTGGCCTGGTCGATCGCGACGACCTCGTCTTCCTCGACGGTCCCGTAGGCTTCCTTCACGCGAACCACCAGCGCCAGCCCCACGGCGGTCGTCGCAACCCCGACGACGATCGCCGTCAGCATCAATACGTGGGGAAGCGGATTCGAGTAGGCGACGTCTTCGGCGCCTTCGATCAAGATCGGCGGAGTCCCCCCCGCGACCTTCCCCATCGAGACATAGAGCATGATCACGGACACCTGGAAGATGTTCATGCCCATGAGCTTCTTCACGAGGTTGCCTCGCGAAATCATGATGTAGAGACCGATCATCATCAGCGTGATGACGGCCCAGTAGTTCCAGAGCCCGGCAACGTTGGACAGGAAGGTCATCGAACCCGCCTTCGCCCGGCAAAGCCGTAGAAGATGCCGATCATCACGGACGCCACCGTGATCCCCACACCGAGTTCGACCCAGAAGACGCCACGGTGCTGACCGTGAACGGTGCTGTGATGGTCGAGCACGTTGTAATCGAGGAACGCCCCGTGGGCGAACATCGACCACACCCCGATGCCGCCGTAAAGCAGCACGCCCAGCGCGGTTCCGATTTCGACCCAGCGCGGTGGCAGGGCTTTCTGCAGTTCGGTCAAACCGAACACGAGGCCATAGAGCACCCAACCCGCGGCGAAGATGACGCCGGCCTGAAAACCACCCCCGGGCCCGAAGTCCCCATGGAACTGCACGTAGAGCGCGAAGAGCAGCACGAATGGAAAGATGCCCTTCGAAACCACGCGCAGGATCAGAACTTCGTGGATGGATCGACGAGGCATCAGCTTTCGCCTCTCTCGTCGGGCGCATCATCCGGCGTCCCGGACTGCGCGCGTCGTGGGAGACCGCCTCCGAGCAAGAGCATCGCGCCGAGCGCGGCCGTGAACACCACCGTGGTTTCACCAAAGGTGTCGAAGCTGCGATAGCTCGCGAGCACCGACGTCACGATGTTCGGAATCTCGAGCTTGTTGCGCGACCCCGCCACGAACTCGGGAGCCACGTGATTGTGAATCGGTGCGGCGGGATCACCGTAGGTCGGCATGTCCAGCGTGCCGTAGATGAGCAAACCGCCCGTCGCGAGCACGACGAGCTTGCCGCTGATTCGATGTTGGGTCGATCGTTTCTCGGCGTAGTCGGTCAGACTCAATGCGCCGAGAATCAACACCGTCGAGATCCCCGCGCCGACGGCCGCCTCGGTAAACGACACGTCCACGGCATCCATCAACAACATCATGCCGGCAGACAGCAGGCTGAAGATGCCGAACAGCATCGCGGCGGAAAGCAGATCGCGAACCATCGCGATGATGGCTGCCGTCGCAATCAAGAAGGCGAAGAGGACCAGTTCAATCGGAACCACGGTCCCCCCTTGCGTCCTCGTACGGATCTTCACTCTCTCCGATGGCGATGCCGGGATGATGTTTCTGGCGCTCGACATCCCATCGCATGCCGTCCGCGTACGCCGCTTTGAAGAGCGCGTGGGTCGCGGTCGGACCCGTGATGTAGAGGAAGAAGAAGATCATCACGAGTTTGGCCGCCACCAGCGTGAAGCCGGCTTGCAAGATCAACCCGAGGAGAATCAGTCCGGCCCCCAACGTGTCCGAAAGGCCGGCGGCATGGCCGCGGGTATAGAAGTCCGGCATGCGCACGATGCCGATCCCGCTGATCACGCAGAAGCCACTGCCGATGATCAGGCAGACTACGGTCAGCAGGTCGATCGCCATCTCCAGCACGGTCGACTCGGGCATCAGGACTGCCCTCCCGTGTCCTTTGCCCCGTCCCCAGCATCCCTACCCGAGTCCGTCACCAGGACCTCGGTGTCTCCGGAAAGATCCCCGAAGCGGCTGAAGCGCAGCAGCGCGATCATCCCGATGAAGTTCATGAGCGCATAGAGGATCGCGACATCGAGCCATTCCGGACGCCCGCTCAGGAAGTCCCAGACCGCAATCAGGAGCACGGTCTTGGTCCCCATCATGTTGACCGCCTGCACGCGGTCGAAGACCGTGGGCCCGCGATAGGCACGAACCAGCGCCAGCAGCATGGTGACCAGGATTGCGGCCGTGGCGGCGCCGTAGATCACGACAGGTTCTCCAACTCACGAACACGTCGATCCATGTCGCCGCTCTGGAGATCGTCGGCAAATTCATCGTTCAGTGCGTGCACGATGATCTCGTGTTCGCGCACGGCCAGCGTAATCGTTCCCGGGGTCAACGTGATCGAGTTGGCGAACACGACGCGTCCCGCGTCGGATCGTTGGGACGACGGCGTGCGAATGATGCGGGGGCGGGTTGGCAGCCTGGGGTCGAGAATGATCTTCGCCACCGCGATGTTCGACTTCACGATCTCCCACAAGAGCCACGCGACGTAGCGGACCGAACGAATCTCCATTCGAAACGGCAGTGCTTCGCGGTCGGCGATCCCGACGCGCATTGCGGCCGCAAGGGCAACCCCGCAGGAGATCAGGCCGTAGAACAGCAAGGTCGGCACGAGATAGCCCGACCAGAGCAACCAGAAGACAGCGAGATGTCCGAACAGCACGAGCCGCTGCAACTGCGATCTCCCGATGGGACTGTTCGGGGCACCCAGGTCGGCGGACTCCGCACCTGAACCCTTTGAATCGTAGGTGATCTCGACCACACAGGGGGGTTGGCAGTGTACGCGATCTACTTGTGCGGGCGAGACCTCCTGCGGCGAGAAGAGCCGACAAATATTCAAGCGATCAGGGCCTTGCTCCCGATCGCGTGCGACAATGAGCTGAATGGAAATCGAGAAGAATCCGCAAGTCGACGAAGCCGTGCTCACCGCCGGGCGCGATCTCCTCGTACGTGCCGAGCGCGTGATGGTGCTGACCGGTGCGGGCATCTCGACCGACTCCGGCATCCCGGACTTCCGGGGCCCGAAGGGTGTGTGGACGAAGAACCCCAAAGCCGAGAAGATGGCCACGATCCAGCACTACATGGCCGACCCCGAGGTCCGCGTCGCCTCCTGGCAGATGAAGCTCGAAAGCGCGTTCGACGCACGCGAACCCAACGCCGGACACCGCGCCCTCGTCGACCTCGAGCGCAGCGGGCGCCTCGACACGCTGATCACCCAGAACGTCGACGGCCTCCACCACAAGGCCGGCAATGACGAGGACAAGATCGTCGAGATCCACGGCACGATGCGCGAGGTCGTGTGCATGCAGTGCGACGACCGCGGCCCGATGGAACCCACCCTCGAGCGCGTGCAGCGGGGCGAAGCCGACCCGGAATGCTTGAAATGCGGTGGCATCTTGAAGTCGGCCACCATCTCCTTCGGGCAGGGGCTCGTGACGCGAGACCTCCAGCGCAGCGAACAGGCGGCCCTCGGCTGCGACCTCGCACTCGCCGTCGGGTCCACCCTTTCCGTCTACCCGATCGCCAACGTGATCCCGGTCGCGAAGCAGTCCGGTGCTCCCGTGGTGATCGTGAACGGCGGCGAAACCGAGATGGACAACCTGGCAGACGTGGTCCTGCGCGGCGGGATCAGCGATATCCTCCCCCGGCTCGTCACCGGTCTCGGCCCGCACCTGCACTGAGCCCGGTGCCCGCCGTGACGTTCGCGCCGCACGTCGTGCGGCGGCCGCGCCTGCTCGACCTCCAGCCAACTGCCCACCCCATCCAGATCGAATCGGAGCCCCCGCCCATGAGCGACCGTGTATCCATCGACATCCAGGCCGGCGTAGCCGACATCCGCCTCAACCGCGCAGACAAGATGAACGCCCTCGACCCCGCGATGTTCCAGGCGCTGTCCGAGGCAGGGAAATCGCTGGCCGCCGACCCCGACGTGCGGGCCATCGTTCTTTCGGGAGAAGGCCGCTGCTTTTCGGCGGGCCTCGATACGAGCAACTTCGCGTCGATGGCGGGGGGCGGTGATTCGACTCCCAAGGAGAGCGACTCCGCCGCCTCGAGCAACCCGTTCGCGGCCAAGCCCGACGGGAGCATCGCGAACGTCTTCCAGCAGCCGGCCTGGGTCTGGCAGGACCATCCGGTTCCCGTGATCGCCGCCGTGCACGGGGTCACCTACGGCGGGGGCCTGCAGATCGCGCTCGCAGCCGACATCCGCTTCGTGGCGCCCGACGCCAGGCTTTCCGTGATGGAAATCAAGTGGGGATTGGTGCCCGACATGTCGGGAAC
The DNA here is from genome assembly GCA_030748735.1 of Myxococcota bacterium. Taxonomy (GTDB): domain Bacteria; phylum Myxococcota_A; class UBA9160; order UBA9160; family UBA4427; genus DUBZ01. The sequence continues at coordinate 23,665 of JASMLK010000145.1, read as the reverse complement.
CCAGACGCTGCGCAACCTGGTCCCCCTCGATGTCGCCAAGGAACTGACCTTTACCGGGCGCGTGATCTCGGGCACCGAGGCCGGCGAACTCGGCCTGGCCACCCACGTGAGCGACACCCCCCGCGAAGACGCCATGGCGCTGGCGCTGGAGATCGCAGGCAAGTCCCCGGCGGCGGTTCGGGCGAGCAAGCAGCTGCTGAATCGCACGGTCGTGGGCGAATACGAGGCCGGTCTCGACCTCGAAGCCGAATTGCAGCGACAGGTGATCGGCACCCCGGAGCAGATCGAAACCGTGAAGGCGCAGCTCGAAAGACGCCCCCCGAGCTACGCTCCGAAACGCAAGTAGCCCCGCGGGCCAGACTGCGTTCTATTTGGATCCATCGGATCGAATGGGCCGGGGCAATGCGGCCAGCGGCAGGGCCGTAGGTTCGCCCCCGACCGAACGTTCGCTCGCAGCCACGTGCTCGCACCCTCGAAATCAGAACGGAGAACCCCACCGCCATGGCGAAGAACATGAAACTCGGTGTCCAACTCGGCTATTGGGGCGCACAGCCGCCGACGAATCACATCGAAGCCGCACAGCAGGCCGAGAACCTCGGCTTCGATTCGGTGTGGACGGCCGAAGCCTGGGGCAGCGACGCCTTCACGCCGCTCGCCTGGATCGGTGCACACACCCAGAAGGTCCGGCTGGGAACAGCGGTCGTGCAGCTTTCGGCCCGCACACCGACCGCGACCGCGATGGCCGCGCTCACCCTCGACCACCTCTCCAATGGACGCATGATCCTCGGCCTTGGCGTTTCGGGGCCGCAGGTCGTCGAGGGTTGGTACGGACAGCCCTTCTCGAAGCCGCTGGCTCGAACCCGCGAGTACATCGGCATCATTCGCAAGGTCCTCGCCCGCGAGGAGCCGGTCAGCAACGACGGCCCCCACTACCCGCTCCCGTACAAGGGCGAGGGCTCGTGGGGCCTCGGCAAGCCGCTGCGCTCGATCGTGCATCCGTTGCGCGCCAACCTGCCCATCTTCATGGGCGCCGAAGGCCCGAAGAACATCGCGCTCGCCACCGAGATCGCGGACGGCTGGTTGCCGCTCTACACCAACCCCTACCGCCCCGAAATCTATCGCCCGTCGCTTGCCGCCATGAATTCCGACTTCGAGATCTCGCAGTTCGTCATGGTCAACATGATCGACGATCTCGAAGTGGCGCTCGCTCCCGTGAAGGCGATGCTCGGCTTCTACATCGGCGGCATGGGGGCCAAGAGCCGCAACTTCCACATGGAGTTGATGAGCCGCATGGGATACGAGGAAGAGGCCCACAAGATTCAAGAGCTCTTCCTCGACGGGAAGCGCGCCGAAGCCGTCGCCGCAGTGCCCGACTCGTTCGCCGACGAAATCTCGCTTTCGGGATCGAAAGAGCGCATCCGCGAGCGGCTCGACGCCTGGCGCGAGAGCCCGGTGACCAGCCTGCTGCTTGCAAACACCGACCCGGAAGTCATGCGCACGATGGCGGAACTCGTTCTCTAAACCGAACAATCCCTCATTCGAGCGACGGGAATTCCCCCGGGCAACGGGGGTAAATTCCGGCGGCCGGCCCCTGGGAACGCGGGTCCTGCACCCCTATCCGAAAGAAAGGCACCCGGCACCCGATCCCTGCGTAACTCCACACTAAAGCTGCTCTTTCGCCTTCCGATGCGCCTCCGAGCATCCAGTGCAGTTCGTCGGCATGTGACGGACCGCAGGCTGCATGGGGAGGGACTCATGGTGGCTTCTTCACGAAACCGATCCAATCGGTTGGGCGTCGCTTCGGTCATCGCGACACTCGTTGCAAGCATCGCAACGGGCAGCGCATGGGCCGAGGACGACATCGATCTGGCCTCGTTCGATCTCGAAGATCTCATGTCCATGGAGGTCACGTCGGTTTCGAAGAAGGCCGAGCGAGCATTCGAAGCGCCGGCTGCGGCGTTCGTGATCACGAGCGAAGACATTCGCCGCTCGGGGATGCGGTCGCTGCCCGAGTTGCTGCGACTGGCTCCCGGCGCACAGGTGGCTCAGCTCAATTCGAGTTTCTGGTCGATCTCGGTTCGCGGCTTTTCCAGTTCGTTCTCCGACAAGCTCCTGGTCCTGATCGACGGGCGCAGCGTGTACACGCCGCTGTTTGCCGGGGTCTTCTGGGCTGTTCAGGATCTTCCCCTGGCCGACGTCGATCGCATCGAAGTCATCCGGGGTCCGGGCGGAACCGTCTGGGGCGCCAATGCCGTCAACGGCGTGATCAACATCGTGACCAAGTCTTCGGCGGACACCCAGGGCTGGCACGCCGAGCTGGTCGCGGGCGAATACGAACGTGCCGGCTCGGGCGTCATGCGCTACGGCGGCAAGGTCAACGACAACGTCACCTACCGCTTCTACGTGAAGCACTTCGAACGTGAGGCGTTCGACAAGGCCGACGACGTCAACGACGAATGGCGCCGCGTCCGCACGGGTTTCCGCATGGACGCCGAGGTGAGCGAAAACGGCCACCTCACGCTTCAGGGCGACCTCTACGATGGCAAGAGCAATGGCGTGATCGCCGAAGCGCCTTCCGTCAGCGAACTCGGCGGGGGCAACGTGCTGGCCCGGTACACCCACACACTCTCGGAAGAGCAGAGTGTGACGGCGCAGTTCTATTACGACCGCACCGACCGCGCCCTCAACATCTTGCGATACGAGCTCGACACCTTCGATGTCGAGCTGCGGCACCAGATCAAGCCCGTCGATTGGCTCGAAGTGGTCTGGGGCGGTGAGTACCGACACCGCAACGACGACTCGCGCTCGTCGAATCCCGCGACCCCGGCTGCGGCCGGGCTCCAGGGTGCCTTCGACATCATCAACATCGTGCACGGCGCGGGCTCCATCCCGGACCCTGGGAAGGTGCTGCACATCGATCCCGCGGACCGCAAGATGGACCTCTACAGCGGGTTCGTGCAGCTCGAAGGCCGAGCGTTCGACGAACAGGTCAGGCTCACGGTCGGTTCGAAATTCGAGGACAACGACTTTTCGGGATTCGAATGGCAGCCCAGTGCACGGCTCGCCTACGTGCCGAGCGAAACGCTCACGGTCTGGGGCTCGTTCTCACGGGCGGTCCGCACCCCGAGTCGTGCAAACCACGACATCACGACCGTTGGCGAAACCGAACTGACCCCCGGTGCAGCGACCGACGCCAACCTCACGCTGACGCGATCCGAGGACTTCGACTCCGAGGAACTGCTCGCCTACGAGATGGGCCTTCGCATCCAGCCCCACGAAGCCGTTCACGTCGACATCGCGGGCTTCTACAACGACTACGACGAGCTCCAGGCCCCGAGCTTCGACCAGACCTACTCGGTTGCCGCAAACACCCTCGGCGCAGGGGTGCCGCCGAACGACATCAACGTCCTGGTCCTGGACGGGGGCAATCACGCGAAGGGCGAAGCGTGGGGCATCGAGTTGTTCACACGCGTCGAACTCCCGGTCGAACTCCCCGCTGTCCGAAAATGGATGGTCGATGCCACCTACAGCTACATCGATGTCGACATCGAGCGAAAGAACGGCGACCCGATCGACGAAACCTACTCGAGCGACAGCGCCCTCGAGGACAGCAAGACCGAAGCCCACCACACGGTCGGCCTGCGGTCTCGCATGAGCCTCGACTGCGACCTCGAGTTCGACATCAACTGGTTCTACGTGAGCCGCGTCAAGGATGTCGGCCCGGGCGACAACGACGTCGAGGGCTACCACCGCGTCGATCTGCGCGGCGCGTGGCTGCCGAACGACAATGTCGAGCTATCGGTCGTGGCCCAGAACGTCTTCGAGTCCGTCCATCGCGAATGGAATACGGAGCTCTTCGTTCCCGCCACCAAGATCCCGCGCACGGTCTACGGGAAGCTGGCTCTGAAGTTCTAGTCGCTTCGGCACACGAGGTCGATTGACAGGAGCATCGTTTCGCTCCGCGACGCTCCGCCCTTCTGGGTGGGGCGTTCGTCATTCGGCCGACTGATCGACGGATTCTCGCGCCATTGCATCTTCGTTTCTGGGAAGGTGAGCCGCTAGCATCGCGCCATGAATTCCATCCACCCCGCCATACCCGCCACCGTGACCGTCCTTGGCCTCGCTGGTCTCCTGATCGCGAACCATCGCGGATCGAAGCGCGGCAAGTGGTGCACCAAGCCAGTCGCCGCGGCGGGCTTCATCGCGGTCGCCCTGGTCGTGGGAGCGCTCGACTCGAGCTACGGCAGCTGGATCCTCGCAGGGCTCGTCCTCTCGTTCTTCGGTGATGTCTTCCTGATCCCCGACGATCGTCCTGCATCATTCAAGGCGGGCCTCGTGAGCTTCCTGCTGGGGCATGTCGCCTACGCGATCGCATTCACGCGGCTGGCGGGGGACACGTCCGTCGCGATCGTCGCGGGCCTCGTCTGCACGGGGGCCGCCGGCATCGTGCTCCGATGGTTGTGGCCCCATCTCGGTGCAGACATGCGGATCCCGGTGGTCGCCTATGTGGTGGTGATCTCGACCATGCTCGTGCTCGCGACCAGCAGCGGGGTCGCCGAGGTGAGGCCCGACATCTTCGTCGGGGCGTTCCTCTTCTATCTCTCCGACCTTTCGGTCGCGCGCGACCGGTTCGTGGCACCGGGGTTCTGGAATGGCGCGTGGGGGCTCCCGGCCTACTTCGGGGGACAGCTCGTGCTTGCCTGGGGTAGCGGCGGGTGAGCGAAGCGGCGGGCGCCGACTGCGACAACGCCGGTCGAGAAGCCGGGCTCGGGGTGCTTCTCGTCGTCGCCTTCGCGACGAGCTTGCTGTCCCTACCCGCAGTTCGATACGACGGGGACGTCTTCGCCTGGGAGATGGAAGCCGAAGGGCTGGTACACCGCGGCCGGCTCGACGTGCGTCCGAGCGTGGCCGAGAGCCTTCCCCCGAGCGCCCCCTTCTTCTTGTTCAATCGCGAGACCGGCCGCTGGCATTCGAAGTACGGCGTGGGGAACACGCTCATCTATGCCTTGCCGCTCGCGTTCGAACGTTTCGTCCTGGGCGCAGATGACGTCGATCCACCCGGGTCGATCTTCGGCAAACCCAGTGGGGCCTATGCGGGAACGCGCCGCCTGGCCCTGTTCAACGGGTTCAACCTGCTACTGACCTTGTGGCTCGCCGGGGCGCTCTATCGGCTCGCACGCCTCTACACGCCGAAGCCCGGGACGGCCGTGGCGTTCGTACTGCTCTGTCTCTACGCCAGCTACCTGTGGAACTACACCCGCGCGCATTCGTCCCAGATCTACCAGGTGCTGTTCTTCACGCTCGCCGCTCTGCACTTCGTTCGGGTCGTGAGGGTCGGCCCCGGCGCGGGGCGCCGGAGTCTATTCTGGTGCGCCCTTTCGCTGGCCGCACTCTGCTCGGTCAAGACCGTCTTCCTCCCCCTCGTCGCACTCTTCGCGCTCGCGATCCTGGTGTCCGGGCGGGGGACGAACCAGGGGTTGCTTGCTCGCGCGAGTGCGAACCTGCGAGACCACTTCCGCACCTACGCCAGCTACGCGCTCTTGCCCCTGCTCGCGCTCGTGTTGCTCCTCGCGATCGTGAACGGCATCAAGTTCGGTGCGCCCTGGAAGCTCGGCTACGAACGCGAGACCCACTTGTGGACGGGCCGTCTGGCGGACTCGATCCCCGCCTATCTGTTCGGCCCGCGCTTTTCGATCTTCGTCCACTTCCCGCCTCTGGTCCTGGCCTGCTTCGGGCTGCGACGGATGTGGCGAACGCACCGCTTCGAATACGCCTGGACGCTGGCGTACTTCGCCCTGCTGTTCTTCATCTACAGCAACTACACGTTCTGGAAGGGCGAGGCGAGCTATGGACCGCGCTACCTGCTCTTCGGCCTGCCGGCGCTTGCGCTCCCCGCGGTACTGGCCCTCGACGCGCTTCGCGCAATGTCGCAGCGCGGATGGCGAACGGGCTGCGTCGCATTGCTCGCCGTTGGAGTCGCGCTCGCCGTCTTTGCACAGGTCCAGGCGAACCGACTCGAGTTCCATGCCTTCTTCCGCCTGCGCCACCAGTTTCAGTCGATCGAAGCGCGCGACCCCGAGCTGAATCGCTACCTGCGCCAGACCAACACGGCGCTGTTCAATCGCGACTTCATTCGTTTTCGCGAAGCGGGCGCGGCACCACTCCCGCTTGCGCGACTCGCTGATCGGCTACCCGATGCGAGCTACCAACGACTCGAGACCGCAGTGCGCAGCTACTTGTCGAGCAACCACCTCTTCTTCGAGTGACGCTCGCTTGCTTGCGGAGCGCTCGCATCGACCGGATAGCAGAGCCCCGTACCACCGAGACCGCAGTAGCCGTTCGGGTTCTTGTCGAGGTACTGCTGGTGGTAGTCCTCGGCGTAGTAGAACGGGGGCGCCGCGAGGATTTCGCTGGTGATCTCACCGCCCCCGGCTTCGGAGATCACCTTCTGGAAGACATCTCGGCTGTGTTCGGCGGCCGCCAACTGCGCATCGCTCGTGGTGTAGATGCCCGAGCGATATTGCGTCCCCACGTCGTTGCCCTGGCGCATGCCCTGGGTCGGGTCGTGGCCCTGCCAGAACACCGCGAAGATCTCTTCGAGGCTGACCTGGCCTTCGTCGAAGACCACCAGCACCACCTCGTTGTGTCCGGTGCGACCGATGCAGACTTCCTCGTAGGTCGGGTTGGGCGTGACACCGGCCTGGTAACCCACGGCCGTCGTGTACACGCCCGCGGTCTGCCAGAACTTCCGCTCGGCACCCCAGAAGCAACCCATTCCGAAGTAGACCGAGGACAGCCCTTCGAAGGGCCCGACGGTGGAATTGCCAAGCACCGTGTGGACGCCGCGTACGGGCATCTGCGCTTCGCGGCCCGGGAGGGCTTGTTCGCGGGTCGGGAGGTCGATCTTCTTTCGTCCAAGCAGCATGGCGGAATGCTGGTGGATCGCGCACGCGCTTTCAAGCGAAGGCGCTGGCCCGCACTCAACCGAAACTTCGGGACACGAACCAGAAGACACCCAGCGCGCAGATCGCGGCCGACGCCCCTTCGGCCACCCAGGCAAACACGGTGTCGCGGGCAGCGCGCTGGATCAGGCGAAGCAGCGGCCAGACCAGCACGACGACCCCCAGCTGTCCGACCTCGACACCCACGTTGAAACCGAAGAGCGCAGCCAGCAGACGATCCTGGGGCAGCGAAAGCTCGGCCAGGATGCCCGCAAAGCCGAAGCCGTGAATCAGCCCGAAGGCGAATGCGACCGCGACGCGCAGCCCTTCCGGTCGGCGCACGCGCGCGAGCAAGCCGAAGTGACACGCACTGAAGAGCGCGACGCCGGCCAGGGTGACGGGAGAAGTCATCCCCACGCCGAAGGCCGCCAACGCAGTCATCGCGACGACGCCCAACACGAGCAGCGAAGGAATCCACGGCCCGCGCCCCGCCAGCAGCCAGGCGTTTTCTGCAGCGACCAGCGCGATCGAAAAGCCGATCAGGGCTTCGATGGGGGCTGGGTCCGGATCCAACACACCCAACACCGCGAGTGCCAACGTCACGCTATGCGCCACGGTGAACCCGGTCACCAGCTTCGCCACCTCGCCGAGACTGCCCGCAAGCAGGAGCAAAGCGAGCACGAAGGCGAGGTGATCCCAACCCGTGAGGATGTGCTCGACACCCAGCACGAGATAGCCGGCCACCGAGGTGCCCTCCCCCGCGTCACCGCCGCCCGAAGCCCGTGCATCGATGGACCAGCTGGGTTCGGCATCGCTCAGTACGCGTTCGCGTGTCGGTACGCCTTCGTCGTGCGCGCGAGCGAAGTGGATGTGGCTCGGAGCGACGTCGAGCAGCAGATGGCTCTCGATCACGCGCGCATTCGAAGAGCTGCACGCGACATCCCACTGCCACCAGCTCGAACCTTCCGGCGCCTTGAGCGCCCGCGGTGTCGCCACGGCGGTGCACGGCACGCCGTCCGCGCTCAAGCGCAAGCGCTGCTCGAGGTAGGGAGCGATCTGCTCCTCGTCGGCGCGACCATTCGGCGCAAAGCCGAGCCGCGACAGCTCGAGCAGGGACACGCGCACGCGAACCCGCGCTCCGTTTTCGCCGAGTTCCCAACTCGAATACGAAATGCTCTTCGTGTGGCCGAATGCGGGCGTCGCAAGCACGAAGGCGAGCGCAACGAGCGCCATCGCTGCGCCGCAGCGGCGCCTTTTTTCGACCGAGGGGTTCCGCACGGCGCGCGAGCATAGACCAACGCGCGTCTCGCGCGATCGAGAACCCGCCGGGTGCGAGCTTTCAGGAGATCGAGCGCACCCTTTCGAGCAGCGCTTCCGCTTCGATCATCGCCGTTTCGGCGTTCGCCAGCTTGATGCGGTCGTAGCCGCGGATCTGTTCGGGCAACTTCGCGTAGCGCACGGTGAGGTCGTGATTCTTCGGCGAAAGCCGTTCGCACAACTCCCCGATGGCGGCCTCGTAGTCCGCCACCAGGCGGCGTTCCAACTTGCGCTCCGGCAGCCGCGCGAACGGGTCGAGCGGGGTCCCGCGCAGGAACTTGAAACGCGCCAGCAGCGACATTGCGCGCAACACCCAAGGGCCGACCCGCCACTTGCGCAGGCGCCCCGTGTTCGCGTCGCGGCGCGCGAAGAGCGGCGGAGCGAGCGCGAGTTCGATGCGCACATCGCCTTCGAAGGTGCTCTCCATGGCCGCCCCGAACGAACCTTCTGTGTACAGCCGGGCGACCTCGTATTCGTCCTTGTAGGCGAAGAGCTTGTAGGCGTAGCGCGCGACGGCCGCAGCGAAGCGCCCCGTTCCATCGCCACGCTCCCGCTCCGCATCGGCCGCGCGCAGCACCAGCGCCTCGTAGCGCTCGGCATAGGCGTCGTCCTGATAGTCGACCAGGTCGGCTCGCCGCGCGGCGACGAAGCCATCGAAGTCTTCTTCGGGGCCGGGCTCGCGTTCGCGCGTCTCCACCTGCTGCTCTTCGATCCGCTTCGGGTCGTAGGCCGAGAGCCTCCCCAACGCGAAGGCGCGGAGATTCATCTCGACCGCGACGCCGTTCAGCTCGATGGCGCGCTCGATGGATTCCCTTTCGAGCGGCACGAGACCGAGTTGGTAGGCATGGCCCAGCAACAGCAGGTTGGCACCGATCGCGTCTCCCAGGGCCACTTCCGCGAGCCGGGTCGCTTCGACGTCGAAGCGGCGCTGCGCGTAGCCCGCAATCCCCGCGAGCTTGGGCGCGAGGTCCGCGCTCCCCATGCGCTCACCCACCGACGCGGCCGTGGGTGCAAAGTGCGTATTGACGACCGCGCGGGTACGGCGCGGGTCGAGCGCTCCCAGCACCGCCTCGCTTCCCGCCACGACCGCGTCGCAGCCGAGCAGCAGGTCGGCACTGCGCGCCGGGACACGCGTTCCGTGGAGCGCCTCTGCCGTATTCGCCAGACGGATGTGCGACACCACCGCGCCACCCTTCTGGGCGAGTCCCGTCATGTCGAGCACGCCACTGGTGCGCCCCTCGAGATGGGCCGCCATGCCGAGCAGGGCCGCGATCGTGGTGACGCCCGTCCCCCCGATCCCCGCCAGCACGATGTTGTGCACACCCTTGTCGTCGCCCGTGTGCAGCGCGGCGGGCGGTTCGGGAAGTTCGTCGAGAGCCGACCCGAGGTCTGCGGGCAGTCCCTTGCGCGGCGTTGCGCCATGAACCTCGACCAACGCCGGACACGAACCTTCGAGGCAGCTCATGTCCTTGTTGCAAGACGACTGGTTGATGCGTCGCTTGGGCCCGAACACGGTCATCACCGGTTCGACAGAAAGGCAGTTGCTCTGCACGCTGCAGTCGCTGCACCCCTCACACACGCGCTCATTGATGAACACGCGGCGATCGAGGTCTTCCAGTAGCCCACGCTTTCGCTTGCGCCGCTTTTCCGCAGCACAGCCCTGGTCGTAGACGATGACCGAGACACCCTGGGTTTCGCGCAATTCGCGCTGCACCACGTCGAGCCGCTCGCGCGGCTCGATCCGCGTGGCCGGTGCCATCGCCGTTTCACGAGCGAAGCGCTCGGGGTCTTCGGAAACGACGACGATCCGGCCGACCCCTTCGGCTGCCAGCTGCCGGGTGATCTGCGGCACGTCGAGGGGGCCATCGATCGACTGGCCACCCGTCATCGCCACCGCGTCGTTGAACAGCAGCTTGTAGGTCATGGTCGCTTCGGCGGCGACCGCGGCTCGAATGGCCAGGATGCCCGAATGGAAGTACGTGCCGTCGCCGAGATTCGCGAAGATGTGCGACTCGTCGGTGAACGCGGCCTGGCCGAGCCAGGACACGCCTTCGCCACCCATCTGCGAAAAGTGGTCGGACTCGCGGTCCATCCATTGCACCATGTAGTGGCAACCGATCCCGACGAGCGCGCGGCTGCCTTCTGGCACGACGGTCGATCGGTTGTGGGGGCAGCCGGAACAGAAGAACGGTGTCCGCTCGATCTGCTGCTTGTCGGGGTCGGTCGAGATCTCGAGGGCTTCGCCGGCTGCGAGCCGCGCGAAGTAGTCGTCCATGCGCTCGGTCGAGACACCGGGCGGGAGCTGTAACGCGATCGCGCGGGCGATCGCCATCGAGTCGAGGGCGCCGGTTTCGGCGAGCAGCGGTGCTCCGTGTTCGTCGCGCTTGCCCACCACCCGGGGCCGCTGGCCGTCGGGCAGCCCGTACAAAGCCTCGCGCAGCTGGCCTTCGACCAACGGCCGCTTTTCTTCGACCACGAGCACCTTGTCGGTCCCCGCACATCGCTCTCGCAGCCAGGCCCCGTCGAGTGGCCACGGCATGGCGATCTTGATCAGGCGAATGCCGAGATCGGCCGCGCGCTCGGAGTCGATCCCCAGATCGACCAGGGCCTGGCGCGTGTCGGTGAACGCCTTGCCCGTCGCGACGATGTCGAGGCGCGGCTTCGGCGATTCGATCGCCACGTGATCGAGATCGTTGGCGCGGGTGTAGGCGTGCACGAGGGGCAACTTCGCATCGCGCAGCCGTCGCTCCTGTTCGACGGGCACATCGTGAGCGCGGATGTGAACCCCACCCAGCGGAAGAGCCACTGCCGCGGGGAACCGCGGGAGAGCCCGCTGCTTCGACACCTCGACCACGCACGAGCTGTCCATGATGTCCGCCAGCGCGATCAGGCTCACCCACAAGCCGGCGAAGCGGGAGAGCGCGAAGCCGTGCACGCCATAGTCGAGCACGTCCTGCACGTCGGCCGGATTGAGCGTCGGAATCTCGAGGTGCATGAGCGCGTACTCGCTCTGGCTCGGGTATGAGGACGACTTACAGGCGTGATCGTCGCCCGCCACCGCGAGCACACCGCCGTGGGGCGCCGTCCCGGCCGCATTGGCGTGGCGCAGGGCATCGCTCGCACGGTCGAGGCCCGGCGCCTTGCCGTACCACATGCCGAATACGCCGTCGTAGCGAGCGCCCGGGTGCAGCCCCACCTGCTGGCAGCCCCAGACGGCCGTGGCGGCCAGTTCTTCGTTGAGACCGGGCTGGAAATGGATGTTGCGCTCGCGAAGCCAGGACTCGGCGCGCCAGAGCTGCTGGTCGAGCCCCCCCAGCGGCGAGCCGCGATACCCCGAAATGAAACCCGCGGTGTGCAGCCCCGCGTCGCGATCACGGGCGGCCTGGATCATCGGGAGCCGCACCAGCGCCTGGATCCCGCTCAAGTAGATGCGGCCCTCTTCGAGGGCGTACTTGTCGTCGAGCCCCACCCGATGGGAGGCCTGCCCGGTCCTTCCAGCCACTTGCGAACCTCCCGAGAATCCCCTCCGAGATCGTTCGTCTGGCGCCTTGCGCATGGGCGAAGCGGTGAACCGCCGGCCGGCAGCGCTCCCCGCTTCGTTCATACTGATCGGATAGAAAGTGTCCGAATATGCCAGAAAAGTCCTTTCAAATTGTCTCAAGGGATCCATTTAGAGCTAATCTTCTTCCCAAAAATCGACGATTTTGGAAAAATAATGCCCATCAAGATCGACGAGATCGACCGACATATCCTGGATGAGCTCCAGCGCGATGCCGGGGCCTCGACCGCCGACATCGCCGGACGGGTCGGCCTCTCGATGTCACCTTGCTGGCGGCGGATTCGACGGCTCGAGAGCCTGGGCGTCATCCGCCGCAAGGTGGCCCTGCTGGATCGGCACGCCCTTGGGCTCGAGGTCACCGTCTTTGCCAGTGTGAAGCTCTCCGCGCACGGTCGGCAGTCCCTGCACGAATTCGAAGCCGCCGTCGCGGACCTCGAGGAGGTCGTGGCGTGTCACGTCATGACCGGCGAGATCGACTACCTGCTGCAAGTCGTGACCCGCGACATCGCGAGTTACGAGGACTTCCTGCGCAATCAGCTCCTAAAGCTGCCGACGGTCCGCGAGGTGCATTCGCAGATCGCCCTGTCCGAGCTCAAGAACACGACTCGGCTCCCCATCGCGCCCGCCAACGCCTGAGAGGTGAATTGGGCGAAAGCAGCCCCCAGAAATGGGGTCGCCCGCTGGCTCCAGGGTTCGGTTGGGCACCGCGGTTCAAATTGCGCCTGGAGCCGGCGGGCGATTCGAGATGGAAAATACCGGTTTTCCGAGTCGCACGTCAAGTTTTCCGTGCGTTACAGTTCATTTTCTCGCAGCGGTCGAGGGCGGAACCGGCCGGCTCACTGCCAACGACGGTGCCTGAGACCACACCGGCGTTCCCACGCTGCGAGAGCGCCACCCCAACCCTCTTCCCGGCCACGAAAGCCCACTGAAACCGTGAAAGCGCCCGAAACAAGACGCCCAGCGCGTCCGGCCAAGGACGGCAAGACCCAACCCGGCTACCGCATCCGCGAGGCCCGTCGCGAGATGTATCGGCAGGTGATCACCGAGGCCGCCGAGGCCGTCTTCGCCGAAAAGGGCTTCGCGGACGCGCGGATGAGCGACGTGGCCCTCGAAGCCGGCGTCTCGGTCAAGACCGTCTATGCGAGCTTCGCCGGCAAGGTCGAGCTCTTCCAGGCCATTCGCGACCGACGCGTCGAGGAAGTGATCGCCGCGACCAGTCTCGTGGACGAAGGTCCACCGCTCGGAACGGTGATGAATCGGGTGCGCGTCTCGGTCGAATACCTGCTCGCGCACCCGAACTTTCTTCGCATCCACCTGCGCGAGGGCAATGCGTGGGCGATCCAGTCGGAAGTCGTTGCCGCGGACCTTCCCGATCGCTGGCGAGACGACATGGCCGACCAGGCCAAGACCATCCAGCAGGGAATCGACGAAGGGGTCTTCGAACCTGGCGACCCCGAATTGCTCGTGAAGATGATGACTGCCGTCTACCAGGTTCAACTCGCAGACTGGCTCGAGCGGGAAGAGAACGCCCCCGCCGATGTCCTGGTGGAGCGCATCCAGCGGACAGTGCGCCGCTTGTTGTGCCGCGCGCCGGGCGACTGAATCCGAGTCACCCAGCACGCGAACTCCTTCCCCGACACCCTCGCGGCCCCGAACAGTCGCAACCGCGCTTTTGACACCCCCGGATCGACGACAGGTGTTAGGGTTGTTCGCGGAAAACACAGGGGTGCGGAGTCGGACGCTCGCTTTTCATCGCAGCCGAACCGAGCATGCCCAGCGTTACACGGAGAAGCGAACGAATGCGCGCCTCAAGCCCCCGCACACTCGAGTTCATCTGCGCCGCTTTGCTCGCTGCGCTGGTCTGCATGTTCGCGGCCCTGCCGGCGATCGCCCAGGAAGACGACGAAGAAGAGGCGAGCGACTACGCACGTGAAGGTTGGTACCTGCAGGGCTCCGGCGTCCACGCCGCCGAGAAGTGGGCTGGATCAATCTCCGACGTGGGTGCCGAGGACACCTGGGGTTTCGACCTGCGCGCCGGCAGCCGCATTTCGCCCTGGGCGTCGGTCGAGGTCGAGCTGGAGATTCTCGGAGACTTCCTTTCCGATAGCCGTCAGGACCTGAGTGTCGTCCACGCCGGGGTGAGTACCCGCATCTACCCACTTGGCGGCATGTTGGGGCGCACCCAGCCTTTCGGGATCGCCGGGCTCGGCATCGTGTCGACGGTCGTCGAGCACCGCGACCGCACGACCGACCTGCGCCAGAGCAACGCTGACTGGGGCTTCCGCGGTGGTGGGGGGGTCGACCTCTACTACACCGAACACATCGCCCTTTCCGTCGAAGGAGCGTATGTCTGGACGGTCGGTGACGTCGAGAACATCGACCACGTCGCGATCAGCATCGGGCTGATGTACCGCTTCTGATCCTTCGGGCGATGATCATCGCGAGAGAGCGAGGGTCGGCAGTTCGAAGATCTCGTAATGGTCGTTGCGAAACTTCGGGCGAAGTAACCCTTCCAGCTGGCATTCGCCCCGCCCCACAGCGGGCTCGACCAGTGCATAGGGTGCGCTTTCGAACGGCAAGTCCATCGTGCGCACTGCTTCGACGGCGTCGCGGACAGCCGGTGCCCCTTCGCATCGAGCGACACGCTCGACCAATGCGTCGTTGCGTTCGACCAACGTCGCATGTGATGCGAGCGCACGCGTAAAGGGAGAAGCCTTCTGCGCCACGACCCGACGCTGCGCGATGACGGGGACCGGATCGTCGTTCTTGTCGCGCGCCGTGGCGAACACGAACGCGTCGATCGGCGCCTCCTCACGCAGCCAGGTCAGTGCGGCGTCGAAATCGCGCAGCCGCGCATCAGCGGTTGGCGCCCAACTCGTCGTCGACTCGTGAAGTCGGATCGGGTTCTCTTGTGCCCAGGGCGAGGCCAGATACAGAAGCGCAAGCGAAGCAGCGGAAAGCGCCCCGCAAATCGCGAACGTGCCAGCGAACCAACCCGGTCGTCGCAGCGCCGTGTCGAGACTCTGGCTGCGACGCGCCCACGCGGCGATCAGCCCCAGCACGAGCAGGCTCGCGGGGAACGCAGACAAGAGAACGAACTTGTACTCGTTGGGGTCGTGCACCGGCGCCGCGACGAGAAGTGCGACCGTCGCGAGCAGCCCAAGCGTGATCGCGTGCACCCGCGCGGGACCATCGAGATGTCTTGCTAGAGCGGCCGACCCCACAAGCAGCAGCACGCCAGACACCAGCGCCCAACCGAGGGCGATCGCGTGGCGCACGAAGCCCGGCGCACCGAGCATCCATCGCGTCTCGCCTCCATAAGCCTGTGCGATCGGCAGGAGCATCGGCAACGCGAGCAGCACGCCCAGCGCGCAGCCCCCGGCAGGCGCCGCGAACTGCCAGAGCCCGTTGCGGCGCCCGGCGAACCCGGTCTTGCGCAGCGCGCGCCATTCGGCCGGGCCTTCCACCAGCGCGCACGCGACGACGGTGAAACCGAAACCCACGACGACCAGTGGACTCGCGATCGCCATCACGAAGCAGGCCAGCAACATGGCAAGCGCTCGCGACCCCGCACTCCCCCGCTGGTTCACGTAGACGTCCTGCGCCAACGCATAAACGCCCACCGCGAACGGAAAGCTGTTGAAGTTGAGAAACTTGGCGAGCAGGTGCCCTGCCCGGTCGAGCAACACGACGTCACCGAAGAGCCCGATTCGAGGGCGCAAGTGCGCAAGGTCGTGATTCGCGAGCCCGAGCCACGAATGATGACGCGCAAGCTCGACGAGCTCGTCGACCCCCTCTCCCGGGCCGAGCCCAAACCACGCCGGCACCCAGACCGCAACCAGCCGCACCGCAAACTGGACGAGCCCGAGCGGATTCAAGATGAACAGCGGCAAGCCACAGGCCGCGAGCCGCAACCACGGATTGCGCGTGAAGGCTCCACTGCACAACCAGAACCCGCACAGAAACATCGCCAGCCCGAGCGCATTGCTCGAAAGACTCAGCTCGAAGGGCGTGACGTCCATCAGCCACATCCCAGAGGCCAATGCTGCGTGCCAGCCCCAATAGAAGTTGGCCGGCGCCCCCGCGCTCGAGGGATTGGTGGGAGGCACGATGCCGTTGGCGACCTGCGTCACGTAGGCCGCATGATGAAAGCCGTGATAGCTCTGCATGATGCGCGTGGATGCGCCGCCCACCCCGTACACCCAGACGAACGCGATCCCGACCAGGATCAGCGGCGCCACCAGATCCGACCAGTGCAGCCGCCCGCCAGAGACCGCTTCGTTATTCGACATATCCAAGCGCCCGTAGCGACTGCAGAAGTTCGGGGTTGAGCTCGCTCGACTCGATCGCTGCGGCGGGATGGCGCTCGAGCGCCGCGTCGAGTGCGGCCCCCATCACACTGCGGGCCTCGCGCTCGCGGTAGGCCACGTTGACTTCGGGCTTCGCATCCACAGAGACGGCATAGAGCTCGTCGCCTCGCTCTCCACGCAAGTACTTCCAGTCACCGCGCACGAGCCCGAGCCTGGGCGCACCCGACTCGAAGGGCGCCACGCTTTCGCCGGCCACCCGGCGGATCACCACCTGCCGGTGTCGGCGCGCGGGCAGCACCGAACTCGGATAGAAGGGGTTCTGGAGCAGCACTTCGCGCGTGCCGGCGGCGGCGCGGTCTCGTAGCGACGGCACAGTCATCTCGGCCGGGACTTCGAGCCCCGCCGCCTGCAACAGGGTCGGCGCAACATCCGCATTGCTCACCAGATCATCGACCTGCTTGCCGGACTCGAACTCCTTCGGGTAACGCACGATCAACGGCACCCGCACGCCGCCTTCGAACAAGCAGTCGGAGTGTTCGAAGTAGACCCCGTTTTCGAAACACTCACCGTGATCGGCGGTGAAGACCACGACCGTCTCATCCGCTCCGAAACGCGCGTCGACCTTTTCGAGCAGGCGCCCCACTTCGCGATCGACCGCCGAGACCTCGGCGGCATAGAGGGCCTGTGCGTGCCGCGCGACCTCGAAGGAGATCTGCCCGCCACTCGCCTTCGCGATTTCGAGAAACTGCTGCCAGCCCAATACCGGATGACGCCGCAGCAGATCTGCGTCGAGCCCCGCGCGAGCGTCGGCCGGTGGATCGTACGGTTGATGTGGGTCGAAGAGATGAACCCAGGCAAAGAACGGCGCGTCGCCTTCGAGTGAATCGAGCCACTGCGACGCCGCGTCGACCACGCGCGACGCCCGCCATTCGAGAGCGCGTTCGGGGGCGACGAAATGCTCGAAGCCGTGCTCGGCCCCGGATCCACGCCCCAGCAGACTGACCGCCACGAAACCCGCGGTCGCGTAGCCCGCACGCTGGAGTTCGCGACTCACCGACTGCGCCTCGGCGGGAAGCGCAAGTTGGTTGTTCACCACGCCGTGTTCGCGCGGGTAGCGCCCCGTGAGAATCGAAAAGTGGGACGGGCGCGTGAGCGACATGGGGGCCGTGGCGCGCCGAAACACCGTGCCCTGCGCGGCCAGGCTGGCGAGCCGGGGCGTGCGCGATGCGGCCGTTGCGCTGGCACCCGGCAAAGCGCTGTCGAGATCGAGCGAATCGGCGCGCAGGGTGTCGACGGTGATCAGCAGGATGTTCGGACGCTCGACCTGCTCGCACCCGGCGAGCCAGGCGACCAGTGTGACGAGCAGCAGCGCGCCAGAAACGCGGAACCTCCGACTACATACCGGCAGCGAACTCCCCCTGTCGATTCGCCCGTCCATCGCCGGCGCACCATCGTTCGCTGGCGGTCCATCGGCCAAATTCATCTGCAACACGTCCCCCCACCGCGGCACGAGCCCCGCCCCCCGGGATCGATCGCGAGGCGGCTATGATAGGCGCGCCACCTATGCAGAACCAATTCACACGCGGCCCGAGCAACACCATTCGCCAAACCCGCCGCGTGCAGCGCGGGGCTTCCTTGCGCAGCCGTTGCATCATACTCGCGTGTCTTGCCCTCGCCTGTGGGGAGAACGAGCCTCCCGCAGAGGGGCACGCGCACGCGACTCCCCCCGCGCAAGCCCCCCTCGAGGCCTCGCGCCACGCGCCACTGCCGCAGGTGGAAGTCGCCACGCCCACGAACATCGTGCTGATCAGCGTCGACACCCTGCGCCCCGACCATCTTTCGATCTACGGCTACGCGCGGAAGACCTCGCCGCAGATCGACCGCTTCTTCGCCGGGGCCACGCGCTACGACCGGGCCTACAGCACCGAAGCCAACACCTCGCCGAGTGTCGTCAGCATGCTGAGTGGGCGGGTACCCGCGCGGCATCGCGTGCGACTGTTCTACCAGCGCATTCCGGGCGACGTGCCGACCCTTTCGGACTACCTCGGCGCCGCCGGCTACCAGACCGCCGCCGTCGTTTCGAACGTCGTGCTCACCCGCGAGGCCATTGGCCTGTCGACGCGCTTCGACCACTACGACGACTTCGTCGACGAGCGCGAAGCGCGCCTCGAAGTCTTCGAGCGCCGCGCCTCCCGCACTTCGGACGCCGCCATCGCGTGGCTCGAAGGGGAACGCGACACCGCCCGCCCCTACTTCCTCTGGGTCCACTACATCGACCCCCACGGCCCGTACCGCGCACCCGACGATTCCCGCGGCGCGCGCTTCCGCGCGGAGCAGAGCGTGCCGATCGACCCCGTCCGCGTCGTGCCGTACCAGCGCGAAGACGGGCTGCGCGACGGCGCGCGCTACATCGATCGCTACGACGACGAAATCGCCTATGCGGACGCGGAGATCGGCCGCCTGTTACAAGCGATCGACGAAGCAACGGGCGACGCCGAACCGATCGTCATCTTCACCGCCGACCACGGCGAGAACATGATCGAGCACGACATCTACTTCAATCACGGCCACCAGGTGTGGGAATCGATCATGCGTGTGCCGCTGCTCGTAAGGTGGCCCGAACGCGAGGAGCGCGGGGTGGACGTACCCGTGTCGCTCGTCGACCTGGTTCCCACGTTGCTCGACGCCGTCGGGTATCCCGACCCCGAAGGAGCACTCGACTTCGACGGCGTTGCCCTCGACCGAAGGCGCGGGGGCGACGCGATCTCTCTCGAAGCCAGTGGAAAGTCGGGCCGCGGGGATCCATCGACCTGGGCCTGGCGTCATCACCGCGCGCTCGTGAGTGACGACGAGAAGTGGTTCACGAGTGTGGACCGCGACGGAAAGGTGATCGCCCGCGGGCGCTACGACCTCGCGGCCGACCCCGAAGAGAGCGAGGCGCTGCCCTGGCACTTCGGGGGCAAGGGCAACACGCTGCTGCGCTGGTTCGACGCAGACCCGGACCCCGCCGGCATCCCCGCGATGGCCCTGCGCGGCGAGCGGCTCGACGGCCCCAAGGTCGCGCCGGGGCGCACACCGGAAGAGCTGCGCGCCCTGCGCGCACTTGGCTATATCGAATGATCGAACCGCGCAGCGACGTG
This sequence comes from Myxococcota bacterium, assembly GCA_030748735.1. GTDB lineage: Bacteria > Myxococcota_A > UBA9160 > UBA9160 > UBA4427 > DUBZ01. The sequence goes on along the minus strand of JASMLK010000145.1, from coordinate 4,398 downwards.
CGACGGCACAGGCCACGCACCTCACCAAGCGAAAGGAAGCGACCGTGAAGGCACTCGTCATGGGCGGCACCCAGTTCAACGGCCTGGCTCTCGTCAAGGAACTCGCGAAGACGGGCCACGACGTCACGATCCTGAATCGCGGGCAGTCGAAGAACGAAATCCCTCGCCGCGTGAAGCGCATCTACTGCGACCGGACCGACAGCGACAAGATGCGCCAGAAGCTTTCGAGCGAGGAATTCGACGTCGTCTATGACATCAGCGCCTACCGCCCCGAAGACGTCCAACTCATGGTCGACATCTTTCGCGGGCGCATCGCGCACTACATCTTCGCCAGCTCGACGGTGATCTACGCGCCGAGTCGCATCCTTCCGATCTGCGAAGACTTCCCCCTCGATCGCAGCGAAGCCCAGAACGAGTATGGGATGAACAAGATCCTGTGCGAAGACATCCTCGTGCGCGAACACCGGGAGAACGGCTTCCCGATGTCGATCGCCGCGTTTTCGATGGTCTTCGGCCCGCACAACATCATTCCCGAGCGCGAGCAGCGCATGTTCGTGCGCATCGCGAAGGGACGCCCCGTGTTGATCCCCGGCGACGGGACGACCGTGCAACAGGTGGGGCACGTCTACGACGAAGCCCGCGCGCTGCGCTCGATGGCCGGCAAACCCGCCACCTTCGGGCGCCGCTACAACCTGACCGGCGCCGACTGTTACAGCGACGAGGGTTACGTCGACACCTTCGCGGACGTCGTGGGCGCCAGGCCGGAGAAGATCTTCGTGCCTCACAGGCTGATGGACGACCTCTTCGAAGGCCGCATCGACATTCACGGCAAGGAAATAGCGCCCACCGTCGACATCCGCGTGAGCGAACGCAGCCTACGAGACGCGCGCCTGTTCCAGCTGCAACGACTGATGCAGCGGATCGCCCCGAACCTTCACGGCTGGCGCAACAGCGTGTGGTTCAGCATCGACCAGCTGCGCAAGGACGCGGACTGGACGCCCGAATTCACCTTCGAAGCGGCCGTCGAACAGACCTGGAAGTGGATGCGCGAATCGGGACTCGACCAGACCCGCGCGTTCGACTTCGATTTCGAAGACGACTTGATCGCACGAATCCGCGGTTAGGCTAGAGCGCTCGCCAGGTAATCCGGGCTAGAGCCTCGGGCGTTCGTCGTCGCTCACGAGGAGCGCTCCGAGCGCTGCGAGTTGCTGACTTCCACCGCCGAATTGCGACATCAGCTGCTGCGACCAGAGAAAGTAACGGTGGATCGGGTAGTCGATGTCGCTACCGATCCCGCCGTGGAGGTGCTGCACGCTGTGGAGCACCCGGTCGCCCGCGCGCGCCGCCCACCACTTGGCGGCGTGAACCTCCGCACCCGCGCGCAGCCCTTCGCTCACACGCCAGACCGCCTGCCACAGGGTCGAGCGCATCCCCTCGAGGTCGATGTACGCGTCTGCGCAGCGCATCTGAACAGCCTGGAAGCTTCCGAGCTGCCGGCCGAACTGCTTGCGCTCGGTGAGGTAGGCCGCGGTGCGCTGAAGCGCTTCTTCTCCAACACCGAGCATCTGCGCCGCCGCACCGAGGCGCGCCACGTCGGCCATCTCTCGAACGATCGCCTCCCCGCTCGACTCATCGCCGACCAGGGCGTCGCGCTCGACGCGAACCGAAGTGAAGTCGAGCTGCCCCTGGATCTGCCAGGTAATGCTCCGCTGTTCCGAAATCTCGAGCCCCTCGGCCTCGGGTGACACGACGAACAACCCGACGCGACCATCTTCGAAGCGAGCGGGAACCAGGATCCCATGCGCCTTCCCGGCGGCCACGACCCGGCTCTTCGATCCGTCGAGCCGCCAACCATCTCCGTCCGCCACGGCGCGCAACTTCGGGCGCGCGGGATCGGAGCAGCCTTCTTCTTCGAGCGCCGCAGTCAGGACCGCGGCGTCATCGACGACCGGGACGAGCCACTGCTTGCGCTGGGCCTCGTTTCCGTGACGCGTGAGGGTCAGTGCGCCGAGCACGCCGGTTTCGAGTAGCGGGACCGGTGCGCAGTAGCGCCCGACCTCCTGCAAGAGCAGCGCGAGTTCGACGAGCCCCATCCCGCTCCCACCGAGTTCTTCCGGCACGGCGATCGACGTGAGATTCGAGTTCGCGAGCTCCGCCCAGAGCGCTTCGTCGAACCATGCGCCCTCGTCTTCGAGTTCCTTCGAACGTTCGTGGGTGCAGCAGTCGCTGAAGATCTGCACCGCAAGATCGCGAACGGCCTGCTGGTCTTCGGTGAAGGAAAAGTCCATGGAAACTCCGTTGGGCGGGACCCGGCGCGTGCCGGCCGGGTCGAAAGATCAGGAATGAATCGAGACGGGTGAGCGATCAGCGCGGCGCGCGCGGCATGCGCAAACCGAGCATCGCCACGAGTTCGCGCTGCACTTCGTTTACGCCACCGCCATAGGTGTTCACCGTGGCGAGTCGCAGGTCGTGCTCGAGCTGGCCGTGGATCACGGCACCGGGCGAACCTTCCTTCAGCGTGCCCGCGCTACCGAGGACGTCGACCATGAGTCGATAGACCTCGAGCACGGCTTCGGTCCCCAGCACCTTCGATGCGGACGACTGCGCGGGGTCGGGATCGCCTGCTTCGAGGGTCCAGGCCATCTTCCAGTTCGTGACCTTGACCGCTTCGAGCAGCGCGAAAGCCTCGGCGAGGGCCATCTGCACCCACGGTTTGTCGGCCACGCGACCACCGTCTTCGGCTTCGGTTTCGCGCGCCCAGTCGATGATCTCGTTCAACAGGCGAATCGCGCTGTTGCCGAACGCCGCGAGCCCCACCCGCTCGTGGTTGAGCTGCAGGGTGATGAGCTTCCAGCCCAGGTTTTCCTTGCCCACCACCATGTCCACGGGGACCCGCACGTCTTCGTAGTACGACATGCAGGTGTAGCCACCGTTGATGATGTGGATCGGACTGGCGCTGAAGCCCTCGCTCTTCGTGTCGACGATGAGGATCGAAATGCCCTTGTGCTTCGCCACCGAATCGTCGGTGCGGCAGGCCAGCCAGATGTAGTCGGCATCGTCCGCACCGCTGGTGAAGATCTTCGTGCCATTGACGACGTAGTGGTCACCGTCGCGAACGGCCGTGGTGGCGAGGGACGCCAGGTCGGTACCGGCGTCGGGTTCCGTGTAACCGATGGCGAAGTGGATGTCTCCGGCGAGGATGCCGGGCAGGAACTTCTTCTTCTGCTCGTCGGTCCCGAGCTGCATCAACGCCGGCCCGACGGTGCTGATCGTCACGAAGGGGATCGGCGCAGATGCGCGGCGCGCCTCGTCGAACCAGATCTGCTGTTCGACCCAGGTCTTGCCGAGGCCGCCGAATTCCTTCGGCCAACCGACGCCGAGCCAACCGTCGGTCCCCATCTGCTTGATCACATCGCGATACAACTTGCCGCCTTCCATGGCGCCGAGCTGCTCGCGGATTTCGGGGGTGATCAGCTTGCTGAAATATTCGCGCAGTTCATCGCGAAGCTGCGCTTGTTCGTCCGAGTACGCGATTCTCATGGCGCGGGAGTCTATCCGAAATCACTTCGCCCGAAACTCGCGTCGCGCGCGACTCGAGGTCAGTGGCGGCGCCCCTGTACTGGACGAAATGCTCGAAGCAGGACGGTCGGTACAGTGGCGAATCCGCACGAAACCCCTGGGCAGGAGGTGAAGCGAAAAGCGACGGATGAACTCATCGACATCGAGGCGCATGACCGTGCCGCCGGCCGTTCCAGCGCACTTTGGGCCCGCGCACGGTTGTGCCGTCAGGGCGAGCGATGAGGCCACCGAGCCGGTCCTGGACGTAGCACCTCAGATCATCATTCGCAGCGAGCTTCGCTGTCTTGGGGCGTCTGGCACGACGATCGGCATGCCACTGCGCATTGATGGCTCGATACTCCAGGTTTCCACCACGGGTAGCGGCGTTACGACGCAACTCCCTCGAGATCGTCGAGGGCGATCGATCAACCCGACGAGCGATCTCACGCACGCCACAACCACGAGCACGAAGAAGAGCAATCTCTTCGCGCTCGGCGAAAGACAAGTATCGTCCCGACAACGGACCAAGAGGAAAAGGTGCCATCCCGCCACTCTGGCGGAACCAGCGTGATCCGACAGCAGGAGAAACGCCGGCTGCGATACCGGCTTCCCAACTCGACAGTCCCTCGGTGATGCCTTCCCAGAACCGCTGCCGATGTTCACGGCGCCCAACCGTTGGGCGACCAGGCGAACGCATTTTAGCCCGAAGTGCTCGATCCGATTTCCGACGCTTCGTTGTCGCCATCGCAACTCCCTTCTTTCGAAGTGTTGCGACGACCGATTGAATTCACCAACGCTATGTCAACTCGCTCAGATCGGGCTGAAAGGGCCCGGCGCGGG